>JABDMH010000053.1 GCA_013001595.1 Saprospiraceae bacterium | reverse complement strand
GCATATTCTAGACCACCACCAATGGCATCTCTTGAAAAGGAATTGGAGGTGAAGTTGCCCAATACTGTAAGCCGGTTTCTCGCATTGACACGGAAATCATAGGAAGCACCAATGTTTAGTACCGATGGCAATTCAAATGTTGCCGCACGTTGATCATAACTTAAGTCGTAGCTGATGACCCCATCGGGATTCTGGCCCCTAAAGGAAAGACCTTCTCCACCAAATCGCATGGGTGTACCCACATTGCGTAAAGAAATACCAAATTTGAAATTATCCTTTGGACCCGTCACATATTGTACGCCCGCATCGACGGCAAATCCCTGCGCCGAAAGATCTGTAGTAGATTCCGAGACGGCACGTAATGTAAATCCAACCGATACTTTATTTTCAAAAATATGGGCATAAGATAATCCCAGATTGAAGAAACTAGGAGAGTAATTTGCACCCACCCCTTCTGGCTGGGAAACCGTTGTAATCGGTATGTCACCAAAGTCCATCGCCATCAGACTGAGACCAAAAACGCCGTTTTCACCTATTCGCTGGCCTAGACCCACCGCATTTAGGTTTATCCCTGAACCAATCAAATATCTCGTATGGCCGATGAGGACTTGTGTTTTAGGTACTCGAACCAGACCAGCTGGATTAAGTCTCAATGACTCTACTCCAGAAATCATGGACGTACTCATGGTATGCAGACCAGCACTTCGTGCCCATGGATTGAGCAGTAGTTCATATGCTCCTGCTTCACCCTGTCGATCAGGATTGCCTCCAAACACAGGTTGAAAGCCCATACATACCATCAAGAAAAACACCTGTATCTTCCTCATATTCTATAGTCCTGATGGGTCAAATTTTCTATTAATGCCAAACCATTTAATCGTCCGTTCACCCAGTTCATAGCCATTGATATGCACTAAGTATACACCGCTGGCGATGGGTATGCCCTTACTGTTCTTCAGATCCCATTCTAAATCGGGGGTAACTTGGGTGCGTCGGATACCAGGATTGGATCGATCACCTTGCGAAATACCTCTCTCATCACGCCTATACTGACGGATGAATCGCCCATCTAAAGAATAAATCGTCACAATTGATCGAGGTGGCAAATTAGTAATCTTAACCGTATTGGTAAACTGTGACACCTCATACGCCGAATAGGCCAAGTATGGATTTGGCACCACATTAACATCAGATAAGAGATCAGGAGCTTGCTGCTCAATGAGATCTTCGGCAGCTTGTCCTTCGATCTTAAATCGATAGCTAGGGTGTCCATTATTAACCCCACTTCCTTCGGCCACTTGATATGGATTACTCACCCGGATCTTAATTGTCAAATCACTAGGTATGAGCCCTTCTGCATACGATGTTAGTGTACCATTTGTAAACGGCATTCCCGTCCATGTCACATCCCGCAATCCATTAAACTTTCGGTTAAAGGAGACGAATGGATCTAGTCGAGATCTTAAGTCAGCGCACTCATCATATTTCTGTCTGGTGACATAAATGAAATGCTGCCCCGACGTATGGAAAGCTGAAATATTGATGGTAGGAAGCACAAACGTTGTGCGATCATCAGGGTTCCACATCATATCAGCGCCAATCGGCTCCTCCCCAGGTACAAATGCATCAAAATATGCCTGCTGATAAACAGAATTTTCCCCAAAAAACACATTAAGGCGTTCTCCAGTTTCTACATCAATGGCATACCCTGGAAACCAGCCCATGCCAATGCCGTCGCCATCAGGATCAGGTAGACCATCGCCATCACTATCTTCCTTTCCAACCGAGGGCGCATTGCGCAAATCGAAATTTAGACTGCCCCCTTGTGTGCTAAATCCAGAGCCCCCATTATTTCCGGAATTATAGTAGAAGGGCGAGGCCGTTTCCACCACCACACATCGACTCCACTTGCTTTTATCTGCCGTAAAGATTACATCGACATTGTTGAGATCAGACATGCCTGTCTTAACCTTTACCAAAGACATGCCTGCTCTATTATCGATCCACGAAGGAGTGATGTATGCATTAGCGGGATCAAACCTGTAGTCCGTGATAAAAAATGGGAGCATGCCACTATATGAATTGGTAAATAGTTGTTTAGGATCATCCTCAAACTCGCTTTCTCCCACATTGGTCTTGGCAAAATCATAGACATTTCCATCCTGGTCCATATAAAAATTAAGCCAAGGATTATTCGGATCTGCATATTCAAACCTAATGCCGATCACTCCATTGCTGTCCGCCAAGAAATCACCCGCATCTTCAGTTTGACCAATGGACACAGAAAAGCCATAGTCTCCAATGATCTGCTCATTCAAGCGCGCTATACTGTTATCCGACGCAATGATGTTTTCGGGATTGGCTAGATCTATAAGCTTCCACCGAGCATCCATATCCAGGACATCATCGTCGCTATTGCCGTCGGTAAAGGACAGTTCGAATTCTCCTTCAACAACATCCAGTGGATTATAGATTTTCACACCAATTGGCCCACTGCCATTCTCGTAAGTGAGCTCTCCATTGGTGGTGCCATCAATAATGGCTTGTTGCGTCTCCTCCGTAAGATCTAAGAATATATTGCCCGCACCTTTCCCATCTAGCCTGGTTATGGACGGTCCATCACCATAATCTGTATTCAGCTTTTGAAAACTAATGGGTCGAGGAATCGGAATGTAGGTTTGAATATTTCTACGACCCTCAAGGTAGGGTGCTCGCTGACCCGTATTGTTATCGGTATCAAATGCATCGAAGTTGTTGTAGGCGTAGGCTACGGTCGTGAAGTAGTATTTTTTATGATTGATGAGCTGCCTATCAGCAGTGGCAAACTGATCTTCCGTAATCCGGAAGGTGTGTCTTATGTCATCGTCAGCACCCATCACTTTCACCTGCGGTTCAAAAAGCAGCTCCCCATTCTCGGTTGGATGTGCCATAGGTGTCCAATTCACAATTTGCGATACCCCATTCTTGATATCGCTCTGAAAGATCAGTCGCGATTTATCTGGATTATCCAGCTCAGCGGTCGTCACTTCCGGTCCATTCAGTTGAAAAACTTTGTACCCTTCGAATTTGTACATCTTTTCATCTTCAGGCAATTCGGGAGGTGCGCGCAGATCAAGCTCTTCATAAGCTTCTTCATAATTGTTGGATTCTACATCGTTGGTGAGGATACAAATCAGCTCTCGATCCAACTCGATAAAATCTAAATCGGGGGCATCTGGCCCATCGGTAATGTCAAAGCAATTATCAAAGAGAGCCTGGGCCGTCTCATCTGCAAACAAGAGGGGCTCAATGCTTGGACAGGGATAGTCCGTGATGTCTGGCACCCACACCACGCCAATGATCAACTCATTGGTCGCTCCGGGGTCTAACCTAAATGGTCCAGATGCCTGAATCGTCCGTCGATCTCCAAAAGGTAAACGGGCAGTGCACATGGACCAGCCATTGTTATTATTGGGGGCTTCCGTGAAGGCATAGTCTATACGCGGAGCACCCACATTAAAGGCATCTCCCCCAAAACTGAAGGGTGTACCGTTCTTCCATGATCCCGACATATAGTTGTAATACTCCTGAGCTATGTCTGGGTCAGTTTGGGCGTCCGGCCACTGGCCTATCCCGGCATTGTTGAAATAAGTGAAAGAGGACATGCCAATTTCTTCTCCGTTTTCATCCAGTGGTCCACGAAAGTAATCTACTCCAAGAATCGGTACATCTTCACAATAGGTGGGTGTACCCTCACAATCACAACCGGTTATCCCATCAATCAAATCTTCATTGTAGACATACGCCAAACTACGCATGGTATCACAGCCAATGTAATCGTCATTTCCGCAGCCCAAATCTGGATCTACCCACATGGCAAAGTAGGTGCTGTCAATCGATTGGGTAGCGCGATTAATTAGCTTATAACGTTGAAACGTCATATCGTTAATCTCATCATTGGTCTCATAGGCAAAGGCCTGCACTTGGATTTCCATCTGTATGGCATTGCCCATAGTTTGCGTGTGAATACCTCCGGCATCATTATAGATCCAAAAAACCATTTCATCCGGGAATTGCGGTATCGGGCAGCCACGTATCTCAATGATGGGATAATCGCCCCCGAGGACAGGATCATAGATACCATCGCCATTGGCATCAAAGAAGCCACCATAACCCTGTATGGTGCTGGGTAAATCAAAGCCATGGATCTCGGTAAAATATGGATTTCCAAATGCAGGCCATCCCAAAACATCCTCTGGTATATCTTCTTTCTCCAAAGCCGAACCAGATTCTTGTGCTTTGGTGTAGTCGCTCAAAAAGCCACGAATATTTTCTCCCAACACTCGAAAATGCTTGTCCCAGCGAGCACAGGTATCCCGTTCAATGGTACCTGTCAGCGGATGTAATGGCCCTGGCCAAAAGTCGTTGGCATTTGATGTTCGAAAAGTCTGCGCTGCGAGTTTAAGGTTGCCCACTGGGTCATATCCTCCCAGCCATACCGCTCCGGCAAAAATAGAAGAGACCTCATCTAGACCAGAAGCTGGGTCTACCTTAGGTACAATGTACCTACCATTTCCAGCCAAATCCCACCATACATCACCACCCCCCAGCAGACGAGCACGTACGTTATTGATGGCCATATCTGTTTCTGAAGTAGCTGGTGCACAATCAGCCCGATAACCAAACCGAACGTTTTCTGATTCGATTCTACCTGCACCAGGTGTATTCCAGCCTGGTGGAGGTTTGGCATGGCCATAGATCACTCCGACTACAAGTATGTAGATAAGCAGTTGCCGGATAATTGTTCTATTGTGCATAGATCATTAACTTAAAAGTCAAACCTTATCCCGAGAAATATTCTCCTGGGCAAGTAAAAATTATCAGCGGTCGCCACCAGCTGGTTATAGGCATCGGTATAAGCACGTTCATCACGGCCGGCTTCATTTACAATCTCCCCGGTATTTCGCACATTGGCCAATGTAGACTGGCCATCAGAGGAGAGTAAAAAACCTGAATCATATGGTGATCCCGAAACAGAATATACGTTGCGCACATTCTTGGTATTCAATAAATTGAGCACCCGTAGCGAAACGTTAAATCTTAACGGCTTCTCCTGATTACTGGTTGGCAACACAAAGCTCTTATCCATACGCATATCGATGCTAAAAGTCCATGGTTGCCGAGCACCATTGATGGATCCAAAAAACCCACTTCCTCCAAATGGCTGGGCTCGAATTCTTCGCGTGTAAGGCCTTCCAGACACGGCAAATGACTGAAGATTTATGCCAAAATTTGACAGTATGTTCCGGTCAAATAGTCGAGGACCATTGTAGTTTTTGCCTGCGCCATAACGGTAGTCTAGGGTAAATTTGAAGGAATGGCGTTCATCCCTGTTCAGCGGAAAGAGTGTCCGGAGATTGCCTCGCGTCGTCAATCCGCGCTGGCTATTGACATTTGAACCAGTGCCGTCCGCAAACTGCAGCGTATAATTAGCTTGGATGGTTGTATTTACTGATCTTCTGAGGTCATATTGCAATGAAAAGCCCTTTACCGTGCCAAAATCAGCATTGCCTATCGTAACATAGGTGCCAATAGGTGAAGGCAAAAATAAATAGGTCTGCTGCTGAAGCATATCCCTCAACTCCTTGTAATAAGCATTGATCTTTAGTGCCGAAGCAGTAGACAGCTTTTGTTGGAAGCCTACTTCGTAATCGATGGTACGCTCTGGAAGTAGATTGGAGTTGTTTAACGGATTGTTGGCTGAGTAGTTATCATCCTCAAAGTAATACCAGGTAAGCGGTGTTGCAATGGTATTGGAGGGAGGTCGCTGCACCAGGACATCATAATGTGCAAAGAAGTTGGCAATATCAGAAATGGGAAAGGAAACGGCCATGCGTGGCATCCAATTCACTTGAGGCGTATAGTCTTGGAAAGACTGATTAAAATCGTAGTCGTTGCTTTTGATGTTATTGACCCGTTCATCGAAGTACTGGGGATACACAATTTCACCGCCGAAGATGATGTTTCCATCGTTAGCTGGTGTACCGTTGGCAAAGTACCATTGGTCTCCACGTCTAAATGCCTTGACATCGGTGCTACCTTCTCCGGTCACATATACTTTAAAGTCATCCTCGACTGCATTTGGCCTTTCTCCACCAAATCTGCCATAAAAGTTTTCGGCATCCATGATCTCATATAGCGAATAAGGGTCACGCAATACTTTGGTATTTGCATCGTAACGGTCTACCCTTAGCCCTACTCGAAAAATAATGTCGCGAAAGCTGAACTTGTCTTGGATATAAGCTGCTTGGTAGAGTGGCTTGTTGGGTGCAACTAAAAAATTCCGCTTGCCATTAACATCTCTCCCGGTAAAGAAATCACCAAATGTAACATCATTACCTAGTGCATTACCCAGGTAATCATAGCCATAGAAGTTAACTGCACGTTGATCCGTAAGTTCCAGAGGTGAAAAGAGATCAAGGCTCAGGTCGTCCGGATGGATGCCATCTACATTGACATACTCCGTCAAGGGAACTCCAAGTTGTTCGCGAATGGCACTATAAAATTTCAGGTCATCATCTTCAGTTATTAATTTCTCGAATTCATCGAAGGTAAACTGATTGAGAACTACCCCACCGAAGCTGCCCACAATATTATTGGTATCGACTCCAATGATGTGCCGGTTGGCCTGCAATCGAGCAATTTCCCAAAGATTAAAGGGTGACACTCTCCAAAATCGATCATAACTCTGCTCATGCAGGATGCCAAATTCTATGGAATGCCGTCCCTTGTCTGATCCCCCAGGAACAAGATCTAGGTTGGCACTAGCTTGTAATGTATATCGATCGTTGGCACTTTTATCAAAACTAGTATAGACACTTCCCACATTTTGGTAGAGTCCCCAAAGGTTGCTCACCGCCGTGGATCGAAAACCATTGAAGGCTAAATAGTTCTGAAAAGATCCTTGGTCAATACTATTGTTATAGTTGGCCAAGATTGGGTTATACTCTGAAGGAATGAAGGGTTCATTGAGTTGTTGGAGAAAACCGGCATGTGCAATACCCGTGATGCCACCTGAGTATTCAGATTCTCCTTCCGTAGGAATCCAATCAAAATCAAACGTTCCCACGTGACCATATCGGAAGAGATTGCCCTTATGGCGGATATCTTCAGTATTGCCATCAGCCCTTTCGTATCCAACTTGGATGTTATAAGTTGCATTTTGAATTAGACTGGAAGCCTTCTTTTGACTATCAGAACCGGATCTGCCCAGTCGATGTCTGAAGCGTACATTTCCCCGGTATCTATTGTTATAGCTGCGTGGATTATTTTCTGAGTTCAGCAGTTGCCAGCCAGCCTCTGAAATAGAAGAAGCTCCGGGAGCGAATCGATTTCTGATGTCTCGCATGGAGGCACTGACCGTGATGTCCATACTGGGTGTCAGCAATGCATCAATCTTAGCAGTAAGGTCCAAAGTTTGACTTTCTTCATTAGGCCGCATACTTGTGCGACGCACATCCTCTCTATGAATAAATTCGCCAGATGGAAAAATTGAGCCGCCGACCCTTCTTGTGGGATTGGATTGCAGCTCTTCTAACAATTCCGGTGTCGCCTGAAAAAGGTCAACCGCAGATGGGCTATCGTCTCCACGATAAACGTAACGACCGGCAAATCGATAACCTATGATGGACTTCCCGGCCTTATTTCTCAAAATAGGTCCACTTAGATAGGCATTGGCCTCATTATAACCGTATTTATCTAGGTATTCTGATGTCTCCAGCTCAAATCCTGCACTCAATTTATTGGAAGGCCCTTTGGTAGTTATGGAAATTACGCCTCCAGTCACATCACCATATCGGGCTTCGATACCTCCAGTGATCACTTGCAGTTGATCGATCTCGGAAGGAGGTATTAGCGAAGATCCAAATACGCGGACACCATCAATATAGTAATAGGTAGCATTTGATCTAGACCCCCTGATGGCAATACTTTCTCCATCACGTGAAGATATGCCTGCCGTGGCTGAGGCAATAGTGTTGATGCTTTTCGTGGGAAGGTTCCTAATCTGCTCACTGGTCACCACCCCTCCTGAGGTCGTATTATCCTGTTCAACCAAAGGCACCTTAAATTCAGTAACCACCACTGCATCCAGTACAACCCCTTGACTAAGCGCAATGTCTGCCTTGTTGACCTTTCCTGCAGAAACAAGTATACCTGCTATCCGTTGAGTTTGATAACCCACATAGCTTGCTTCGACATCGTAGGTACCAGGGTCAATATTTGAGAATGAATAATTGCCGTCTAGATCAGTCTCAGCACCCTGCATCAGCACACCATTTTTATAGAGTGCTACATTGCAGAACAAAATCGCCTCCTTGGTCTCTTCGTCAGTCACCTTCCCTTGCAGGGCTGTTTGTGCCGACACTACGGATGCGCAGCACAAAATGATCAGAAGCGTGCGGATACTATGATAGATCTGCTTCATACGATAGTTGAGATAACACAAATGCCGGCAAACTTACAAATGTTGAACTGAACAAGTGCAACAATTATGTATCCAGCTTAGGGCCCGATAAAAAATAACTTCACCATTTATACTGGTTCTTTTGAATTTATGCTACGTTATAAAAAATTCACTTAGCCCCATTATGTTTATTTTTTATGCCTTGTCTAAATTCAAAGTAACATCGTCTAAATCGGGAACTTATTATCTAGCGATCCCGTACTTCAAAACATGCACACTTCATTACAATTTGGTGGTTCTTGGATCATGAAATGGCAAATCACTCAGTCTAAACGTACGAGTAAGGAAAATGTGCTGTTTCTGCATTAAGCTTTCAAATTACCTAGCTTCGATATAAGTACTTGTGCGATCCGCTCTTTCGACTCTTTTGTCCAACCAGCTACATGTGGTGTAAGCACGACATTTTCGAAATTATACAGCGTTGAATATAGTTCTTTTTCATATTCCGAAAAGGTGTTGGGCTTCTCATTTTCGTAAACATCAAGACAAGCACCTAAGATTTTTTTGGTCTGTAAGCCTTCGACCAGATCTTTTGTCTTTACCACCTGACCGCGGGCGGTATTGATAAGGATGAAAGGATGATTACAAGCACTGATAAATGCAGCATCGACCATGTGCTGACTTGATGGGTTGAGTGAAACATGAAGACTAATGATTTCAGATTCCTGCTGGATGGTTGCCAAGGCGCTAACATCTATATATGGTGCGTCGATCTCCAAGTCTTTCTTAAATCTATCGTACACTAGTACTTGGACATCAAAGCCAGCTAGTTTCTTGGCAAAGGCAGCTCCCGTATGGCCATATCCTATTATGCCAATGGTCTTACCAGCCAACTCAGCTCCACGGTTGGCTTCCCGCTGCCAGCTCAATTGTCTGACCGCAGCGTCGCATTTGACAATCTTATTTAGCAGGCCGAGCAACATTCCGATGGCATGCTCTGCCACAGCGTTACAATTTCCCTCAGGTGCTGAAAGAACGGCTATGGCAAAATCCTCGGCTGCCTCCAAATCAATATTATCAAGTCCCGAACCGAGTCGGGCAATCCAGCGTAGCTTAGGTGCTTGCTCAAGAAATCTTCGAGTTGCCTTGATCTTTGCTTTCATCACAATGCCCTCAACATCCTGTAACATCGCTGTGGATTGTTCCAAGCTAATCTGGGGATGATAATGACATTGATATCCCATCTCTTCCAGACTCCTAATGAGTAAGGGATGGACATCATCGGTAATTAGTACTTGTTGCATATATGTAGCAAAAATATCATCATAATCCTTGAGATGGTCACATCAAGTCTTTTTCTTAACTATTCAAAATGGGGAAGACGAAAGCTGAGGTCTGGTGAGGTTACCATCTGCATTTTGCCTTATGATCCCCATTTATATAAATGATGGTAGGTATTAATTGAAATATCTATGAATGTATATCTTTGGCTCCCGATCTAAACCTGCTCATCACATGCCTAGAGATACTTCGATTAATTCCGTGCTGATTATCGGCAGCGGACCCATCATTATTGGTCAAGCTTGCGAGTTTGACTATTCCGGAACCCAAGCATCGCGCTCTTTGAGGGAAGAAGGGATTGAAGTCAGCTTAATTAATTCCAATCCTGCGACGATCATGACGGATCCCGTCACCGCAGACCACATCTATTTACTGCCGCTCACTGTGGATAGCATTGTGCAAATTCTGGAAGAACAGCAGATCGATGCCGTACTTCCCACCATGGGTGGACAAACCGCCCTCAATCTGGCCATAGAGGCTGGCGAACATGGCGTATGGGAAAAGTATGACGTCAAGCTCGTCGGCGTTGATTTAGATGCTATAGAATTGGCAGAAAATCGCGAAGAATTTAGAAAGTTGATGGGTCGCATCGATATGGCTGTCGCTCCTTCCATCATTGCCAACTCATTTTTGGAAGGTAAAGATGCAGCCCAAAAGATCGGTTATCCATTGGTGATCAGACCATCCTATACCCTGGGTGGAAGTGGTGGCGGATTTGTGAAGGATCCTGCTGATTTTGATGTCGCATTAAGGAGAGGTTTAAACGCATCTCCTACTCATGAGGTCCTGATCGAAAAAGCACTGTTCGGCTGGAAGGAATATGAGCTCGAGCTCCTACGCGATAGCAATGATAATGTAACCATCATTTGCACGGTCGAAAACCTAGACCCGATGGGCATACACACGGGTGATAGCATTACGGTGGCACCAGCCATGACGCTATCAGATACGGCCTTCCAAAAGATGCGCAATGATGGTATTAAAATGATGCGATCCCTTGGAAATTTTGCCGGAGGTTGCAATGTGCAATTTGCCATCAACCCTGAGAATGAAGACATCATCGCCATAGAAATCAACCCGAGGGTATCTCGATCATCAGCCCTGGCGAGTAAGGCCACTGGATACCCCATTGCCAAAATTGCTGCCAAGTTGGCCATCGGATACACATTAGACGAGCTGAAAAATCAAATCACCAAGACCACTTCTGCTTATTTCGAACCCACCTTAGACT
>JABDMH010000110.1 GCA_013001595.1 Saprospiraceae bacterium | reverse complement strand
TGGCATTCAGTGGTACTACACCTTCGGCATCGGTAAATGTGTAGGAAAAGTACGCTGTGGTATTTTCCGTTCTTGTCGATATACCCAAGTTCGTAGAAAAATTGTGCCCGGTTTGGAAGAAATCACTGGTTCTATTATTCGGTTGGGCAACATAGGGCTGGGTTTCCCCGTCCCTTGCAGGATTATTTGACCAGGTTGGCTTCTGGCTACCATCAAATCTTGGCCCCCAGGAGCGTGCAGCATGTTCACTAAACTGACCATCACTACCTTGTCCATACTCATTCTGAAAGTCATTCAGAAAGATCGGAGCGGCGGCCATATAACTGGTGTTCAAATCGATGGCATAGCCTTCTTTCCCACGAGCCATCTTCGTCTCAACCACGATAACCCCATTATTTGCACGGCTACCGTAGAGTGCCGCTGCGTTGGCACCTTTTAATACCGTGATGGATGCGATATCATCGGCACTCAGGTTGCTGATGTCGCCGCCAAGAGGTACACCATCCACGACATAAAGTGGTTGGCTACTGCCATCGATGGAGCGATTTCCCCTCAGGACCACTTTTGAGGCTCCACTGACTCCCTGACCGGTCCTCCCTATGGAGATACCGGCTACATTACCGGAAAGACCATCCAGGAGATTGGTGGGTCTTGCTTCGTTCAGTGCCTCTATCTTTGCATTTTGTGCGGCATAGGTAATGGATTTCTTCTCACGAGAAATACCGAGAGCGGTCACTACCACTTCTTCGATGGCTACACCTTCTTGCAAGATTAAGTTGATCATTGATTGACCACCCACATCCATTGACGCGGATGTAAAACCAGTATATGAAAATTGCAGCTCCGCATCCGCAGAGCTTACATCGATGGAATACTTTCCATCTAGATCTGTAACCGTACCATTGGTAGTGCCAACCTCCAGGATGTTCACCCCAATCAGGGGTTCTCCATCCGTGCTGGTTACCGTACCAGTAACGGTAGTCTGTGCCATCACGCCTACGGCGCCCAAAATGGCAAACAGTAAAGTAAGTAAATACGTTTTTTTCATGTGACGAGTTTTAAAAAAGTTCAAATTGAGATCCTCCAAGGCTAACTACCTGAGGAATCTTCATTTTTATGTAGAAAGTAACGGAATCGAATGCTTGTTTTGTAGTAGAATCATTACAGACCTGCTGATCAATGAGGACATTCTCTTTGTTTGCTCAACTTAATGGGAGTAACGTTTGAAACTATGTAAATGTCCATCCCCTCGCTCAAAATTTCTCAAATCTTGGCCCAATATATATAAATATCTTAGTTTTTTTTGCGCACACTCAGCCAATATTTAACTTTTTGAGTGCTGACCATAATGAAAGTCATTAATAATTCATCACTGGGTTCCGGATGAGAATTCGAATCAAAGACATTGCCCTGAAGGCAGGTGTTTCGGTAGGAACGGTAGACCGCGTCATCCATAAAAGAGGTCGGGTATCGCCTTAGGTGCAGACTCGTGTAAAAGAAGTCATGAATGATCTGGGTTATCGACGTAACATCATTGCCAGTACCCTAGCCTACGATAGAACCCTTAACATTCACGCGCTCATCTCCGACAATTGCGATTATTATTGGGCGCAAATCCATACGAGCATTGATAAAGCGAAGGATGCCACCGAGCACTATGGTGTGGAAGTGATTGTATCCTACTGCCATGATCCGAGTGATTTTTTTAAAAAAAAGCAATGAAATTCTGGCCTTCGGTCCGGACGCTATAGTACTTGCTCCCATTTTTAAGGAGGAAGGCCTAACCTTCATCAATACATGCTGTGAGCAAGGTATTCCCGTGGCCTTGATCAACACTCAAATTGATGCCCCTCAGGCCTTGTGCTACATCGGCCAGGATTCGTATCAAAGCGGAATTGTGGCTGCAAGGTTGTTGAACTTTGGTGTAACCAATGGTTCGACGGCATTACTCATCAATATCGACTCCATGTCAGCTAGTGCTCAACACCTAATTGATAAGGAACGAGGTTTCCGTGATTATTTTGATGGCATCGATGGAAAAAAAGTAAACATACTTACAGCTCATTTCGATCATGGGCGGGGTAAGTCTACCTTTAGTGATTTCTTAGTTGATATTTGGAAATCACATCCCAGCCTTAATTCCGTCTTCGTGACCAACTCGCGGGCTTATTTGCTGATTGAATGTCTTCCCAAAAAGCTTTTGGATGGTCTTTCCATCGTTGGTTTTGATTTGATAGAACCAAATCTCCAGTATTTACAGGCAAACCGGATCAACTTCTCATCAATCAACATCCCATTATGCAGGGATACATGGGCATTCTCAATCTCGTCAATCACCTTATGCTGAAAGAAAAGGTGCAACCGATTCAATACCTTCACCTGGACATTCTTGTAGTCGAAAACTGTGCATATTATACCCACAGTAGCTCATCCCTTCCTAAAGTCGTGTAGAACAAGGGGCGCGGAGCACGTTCTAAGGGACCCCAGTCTCCCAGAAAGATGCCTTACCGGCTTTTAATGGCCAAAAATTACACAAGTACTCGATCTAACAGTTCAACAGATTGTCCAATATCACCCCATTGGGTGAGAAAGAGACATTTGTAGCTTTGCTAACTTAGTGGCAGTAAAATAAAAAACAGCACATGTTTAGATTTTTTTCTGTGGCGGCAGTCTCCTTGTTGATCACACTTTCACTTACAGCGCAGGAACAGATTGGATCTGACCTACTGGGATTTGAAGCGGACGAGCAATATGGATATAGCGTACAATTATCTGGAGACGCCAGACTCGTGGTCATTGGTGGACCTTTCAGCGACGATGGCACGGGCTCCATGCGCGTGTTTGCCGACATATTTAATGAATGGTCCTTTCAGTGGGGTATAACCGGAATTGAAGGTGGTGCATCAGGTCTGGCTGTTGATATATCAGATGATGGGAATATGGTGGCCATCGGATCACCTGGTACCATTCAGGGACAAGTTAATGTTTTTGAAAAAGTAGGCATTGACTACAGCTCAATTGGTCCTGGCTTCGTCGGTCCTGATGAATTGGCCAATCTATTTGGATCGGCTATTTCCCTTTCTGGAGATGGCAAGCGTGTGGCAGTGGGTGCTCGCTCATTTGATGGGGTTGGAGATGATGTAGGCTATGTAGAGGTATTTGAATTCATAGACAACGAATGGCGAACAATAGGAAGTCCACTAGACAGTCCGTTGCCTTTTGGGGAGATGGGCCGGTCACTAGACCTATCCTATGATGGATCCATTATGGCCATAGGTATTCCAACCACTCCTGACAATACGGGTGAAGGCCAGGTCCAGGTCTACAAGTTTGAAGATATTGGAGATTGGGAACTTATGGGAGAACCTATAGTAGGTGGATTGGATCTTACAGGCTATTCCGTAGCTATCTCCGGTGATGGTATGCGTATAGCTGTGGGTGCTCCTGCCGGTGCGGGCAAAGTGCAAGTTTTCGAATATCAGGATGACGGTTGGCAGCAGCTAGGTGGTCCTATGAGTATAAATTCAAGCAGAGTATCGGGATTTTCCACAGATATATCTTCCGATGGAAATCGGGTAATCGTCGGGGCACTGGGGTCTAATAGTTCATCGACACCGGGTGCAGTGGGTGTGTACGATTTCGATGGAACCACATGGTCTTCGCCCTTTCAGGAAATTACCGGCTTAGTGGGTGAGGCATTTGGCTGGAGCGTTTCGCTATCTGCAGATGGAGAAACTTTTGCTGTGGGTGCGCCCGGAAATGACGATGGCAACAATGATCAAGGGAAGGTTGAAATCTATGAGATCGGACCGACCTCGGTCTCCATTCTTGATGCTGAGGCTGCTAATCTTAGCGTTTTTCCTAATCCCACCAGGGGATTATTGAACATCAAGGGTCCAGATCTGGATCGACAGAGACTGGCAAGGGTAATTAGTGCATCTGGTCAAACGGTCTATGCGTCTTATCTGCGTGCGGAGCAAATGGATATTTCTCAGTTGCCAAGTGGAGTGTACCATGTCCTTATACCGCATGGTTCGAGTGATTACGTGCTGCACAAGGTTGTAAAGAACGACTCGCCGAATTAGTACTCTATCCACTGGAAGATTGTCGTTAATTTATGGTCCCATTTTGCGAAAGCCTTTGTTGCAAATACTCAACAGGGCTATGGCCATGATTCCGTTTTGACGCCTTGTCTTTCACAAAATTGATCTCAAAATTATTCAACATATTCCACTGGACAGAGTACTAATTTGGTCCGAACTATAAAGATTGAGCGCACTCCGATATGAGTGCCAAATCAAAATTGGGTCTTTTGGCGATCTTTGTAGAGTGCGCTCAAGATTGGAGAATCAATAGATATGGATGATTTAGTCCCGCTTACCTTTCTTACGTAAGAGGCCTTCCTGAACTACCGATGCCACCAATATCCCATCTTCAGTGAATATGCTACCACGTGTGAAGCCCCGGGCATTACCAGCACTTGGGCTATCCACCATGTACAATAGCCAATGATCGACGGCGAAATCTCGGTGAAACCACATGGCGTGATCAATACTGGCCAGCTGGACCTTATGTTGCACAGCTTCTTCCTGATGAGGCTGCAAGGCAGTGGTAAGCAGATTGTAATCAGAAGCATATGCCAGCAACCTTTGGTGAACGCGTACATCCTGCGACAACTTGCCCTTGGCTTTAAACCACACGTAGCGCAGTGGTTCTTGATCTTTATTTCCCAAGAAATTTGATGGATCAACGGGTCGAAATTCGATGGGTCTCGGCCGCAGGTATCTACGGTAGGCTACAGGTATCAGGTCGGCGTATTTTTCAAGTAGATCTTGGTCAGAATATAGCTTTTCAGGGCCTGGAATCTCAGGCATCTCAATTTGATGATCAAAACCTTCCTGTTTCAATTGGAATGAAGCGGCCAAAATGAAGATGTCTTTTCCATGCTGAATAGCACGCACCCGACGCGTCGTAAAGCTTCCTCCATCCCGTACTTGATCTATATTGTAAATGATGGGATGCTGCAAATCTCCGGGCAAAACAAAATAAGCATGCATAGAATGCACAAAGCGGTCCTCAGATACGGACATCATGGCTGCATGCAAAGCTTGTGATAGCACCTGCCCTCCAAACACATGATGTGCACCAATATCATGATTACCTCCTCGATAGAGGTTGGTATCTATCAATTCAAGGTCAAGCACCTTAAGCAATTCGTGTGAATCCTTTAATATTCGCATTGAGGCCAAAATAGTTTGCTGGCAAACATACACAATTGTAGGATCTGCATTTTCTCCCTGCATCGCCTCCAGTCGAATGACCAGAATTCCCATTACATCCCATAACTTTTTTAATTTTCACTGGGATCAGCATATGACAAATGACAAAAGCGAATGGATAACATGGACATAGACTTAGGCACCCCTTCAGATGACAAGTCTGACAAACTCAGATCCAACATGCAGGGCCGCAGAAGTTTCCTCAAGGCTTCAGGATCTACGATACTGGGCGCTCCTATGGTATTCGCAATGAATTTTCCTACTGGCCTACTGCCTATCGGCTTGGTTGCGGAGCCTGCTCAACAAGATATTCCTGGCAAAGATGCAAGGTTGACAGTTTTGAATGATCGCCCCATCAATATGGAGACCCCTCCACATCTCTTGGATGATAGACTGACACCGGGAAACCTATTTTTTGTGCGTAATAATGGAATCCCACCTGAAGTAATCACTGGGGATGTTGAATCAACATGGAAATTGACCATTGGTGGTGAAGCTGCCGAGCAGGAGATGGCATTTACCTTAACGGATTTGAAGTCTACCTTTACACACCACACTTACCAGCTTACCCTCGAATGTGGTGGAAATGGGCGCAGTGAGTTCAATCCGCCGGCGAAAGGCAATCAGTGGAGTACCGGTGCCGTTGGCTGTGCTTCTTTCACAGGTGTTCGTTTAAAAGATGTACTTTACCATGTAGGCCTTAAATCATCGGCGATCTATATAGGTTATTATGGTGCGGACAAGCACCTGAATGGATCTGATGATACCGTGATTTCGAGGGGTGTTCCGCTAGATAAAGCTTTGGAGGATGAAAGCCTAATCGCCTGGGCTATGAATGGCCAGGACCTACCGCCGCTAAATGGCTATCCTTTACGACTGGTCTTTGGTGGCTGGCCCGCTTCTTGTTCAGGAAAGTGGCTGACAAAAATTATCATTAGGGATCAGGTTCATGATGGCCCGAAAATGACCGGGCAGTCCTATCGGGTACCATGCGATCCAGTAGCACCTGGCTCAACAGTCGCAGATGAAGATATGTGCATTATCCAAAGCATGCCAGTGAAGTCCTTGATTACTTATCCCAAGACCGGGGGGGTCATAAGCCTGGAAGACACCCTTCCGATTCGTGGTCATGCCTGGGCGGGAGATCTGGCGGTGGAAATAGTGGATGTATCTATCGATTTTGGACAGACATGGCAACCATGTAGGCTTGAAAAACCTGCCAACCGCTTGGCTTGGCAACATTTTAAAACCTCGCTATCTTTTCCCCAAAAGGGATATTACGAAGTATGGGCTAGAGCAACAGATAGTGAGGATAAATCTCAGCCTATGATCTTACCTGGCTGGAACCCCCGTGGTTATTTAAATAATGCCTGCCATCGCATTGCCATAAAAGTAACTTGAGAAGCATGCGAAAGACTCAGGACTTGATACCAGACTACCCTATCGACTTGTTCTCAGGGGGGATTTATAAGCACGCCATATTGCTAGGAATCGGTCTGGTCCTATTCTTACTTACTCAAGGCTGCCAAAACTCGCATGATGGGCAAGCATCCCGGGATGAGCAAATGCAGGATACCATACGGGTGGTACAATACGATGAAACTACAGGTCTGGTGGTGGCTGATGGCATCCAGTTGGTGAAGGCCAATTGCATGAATTGTCATTCACCAAAACTCATTACCCAGTCAAGAGCGACCAAAGAAGGTTGGGAAGGGATGATCCGCTGGATGCAAGCCAAGCATCGACTCTGGGATTTGGGAGAACACGAAGCAACGATTCTCGAATACCTAGCTACTCATTATGCTCCTGAAGAAGGAGTGGGGCGCAGAAGACAATTGGAAGTGGAATGGTATGACCTTGAGCTCTGAATAGCAAGAGTTCCACCAAGGTGGTTTTATTTGATCCGCAGATTGTAGAACCTGCTCTACCCTAGATTGGTTATACTTTGTCAAATCTTGAAACCTATGGTCATTATAATTTGCCCACGATTCACCTGATTGATCACATCCTGCTGAGGTGCACCTTCCACCTGATAAGGAAAATACCCTTGCTCTTGATTGTTAATCTGATATGCTAAATCAAGGAAGGCCTTATTACCCCGGATACCTGCCCCCAGAGAATAAACAGTCTGGAAAGAATTGTCGTCGATAAAAGGACTGCCAAGCAGTTGTACTCCTCCTCTAAATCTGAATCCCTCGAGCGCCAATTCTCCTCCTAGCCGTATATTGATCGCACCTTTGTACGTTTCGGAAATTTCTCTATTTAACTCATCTTGGTATTCTCGATCTTCTATGGCATCGCTATTTCTCGTAAGGTTGAATTTTGCCGAACCATAATCTGAGTACTCTACATCTGCGGTAATAAATCCACGCTTGCCAAAAATGTAGGCACCACTTGCTACGGCCCTCCATGGAGTGGTCAAACCATACTCAAATTCACCGTCTGGTGAGCTGGATGTCTCGGCGCGATTTCCCTCCGCATCGGTAAAATCATAAGACAAGTCAGTTGTAAATCGATCTGTCAGTGTGAGGAAAGTGGGGGAATGAAAGGCTCCTCCCACTCGGAGCGACTTATTGATTTTGGCTATAGCTCCTACCTTTAGATTGATTCCAGCCCCTTCAATGGTGAGGTTTTCATTATAGTTCAGCTCATTAAAGGCAGAAATCACATCGGCTTCATCAATCTCAAAATATTGCTTCTCAGAACTGTATGAGATGAAGGGGATTCCCAATGTACCACCAATCAGTAGCTTATCCTTGTAGTTTCCACCAAAAGAGATGACCATCTCATTCTGATATCCCGTATTCTTCACGATTTGTCTTTTAGTGAAGGCATTATCGCCAGCACGGTCGAAATCTGTCTCATAATTGAAGTCATTGTCTGGATTGTACAATGCCAATACATCATAGGCTAGACCTGCTTCGAAATTGTCAAGTTCATTTGGCGATAAACCAGCAGCCCTCCCAGCAAAACGATCTACAATGGTGCCGGCCGTTTCTCCAGCGAAGAAAAACTGTTGTTCGAAATTGTTCATCTTATTCATGCCCAATCCCAGGGCTACGGACTTCCAGCTTCCTCGGCGTGTTTGATTGGCAAATACGATTCCTAGATTGCTAAAGTTGATACTGTTGGTACTCTCGTCGGATGCTGGGCCGCCATTCAGCGTTGAAGAATTATTGACACCCAGGTAGCTGGGAGTAAACATAACTTCAGATTTCCAATAACCAGCTACACCAGCAGGATTGATCGATAAAGAAGTGAAATCACCACCTAAGGCACCCATTGCCCCACCAACTGCAGTGCCTCGAGCTGTACCTTGCATATTCAAATAACTATATCGAAGTGCATCGGAGGGTGTCTGTGACCAACCGGTTGTTATCGATAAGATCAAAGTCGTTAGTATGATGAATATCCGTTTCATGATGCTTACTTTCTCTTTCACTTAAATTCTTGTCTTAGGTCTATAAAAAATGGGTGGCAACTTTATGTCCAAGCCCCACCCACTTTCAAAATATTTTTAAAAAACTACTGTTACCTCCGTCTTGATGACGAGCTGCTACTCCTTGAAGGTGTACTGCTACTCCTTGATGAGCTACTTGGTGAGTAACTTCTACTTGGAGAACTAGACCTACTCGGTGTATAGCTCCGATTCGAGTTGCTAGACCTTCTTGGTGTATAGCTTCGATTTTGCGTACTTGACCTACTTGGTGTATAGCTCCTTCGTGGTGTACTAGACCTATTGGGCGTGTAAGATTTCCTAGCGGAAGTACTTGGTTTATAAGTGCTGCGCGGCGTACTACGTGTAGCAGATCGATTTACCCTTGCCTGATTGTTTCGATCTATCGTCCTAGAGCTTGAAGATGTAGGCGCATATCTTCGATTTGAACTGCTACTAGGTTTGCGCACAGTTCCCTCGTATCTTTTTGTAACGGTGCGTGGAGTGCGATAGGTACGAGCACTTTCATTCACTGTCCTAGTTCTATTAATGCCATCGACCGATCTCGATACATTTGACCTGCTTGTTCCTGACTTTCGAATGGCATCACCAGACGAGCTACTGATCGCACGGGTATTATTTACTCGAGGAGCTCTAATGGTTTGCCCTGGTGCGGCTGAAACGGCACCAGATCTTCTTGCACCATAATATGTGCCCCTGCTGTTGCTGCCATATACAGGCTGGAATGATTCATAATATCCGCTGCCACCGTAAAAGTTATTGACGTTGTATATGTTTCTTCCATACCCAAATCCGCCACCGTAGAAGCTGTTGTAGCCAAATCCACCTATAGGAGATCCGAAATAGCACGCGAGCGAATTAAATCTTGAACCTCCAAAGAATGGATTATAAGAGAAGGGATCGTACCCATATGCATATCTGTTCCAGCGATTCCAACGGTTGAATCCGTTGCCAAACCCGAAATTCAGAGAAAGACCAGGTCGAGCGAAGAACGGATCGATAAAAAAGGGATCGTAGAAGAATGGATCATAGAAACCAAAAGATCGTGATGGGCGATTAAATCTCCTAATCCTTGATGAATAGTAGTAATCCTGATCATCGTAGTAATCATATTCATCATCGTCGTAGTAGTAATCTTCGGTCACGTAGGTGTCTCCACCTTTGTCCTCGTACGTATCTACATAGAGCTCATCCGCCTCTGGATCAAAGTATATATCATCAAATTGTGCCGTAGCTACAAATGATGCCATCCATGCCAGGAGGAACATTGAGCTGATTTTTACTGCGTACCTTTTCATTGTGTAATGTTTTAGCTTATGATTACCGTGATGCTCTTCAAAATCTAAATTTATTACTTTTGGCCCTTATTTCCTGTTAATGATGTTTTAAAGTTTAAAAGTAACTTGTTAATTGTTATTGAACTATATCCAAACATCACTATTAAGACAAGAATCGAGGTCAATTAGTTTCATATTAACAAATCCTTAATAGACACCTTCACAACTTCTTAAATTTCTCATTTTTAGATACTTATGGCCAAGGAGATAACCGCTAGGGCTGACGATTATTCACAGTGGTACAACGATATTGTAAAGAAAGCAGGACTAGCAGAACATTCGGCAGTCCGAGGGTGTATGGTCATCAAACCTTATGGTTTTGCCATCTGGGAAAAGATGCAAGCCCAATTGGATGCCATGTTTAAGGATACGGGGCATGTCAATGCTTACTTCCCCTTATTTATCCCCAAGAGTTTTTTGAGTAGGGAGGCTGACCATGTGGAAGGTTTTGCCAAAGAGTGCGCTGTGGTGACACACTATCGCTTGAAGAAGGGGGCTGACGGAGAAGGTATCGTGGTCGATCCTGATGCAAAGCTGGAGGAAGAACTGATTGTGCGCCCTACTTCTGAAACCATAATCTGGAATACCTATCGCGATTGGATCAGTTCCTATCGCGATCTGCCACTGCTCGTCAATCAATGGGCAAATGTGGTACGCTGGGAAATGCGTACACGATTCTTCCTTCGCACCGCTGAATTTCTGTGGCAGGAGGGACATACTGCCCATGCCACCAAAGAAGAGGCAATCGCAGAGGCCAAACAAATGCAGGAGGTCTATGCCTCTTTCGCTCAAGATTATATGGCCATGCCGGTCGTTCAGGGATCAAAAACCGAAACTGAAAGGTTCGCAGGAGCGGTTGATACGATGACCATAGAAGCCTTGATGCAAGATGGAAAAGCTTTACAAGCTGGCACCTCACATTTCCTCGGTCAAAATTTTGCCAAGGCTTTTGATGTCAAATTCCTGAATCAGGATAACAAAGAGAGCTACGTTTGGGCCACATCCTGGGGCGTCTCTACTCGACTTATCGGTGGTTTAATTATGACACACTCGGACGACGACGGCTTGGTGCTTCCTCCTAAGCTCGCCCCAACGCAAGTGGTGATCGTACCCATTCCAAAGCCCAATGAGACCATTGCCGAAGTAGCGGAAGATATCAAGCGTCAATTAGGTCAATTGGGTGTTTCTGTCAAAATAGATGACGATCCGAAAAAGAGACCTGGTTTCAAATTTGCAGAGTATGAGATGATGGGAATCCCCGTACGTATTGGAATAGGCATGCGCGATTTGGAAAAAAGTGTGGTAGAAGTAGCCCGAAGAGACACTAAAGAGAAAACACAAATTCCACTTGATCAGATTCACCAATACATTCCAGCATTACTCTCAGAAATTCAGGATAACCTTTACGCGCGCTCATTGCAGTTCCGCAAAGACCATTGGCGACAAGTGGACGATTGGGATACCTTTCAAGAGACCTTGGAAGAAGAGGGTGGCTTTATCAGTGCACATTGGGATGGTACATCGGAAACAGAAAAGCGCATCAAAGAGCTGACTAAGGCCACCATTCGTTGCATCCCGAATGATCAACCATTGGAGAATGGCTCATGCATCCTCACGGGAGCTCCTTCCAGCAGAAGGGTTCTGTTTGCAAAGGCTTATTGAGGTGCTATTAGTCATTAGGGGGCTGGGGCCTTTGATATGACTCAATCGGTTCCTCCCAAGAGCAATCTGCTCGAAAAAAAGACGAATTTGGAACATAGCCATCAATTCTGAACCATGCGTTGCATACACTCTCCAATTTGTGTATATTCAAACAAATATTCCGTGATGAAGAAAAATACAAGAGAAATACTTATTTATTATCATCCTGACAGAAGAAATGATCGCCAGACGATAGCCATGGCACGAGGTTTAAGTCGACATGTTAGGTCTTATGCTTATGGTCAAACCCCCTCCACAGAAACTGATTGGAAAGGAATCCTCAATGCGCTGGACTGTCATCCCAAAGATCTACTAGATAAAAGCCATCCGTATTATCAGCTACATATCAGGGGTCGAGAATTTGACGACGAAAGCTGGGTGAAGATTCTGCGGTTCAATCCCGATATTATCAGATCTCCGATTGCGATGCGGGGTCGCCATGCAGTTTTTTGTCATACCCCTTCTGATGTGCACAGACTCGGATAAATCTCTAATATTGTGTAAAAACTAATATGACATTTCTTACATTTGAGTTTTTCACACTAACATAAGATGTCATATGTCGTTTGAAATCGAAGGGAAGCTCCACCGCATCTTTGACACTGAAAATAAGACCGCCACTTTTCAGGCCCGTGAATTTGTCATTGAAGTGAATTCTAACAATTACATGCAGTATATCAAGTTCCAACTGACTCAGGATCGCTGCGGATTGGTAGATAATTTCAATGAAGGTGATCGGCTGAAAGTACACTTTGACTTGAGGGGAAGAGAGTGGAATGATAAGTACTTTACCAATCTCAATGCATGGAAGATCGAAAAAGCCGTAGAAGACGTGGTCATTGTTCCACCTCCTGCAGCAGGTGACGAATTTCCAGATGCCTCAACCGAACCGGTATTTGATAACGCTGCAGACGATGACGATCTCCCCTTCTAGCAGGAATCTCTGCCATTGTTTAGTCCTTCCTCTGTATGGTTTGCCTTGCGGTAAGATGGATTTTGTGGGGTAGATAAAGGATTCGCATTGGTCCTTTGTATGTGATTCAGCCTTTCTAGATCGAACTATTGCTTGACGAATGCTATTGTACAGTTGACATATGCTATTCCCCAAGTATAGAATCACGCTCTTAATCATTGTTTTCGGCGCTTTAGCTGTAAAGATCTCTGCGCAACGACTGGCAGGCCTTTCTACCAAATGGGATGACTCCTTTAGCGAATGGATTATCTATGGTGAAAATGAAGAATTTGAGGGTGAAATCACCATGCGATGGCAAATGAGAGGAGACTGGACAGAATGGGATTTTCGCATTGGTGAATTGAGTGGTCAAATCAAGACCAAATGGAATAATGACGCCAACTTATGGGAATTGAGATCTGACAATCAAATCATCACTATACGTACAGTATGGAAAGATGACTGGCGGCAGTGGGAGATTAAAAATGGCGATGTCCGGATCGATGTAAAAAGCAACTGGTCCAACATTTTGGAAGAGTGGTCCACTACAGGCGATCGCCATGGCACCATGCAGATTTTTACAGCTTGGGAAGGTGAATTAAGAGATTGGGTCATAGAGGACGACCTTGATACTGAAATCTCCATACCGACTAAAATTGCCATGGCGTTTATTCCCGTTTTCTACGCCACTCCTAAATTCTGATAGTAAGCATCCTATTTCTTTACAAAGACCAAAATTATGACCTACGGCAGGGTGAGATAATCCCCAGCACACAGGAATGGGCAGGCTAGCATATATAAATTCGGTGATCTTGCAGGGGCTTACCAATCCCTTGGCTTAGCTTCGGGCTTAAGAATCCCCCAGATTCTATCCCGTCAATTTACCAATCATTTACTTATAATACCCTCGGCGGTCAGCCTGAGTGCAGCACAGCGAAATCGAAGGCAGGTTAAATGCTAAGAGATTCACTTTACCAATCATTTCCTCGTAAAACCCCTATGCGGTCAGCCTGAGTGCAGCTTAGCGAAATCCAAGGCAGGTTATATGCTAAGAGATTCCCGAGCCCCATGGGGATTAGCAAGCTAGTGAAACATCGAGAAATCCAAGGGTTGGGCGTACAAATGGGCTTCGATTGCGTTGCACTCCACTCAGCTTGACTTTGATTGCTTTGAAAATTGTCTTCTGTTGTTGGATACCTGAACTACTGCAACTTATGAAATCTGTCATAGATAGGCGGCATAGGGAAATCGAAGGCAGGTTATATACTAAGAGATTCAATTTACCAATCCTTTACTCGCAATACTCCTCTCCAGTCAGCCTGAGTGCAGCTTAGCGAAATCGAAGGCAGGTTATATGCTAAGAGATTCCCAAGCCCCGTAGGGATTGGCAAGCTCTGGCGAAATATCTCCAAATTTCCATCCGTGAAGGGGCTTACCAATCCCTTCGCTTTGCTTCGGGTTTACGAATCCCTGGAGTCAGGGCGGTCATGTAGACTGAGCGATGTCATGAACTGGGTGAATCATGGTCATTCACCAGACAGGGTCGACAAATAGGCATCAGCGCGTTGTGAAGCGTTCTCCCTTACATTTACCCAATAGAGGTTGTAGTCACCAACGTGGTAGTTCTTAATGGTCAGTAGGATACTTCCAGGAAACTTCGGCTTACTAGCCCATAACACACCATTGACAATTTGTGCATCTGTCAATGCTACCTGGGTGCCCGCATGAAAGTCCCTAAGGACACCACCCTTATTCATACTCTTTGGAACATAGGTAGTATCTACCTGCCAGCTCAGCGGATTTACTACGGCTATGGAATCGCCTTTAGGGAATCTCCTTGGCATATACCCTCGCTTGAAAGTACGCCATGAGCAGAAGCAATGCGTCTGGGTCGGCTCGCTACATAGAGCAATGTTGTTAAAGTATCCCCGGGGAATGGGGAGGCCGACTAAGTAGGCGACAACCAACTGCTCATACAATTCTGTGCCATCAAAAAACTCCTTTAACAATCTTGCCGCATGACCAGTGCCTTGACTATGGGCGGCGATAATGAGGGGTCTGTCCCCATTGTAATGCTGCAGGTAGTAGGTGAAGGCACGCTTTACATCTGCATATGCCAATTCAAAAGCAGCCTCAACGGACTTAGGATGCTTCTTGTCAAAATAGGATCTTAAGTGCGCTTGTCGATATCTCGGTGCAAAGACTCTACCAGCAGCATTGAAGATACTCGCTTGATGAAGGATTGCAGTAGCATCAGTTTTATTCTGGACGCCCTTGTCATCGATGGGTGAGTTCCAAAAGTTTTGACCTTTATCTCCTGTATAAGTGGTGGGATGTAGAAAGAATACATCCACCTCACTCTCCGACTGCTGATCCTGAAAAGCATCACTGGGCACCTCGTCTGCCAAATCCTTCTCAGTAGGTAATGCTGCCCAATAGCTTGCCTGACTATAGTCAGGAATAGATGAGTGAGGAGAAATGTGATGCGCTGGTCTTACTCGACAGGAACTGAACAATATCAAAACTATACACAACTCCAACGTGTAGTTCTTAATACTACTTAACGACTTATCCATCATCTTCCGACAATATCTGGGAAGCGTGGTCTTTAGTTTTAACTTTCTTTAAGATCCTCAATATCTTACCATCACCGTCAATGATGAAAGTGGTGCGTAAGATCCCTTCGAAAGATTTACCCATAAATTTCTTTGGTCCCCAGACACCATAAGCATTGATTACCTCTTTGTCTATATCAGCTAAGAGTGGGAAGGGAAGATCAAATTTTTTGATAAAATTTTGATGTTTCCGCTGGGAGTCAGCGCTAACACCCAATAGTGCATAACCCGCTTCCTTTAGTTCACCATAGTGATCGCGAAGACTGCAGGCTTCTGCAGTGCAGCCCGGCGTATTATCTCGGGGATAAAAAAATAGGACCAGCTTCTCTCCCCTGAAATCAGAAAGAGAAACCATATTGCCCTCTTGATCTGGGCAAGAAAAATCTGGTGCATCATCACCAACAGCTAAATGTGTTTGATGTATTTCGGCCATAAATGTGTCAATTAAGAAATCTAATAACATAGTCTTTTGTATTGTTCGCTATGTCCGTAACGGCCAATCTGAAAAGATGTTCACCAATATCCCAATCAGATTTATCTATTTCATAGGATATGCTGCTAGATTTGAGCTCATGATGTCCTAGAATCCATTGACCATCTAGCTCACCCCTAAATTCAAGTTCTCCTGATCGGGTCAAGTCATCCTCTATGCGAAATCTCAGATGTACCTTGCCAACATGATTACTTCTTCTAAGGAGAAAAATAATGGGAGGCACCGTATCTACCTCGACACTAAGTACACCAAATTCTTGTAGTTGTCCTGACAAGAAGTGGCCCTGCCAACGGGACTTAATAGCCGATCGCTTTTTAGTGTTTGCATCTACGACAATAACTGCTTGATCCCTCTTGCCAGGTGCTATATTTCGAGTCCTTAATGATATATGCAAGGCTTGCTTCAATGGAACACTAGGGTCATGTAAGTGAAACATGCTACTGTACCCCATAGATGGCATCTCATCAGGTGTTATGACGATCCGGCACCTCAGCTTCTCATACAATGATTCTGCCGGGAAATATACCATAAGTCCCCCAGTATCTATGCGATATGGCTTATCTGGCTCTATCGAGTAATGATACGGTTCGTAGTCGGCAGGAGTAATTGCATCAGCCCTTCGTGCCCAAAAGGTCGCCTCCGATCTGTTGCCATAAAAATCAGCGACGGTCAAGGAAATGAACTGAGCTTGATGCCGGTAGAGTGGAATGACCCCTCTTGCCCCCGAATGACCTTGAACTACACGAAGACCTTCATTCACATCAAAACACTTTTGAATCTTCCGGCGTGTTTTGATGGCCTCCGCGTGATCAACAAATACAGGATAGTAGTCACCGTCATCCCAAGCTATTGAGTCCAGCCTGGAGTGGTAAATAGTATCACCATCTACCTGTAAGACAACTTCGTATAAGCCATTTTTATTGGTATTGTTGTTATGCGGATCAATGGCATTTACTCCTACTCCCATTCTCCATGCATCTATGACAATGGTATCATCGAGCATCCATGAAGATTTCCTGCTGAGATCGGTCCTACGATAAGATTGATGATTGTGATCCAGGTGATAGATTACAACTTGATTAATGTAGGGTGCTATTTTATCGCGCAATTCATAGTGTAAGAGTGGATTAATCGGTGTCTCTGATCCAGTGTTTCGGAGTTCGAAATGAAGATGTGGTCCCATTGAATGCCCAGTCGAACCCAAAGTTGCAATACGTTGTCCTTGCTTGACCCTCAACTCTGGCAATCCTTTGCTAATATCAATTTCGAAGTTTTCTCGCTCATATTGATACCGCTCAACCAATGAGTCTATTGTTGGAGTGAATGCTAAAAGATGAGCATAAACAGAGGTAAGGCCTCCGGGATGATCGATGTATAGTGCATTGCCATAACCTCCAGCTCCAACTTTAATCCTGGATACTATTCCATCCGCAACGGCCAGAATCGAATCACCGGATCGACCATTAGCCGATTTAATATCAATACCCGTATGGAAATGTCCCGATCGCAATTCACCAAATGTTCCAGACAATCTCAAAGGGTAATCAACCGGTTTTCTCAGATGCAGTGCTGAAGAACTACTCATTGGTGCCTGGGCATAAATGCGAATAACACCCAGTATGCATACTAAAATCCAGCATAAATTAGGTCGTAATTTAAGATGAAGCGAAGACATATCTATTGAAGTATTTTCAGTTCATTTACGACCCTTTGTAGTGCCTGGAGATAATCCAATTTTCCCATTCCAATCTCATTTCTCAATGAATCAATCAATAGTTTGTGTTGATCTATGAATGAAACTTGTGCCAGCGATTTTAGTCGTGCCATAAATCGATACTGTTCTCTATCCACTTGCGAAGATCTTTGTCCAGTAGATTCCAGCAACCGCTTTATCTCGACTAGCACATCTTCAAACCCAGTTTTATCTTCAGCAGAACAAAGCACCGTCTTTCGTGCTGAGCCATTAGCGTCTGATGCTTGGTATGCTTGTTGAGTGCGTTCGGCAGCTTCCTTGAGAGCTCCGTCATGTTTGGTAACAATAAGCAAGTCTGCTAATTCAATAAGCCCCCGTTTAATGCCCTGCAAATCGTCACCAGCTCCAGGCTGCAGAAGTACAATCAAGAAATCGGCGAAATACTTGGCCTCGATATCCGATTGACCAGCGCCTACTGTTTCGATCAATATTAGGTTATAACCTGCGACCCGGCAGAGCTCACTAATTTCATAGGTAGCCAAGCCTACCCCTCCCATCACACCTGCATTGGGAGAAGGTCTAACATAGGCGTTGCGTGACTTACTAAGTTGGGGCATGCGTGTCTTATCACCCAATATGCTGCCATGAGATTCAACGCTCGATGGATCGACTGCCAAAACAGCCACTTTGACTTCCTGCTTCTGATTGATGAAAGCCAGTCCCAGCTCTTCGATAAAAGAACTTTTACCCACACCAGGAGCGCCACTGATGGCCAATGTATGAGATCTACGTTTTTCGTTTCGTGTAAGAGATATCAGCTCTAGTGCAGCCAACTGGTCGGCGGCATTTCGGCTTTCAACCAATGTGATGGCCTTACTCAAGGCAAAGCGGTCACCTCGATTTATTCTGCTGTACAGCTCTTCAATTTCTTCCGAATTCATTGGGTTAAGGAAATTAACACAAATATATTAACAAATTAAATTATTTATAAGGAGCTTATTATCAAATACTTCAGAATTAATTTTCTTAACACTTTTCTCAAGGCAAGTTGCAGACCGTTAAACATTGATTAAGAATCATTTTATGAATCCTACAGCCTAGAAAGATCGATTAGATTTAGATTTCCTTATTGAAATGGTCAGGGGTGGTCATACAAGTTCTCACATTGATTACTTGATGCTCAAATGACAACGCCCCTGACTTTTTTCTAACGTAGAGTCCATTGTCTGAATTGGCTCCACACATACTGCACAATTGACCCCGTAAAATGTTCGATGAAATAGCTTCCCGCCAAAGGATCGACCACATGGTCTAGGTTCCCCTCCATCTTAAGCAAGTGATGGATAGACATGACCCTTCGTGCCCATGTTGTATTGCGGTTTGTACTTGGAGGTGGGATGATGATTAGGCCATCGATACCAGCGATCACTGCTGAAGATGATTGAACCATGAGTGAAATTAATCCCCGATCTGCATTGAGGCCCTTCGACTCATGAGCAACTGCAATCAAATTTGGCAACCCAACACTAGTGAGATCATATAAATTCCAGACATGCATGATCAGCAACTTCAATGCTCGGATCTTAGCAATATTGGCTAAGAAAGCCTCAGACATGTAGATTTTGATCGTAATTCCCGGGGCGAGCTGCGATCGTTCGGCGGCATCCAACCATTTGATGAGGCCCTGCAATATCAGCAGCAAGTCCTGTGCGAAAGTCGGCTGTATTTTTACAGTTATGACTACAACGGATGCGGAATTTTTTCTTGCCGCATTCCATTGAAGGATGGAAGAACGTTGCATGTGCTCAAGTCCAGGCACACATAAACTAGAGATGTTGGCATGGTCCTGGACCAGCATTGCGTGATCAATACTACTAAATCCAAGGTGCAATTGGAGATCTGATTTCCAGGTCTCATCATCTTGAGGCAGTTCGGGGATTTGGTCCGCCTCCGCAATGGAAATAGCCGGAAGATCCATCTGCAGTATATGATCGATCTGATTGGAAGTTGGGATATGATCTAAACTGGCGATGGCCTGCCACGCATTATCTGATTTCCAAGGAATGGGGCCATACTTGAGAACACGATCATCTGGATGATAGGCAGGTTCATAGCTGATGCCATCATTGATCTTTATCAACAATTGATCGTAGCTCCCTTCGGAATCCATGTCCTTTTCAATGGCCTTTATCCAGGTCATCTTGGTATGTTTAGAAATCATTTCCTCATGTATAAAATGTTTACGATTTATATAAGACAGCTTCCATTTATAAAAAGTCGCGTACCATGTTGGAGGTTCTCCAAAGAAGCAAAATAGTAAATACAAAACCTATCTTTGTATCGAAGAAGAAGCATGATGATCGATGATTTACCTGGACAATAATGCTACAACGCCGACAGATCCTAAGGTCGTTGAAGCTATGCTGCCGTATTTCTCAAATAAATTTGGCAATGCTTCGAGCAGACATCATGCATTTGGCTGGGAAGCAGAGGAAGCGGTCGATCAAGCCCGCACTCAGATTGCCGAGCTGATCCATGTAGATCCATCAGAGCTAATCTTCACTAGTGGTGCTACCGAATCCAATAATTTGGCCATCAAAGGTGTTTTTGAACTATATGCTCGTAAAGGCAATCACATCATTACGGTGGCATCAGAACATAAAGCCGTACTAGACGTTTGTGATGCATTGCGACTTCGAGGTGCAGAGATTACAGTCCTACCCGTTAATCGCCAAGGGCTTGTAGATCTCGATCAAGTTGCGGATACCATCAGAGATGACACCATCTTAGTCAGCATCATGTGGGCTAATAACGAAACGGGCGTCATCCAACCCATGGAGGAATTGGGATTGGTCTGTTCCGAACATGGTGTGCTATTGATGAGCGATGCCACCCAGGCTGTAGGCAAGATACCTGTGGACCCGAAAAAAATGGGGGTGCATTTAATGTCTTTTAGTGCGCACAAGATGTATGGTCCTAAGGGAATTGGTGCCCTGTATATCTGTAACCATAAACCAAGGGTAAAGGTCAGGTCTCAAATTCATGGAGGTGGTCATGAACAGGGTATGCGGTCAGGCACCTTAAATGTTCCTGGCATTGTGGGCTTTGGAAAAGCAGCAACATTGGCCCGAGAACAGATGTCGGAAGAAGCCTCGCGTCTACAAAGCTATAGAACACGACTGGAGCATCTCGTGCTCAATGAAGTAGAAGAAGTCCTTATAAATGGATCGGAAATCCATCGTCTACCACACGTGTCTAGTCTTTCCTTCAAACATGTTGAGGGGGAGCATCTCATGATGTCATTCAATCAGGAGATTGCGGTGTCCTCAGGATCTGCATGCACCACTGCATCGCTCGATCCATCTCATGTGTTAACGGCAATGGGGATGACCGAAACAGAGGCAAATAGCACTCTGCGTATTAGTTTCGGTCGCTTCAATGAAAGAAGGGAAGTGGATCAGGTAGCAAACGCCATACAGCAAGGAGTTTTGCAATTGAGGGCAGAAAGTCCTATTTGGGAAATGTACAAAGATGGAGTAGATCTAAGTCGGTAGTAAACTAAAAGTACGAACAAATTGTTAACGAATTTTACAAAGCCAAAGTAGTATGATTTTTATTGCAGATTCTGCCAAGGAAAAGATCGAAGCGCTCAAAGCGGGAGACAGCATTAGCGATCAGCACTTCATCAAGGTCTCCGTGGTCAGCGGAGGTTGTAGCGGTCTATCTTACAAGATGGACTTTAAGACAGAGCTGGAAGAAAATGATCAAGTCTTTGAAGATAAGGGCCTGAAAATTGTTACCGACTTGAAAAGTATGCTCTATTTATTCAACTCAACCCTCGAATTTTCTGGTGGTTTGGAAGGAAAGGGGTTTTACTTTCAGAATCCGAATGCCAGTAGAACCTGTGGTTGCGGAGAAAGCTTTGCTGTATAATATTCAGATGTGACTTAGGTGAATTTTTCCTTTTGAAGCAGCTTACTCAACCGCTCTTGACAATAGGCACTTAATAGCAGCGAACCACTCTGTTTGGAACGTTTCACCAAGGTGTGTTCCCAGTGCTCTGTACCTTCCCAAAGTACGGCCTTCATCGCTCCCAAGGCATTCAAATCATACGATTGTAGCTTATCTAGATACCTAGCCATATAGTTATCCAGAAGATCTGTAGTATCAAACATTTCCTGAAAAAGTCCTTGTTGTTTGGCCCATTTCGCAGTCTGCCACTCAGTTGGATTTAGTGCCAACTGGCTAAATCCGGAGACTCCGATCTTACGTCGCAAAGCAGGCTCAATGACAAAAGGACCAATACCCAATGAAATCTCACTGAGTCTGATGGAAGACCACTTAGTAGCCATGCAATAGTCTACCGCTGCAGCCAAACCTACACCACCACCTACTGCCTTCCCTTGCAATCGACCGATCACGATTTTCCCGCAGGTGCGTATGGCATTGATCACGTTGGCAAATCCCTTGAAAAACTGCGTACTTTCTTCCAGATCTTGTATGGCAGCCATTTCGCGAAAATTGGCCCCAGCACAAAAAGTACGGTCACCGCCACTTTTTAGCACTATAACTTTTAGCAAAGGGTTTCTGCCTAACTCAAGTATTCGCTCCGCGAGCAACCGCAATAGTTTAGATGGCAGAGAATTATGTGCTGGATGTGAAAAGGTAATAAACCCAATTGCCCCCTGACTCTCACTTGTTACGGCACCGGTACCTTCTTGTATCATGGGCTTATCAGTTGGCAGTATTATAGCTTACTCTCTACCCGAGAATATGGCAAGAATGCGCAAGATTTCGACATATATCCAAACCAAGGTTATAATTAGACCCATGGCAGCAAACCATTCCATATGGATGGGTGCCCCAAGCTCCTCTCCTTTTTCGAATGTATCAAAGTCCAAAAGTAAATTGAGTGCAGCAATGGCAAGGATGGCTAAACTTATGATGAGTGTCAGCGGCGTTGCTTCATGCAGGAATGGCATGTTTATGCCAAAGAAGCTCAACACGAAGGATACCATATATAGTCCGAAAATGCCAACCGTAGCCATCATGATACCTGACCTAAAAGACTTAGTGACTTTCACCAATCCTGACTTATACAGGGCAAGCATGGCAAAAAACACGGCGAAAGTAAGGGTCACAGCCTGCAATACGATTCCATCAAAATAGCTGGCATACATGGCAGTAATTCCCCCAACAAAGAATCCTTCACAAACGGCATATAATGGCCCCCAGGTCGAGGATTGTTCCACTTTCCTGGAAGCGATGATTACAATAATTAGTCCGGCAATAGCTCCTCCCCAGGTCAACAAAGAACTGGGAAAAGTATAAGACACTCCAGCGGCAGCTAAAAGAATCGTACCAAGGAGGAAAGTCTTGTTGACCGCCCCAGTTACGGTCATTTTCTCCGAAACATCTAGAGATTGAGTCCTAGAGACTGATTCGAACTTCTCTTCCTTTAAATAGGGGTTTGATGAATCAAAAAAACGACTTTTTTTCGATTGGCTTCTCATATCTGTTTCATGTGTTTTAGATCGTACGAAGGTATAACAACATTTGCGCCCTGAAAAGTTTTTAGATGAGTCAACAATGCATAGTGCGATTAAAACTAATGGATGACAGCTTCATACTTTGTTATGGCTTCCTGGATCTTTGCCATCCTATTTTCCGGATCCGGATGAGTGCTGGCAAATTCTGGTCTACCTTGTCCACCACTGGCCTCTTTGAGAATTATGTCCGATCTCATGGCCGAGTACTCCTGCTAATTCGTCCTCCGATTGTAACCGATTATAAAGTGCTGCCGTGATAAAGATCTGTCCCCCTAGGAGGGCAAAAGCATTCACAGTCCGCTGATCTCGCAACAAGTGAAAATCATAGCGATAAGGGGTTTGACTAGCCACAGTCTGTCTTACCAGTTTATTACCCACCTCCTTAACCAAGGTCTATGCCTGTCGATCGGGATGAAGACCACCATGTCTTTGAGCCATTGTCGGGGCGCTCTGCAGGCCTATGGCAATCTCCTGCTCCACCGACATATTGATGTGCTGCTTCTCATTAGTGATTGGATTGATCGATGAGTTGCTGTAATATTTGCATACAACAAAACCAGCCATGATCAGTGCAATGAGCAACCCTCCTCCTATCGATCTCCTCCGACGAATGGGTCTACCATAACCTGCTCTTTGATATTGTCTATATGTCATTTATAAAACTCTTATTCGGGCACATTTCATCACGACCACGCCACCCATAGGTAAAAGGTAGCTACCGATCCGAATATAGGAGAAAAGAGTGGATGGGAACAGTCAAAGAAAAAAAAGCGACCTGAAAACATTCCAGATCGCTCTATTAAGATTGAGTTCTGCCGATCACATCGATGCGACGTACTTGGTCAATTTGCTCTTCAAATTGGCTGCTTTATTTTTATGCAGGCTATTTCTCTTTGCCAATCTGTCGATCATGCTGATCACTTTAGGTAGGTAAGTCTCTGCTTCCGCCTTCTCACTAAGCGTACGAAGCTTACGGATTGCTGTCCTTGTAGACTTTTTATAATATCTATTTCTGAGACGCTTCTTTGCGTCTTGTCTGATTCTTTTCTTGGAAGACTTATGTTGTGCCATGAATGTCCACTTTCATTAATTGCGGCGGCAAAGATAGTATTTCCACAATATAAAACACCTATCAAAATATAAAAATCGAATGAAATCAGGTAAAAGATGTAGCAATCTGGGCTAAAGAATGAGATAATTTCAATTATTAACAGTATCTTACGCAATCAGACGTCCGTATATATGGCCAACAGGGCCTTTTTTCTGATTAAAAACTTGTTTTGCTTGCTGTGAGCACCTAACTTTACCCCCGTATTAAAAATTTATTTAATTTAAAACATCTGATAATGAACAAAGGAGATTTAATTGACAGTGTGGCTGATCATGCAGGCTTGACCAAAGCTGATGCGTCAAAAGCTGTAGATGCCGTTCTTGATACTGTTACCGGTGCACTGAAAAAGGGAGATAAAGTGACGCTTCCTGGTTTCGGTACCTTCTCTACCTCCAGGAGAGCTGCCAGATCAGGGCGAAACCCAGCTACTGGCCAGACCATCCAGATAAAAGCTAAAACCGTTGCCAAATTTAAGGCAGGATCAAAATTGACAGAGGCTGTAAACTAGCATTTGTTTTTGATGAGATATTTTTAAACAAGAGGCAATCATTTGATTGCCTCTTGTCGTTTATGATAAAAATAAACACTTCTCCCGCACCATCATGAAATTTGAAACAAAGGTAATCCATGCAGGTATCGAACCCGATCCATCAACGGGAGCGATCATGACACCTATCTATCAGACATCGACCTATGTGCAAGATGCGCCAGGCAAACATAAAGGCTACGAATATGCACGTACCCAGAACCCAACAAGGTCTGCACTAGAGAAAAATCTTGCTGCATTGGAGAATGGAGAGGATGCCGTATGTTTTAGCTCCGGTCTCGCTGCAATGGACGCTGTGCTCAAACTTCTGAAGCCTGGAGATGAGATCATTTCCACCTTCGAGCTTTATGGAGGCTCTTACAGACTCATGGTCGAAGTTTTTAGTCATTATGGGATCAAACCACATTTCATAGATCTAAACGATAAAGCTCTTCTTCGCAACACCATTAACGAGCAAACGAAATTGATCTGGGTCGAGACACCGACCAATCCTTTGCTTTCAATCTTGGACCTTAAGTATATCTGCAACCTAGCTCAAAAACATAATATATTGACTTGCATAGACAATACTTTTGCGTCACCGTATCTGCAGAGACCCATCGATCTAGGCGCCGACATGGTTCATCATTCAGCAACAAAATATTTGGCCGGTCACTCGGATGTTATACTTGGAGCAGTGGTCTGTAAAGACAAAAAAATGGGTGATCAATTGCACTTCCTGCAAAATGCCTCTGGTGCCATTCCAGGGCCACAAGACTGCTTTCTAACGCTCCGGGGCATTAAGACGTTACACTTAAGGATGCAGCGAGCTTGTGACAACGCTATGGAGATTGCCGCTTTCTTAAAAAAGCACAAGCGCATAAACAAAGTCTTCTATCCCGGTTTCAAAGACTTTCCCAATCATCTGATCGCCAAGCGACAAATGGCGCACTACGGAGCGATGCTATCGTTCAACCTCAAGACGGATACTAAACGGGCTGCTAATAAGGTGCTGAACCGTACAGAAATCTTCAGCCTGGCCGAGTCGCTGGGTGGGGTAGAATCGCTGATCGGACATCCTGCCAGTATGACACACGCTTCCATTCCTAAAAAAGATCGATTGGCAATTGGCTTAACCGATTCATTGATCAGATTAAGTATAGGCATCGAACATGTTGATGATCTCATTCAAGATCTCAAGAAAGCGCTGGGTTAACAGGCAGTATTAAATTTGATCGCAATCTTATCAGTTATCAATTTTAATCTACTGTAAAACAACGTATTATATATGTTGTATTATTCTTTTATCTTTGCGATTGGACCAGTGCAAATCCCATCGTGGCTAAGAAAAAGAAGGTAATACAACGTAAGAAATCGAACAGAGTAAAAAAGTCTACACCAAGTAAATTCCCTAGAGACCTTGCTAAATTCTGGAGCAGAGATGTTGGTCTGAGTAAACCAGAGTATTCCTACATTTCGTGGACGGCTTTAGGCATGTTTGTGGTAATGGCCTTGCTTTCCATTAATGTAGGTCTGAACGGAGATGATGATGTTCAGGCCAATTATGCATCTAGTTTGCCTTCTTTTTATACTTCATTTGGCAATGATACCTCGAGTTTCACAAGTGGGCCCGAAATAAAATATTACGGTGCGCTTTTTGAATTGGGAACTGGAGCTACCAATCAGATCCTTGGCTTCGAAAAGACCGAGCCCGCCTATTATCAGGTACGGCATGTATGGAATGCCCTCTTTGGTGCCATTTCCATCTACTTCATGGCATTGTTTATTGGCCACTTAGCTGGGTTCCCTGCCGCACTACTAGGGATGGCCCTGGCCTTCTTTAGCATGCGCTACCTTGGGCATAGTCTGTTTAATCCAAAAGATATCCCCTTTGCGGCAGGTTACATGGTGAGTTTGTACTACCTCTTTCATCTTTTGAAGGAAATGCCCAAACCCAGCAAGAAGGTACTCATTGGTCTCACCATTGGCATCGCTATGAGTGTAGGTGTGCGAGTGGGGGGTGTGCTTGTGATTGCATATGCTGGACTATTCTTAGGCCTTCATTTTATATACACCTATGGCCCTTCAGCGATCTTCTCAAACATTCAGAGAGTTAAGGAATACGCGATTGCATTATTGGTCCCATCCAGTATTGGATTTTTGATCAGTCTACTTGTCTGGCCATATGGTCTCATTGATCCGCTCACCCATGTACCCGAAGCGTTTGCAGCTTTTGAGAATTTCCAAACAGCCATCAAGGTACTTTTTGCAGGAGAAATGGTCTGGAGTAGTGATATTCCATTTCGATACATCATCACCTGGATGATGATCACCTGGCCCATCTTCAGCCTGGTTGGACTTATATTACTCGCTGTTTTCGCCCGAGGCATCCTTCGAACCTACAACCCAGTTGGTATTTTATTCTCAGGTTTCGCCTTTGCTTTCCCCATAGTATATGTGCTGCTGCAAGGATCAGTGCTTTATGATGGTTGGCGCCATTTTCTATTTACCTATCCGCCCATCATGATACTGATCACGATATCCTGGTTCTATTTTCTCCAAAAGTTTAATACCAAACCAGCACTTAAATATGTCTCCTGGGTGATTCTTGGTTTAACAACAATAGACTCCGCAATTTTCCTTGTTAAAAATAGCAGTACGCCTTATGTCTATTTTAATCCAACCGTAGGTGGTCTTAAAGGTGCCAGTGGAGACTTTGAGCTTGACTACTGGGGCGCAAGTATCAAACAGGCAGTGGAGTGGATGGAAAAAGAAGGCATCATCGGAATGAATATGCAAGACACAGTACTGATCGCTACCAATTTTTCACATGCTGCTCAAGTGTACACAAAAAAATATGGTGATCACGTACAGACGACTTATGTCCGTTGGCGTCAGCGCAATGAAAAGCCCTGGGACTATGGAATCTTTATCAACCGATTTGTTGATGGCTCATTTATTCGAGGTGGATACTGGCCTACATCCAAGACCATCAAATCCATCCATGCAAATGCTACTTCCATTGCCATCATCGAGCAGGATGACGACCAACACAACGCGTATTACGGCGATGCCGCCGTTAAGCGTAAGGACTGGGACACAGCTTTGCAATATTTTACCAAAGAAGTGCAGGCACATCCAGATAGCGAACTGGCCTGGGTAGGTTTAGGTATGGCCTATTTAAATAAAAATCAGGCTCAGCTTGCTAAACACCCATTGGAAAAAGCGCTGCAGATAACACCGGAAAATCAGAACGGTCTCAACTTCATGGGATACTACCATTATGTGAGCGGAAATGCCACTGAAGCCAAAAGGTACTTCACCAAGGCGGGCGAACTGCACTCGACGAACCATATGGCCCATTTTTATATGGGTAGAATCGAACAGCAACGCAGTAGCCATGCATTGGCCTTAGAACACATGGAAGATTGCATTTCTGCCAATCCAAATGCACCGGAATGCTATCAACTAGGTGCAGATGTCTATCGTGCCATGGGAGACAATGTCAATGCACAGCGCTATCAAGCAGTGGTCAATCAATTGACAGGAAGATGAGCAAGACCAATTAGACCAACTACTGCAGATTATCGCTAATTACGGCTACTTATCTATAAATGCCGCTATTGCAAACACTAGAGTCTTTCAATGATCATTGTCGAAGCTCCTCCTCCCCCATTGCAAATGGCAGCCACCCCAATTTTTCCATCATGTTCGGCCAAAACATTGGTCAAGGTAGTTACAATGCGTGCACCCGAGGCTCCTAGGGGATGCCCTAAGCTCACCGCACCACCATGAACATTCATACGCTCACGATCTATCTCTAACAGTTTAGCAAAGGCTAATGGTACAACTGAAAAGGCCTCATTTACCTCAAAAAAATCAATCTGGTCCTTGCTAAGACCTGCCATATCTAGGGCTTTACTCGTGGAAAGGGTCGGAGCAGTAGTAAAAAAAGATGGTTCATGAGCAGCATCTGCAAAGGTTATAATCCGTGCAATCGGTGTCAGTTGAAGCTCTTTGACTGCTTTTTCACTAGCGAGCACCAACGCTGCAGCTCCATCATTAATGGTTGACGCATTAGCAGCTGTTACTGTACCATCTTTTGTGAATGCGGGACGCAGAGCTGGGATCTTTTCAAATTTGACCTTGGTATATTCTTCATCTGAGGTCACCTCGACAGGCTCACCTCGCCGCTGAGGTACAGCCACCGGTACAATTTCTTTTGCGAATATTCCATTTTCACCCGAAGCAATACTCTGTTTATAAGACCGGATGGCATAGGCGTCTTGATCTTCTCTAGAGATCTCGTAGCGCGTAGCTGTTTGATCAGCGAAAGTCCCCATCGCACAACGATCATATGGATCCTGTAGTCCATCGCGATCCAGACCATCGACAAGTGAACCATCGCCGTACTTGTATCCAAAACGGGCCTGTGCCACGTAGTATGGAATGCGACTCATATTTTCCATGCCTCCTGCAACAACGATATCGTTCATTCCCAACATAATGCCTTGGGCCCCAATCATAGCACTCTTCATACCGGAAGAACAAACCTTATTGATGGTGCTGCAAGGAGCTTTATCAGGAATACCGGCGGCGAGGGCAGCTTGTCTTGCCGGAGCTTGTCCTAAGTTTGCGGAGACAACATTTCCCATTAATACTTCCTGCACTCTTTCAGCCGGCACACCGCTGCGCTCCAAAGCTCCTTTAATTGCTGCGGATCCTAGTTCGACCGCTCCAACGTTATTAAATACGCCGCCAAAACTTCCCAAGGGAGTTCTTACTGCAGAAACAATGTACACCGAATTCATTTGACCAGTCATAATAATGGATATTTAATGTCTACTCCAAATTTAATGCTTCGCGAGTAGATATTCCTATTTTTAGACTTGACATAAGTCATCTACAATGGGGCGTCCCGACAATAACTTCCTATCCATTAAAACTTGGTCGACAGGTGATCAACCTCGGCATAGATTAAAAGAACACGGGGCCGAGGGCTTGAGCGATTCGGAACTACTGGCCATATTGGTAGGATCTGGTTCCCGAGAGGAGTCGGCCGTGGATCTATGCAAGAGAATCCTTCACCATGTGGAGGGAAACCTTGACCGATTGGCAAGAATGACGCTAAAAGAACTGATGACATTTAAGGGAATTGGTGAGGCGAAAGCCGTTTCAATATCTGCCGCATTAGAACTGGGCAGAAGGAGGCAAGCATTGGATATAAAGAAAGGCGTAAAAATTGTCGATAGCAATTCTGCCTATGGGGTGATAGCTCCCTGGCTAGCTGACAAAAACCATGAAGAGTTCTGGGTACTTTATCTAAATAGATCGCATATGGTTACTGACCGAGTACGCATAAGTACTGGTGGAGTCGCTGGCACTGTGGTCGATCCAAAAATTGTCTTTAAAGGAGCCATCCAGCACCTCGCCTCAGCCATCATCCTTGCCCATAACCATCCCAGTGGCCAATTAAAACCTAGCAGGCAAGATATCTCACTAACTACTCAGCTAAAGGAAGCGGGTAGGCTATTAGAGATTAATGTCTTAGATCACCTAATAGTTGCCCAGCATGGTTACCTTAGTATGGCCGATGAAGGACTGATGGCATCTTAGCGCGTAAGGACAGTCCCAATGGCGATACCACGATCAAACAATCTGCAGTACAATGGGTTTTTAGGACATGAGTAAAGAGGGCCAAAGTTTTGACTATCAGGTATTGAGCAGGATACTCGCGCTCACTAAACCATATCGAACAGTATTTATCCTTTCTGGTACGCTGGCTGTTTTGCTGGCGCCGGTGACTTCCTTAAGACCCTACCTCGTCAATGTCATGGTAGATGAGCACATCATGAATTTTGATATGCATGGATTGCTGCGTATGGCCTTGTTGATCTTTGCCTTATTGGTCTGTCAGGTCATCATGCAATACGGATTCATTTATGCGACCAATTGGCTAGGGCAATCTGTCATCAGGGATTTGCGTAGTAGGATATTCAATCACCTCATTTCGCTACGACTACGCTTTTTTGACCAGACCCCCATTGGTACCATTACCACTCGTACGATCAATGACATAGAATCTATAAATACCATATTTTCTCAAGGGGTGATTACCATTGTTGCTGATATTCTGGGGATTGTGGCCATTATAGTTGTGATGTTTATGTCCAGCTGGCAGTTGACGATCATTTGTCTGACGACCATGCCACTCATGTTGATCGCCACCTACGTTTTCAAGGAAAAAGTTAAGGCCGCCTACCAGATTGTCCGTACGCAGATTGCTAAGATGAATGCATTCTTACAAGAACGAATTTCCGGCATGCGCATAGTACAGATCTTTACAGCCGAAGATCGCGAGATGGTTAAGTTTCGCAAGATAAATCGCGAATACACCCAAGCAAACCTGGATTCTATCCTCTACTATGCGGTCTTTTTTCCCGTGGTAGATATTATTGCCGCCTTTGCATTGGGTCTCATGGTTTGGTGGGGAGCTCGGGGTGTCATCAGTGAGGAAATCTCCTTCGGAGCCTTGGTTGCATTTCCCATATATCTCAACATGCTATTTAGACCATTGAGATTTATTGCCGATCGATTCAACACACTTCAGATGGGTTTGGTCGCTGCTGATCGAGTATTTAAAGTAATAGACAGTAGTGAACAGATAGAAGATAAAGGAAGCTTCATACCTGAGAGATTGGAGGGGAAGCTCGATCTAAACCATGTGTCTTTTGCATATGATGGTTTAAATTTTGTACTAAGAGATATTGACCTTCATGTTAAACCTGGTGAAACACTGGCTTTAGTAGGCAGCACTGGATCTGGTAAATCTACCATTATCAATATCCTCAATCGATTTTATGAGATACAGAAAGGCAGCATCACGATTGATGATAAGGATATTCGAAGTTTTAGCTTAACAGCTCTTCGCGATCGAATTTCGATCGTGCTACAAGATGTGTTCCTCTTCTCGGGTTCGCTCCTTGAAAACATCACTCTTCGCGACCATAAAATACATCGGCAGAAGGTAATCGAGTCGGCCAAACTAATTGGAGCTCATGATTTTATTTCAGCGATGCCCGATGGCTATGATTTCAGGGTAAATGAGCGAGGGTCTAACTTGTCCATGGGTCAGCGCCAGATTGTCTCCTTTATCAGAGCCATGGTTTTTGATCCAGACATATTGATTCTCGATGAAGCTACCTCTTCAGTAGATACGGAGACCGAATCGATCATACAATATGCCATCGAGAAACTCATTGATAAACGCACATCCATCATAATTGCACACAGGTTATCCACCATACGGCATGCTGATCAGATTGCCGTTTTAAGCAAAGGCAAGCTGATAGAATATGGAACGCATAATGAACTTTTAGAAATCGAAAAGGGTCATTATAGAAGACTACATGACATGCAATTTATAGAAGCAAACTCCGTGTAGGTGAGGTAAACTCCGGATGATGGTCGATGATATGTGAACGACTGTCTAAAAGAAGCACTTTTTCAGGTCTGTTTGCCACCTAACTCGGTTATTAAAGAAAACACTAGATAGATGTTAGAAAGAAGAGGATTCGGATTTAATACTCAGAATACAATTGTCAGTATTGTTTTTTTGGTACTCGCATTTTTCGCCCTGTTTTGGATTGCGCGCAGCATTTTCACCATCCTCTCATGGTTGGCTCCAATATTTCTCATCTTCACTTTAATCATCAACTACCGGATCGTCCTGAACTATGGCAAGTGGCTCTGGAACCTCCTCCAGAACAACACCTTAATGGGAATACTTGCCAGCATCCTGACTGTCGTAGGATTTCCAGTAGTGTGCTTCTTATTATTCGGACGTGCACTTCTTTATCGCAAAGCCAAGGAATTAGAGAAAGCGTATGGGGAAGAGACTTACGGCAACTATACCGAATACGAAATAATCGATGAGGAACCGCTAGAACTGAAACAGATAGAGAAAGAAGCACGTAAAGATGAAGACCCTTACCGCGGTCTATTTGAAAATTGATGGTTTACATCTCTTTCACCTTATTGGTAGGGGCCTCCTATCTATTTCTGCAGGTGATTTTTACCCACAAGTGGCGAGATCTTAAAGCTGCATCTGCTAAGGAAACCAAAGCATCCGTTGCACCGACCGTGAGTGTCATCATAGCCGCCCGCAACGAGGAACTCCATATAGAAAATTGTCTGAAATCAATCTTCGCACAATCGTACCCCGCTCATTCCATGGAGGTACTCCTAATTGATAATCACTCCACAGATCAAACCGTACAGTTGGCGAAAAGTATTGCGAATGATCGAGTTACCGTTTTTCCACTTGCAGGTCTTCTAGAGGAACATAAAACTTTCAAGAAGGAAGCTTTGGAATTTGGCATCGCTCAGAGCAAGGCTGAATGGATCGCAACTCTTGATGCCGACTGTGTTGCACCATCGAATTGGATAGAGACACTGCTTGCCAACGCCGAAACTCAGGGTCTTGACATGGTATTAGGTCCGATTAAAATAATTCCAGGCAATGGTTTTTTGGGCAAGTACCAGCAGATCGAAATTGCAGGATTGCAAATTGTCACTGCGGCTGGCTTATCCAATGGCCTCCTATTGAGTGCGAATGGGGCTAATCTGGCGTTTCGTCGAGAAGTATTCCATGCTGTAAATGGATATGCAGGGCATAAGAAGAAGGCTTCGGGGGATGATGTATTTCTACTGCATACTTTTCATCGTCGTAATCCATCCAGGATTGGCTACATCACTTTGGAGCCAGTATGGGTACATACTAAACCGGTTTCCTCAATCAAATCTTTGCTAAATCAACGCATCCGCTGGGCAAGTAAGACTCCACTCTATGGACATCCTTCCACGAAGATTATTTCTGGCCTGGTATTCGTCAATTCTGTGCTGCTAATCATGCATCTGCTGCTGCTTCCGTGGTTCGGTGTATCACAGATCTATCTATTTGGAATACACTTCATACTCAAGTCCCAGGGAGATCTATATTTACTGCATAATGGTGCTCGGTCATTTCATATCAAAATCACCACACGACACTGGCTCTATGCCCTTATTTTGAATCCGCTACTTGTCACATACGTGGGAGTTGTAAGCTTAATTCGACCAACTTACTATTGGAAGGGACGACAGGTACGCTAACTACACATCCACCTTTGCATACTTGGCATTATTTTCAATAAAGGCTCGACGTGGCGGCACTTCCTCACCCATCAACATCGCAAATACGCGATCGGCTTCCAGTGCATCATCAATGGTGACCTTGCGTAACATTCGCTCTTCAGGATCCATGGTTGTCTCCCAAAGTTGGTCTGCATTCATTTCTCCCAGACCTTTATAGCGTTGAATCTTGACAGAGCTTTCGTTGCCATTGCTTGAATAGGCCTGCACTGCTTCTGTCCGCTCTTCCTCATTCCAACAATAGACACTTTGTTTCCCTTTCTTCACCTGATAAAGTGGAGGGGCTGCAATATAAATATGTCCCTTTTCAACAAGCGGTCGCATATACCTAAAGAAGAAAGTCAGAATCAAGGTCACGATGTGGCTACCATCGACATCTGCATCACACATGATGACAATCTTGTGATAGCGCAATTTCTCAATATTCAATACGCGCTCTCCGTCTTTTTCCTCAATGCTTACACCCAGGGCAGTAAACATGTTTTTAATTTCCTCATTGTCGTAGATCTTGTGCTCCAAGGCCTTCTCCACATTCAAAATCTTTCCGCGCAATGGCAAAATGGCCTGGAAATGTCGATCACGTCCCTGTTTGGCTGTGCCACCGGCTGAATCACCCTCTACTAAAAAGATCTCTGATTCAATGGGATCTCTAGAGGTGCAGTCGGACAATTTTCCGGGTAACCCACCTCCGGCCAATACGTTCTTACGTTGTACTTGCTCTCTTGCCTTGCGGGCAGCTTCACGGGCTGTTGCTGCAAGTACAACCTTGCCGATGATCTGCTTGGCCTTCTTCGGATTCTCTTCGAGGTAGTGCTTGAGTATGTCACCGACGATCTGCGATACAATGGCCGTAACTTCCGAATTGCCCAGCTCTCCCTTGGTTTGCCCTTTAAATTGAGGTTCAGGAACCTTAACGGAGACCACTGCGGTCATTCCTTCACGAAAGTCCTCACCGGAAACCTTAAATTTCAACTTTGAGAAATGACCATTCTCCTCTCCATACTTACTGAATTCTCGAGTAATGGCGCGCTTGAAGCCATTAACATGAGTACCGCCTTCTCTGGTGGTAATGTTATTTACAAATGAATGTATATTCTCTGAGTAGGAGGTGTTGTATTGCATCGCAACATCTACTTCTACATCCTCTCTTTTACCACTAACAAATATGGGCTCATCAATCAGATTTGTCCGACCTTCATCTAGATACTGCACAAATTCCACTAGGCCACCTTCAGAATGAAATTCCTCCGACCGAAAAGAACCATCGTCCTCTTTCTCACGCTCATCAACGATGCTGAGTGTTAATCCACGATTGAGAAAAGAGAGTTCCCGCAATCTTTGTGCTAGTATTTCATATTTGAAAATAATCGTTTCAAAGATTTCCTCATCAGGTTGAAAAGTGATGTAGGTACCCGTATCAGAAGCATTGCCAACTTTCGCAACCGGTGCTTGTGGGATGCCTTTTCTATATTCCTGTTCAAAGACACTCCCCTCACGATGTACTTCTGCCCTCAGGTAAGATGATAGGCCATTGACACAAGAAACACCCACACCGTGCAGTCCTCCAGACACCTTATAGGTATCTTTATCGAACTTGCCACCCGCGTGCAAAACAGTCATTACCACCTCCAAAGCAGATTTTTGAAGTTTTTCGTGCATACCAGTGGGTATGCCTCTGCCGTTGTCTTTAACAGTCATTGTTTGGTCAGGATGAACGGTCATCTCAATGCGATCACAATGACCTGCCAAATGCTCATCGATCGAGTTATCAACTACTTCCCAAACCAAATGATGCAATCCCTTCGTATCCGTACTACCAACATACATGCCCGGCCGCTTACGCACGGCTTCAAGTCCCTCCAATGCCTGAATATTATCGGCACTATAATCACTTTTGTTGTTACTCATCTTAATGCTTTAGATGCGCATTTTTTGCTAAGCGCAAAGTTACTAAATTGCCAGGTCAATAAAGAACTGGAAGTTGTTGCTAATCCGTTTATTTCTAGCTTATTTTATAGCCTATTTTTTTCTGATACCATCTTGTCATGACGGGAAGTGATCTCCCAACAATTTTGCATCATTGTTAAACAAAACAATTCAATCAATAGAAGAGTTGCAGCACTTCATTCCCGAACTGGCTGAAGCCATAGGCGATCACCGACTGATTGTCTTCAAAGGCGAAATGGGCAGTGGTAAAACGACCCTAGTCAAAGCCCTGTGTAAATGTTGGGGAGTAGTGGACGAGGTGACCAGCCCTACTTTTAGCATAGTGCAGATATACGGCACTAAAGCAGGTACCACCATAAATCATATTGACTTATATCGATTGAAGAGCCTTGAGGAGGCCCTTGCCACTGGTATCGAAGAGTATTTGCAGATCACCGAAGGCCGTACATTGATTGAATGGCCTGACATAGTTGAACCGATTCTTCCCAATTCGTATGGTATCCTAGAAATCTCTCATGTAGATGCCAACAGTCGAAAAATTGTATTTTTAGAAACACTTACTTAACAAACAGATGACGGATCCCAAGAAAATATCCGTAGAGCAGTACCTCTCCATGGGTCAAATGGAAACCCAGGCAGAAGTGCTGGATGTTTCTCGAGGATCAAAAAAACTCTTTATCGGAATTCCGGTGGAATCAATCCTGCAAGAGAATAGGGTAGCGTTGGTGCCTTCCTCCGTATCAACTCTTGTTGCACATGGTCATCGGGTGCTGATCGAGTCGGGAGCCGGTGAAAAATCAAATTTTAAGGACCAAGATTATAGTGAAGTAGGTGCCGAAATCGTCTATAGCAAGGAGGAGGTATTCAAAGCCGATTGCCTATTGAAAGTGGTTCCTCCCACCCTCGCTGAAATCGATCTATTGCACCCTAATCAACTGCTAATTTCTCCCTTGCATTTGCCTTTTCTCACTGAGGAATATTTACTTAAGCTGAAGCATAAGCGGGTCATCGCGTTGGCCATGGAATATCTGCAAGATCGAGATGGCTCCTTTCCAGTGGTGCGGATCATGAGTGAAATAGCTGGACTTTGTGCGATTCATACTGCCGCTGAACTACTAAGTAGCTCCAGTGGCGGCAAGGGGGTATTGCTGGGTGGCATTAGTGGGGTACCACCGGCAAAGGTAGTCATCTTAGGAGCCGGAATAGTGGCCGAATATGCCACCTTGGCAGCCCTGGGGCTTGGGGTCTCTGTTTGCATTTTCGATAACAACATTTACAAATTGATGCGATTACAGCAAAGGTTGGGCCGCAAGGTCTTTACCTCTGTTCTGAATCCCGTCTACCTAGAACGTGAACTTGTAAATGCCGATGTAGCCATCGGTGCCATCCACTCTAAGTCTGGAAGAGCTCCTATGATTGTATCAGAAGATATGGTCATTAAGATGAAACCTGGTGCGGTCATTGTCGACGTCAGCATAGATCAGGGAGGTTGCTTTGAAACTAGCGAGGTGACCTCTCATGATAAACCAACCTTTATAAAACACGATGTCGTGCACTACTGCGTGCCCAATCTATCTAGCAAGGTATCGCGAACCGCATCAGTAGCCATCAGCAATATCCTAACTCCCATTCTTCTTCATGCAAGTCAGACAGGAAGCATCGAGCATTTATTTGCATCTCATCCTGGCTTAAGACATGGCATATACACCTATAAGGGTTGTTTGACCAATGAGTACCTCGCCAACCGCTACAACATTAAATTCACTGATCTGAACTTGCTGATCGCCACCGACTACTAGGGTCTCAAACATGTGGTTGCCATCCTGGTGCATAGTCTCTGCTCCATAGTTGCCGAGCAGCGGGATTGTCCTTGATATGTCCATTTTGCGGATCTATATGCAAAGTAGATTTTGTCCGGTAGGCAATATTACCCAATTGACATAGCAACACGCTTTTGTGACCACCTTTAATTTCGCTGTTTGGTGTACTCCCATCTCTTATGGCAGCCAAGAAATTCTGGACATGAGCTGCATCCATTCTCAGTCCTGGGCCTACGGTGTTCTGCTGATCATGAGCTTCCTTAGCATCTTCTGCGGTAACTTTAATGAACTCCTTTGGCCGCCGATCATTGTCAAAAATTGTAAACGCATTTCCACTTTCAATCACCATGCTACCACCTTCTCCATAGAAAGTCACTGCGGCACTTTGATCTTGAATGCGCATGGCATTGCAACTTCTGCTCTCCCAGGTCAAGGACTTCTTACCTGGAAAATCAATGGAGATTACCTGCGTATCCGGTGTTTGCCAATCATCATCATAGCGATATCTACCACCTGCAGATGTGACCATGGTAGGATATTCCGCTTGTAGACCCCAACGCATCAGGTCAATGAAGTGCGTACCATTATTCAACGCTTCTCCTGTGCCCCAGTGCCAAAACCAGTGCCAATCATACGGATGGATGTTATCCCGATAGGAACGCCGGGGAGCTGGCCCCTGCCAAAGCTCAAAGTCCAATTCGGACGGAACAGGCACGTCTTTACCCTTACCTATGGATGGCCTTGAATTGGCATACCAGCCATTGGCGTAATAAATGTGTCCGATGATTCCACCATGCAATAGCTCTATTGCACGACGCACATTGGACCAGGTTCTCCGTTGGTTTCCCATTTGAACCACTCGATTATATTTTTCAGCAGCGGCCATCACCCACTCTCCTTCTTGTGGATTGTGACTGCAAGGCTTTTCGACATACACATGCTTGCCCGCTTCACAAGCCATAATGGTGGCAGGAGCATGCCAATGATCCGGTGCGGCAATTACCAATCCATCTAAATCCTGGTCTTCCAAGACCTTACGGATATCCTTCGCTACCAACGGTACTGCTTCCTGAAATTCGGCGACGGCTTTTAAAGCATCTTGAACATAGCGCTCATCCACCTCACAAATGTATTTTACAGTGCAATTTGGAGCATAAGCAAAAGCTCGGGCAAGAGCTTTTCCCCGGCTCTTCACTCCCATGATTGCCACTTGGATCTCTTCAGCTGGCTTGCCCTTCACATAGCTAACGGACGGTGCGCCGATACTCACCCCAGCCATCGCAAGTGTACTTTGTTTGATAAAACCCCTTCTGGAAGAATAGTCCATGACCATTATTTGTAGTTATTAACTCATTGAATTATCGGAGAAATAAAACCTAGATAATTAGCCCTGAGCAGCCTCCACGACTTCAGCAAGGGTAACCACCGCGCCATTTCGTTTTCGACTTTCATCTGCAGCCGTCATAAATGCGAATATCTCTAAAGTCTGTTCTTTGCTGACAGGAGCTACTCCGGTCTGAAAAAAGGTCAGTATCTCATAGACCAAATGCTCATATCCTTCATATGCACCAACAGGTGCAATACCTTCAGTACCGAATGCATGACCTCCATATCCAACATTTTTGGAACGTAGACCTCGGAAAGTACCTATTCTGCCTCCCTCCCATTCACCAGTCACCACTTCCATCGCTTCTGTAAATACCCTTCGTACCTGTCTGCAACCTGTGTTCATCACGGTACATAGTGATTCCACACCATGAATGCCGTACCAGTATAAGTCCGTATGTGTTTTTTCCAATTTTGCTGGCGAGAAAGTGTCAGCTCCTAGAACACGGCCAATCTTTCCGTTTACCACCTCCTGAGTGCTGGGACCAAAACGCAGTGATGAGGAGGAAAACATAGGCACTTGATGCTCCTCTGCAGCAGCAAATATTCTAATCGCATTAGGTAGGTGAGCACTTATGGGTTTATCAATGAAAACTGGCTTGCCAGCAGAAAATACTTCAAGTGCTTGCTCAAGATGTAAGCGACCATCATTGGTTTCCAATAGGACCACATCCACTTGGTCTAATAATTGCTGTATGGAATCGGTTATTTCAACTCCAAGCTCCTTAATATTAGCAATGTAACCCTCTATACGGCTGAAAGAAGATTCAATTTGCCGGCTCCCGTAAGGGTACGCGTGCGTCACCTTGAAGTCGAATGATTTCCCCTCAGGTGGATTATTTATGATTTTGGAAAAGGCTATGGAATGGGAGGTATCTAAACCTATAACACCCACCTTAACAACTTTGAAGTGGGAATCTAGTGAGTGGAGAAAAGGTGTCATAGTGACTAAACTTGAGCTTGATAGCAGATTGTTGAATGTACGTCTTTTCATTTAGTATAATTAAATCAATGCCCACCCAAAAAGATTGGGATAGACTGAATATTTACCAATGTCTGTCACTTACAGCTTGGAGCGCCGATACAATCGATCTTCATCTCCTCGGGCTCCTTTCATTTGCCGCAGTTAAAGTTTAAGTGAATCTCGCAATTTACTATTTTCATCGCGATGGTACATGTTTTCCATCTCCCTTGGATCCGCCATTAAGTCAAAGAGCTCCCATTCAGGTGCCGTGGGACTGTAGTCCTTTAGACCCAAGGGCAAGCCGTAAAAGAAAATCAATTTATGCTTTTTTGTACGTATTCCATAATGTGCCATCAACTGGCTATGAAGCAAATGTTGCCAATGGTGACAGTAGATCGCCGTTCTCCAATCTTCCCGTTCTACGCCCCGCAGTAAAGGCATCAGACTTTTGCCCTGCATATCTGGAGGAACACTGATGCCGGCATAGTCTAGGATTGTAGGGGCAAAATCAGTCTTTTCCACCAAGTCATTACTACCGATGAAGTGTGCATCCAAGAGAACACTTTCACCCGAAAGGGCATAGACAGAATTTGAAAATTTGCATTTGAGCTGGCACAACAGCGTAAGGGTAAGCTCACTTCTGCCACAAAATCTAATGGCATCGTTCACACGATGCCATTTTGGGACAAGCGTGTAGTTGCCATGCATGCTCAATATCTAGATGTAGCGGTCTCTAAATACCATATTGATATCTTAACTGCCCATTTCGATTTGCACCCAGATTGGTTTGATGTGTTCGTAGGGTCCAATCTTTTTGGCGACATCCTTTTTGACCTTGGTCCAGCCATTTCCGGAACCATTGGAATTGCACCTTCCTCCAATATCAATTCTCAACGAACTTTTCCTTCCATGTTTGAACCCGTATATGGTTCAGCGCCAGACATCGCTAATTAAGGAATTGCCAATCCAATAGGTGCCATCTGGTCAGCAGCACTAATGCTCAACTATTTGGGTCAGCACGAGGCACACAATATAATTATGCATTCCCTAGAGCGGGTTATTGCCAAAGGTGATTATCTTGCCAGAGATATGGGTGGTTCAGTCTCGACCAAATCATGTGGAGATGCCCGCACATCCGACATACTATTTCATATATCTGATTAATTGTTTATGATGAATCGAAGAAAATTTCTTAAGAGATCAGGCGCAGGAGCCGTGCTGATAAATACCCGCCCCGCTTCCACCATTTTGGATTCCTCTTCAGTGATCACCAGGTCTTCCAATATTAAAATCAGCTGTAATCTCTATTCCTTCAATCAATTGCTTACCCAAGGGATCATGACTTTGGAGGAAGTGATCGACTTCTGTGGCAACCTGGGATTCGCCGCTGTTGATCCTACCGGCTATTACTTTCCTGATTATCCCCAGATCCCAAGTGATGAATATATATATGCTATTAAAAGGCGAGCCTTTATTAACGGTATGGCGATCAGTGGTACCGGTATCCGCAATGATTTTGCTCAACCTGATGCTGATGCAAGAAGAGCCGATATTGAATTGGCCAAGAGATGGATTGAGGTAGCAGCCAAGCTAGATGCTCCAGTACTACGTGTTTTTGCAGGTAAAGCACTACCGGAGGGGATTGATCGAGCAGAAGTCCATGGATGGATAATCGATGCCGTGAAAGAATGCCTTCATTACGGTAAGAAGCACGGTGTAATGATTACGCTCCAAAATCACAATGATGTCTTGAAAAGTGCAACAGATGTAAAATCCGTTTTAGATCAATTGCAGGATGATTGGTTCGGACTCAACCTAGACATAGGTAGTCTTAGACTTGGAGATCCATATGAAGAAATCGAATTGCTAGCACCTTACGCAAGAACCTGGCAGATCAAGGAGCATGTATACCGCAATGGAATCAAGGAAGCGCTTCAACCGACACAAATCGCTCAAATTCTTAAGGAGAGTGGCTATCGTGGATATATACCTCTGGAGACATTGCAACCCAGTGATCCTAGGGAGCGTCTCGCTGACTTCAAGGATGAAATCGCTGCAGCAATTCAATAGGTGGATTAATTGGTATAAATGATTGCAGTCAGTTATTAATATGATAAAACAATAGAGAAGTGACTAATTTATCGAAGAAGATCCGCGGTGATAAGGTTCGTTGGGGAATAATTGGAGTTGGTGACGTATGTGAAGTGAAGAGTGCACCAGCGATGCAGATCATACCCAACTCGGAATTGGTGGCAGTGATGCGGCGAAATCATGAAAAGGCAGCTGACTATGCACGCAGGCATCAGGTGCCTCGCTTCTATAGCTCTGCTCAGCAGCTCATAGACGATCCAGCAGTCAATGCCATCTACATCGCTACTCCACCAGATGCGCACCACAGCCTAACGCTGTCGGCCTTAAGATCAGGTAAGCCAGTCTATGTAGAGAAACCCATGGCTCGAACTTTTGACGAATGTCTGAAGATGATAGATGCCAGCAACCACTACACACAACCGCTGTATGTGGCATACTATCGCCGAGCCCTTCCCAACTTTCTACATGTCAAATCCTTGATCGAACAGGGATATATCGGTGATGTTCGGTCAGTAAACATTACACTGATCAAGGCACAGGAACCTGACAAAAAGGCACAGGATCCCAACAATTGGCGAGTGGATCCAAAGATAGCAGGTGGCGGCTATTTTTATGATCTTGCCTCTCATCAGTTTGATTTTCTAGATTTTCTCTTTGGTCCAATTGATTCCGCCAAAGGTCATGTAGAGAACCAGACCAAGAAATACCCTGCCGAAGATATAGTTACTGCATCGTTTCGCTTTGACAATGGAATCCTTGGAACAGGGCTCTGGTCTTTCAATTGTGCGCACTCATCAGAAAAAGAGTGCATTACTATTTTGGGTGAAAAGGGAGAAATAGAATTTGCAACTTTTGGCGATCCACAAGTAATTCTTCGCACTGATGAACAAGGAGAAGAAGTATTTTCATTTACATATCCCAAGCACATCCAACAACCGCTCATCTCTACTGTCGTTGGAGATTTGCTCGGTGAAAACATTTGCCCCAGCACAGCACTATCGGCTAGCCGCACCAATTGGGTGATGGAACAGATCTTTCGGTAAGTATTTACCAGTACTCTGTCAAGTTAATTATGTTAGTGAATTTTCATCTGATTTTTGATGAAGTTCGAGTCCCGCCCGGCTAGGCCATTCGGACGGGCGCAAAAGAAAGACAGAGAGATAGCTCTGGTGTCCCGATAACTATCGGGATGCAACGAAGAAATTCGTAAAAAGAATTTAAAATTCTTGACGATATTTTGCTTGACAGCGTACTAGCTTTGCGTTGATCAGGCACAAACGCGTCTCATGATTCTACCATACTCAGACCATACATTGAAACATCAGGTTGAATTAGGAAAATCTGAGTAGGGACTAACATTTCACAATTGAGGCACACCACTAATTCTGGTCACGATAAGATCTATACCAGGACGCACTGCAGGATCAAAAGATCCAACCAGCATCCTCACCAAAAATGAAGCTCGATTTCTATACTTTTAGATCTTGACTATCTAGGTACTGGGATGATTATTAAGAAATTCGATTTGTATGAGGTGATTGTACCGGCAAAACCAGACATGGTTGCTAGTAAGACGATCAACAAACCCCTACATAAACTACCTGTTGGAGTGAAGGCAGGCTGGAGTGTTCAATTTGACACCCTGCCAAAGCTGGTCATACGTATGGAGCTAAGCAACGGTGTGATTGGTTGGGGGGAATGCTATCGTGATCACGATTGGCGGATGATACATCACATCGTGGAGGCACTGCTTGGAGTTGACATCACCACCCTCAGTTTGCAGCAATTACCCATCAACTATTGCCGTGAGTATGACGGGTTTGAATGTGCCATTTACGATGCTTTCGCAAAGGCACATGGACTTCGCGTAATAGATCTCTTGGGTGGGCCTGTGCGGACCAAGGTTCGGGTTGGTGCGTGGTCAAGTCATCGTGAAAAGGAAGAAATTCCTGATCTCGCCAAACGATTTTCAGATATGGGATTTGACTGCATCAAGTTCAAGACCGACCTCGATGACGATGTGGTCGCTTGGTGTGAGAGCATAAAGGTCGTAGATCATAAAATGTCGGTACTTCTTGATCCCAATGAACGATGGCAAACAACGGGGCATACCAGCAAAAGGTTACATGCATTGGCTGAAGTGGGTAATGTGCTTGGTCTGGAAGACCCCATTCCGCGGTGGAAACTTCATGATTTTGCCTTATTAAGATCGTTAGGACTTGTGCCCATCATCCTACATATTTCCCTTCCCTATATCATACATGGCCAGCGCATCACTGATGCCATCTCCGCACTGCAATTAAATGCCATTGACGGCTTTAATTTTAATTGTGGAATTGCAGACTTTCAACGATTGGACCATATTGCCGATGCAGCTGGTCTAACTTGTTGGCATGGTTCTGAAATTGATCTGGGGATCCTTGAAGCCATGTACCTACATTCCAGTGCAGCCGCTCCATCTTGCACATGGCCCGGAGATATTTTTGGTCGGTTGATACGAGAACACGATCTTCTTTCACAACCTTTGACCATTGAACCCCCTTTTGCTCACTTACCGGAAGGACCTGGACTTGGGATTGAACCCGATATGGCTGCCATTAAACATTATTTAAGACAAGAAAAAACGATTGAACGATGAGAAATAATCCATTTGCAAATGACCCAGATAGAGCTGCAATTTGGGAAATGTTGGTGGCTCGAGATTTTCGCGCTTTTTGTGCAGCCGATTGGTCTATGGTTGAAGATGACTTTATAGCAGAAGGATTTATGGGTCTTGACGGTGGTAAAAAGCCGAATCCAGACAAATGGACGGTAAGTTTTCCTGACCTCGAAACGTACAAACAGGAATGGTTGAGACAAGCTGCACTATTTCAGGAATCTACCTGGGAGGGCCCAGATCCAGTGCTTCAGTATCATGACCTCACTGATATGACTCAAATTGAAATCAAGGGCAATGCAGCAGTTGCTCATAAGAAATTCGATGGAGTAATGACGAGTGTGCAAGGAGACCAGACAGAGCTTAATTGGCAGACATTGTATCAATGTAGAAAGGTCGCGGGGCAATGGAAAATTGCCGGCTTCTTAGGCTACCTCCCCTACCCGTTAGGCACACAGACTAAGGCTTATGGAGAGCTTGCCTCTGCCAAGCGTGTCCCACCGGGTGCCAAACAGCATAGCACGGCAGGACCTTACTCGCCGGTTCTGGAAGTTGATGGCCGTAAGTTAGTAGTCATATCCGGACAAGCAGCACTAGATTTAGATGGAAATGTCATCGGCAGCGACATAGTGGCACAGACCAAAGCAACCTTAGAGAATTGCAAGATGCAATTGGCCACCGCTGGTTGCTCTTTGCAAGATGTATTTAAAGTCAACGTCTATCTGAAAGACCTGGCAGATTGGCCTCAATTTAATGAAGTGTATCAGCATTACTTTCCTGACCCAAAACCAGTCCGGACCGCCGTACAAACACCTCTTTTAATGACGTTCTTGGTAGAAGTAGAGCTCTGGGCCGCAAAATCATAAGTGCTTCTTACCGTGAACAGTAGTAATTTGTCAAACTTACTTATACGTTAACCATGGGTCTAATTAAGATCATTCGCTTTGCCTTGCTCCCCTTTTTCGTACAGTTTACAGTTATCCAGTATGCGCTTGCGCAAGATACGACTAAACTTTACCAGGTGTACAGGATTACTGATTCCATCGAAGTCAATGGCAAAGGTGATGCGGCCCTTTGGGAAAAGGCTGCACTCCTCACAGATTTTAAGTTACCATGGAGTAATTACATAACAACTCCCACCTCTTTTCGAGCCCTTTGGAATGATGAATCGCTTTATTTCCTATACAATGTTATTGATCATGATATCGTGGCTCCAGGTCCCATAGACAATGAACGCAGTGTTATGAATTCTGACCGTGTCGAAATATTTTTCATGGTCAAGGGCGGTCTGGATCCTTACTATTGCCTGGAAATGGATCCCAGCGGTCGTATCCTGGATTATGAGGCTCGGACATACCGGAAGTTTGATCTCTATTGGGAGTGGCCAAATACGGACCTGACCATTCGAACGAGTATGCAGGAAAATGGCTATACCGTGGAAGGAGAGATCAAACTTGCCTCCCTTCGTCTAATGGGCATTCTCGATGAAGATGATACTATGATGGCGGGTCTTTATCGTGGAGACTACTATCAAGGAAATAATCAAAAGACAGCGGTGAGGTGGATAACCTGGATTGACCCAAAGATTGAAAAACCTGATTTTCACGTTCCTTCCACCTTTGGCACCTTTAAGCTGCTTAGAGAAACAAGGTAGTGCAACTACTTAGGTCATCTGAAATTGAGTTCCTATCTTGATGCTCAATAGGACTCACTATGGCAACAAACTTCAATTGGTTTTTAGACGGTGCAATAATACTCATTTACCTAATCATCACCATTACCGCAGGGTTGATGGTCAGGAAATATGTGAAGGGAGTCGCCGACTACCTAGTAGCAGGTAGAAAAGTAGACGTCTACTTGGGCATTGCTTCTCTGGCAGCAACAGAATTTGGGATCGTCACTTGCATGGCCAATGCTGAATTGGGCTATAAATATGGATTTGCAGGCACCAGCCCCGGTATTTGCTTATTCTTTGCTATGCTGGTAGTGGGCTGGACGGGGTTTTGTATTGAACCACTGCGCGAACGAGGAGTGATCACCATCCCTGAGTATTTTGAAAAACGATTCGGAAAACGTGTTCGCTGGGCAAGTGGTCTGGTGATTGTCCTTGGAGGCCTTTTGAATATGGGTGTGTTTTTACGCATGGGGGGTGATTTCTTAACCACCGTATTTGGACTTCCACCCGGCTACCTCGAAATTATGATGACGATCATTCTACTGATTGTAGCCATCTACACCATCCTGGGCGGGATGCTTTCCGTATTGGTGACGGACTATTTGCAATTTATTGTGCTGAGTATAGGTCTGCTAAGTGCCACTATTCTCATCCTCTGGCAGTTCGGATGGGACCCGTTGGTATCGACACTTTCAGAAAAGTATGGAGCGAGAGCCTTTAATCCTTTCCATGACGACACCTATGGAATTGATCGAATCGCCCTAGACCTACTCACCGGGTTTGCCAGCATTCTGACCTGGCAAACAATGATAGTCCGTGTACTGTCTGCCAAGGATGCTGAGACAGGAAAGAAGATTTACAAAGCCACTTCTCCATTTTTCTTGGTTAGATTTGCTGTGCCCGCCTTCCTTGGCATTGCTGCCCTACACTATTTCTCTTCATTTGGTGGAGCACCATCAAATGCCATCATGGCCCTGCCAACATTCCTTGCCGTAGCCATTCCTTCCCTATTGCTGGGTCTGCTCATAGCAGGTATGCTGGCAGCAGATATGAGCACAAATTCATCCTATATGCTTGCCTGGAGTTCTGTCATATACAATGATTTACTCGAGCCAATTCATAAAAATCGATGGTCAGAAAAGAAAGGGCTGGTGACCAACCGGATTCTGGTAGCTCTGATCGGTGCATTCCTGCTGGTGTATGGCCTATGGTATCCTTTGAAAGGTGACTTGTGGGTATACCTGCAGGTCACAGGAACGATCTATCTGGCCAGTATGGCCACCATCCTCATAGCAGCATGCTATTGGGATAGAGCTAACAATTGGGGTGCCATCGCTGCTATTGTGACCGGTGCCATCATACCCATCGGTTTTCTAATTATGCAGCAGCTTCCTGCTACATCTCAAATAGCTCAAGAACTAGGACCTTATAAACCGTCCGTACTCGCATTCCTTGTTACTGCTTTGGCCATGGTAGGAGGGTCGCTCTCAAAACCTGCTAGAATTAAAACTTAATCCAATGAAATTATTTTGGTTTATTGTATTTATGACCATATTGGTATGGTACTTCTTTGTAACTACGATCGTTGCCATCAAAGGATTTACCAACATCAAAGACATGCTACATTTACTCCGTCAAGCCCCAGAATAATTTATGTTTAGGGATAAGTAAAAAATAACTTCCCTTTTTATACTGGTTCTTTTAAATTGGGAACCTGCTATTTACAGACCCCTTGCTTATGAAAAACTGAGTTTCATTTGTGCAGTATTTAAGATTAACTCACTGTCGACGAACTTTAATAGGTAATTGATTTGTCGATATTTGAGTCAACACACTTAATAGAACATCAAATCATACAATGATTAGAATGATCCGAAATCACCTTCTAATTCCAGTATTATGTTTTGCTATGCCATTGCTTCTGGTGTGTCAATCTACAAAGGATACCCCACGAGGGATAGACTTACATACGGAAACACTAAAGCGACTTGGAAATCGAGGAGACAATTGGTGTATCACTTGGGCGAAAGACGATAGCCAAATAACCTCAATGGACGATGGCAATTGGCTCAATGATCCTGCTGGATTTCACAACAACTTATATCGCATCATTGGTTCGGCAGATGATTTTGAGCGGAAGCGAATTCCTCAATATCCCAAGTTCATATATTCAGGTGAAGGGTGGTTTGGATACGGTGTCTGTGCAATTGGAGATCACCTATATTCCGCAGTATCTCGTACTCAAGATGATGCTTGGTCTGGGCCATTTCAAGGCTTCAAACTTCTGAAATCTAGCGACAATGGTGAACGGTGGTATCGGGTAAACCGAACTGGACCACTTAAATATCTGGCAGCTAATGACAGCTTGAGTCGCGAACAAGTAAATCCTCAAGAATTGTTTTTCTACAAGGAGTCAGGAAAAGAGCATGATGGCCAAATGGCCTATCCCTTCGCCTCCATTGCCTTTGTGCAGAATGGAAAAGCCAATGGAGCTGCCAAGGATGAATTCGTCTATATTTATTCGCCAGAAGGGGCACAAAGCAATGAATTATTACTTGCGAGGGTACATTCCAACACATTGGACGACCGATCCACCTGGCAATATTTTAGTGGTTGGGACCAAAAAAAACCTACCTGGAGCAGTGATCTTTCACTCAGACAACCAGCACATATATTCCCTGCAAAGAATAAACACAATGAATACTTCGGCTGGTACTCATGGCTACCTTCTGTAGTTTGGAATCCCGGCCTAGGATGCTACATCATGGTCAATGGTGGCACCTACGGCGGAAAGAACATGACTAATTCTGCGGAAGACTACTACGATAAATGGATGCACACAAAAACAGGAAGTCTGGGATTTTGGTACGCTGAAAACCCATGCGGTCCTTGGAAAGAATTCTTCTACACCGACTACTGGACGGTAGATGCAGATACCAACCTCACCTACCAACCCAAATTATCTCCCAAATGGATTAGCGGAGATGGAAAAACCATGAATTTGATATGGTCTGATGCCATGCGGAATGAACAAGGAAAATCTCATTCTACCAATTATTTATGGAATCAGATGAAAATTAAAATTAAAACAGATTAATGTTGATCTATGAATAAATTAGATCGCAGGGATTCCTTACATCATTCAGCACTTGCCGGCCTTTCTCTTGGAGCAAATCCCGCGCTGGCTGGCAGATCGAAAAAACAAGCCCTTGCCGACCAATTGGCATTAAATAGTCGTAGTCCACAGGTGTCTTTTATATTTAATCCTGGCATAAATAATGAGCATATTAGGGCCATGTGAATTACTGGCAAGGCAGTTTAAATTGACAAGAAAAAATGTAATTAGCGAAGTTATTCCTGGGTGGTTAAATAGTATCCAAAACTGTCATTATGTTGCCCAATATTAATCTAATAAGTAGGTTTGTTATTTTATGCTGTATTCTACTAATGAGTGCTTCGGGAATCTCTCAAAACTACCTGGATGCATCTTTTTATTCAGATGCCTTTGAGACTGAACGCTGGTATCGTATTTATCTGCCAAAAAATTATCGTGACACTAAACATCTGCAATATCCTGTGGTATATTATTTCCACGGTTATGGCGGGAGATATAAATGGGATGCGTATGCCTTAGAAGATGATGTCCATTATCCCGAGAATGGCAGAAGAGAGCCTCCCTTTGTTATGGAATGGAGTAGATACGTGCAGTCAAACGATGCTATCATCGTCACTTGGGATGGATACGAACCAAACCTACATCCAGGAAAAAGAAAACGCGAAGGCATACCATATGGAAGTTGTCCTCCCTATGACTACACACGCGCCCATGATACCAAAGACCACCATTGGGGCTGGGACTACCGGATCCACTTTCGGGAACTTGTGGATCACATTGATAAAACCTATCGAACCATTCCTGACCGCAACCATCGCGCCATCACCGGCCTTAGCATGGGTGGCCTAACTGCACAGTACATCGCTGGACAAAATAAAGATCTGATTGGCTCAGTCAGCAGTTTTGACCCTGCAGATAATTTTCCGCTATACGGCCCCAAAGGGAGGCAAGTAGTTTGGCCAAACCTGGAAATGTATCGGGCGTTGAGTGGTATTCCGAGTCGCCTGACCATGACTGACGGCGATTGGCTAAAGGTCAATGATTGGAAGCTCAAGAGAATTTATCAAACAGTCTACGGCAAAGCATTTGATTTTCATCTGGCTTCCTACCCAAATCATTGGGCGGCAGATATTAGCCAGCAACTAGATTTTCACATGCATCTTTTTGCCAAACCATCTGACATAACCAGTAGTTGGAATCACATTTGTCCTGGTTTTGATCGCTTCCAGGTGTGGGACTATTCGTTTGCTGTAGAACGGCACGATCCCGCGCTTACCATCTTGGAAGACATGCAAGAAGACCAAATGAAAATCTATTGTCGATACTTCATTCCGGATGGTCCCATCGTGCCAGACGAGCAAACTACTGTCAAAACAGGACCTAGATACGAGGCCGCTAGTATCCATAACCTCATCTTGTATAACCTCTCCAGTGGCACCTTTTCACGCCAAAATATTGAGTCCACGCATGAAGGTGAGTTGAAATTTAGCATCCCCGGTGGAGGTCACTTAATTGGTATCAACCGCAGAGATCATAAGAGACCACTACTTAAGATCGCTATAGATCACAACCAGACCTATCACTATTTTGAAGAAGGGGAATCTATGCACCTCGATTTTCACGTGGTCAATATAGGAAACGCCATCGCACACGACATTGAAATCACCGCTACGACGATTGACCCAGATTTACAGATTGCTGAGCCAAGCATTCAACTCAAGAAACTTAGACCACATCAAGCACGTGCTTTTAAAGGGGCATTTAATTTCCATCTCCGCACCCACCGAGACACGACCTACATCAGTAGTATTGACTTGATCACGACCATACAGGGAGAGCCGATCGACACCCAAAAAATACTCTTTCATCCCACACCCACCTCCCCGACCATCACCATGAGTGATTTATTAATTTTGGATGGTCGAAGGGTGGATAGTGTGCCGATTTACCAGCAAGGGCCAAATAAAGTGGTGCTTAAGAGCTTAAGTGGGGGCAAAGGAAATGGAAACGGAATCATAAACCCCGGAGAAGAAGTGCTGCTCTATGTACGCTTAGCTCAGGGCATGGGGCCAAATGATCAAAACACCTTCCATCGTACAACCTTACTAAACCATTATGATCTACCTTATGCTACGGTCGAAAGGCTGCATTATCTTGAGCGGACGAATCAGGCAGGAATGACCAGCGTAGCCTCTGTGATATCAATTTCAAAGGACTGGCCTGAGGATGAGCCCATGCACATGTGGCTAAAGACGGAATCATTATTCAATGACAAAGACGATCCCACTTCTAATGCAACTATTTATCAAGAAAAATACGATTATCGTCGAGTGAAACTTTCTGTAAGGAAAATTCAGAAATAAATGATGGAGAGTATCGGTTGGATCAATCGCCCAATTGAGCAATCTTAAATCGCTCAAGCACCGCAGGTTCATGTGCATCCTCTATTATCTTTTCAATTTCTTGAACAATGTCTTGGTGATCTTCCGCTACGTCATGCAGCTCTTGCGGATCTTCATCCAGATCAAAGAGGGCAATATCCATATTGCCATTAAATATATTTTGGCGCATGCCCTTCCACTTTCCCATCCTCACTGCTTGTTGACCATGATAAGCTGGAAATTCCCAGTATAGATATTCGTGCTGCTTTTGCTCATCCTGGTTCCCCAACAAGGCAGGTAGAAAACTGATGCCATCACGATCATCCGGCACCCTCGCATTGATCACTTCACAAAGGGTCGGCATAACATCATAAAAAATAGAGATGTGATCCGAAGAAGATCCCGCAGCAATCTTACCTGGCCAGCTGGCTATCATCGGTACACGAACACCTCCCTCATGTGTACTTCCTTTCCCCCATCCCTCATCTTCTTTAAAGGGATGTGCACTATTAAAATATTTTGTGTCTGCACCGCCCGTATATGTGGGTCCATTATCGCTAGAGAAAATAATAAGGGTGTTTTCGTAGACCTTTAGTTCACGCAACGATTCAATAAGTTCACCAACTTGTTCATCGAGATATGATATCATTGCGGCATAGGTAGCCCTTGGGTATTGGGTTGGGAAGTATGAGCCTTTAACATAAGGTTCTTCCGGTCCTAGTTTTTTCCGATAATAATTAATCCAACGCAGCGGTGCCTGAAGCGGCACATGAGGTATGGGCGAAGCGTAGTATAAAAAGAATGGACGCTCATGATTTCGCTCCAAAAAATCAAGGACTTCCTCCTGCATCAATTCAGCAGAATAGTCTGTTAAGGTGTATCTGGCATAACTGGTCGAATCGTTGGGATCAGCACCCTCATCTAAACCAGTCCTAGGGGGCACCAGCGGGTTGTCAAGTAGAACCCGCTCTTCATTTTTCCATAAATGTAAGGGATAGAACGTGTGGGCTTGTCGCTGGCAATTATAGCCGTAGAAAAAGTCGAATCCCTGTTTATTCGGCACCCCTTCCGTATTGGGTGCACCCAACCCCCATTTTCCAACACAACCAGTCCTGTAACCCTGCTCCTTCAGGATCTCAGCAATAGTAATCTCCTCAGCAGGAATGGGTCTTTGTCCTTCCAAATTGGGATCCTCGAACATGGCTTTAAAATTCCAGACATCTCCTCTTTCCTTCCATTCATCATTACCTCGAATGTGTGCATGTCCAGCGTGCTTTCCCGTTAAGAGGACACATCTGGCGGGAGCACAAACCGGTGCACCAGAATAGTGCTGTGTAAACCGCATGCCAGTAGCTGCCAACTGATCCAGGTGGGGTGTTTCGATCAATTCCTGGCCATAACTACCCAATTCTCCATAGCCCAAATCATCCGCCAAAATATATATGATGTTAGGTGCCGTCTCTGGCTCTTTTTCTACAGTTGACCGGCAGGAATACAACAATAGCGTCAGCACCCAGAATACATAATATGAATGTTTCATCAAGTTTGATTTTATGATGGAAAGGCTAAAGTAGCAATTATGGCAATGGATTATTGCTTTACAAAACAAGCGCTTAAAATACGGGTATCATCAGAAAAATCCTTGGTTGCCAAAGGTCCAAGTTCCTGATACAGAAAAAGTGATTGAGCGGCATCGTCAAAGACAATAGCAAAATCATTGACAAAGAGAGACCCCCTGCCAAATTAAATGGAAGTTCCTAAAAACATCATTTTCGAATTGCCTGTAGTATCGATTGCATAGAGAAAGAACTGCGTGGTATCATAGAGTTCTTCTGATTCATTCACATACGATAGCAGCAATACTTGCGTACCATCGGCACTCAAAGTCAATGAAGGAGATACGCTGAAATAGCCATGGAGGATTTCTTCCCTAAGCAGTGTACCCAATGTATCAAAAACTAAATATCCTGCATTGGAGCACCCCCCAATATTCGCTGCCACCACAATTTTGCCTCCCAACCGCACTGCATCATTCATGGTGCTGCGCTTATGCTGATTATAGATGTACTCAAATTCTTGAGCGGTGATAGAACCTGCTAAAAGAGCCATCAGAAATATCAGCATTGAAATTCGCATCGAATACTTAGTGGAATAATTGAAATGTAAGATACCACCTGGGATAAGTCAAGGGTTGGATTGCTAAAGTTCTTTCACACCTACACCCAGGTCACACACACCCCCACACCTAAGTCTCGCTCACACCCAGTTCACCATGAAGCCCGCACACCAAGTGTGTAGCTCCTTCCCGGCATACGATATCTTTCCAACTCCTCATAC
>JABDMH010000104.1 GCA_013001595.1 Saprospiraceae bacterium | reverse complement strand
GTTGTATGACCACCATCAAGACCCAGAGGAATTAATCAATCTAGTATCCGATCCCAATTATCAAATCAAGTTAAATGAGATGCGGGCATTGCTGGCTGAGATGCGTAAAAAGGCACAAGCAAAAATATAAGTTCACCATCTATTAAGGATATCTTTGATTGTCAGCTTTTAGCTTAGACGGCGAATTTCACTGCTTAAACACTTACTATGCTACGTATTTACATTTGCAGCTTTTCAATGATTTTGTTGTTCATTGCTTGTGATAATGAGCAAGGAGAACCTACTCAGCAAGACCAACGCCCCAATATCCTGTACATCATGTCTGATGACCATGCAGAGCAAGCCATCAGTGCCTATGGAAGTCAACTTATTCAAACGCCCAATCTTGACAGGATTGCTAGAGAAGGGATGTTGTTTCAGAATAGCTTTGTGACCAATTCCATCTGCGCTCCTTCTCGAGCCACCATGCTCACTGGAAAATTTAGTCACCTGAATGGACTCAGAGACAATCGTGATCAATTTGACGGATCCCAGATCACCTTTCCTAAGCTATTGCAGAAAGTCGGATATCAAACTGCGGTCGTAGGTAAATGGCATCTGAAGACTAAGCCTACCGGATTCGATTTTTGGCGTGTGCTGGTTGGTCAGGGAGAATATTATCAGCCAAGATTGGTCAGTGATAAGGACACCACGGTAATGCCTGGTTATGTCACCGAGGTGATCACTGATGTAGCGCTAGATTTCCTAGCGAAACGAGATACGACCAAACCATTTTGCCTGCTGTACCACCACAAAGCTCCCCATCGAAGCTGGATGCCCCATGTAGACGATCTCGATATGTATGTCAATGAAACCATACCTGAACCACCTACCCTATTTGACACCTATGAGGGACGCCCGGCAGCCGAAGCAGCCGATATGCGCATTGCCGATATGTTTCTTTCGGGAGATATGAAATTACACCCTGATTCCTATCCGGGAAAAGACACCAATACCGGAGGTGCGGGGATAGGCACCACCGTGGACAGGGAAGCTGGCTGGCTAAATATGTACAATCGATTGACGGCAGAGCAAAAAGTCAAATGGGATGCCCATTACGATCCGATCAATCAGGACTTTAAGGAAAATCCACCTCAGGGTAAGGAACTCATAAGCTGGAAATATCAACGGTACATGAAAGATTATTTACGCACGGTAAAGGCTGTAGACGATCAAATTGGTCGGGTACTCACTTATTTAGAGGAAGCTGGATTGGCAGAAAACACCATCGTCGTATATACGTCCGACCAAGGGTTTTATCTGGGTGAGCACGGCTGGTACGACAAGCGTTTTATGTATGAAGAGAGTCTCGGTATGCCTCTGTTGATCAAATATCCTGGGGTAATTGAGCCTGGCTCCACGAGTAATGCCTTGGTACAAAACCTTGACTTTGCCCCAACATTTCTAGACTATGCAGGTATTAATATCCCTGCGGAAATACAGGGAAAATCGATGCGTCCCATCTTCGAACAAAAAGGCTCCGATACCTGGCGCGACGCCGTCTATTACCACTACTACGAATATCCACATGGTTGGCATATGGTCAAGCAACACTATGGGGTCCGGACAGATCGCTACAAATTGATTCACTTTTACAATGACATCGACCATTGGGAATTATACGATTTGGAAAAAGATCCCCAAGAGATGACCAATAGATTTGATGATCCTGCCTATGCGGATGTACAAATGCAACTGCAAGAAAAATTAAGCGCGCTTCGGGAGCAATACCAGATCCATCCTGAGAAATAGGCATGGTCAACCCCATGCTCCATGCTCTATGCCCTACTGACGATCTCCTTTGTCGATGTCAGCACTGGGTCTGCTCCATGCTTAATTCCCGGGAAGGACAATCCGATTGTCATCAGCTATGGGACGTGCATTGATGAAATCATAGAGTGTCAAATTTCGGATCTCATAATGTGCCGTCCACAGCTGATATAAAGTTTGGAAATAGGACCGGCGTGCCACATCATTTTCGTTAAGGGCGATGTTTAAATCAGTGACCCCGATTTTTCCAATCTGGTATCGATTCTTGGCAATGGACAACCTTTCTTGTGCCACTTCAAAGGCGCGTTGAGCCAGTTCTAACTGAAGTCTCTTCAGCTCCATTTGCTGCACCCGCAGTACGACCCGCCTTTCAAAATCAACATTTTCTTGCTCAATGCGGCGCTGAGTCAATTCGAGGTTAGAGCGGGCAATTTCTCGTTCGGCCCTCGTCTTCCCCCAGTCCGCAATAGGAACTTGCAGGCGCAAGGTTACATTCTCCTGGTCAATGGGATTACGATAAGCGCCCCGCAAAGTAGGCGCTGTCTGGGATAGACCAAAAGCCCCGCTAAGATCGACATTCACGCCGTTGGTCTTTTGCGCGTCGGCCACATCCATCTCTGCCTCCAGCAAGCGGCGGCGAAAATCAGAAGTAATGCTGCGATAGCGTTGTGCATACTCGAGGGCCAGCGACTCATCGATCGCATATGATTCTAGGACTCTAGGTGGCAGCAGATTGAAAAGTACATCTTCTTTAAGCCCCAAGAAGTTTCTCAATTCTTGGTTGGCACTTTGTAAGGCTAACAATTGTGTAGCCACCTCAGTCTCTGCATTCTTTGATCTTAGTTCAATTTGGAGCAGTTCGGTTTCTGCAATCCTGCCCACTTCAAAACGACCTACTGAAATTTCATACAACGAATCCGCATAGATCTTCTGTCTTCTGGCCTCTTCCAAATTTAATTGTGCAATGTATAATGTGAAGAAATAGTCAACTGCATCATAAGCGATTAGCTCACGCTCCTCTACGTACTCCTTTCTGGAAATTTCAAAATCCAAGGCTTCGAGTTTTCTCATCCATTTATCACTATTGAGTTGAAACAGCGGTTGACTAAATCCGAAGCTCAGCGGCGTAGATAGATACGATTTGATGCCAGCATTATCACCAAATAGATCAATTCTCCGCAAGCGGCTTGATCCATAGATAAAACCTCCTGTCTGCGGGATGCGCTGAAAAAGTCGAATGCCGGACTGAGAAGCTAGTTGAGAGCGATTGATAAATTGATCTGTCCCGTCCGGAAGCGTGATCGCATCAATTTCGCGATTAAGTTGGTTACTTGCATCAAAAGTCAACTGGGGTTTATAGTTAGCCAGAAATGACTGATAGCGCCAATAATTATTACTGAACCTCGTTTGTGCAATCAGTGCCACGGGGGCCTCCCCCTGTGCAATAGAAATCGCCTGATCGAGGCTCATATCTACTTTTTCCTGCGACCAAACGTTGATGAAAAATGTGGTAAAAACTATGAAAAGGGAACATCTCATTCGTGGCAATTCTATTTTCTCTTTCTATTCTGTACGTAGTGCAGTAATGGGATCTAGATTGGCGGCTCTTTTGGCCGGTAACAAACCAAAGATCAATCCAATGCCAGCAGCAACTACAAATGAGATGGCTATGGACCACCAGGTGATCATGGTAGGGATATCTGCGTACGACGCAACCACTTTGGCCGATACGACGCCCAGTGCTATTCCGAGCAAGCCCCCGATCAGGCTTATGGCCACGGCCTCAAATAGAAACTGCAGGATCACATCGCTGCGTTTGGCACCCAACGAACGACGGATACCGATCTCCTTGATGCGCTCCAAGACACTGGCCAGCATAATATTCATGATGCCGATGCCGCCTACCAATAGAGAAATACCCGCAATTACTGCCAGCACAAAGTTTAGGGTCTCCTGTGTCTTCTGCTGCTGTTTCAATAAAAGTTCAGGCACCTCGATTTCAAAATCAATCTTGTCATTGTGTCGTCTCCGCAGCACCCTTGAAATCAGCTCAGCACTGGGTTCCACATACTTAGGTTCCGTAATTCTAATCACCGCTCGATCGATCTGATGGTAATTTTGCATCACTTCATTCTGATCTTGCCGACCTTGTAGTACGTCTGCTTCGCCGATGCGTTTACGGTTATTGATGCGCAGCAGGAAAGAAGAGATGGGAATGAATACATCATCGTTATAATCTCTAATGCTGAGTTCCTCTATCTTAGACTTTTGAACCCTTCGAGGTTCTAGTACGCCCACCACTTTAAACCAGGTCTGACCACACTTCATCTGCTTACCTAATGGACTGGTACCTTTAAATAACTTGGTTGCTACAGACATCCCAATGATGCAAACATTGGATCCGTATTCAAAATGTTTTGCATGAAAGTATTGACCCTGACCTACAGCTAGGTTATTGATGTCAAAAAAGTCATTGGTGATCCCCACACATCGAGCTCTTTGTATGGATTTATCGTAGATCATCATCATGTCCTGTACGATCTCAGGACTTATCTTGTCGGTGGTTGGCATAATGGTACGCAGTGCATCCATATCAGCCAGTGACAACCCGGGTGTATATCCCTTGAGGGCATCAGGATCGATATTCGGATTTGCATCTTCCGATTCTTCCTCACCTCCTCTACCGTTCTGGTTGGGCATTTTAGCATTAACCACTATGCTATTGGCTCCGATCAAACTCAATTGATCCACTATGGATTGCTTGGCACCAGTACCTATGCCCAGCATAGCTATCACTGCCGCAACACCAAAAATAATACCTAGTGCCGTAAGGATCGAACGCAGCTTATTTTGCAGGATTCCCTGTAGGGCAAGCTTAAAATTCAGGATAAATGCTTGCATGGCCTACCTATTGGGGCCTCCCTTACTCATGGATGGTTGCACGGCCAAATCCTCACTTGCCTTGCGTGCCCAACTCCTTTCTTTGGCCGCCCGTTTATTATTGGCTACATCCAATGCGTCTCTGGCTTTTTGTTTAGTGACCTCATCCAGTTCTGCGACTTTCAACTCTGCTGTATTTCCAGGAAAAGTAAGGCATATGATGTCATCTGCGGAAAGGCCTGCAGCGATAATGATCTCATCGTCGTTGGCCAGGTGTGCAATAACTTCTTGCTTAAGGTATTTGTTCCCGACTTTCTTTACTACAAACTCGATGGAATCATTCTTTTGATAACCCTCCAAGGGTATGGACAGAACATCATCAAAGCTATAGACAAGAATCTCATTACTGGTCGTCATGGCAGGACGTAGCACACTATCAATCTCATTCACTTGCACGGTCACCTCAAATACCTTGGCATCCTGATTCCGCAACTGCTGTCCAATGTTGGCAACATCGCTGATGAAACCATCAAAGGCTTTTTCGGGAAAGGCATCTACCTTAATATCGACGTGCTGTCCCTTTTTGACTTTGCTAATGTCAACTTCATTCACATAAATCACAGAAACGAAATCCGATAGATCGGGTAACTCCGCCACCACTGGATCCCATGCACTTAGCTGTGACCCGGGTCCACGTTTTCCACGGTAGCTGTTTTGATATATCAGCATGCCATCCTCTGGGGCGATCACCCGAAACTGAACAGCAATATCTGAGTACTGCTTCATTTTATTTTGCTGCTGCCTCAGGTTAGCTTCATGTTCTCCAATGATTGCGTCCGATTGTATTTTTTTCAAGCGCAGCTTATCCCGTTGCTGCGCATAGTCCCTTTTGGATTTCTCCAGCTTGAGCTTAGACTGCTCGATGATCATCTCGGGTTCAAAACGATTTTTCTCAATCTCCAACTTTTCAGTTTCCATCGAAAAAGAAAGATTTGCGATCTCGTCACGGATGGCTTTAAGCTCAATCGCGGTGTCGATCTTCGACTGCTCTAGCTGGGTCATGATCTTCTCTATTTCAGTCTGCACTTCCTGCATTTTAGTAGAGAGCTCAGTCTTATCTAGGTCTGCAACGTAGTCACCTTTCTTTACCATGGTACCCTCAGGTATTAGGTCGGTGATTGTTGTTTGCCATATACCTACGGATCGCATGCCTTGGGGGCCACGAATCTTTACCGACTTCTTAGCCTCGAGTTCACCCGTTGCATTTACATAGATCTCAAAGGGACCCTGCTTTACAGCACTGGTGATCAGCTCTGAGGAAGAGGAAGTTGTGCGATCTTGAACCAGCAAAAAATAGCCAGCAATAGCTACTGCCAGGCCAACAAGTAAATAGATTAGGTTTTTCATTTTGGTGGCAGTTATGCTCGTTATCAGGATTCTTCAATTCAGCTGCAGGCGTGTCGACCATAACGATGATACCCAAGCTGAAACGAAGGGAATCCCCATGAGGTAGAGAAGCTGCTGCGTCAGAAAGATGACAAATCTGTTGGAAAGGTTGTATGTATAACCCCTTTATTTTGTCATCCATTGTATTATTTAACTGATTTTAACAGAGTTCACTCCACAATCGGTGCCTTGTTAGTATTTCTCTGCTGAAACCATGTTGTTGGTCTCGACCAAATTCGGCCAGGAAATCAACCGATTCACCAGTCTACTTGCTCCACTTCGACAAACATTTGAGACAGGGCAAAACAGTGACTTCCTCTGCGTTTTTTGCGCCTTTGCGAGACAATAAAAACACTGTAACAGCTATAGACTTGATGGACTTTGGAAAATTCGATCTTCTACCCTTTCTACCTTTGTGCACAACGTAGGAATACCGCAGCAAAGGGATGCTGCTCTTTCTGGACAATTCAACCAAATCTTTGCGGTCTCTACGCCTTTGCCGGAAAATTGCCTAAAAACGGCATCACCTACACCACCGAGGCAACAGGCTTCTTCAAACCCGGATACACCTTCAATGCAGCTTCGAGGCAATCCATAGCATTGTTTAAATGGTCCACATCTAGAATGTATGCGATCCTCACCTCATCCTTCCCTTTTCCGGGTGTTGAGTAAAAGCCGGTACCGGGTGCCAGCATCACTGTCCTGCCCTCGTACTCAAAATCTGTAAGTAGCCATGCACAAAAGCGGTCCGAATCATCGATCGGCAGCTGCACAAATAAATAAAAAGCTCCTTCAGGGGCGTGATACAAGACATCCTCCATCTGATCTAGTCGCTCCAAGAGTCTACTTCTACGATTAGAAAAGTCTGTTCTCAACCGATCGTGATATTCACTTGGAAGTTGCAATGCTTTGATGCTAAATGCTTGCCCCAACATTGGGGGACTCAGCCGAAGTCTAGCGTAGCGGGTAATGTTTTCGAGGAGCTGATGATTTCGTGATATTAATGCACCCACCCTGGTACCGCAAGCATTAAAACGCTTGGAGATCGAATCGATCACGATCACATGATCATCAGCTCCTGAGAGTTGCATGGCTGAGTAGAATGAAAATCCTTCATATACAAACTCGCTGTAAGCCTCATCCACCAATAGATAAAGGTTGTACTGTTTAGCCAAGGCTGCCAGGGCAATTAATGTATCTTCGTCATAAACCTTTCCGGAAGGGTTATTGGGATTACTTAATAAAATACCCCGGGTTCTTGGTCCTATGGTCCGCTCAAAATCTTCAATCTTTGGAATGGGAAAGCCATCCTCAATAGAAGAAAAAAGGGATACAATGTTTACACCGGCCATTTGGGCAAATCCATTGTAGTTTGCGTAAAAGGGTTCTGGAACGATGATTTCATCACCAGCATCAGCGATACCCAGCAGCGCAAACAATATGGCTTCAGAGGCTCCGGTAGTGACTATGAGGTCTTTAAATCGAAGATCAACATTAAATTTACTGTAGTACGCGGTCCAAGCCTTACGCAATTCATCTTCACCTTCTGCCACTCCATAAGGCACAAAGTTGGGTTTACTATCATCCCATAGGTTATTCAACAGATCAGTCGGCATGGCAAAATCCGGCTGACCTATGTTCAGATGAATGACCTCGATTCCGCGTTTCTTGGTGGCCCTTGCCAAGGGAAGGAACTTTCTAAATGGTGATGCAAATGTATCCTGCACCCTTTTCGATAGTGTTGGCATTTTCTCGCTTATCATGATAAAATCGGCTCGAATCTAAGTATGAACTACTTATGCTTGAGCAGGAGGTGTGTTGAAATTCATATTTGGGTATGCTGGAAGATCATTCTCAGCAATCGCACCAAATTGAGATTCAAATTTTTTCACATTATCTGCCAAAGCCCTTAGTAGGCGCTTTGCGTGCTGAGGAGTCAACACAATTCTGGATTTTACCTTGGCTTTGGGCACGTTGGGCATCATACGCACAAAATCCACCACAAACTCCGAGTGAGAATGTGAAATGATTGCTAAGTTGGAGTACGTGCCTTCAGCTACCTCCTCCGGAAGCTCAATATTGATCTGGTTCTGTGCTTTCTTCTCTGCCATAACTTAATGCTCTACTAATTTGAAATCAAATTTGAAATTCCTGCAAAAGTACTAAGAAAAGTCTGCTTTGGCCCATTCGCTTCGGATCCAGACAAGTGCAGCCCTATTTCTTATATATTACAAATATATTTAATATATTTATTGCCGATAATCATATTTATATAAGCTAAAGGAGTACGGTGCCTTTGGTAGTTAATTCGATCTGACATGCGCGAACACATGCTTATCTCGCTCATTGCCATAGTTGGCTTCTATGGATTGTTTACCATCTATCTGGACATGCGCCAACCACCACCACATACCAAATGGCATATGCGCAAGGTATCATTCCAAGCATCCGACGATCTTCACCACACGGTAGCCAAAGTACCGACCCTTCATGTTCATATAGACTCCATGTCTCGAATGGACATTCATATTTCAAACTTTGACCCCGCCGAATCCTACTTTATAGACCTGGGAGATGGGTTACGAACAAGATTGGCATCACCAATGACCACTCACCACCTCTTACAAACTGGTGATCAGGTGATAAAGTTCTTCAAAAACGATGAACTAATAGACACGAGTCACTTCATATCTATATTCTAGTATCTAGTTGAACTAATTAGTGGCCCGTCGTTATGACTGTGGCACATTATCGGGCGCTCATAATGGTCATCATGTATTTCTTTGTGGACATATGACAATACCTCTCGAAAATAGCGCTAGACTACTTCCAATATTATATCCACAATTCGCTGAGCGATATTTTCAATGCATTATCTAGGCGGATCACTTATATTTGAGTACAGGATTGGTTTTATAATTAATTGTGAATAAATGATCGTCCAGCTTTTTAAAGACCTAGTGGAGAGATCAGCTTTTGGTGTTTGTAGCATGCTGGGAGAGAAGGTGGGTATAAGCACCACTAGGATACGCATCTACTTCATTTATACTTCCATCTTGGCCTTGGGTTCGCCTATTGTATTTTATTTGGTATTGGCTTTTTGGATCAATATCAAGAAGTTTGTCCGGCAACAATACTATTGGATGGCAAGGTAGCCACGTACCATTGGTCAATGCCTCGATGGCAAGCTACCTCCCTTCTTTCGTGCTCAGATCCTCCCTCCGGGATAGACTCCCTATTTCGTAAAAGCATATTGAATGATATTGGCACCCATCTGCAGTGCCTTCTGCCGAAGATCAGGGGGATCGTTATGCACATCTGGATCTTCCCAGCCATCTCCTAGATCAGATTCGTAGGAATAAAAGCAAATCAATCTGCCTTCCCATAGAAGCCCAAATCCTTGCGCAGGTTTCTTATCATGCTCATGGACCTTCGGCAATCCCCTTTCGAATGAGAATGTCTGATGGTAGATCTCGTGGTCAAATGGTAGTTCCACCCAGTCTAATTCAGGAAAGACTTCCTTCATCGCTGTGCGCACATAGGGATCCATGCCGTAGTTGTCATCTATGTGCAAAAATCCGCCTCCCAGGAGATATTTACGTAGATTCTGTCCTTCCACATTGCTAAAAATCACATTGCCATGACCGGTCATATGGATGAACGGATAATTAAAGATGTCAAGACTTCCCACATCAACGGTGGCATAATCAGGATCTAGGTTCATGGACAATTGTTGATTGCAGAATTTGGACAGGTTAGGCAGCGCGGTGGGATTGCTATACCAGTCTCCACCACCACTGTACTTCAATAGACCCAGCTTCAATTGACGTACTGGAGTATGTGCCACCGGATCTGCTACCGTGGCTAACATTAGGGAACAAAGGGTGGCTAGCAATACCTTCATGATACTTGATTGATGTTAGCAAATAAAGTAGTAACGTAAATACCTGCTGTTTCTGTTCTCAATCTTAACGTTCCCAGCGATATTTCCTGCATACCGGCTGCCAGCGCCATCTGGATTTCTTGTTGTGTAAAGTCGCCCTCAGGCCCTATCAATACCAGTGACCTCCCTCCTGCACTGATCAAATCACCTACATAGGGCAAATCGGATTTTTCACAATGGGCAATGTAGCCAGTCGATCCATCATCCTGATCCAATACAGTTGTCAAGTTAGCAGGAGCATCTATTTTGGGTAAATATGGATTGCCGGATTGCTTACAGGCACTTACCGCAATGCGCTGCAACCTATCAACCTTTAGTCGCATTTTTTCTCCGCGGTCTGTGCGCATGGGAATAATCTTACTCACTCCCAACTCGACCGCCTTTTCGACGAACCACTCAAAACGTTGGGTCTGCTTGGTGATGCCAATGGCCATGGTCAGTTGATATGGTAGCGGTGCACAGCATTCAGATTGTTGAATTCGTACTGTAAGGTTCTTTTCATCTTCAACGATCCGACATAGGTACTTTGACCCTTCACCATCGAGTACATGGATCTTGTCTCCAGCACTCTTACGCAGACTTTTGCTGATATGCATTATTTCCGCTTTATCGAAAAAAACTTGGTCGCCTTGTACTCGCTGGGCAAAGAAATATCTCATGTAGCCGTCTTAAGCCTGTATCTACAGCCTACAATACTATGAATTGTTTGGAACAAAATAAGATACTAACCTGCATAACATGACAGTTTTACTACAATCAAACAACTGACTAAAGGTTAGCACCAGGAGACAAACCCTTACATGGCTAAGATCTCCGATAAACTAAGGGAAGATGCACTAAGCCTGCGGTGGATCCTAGTAGTCCGTCTATTGGAATATGTTGAATAATTTTTAGGTTTTTTTTGTGAAAGACAAGGCGTCAAAACGGAATCATGGCCATAGCCCTATTGAGGATTTGCAACAAAGGCTTTCGCAAAATGGGGCCATAAATTAACGACAATCTTCCAGGGGACAGAGTACTAGACTAGTCTAGTCTAGTGTAACCTCCTGATTAGATTGATATTGGGTGGATTAGTGTACATTTGCCTCTCAAATTTAACTATGCTGCCCCAACAAGTGTTGGGAAGTAGACAACGGAAACGAAGTTCATGGGTTTATTCATCATCATCTCTCAATTTATATTGAGTCTTTCCATCCTCATCATTTTGCATGAATTGGGACATTTCCTGCCTGCGAAATGGTTTAAAACTCGGGTAGAAAAATTCTATCTCTTTTTTGATCCATGGTTTTCACTGGTAAAGAAGAAGGTAGGCGAGACCGAATATGGTATTGGCTGGTTGCCTTTGGGGGGCTATGTGAAAATATCGGGTATGATTGATGAAAGCATGGATAAAGAACAAATGGAAGGCCCTCCGCAGCCATGGGAATTTCGGTCGAAACCAGCCTGGCAAAGGTTGGTAATCATGCTTGGCGGAGTAACCGTAAATTTTATACTCGGTTTTCTACTCTTCGCCATAGTGCTGTTCATCTGGGGATCAAGCTATCTGCCAACCAGCAGTGTGGAGCACGGCTACCAGGTGGATTCTTTGGCTCAGGAGATCGGGCTCCAAAATGGGGATAAGATCCTGGAGATTGGTGGCGTGCCTTATGAGCGATATGATGTGGGTGCCTTTAAGAAGGCCATCGTTATTGAAGATGCTGAAGAGCTGGTGGTCGAGAGAAATGGCGATCGCATAACCCTACCGATCCCGGAAAAATTTGTTGGCATTCTATCAAGCTATGCCTATAAGGATGCTGCGCTATTTGCACCTAGGGTTCCAGCCATTATTGCCAAAATTCAGAAAGGTACACCGGCAGAAAATGCAGGTCTTAAGGCCGAAGACAGACTCATTGCCGTCAATGACGAGCCAACACCTTTTTTTGATCAATTCTTTGACAAATTGCAAGCGAATAAAGGTAAAGAGTTGACCATTCGATATGTCCGAGACGATAGAGAATCCGAGCTGAAACTCACCTCTAACGAGGAAGGATTCATTGGTTTTAGGGCTAAATCCTATTTGGACTTATTAGAGTTGGAACAGCAGGAATACACCTTCGCTGAAGCCCTTCCCGCTGGAGTAATCCAAGGTTATGACTTTCTAGCCTCCCAACTGAAAGCATTTGGAAAGATGTTTAGTGGAAAAATTAAGGCTTCGGAGAGTCTTGGGGGTTTTGGTACGATCGGTGGATTGTTTCCAGACAGCTGGGACTGGCGCACGTTCTGGTATGTAACCGGCGTCCTCTCACTGATACTTGGGTTTATGAACTTGCTACCGATTCCAGCCCTGGATGGTGGACATGTGATGTTTCTACTCTATGAGGTGATCACCGGAAGAAAGGTGAGTGACAAATTTATGGAATATGCTACCCTGGTTGGTTTTGCCATTGTGATTGGTCTGGTGCTATTTGCCAATGGACTAGATATCATGCGTTGGCTAAATAAGTAGTGCTCCCGCAACTTAAATTGACCCAACTCTTGCTCAAACCACCCAAACCATACCTGTAGTGGCTTGAACCATTGCAGTTCATTGGCCCTATTCGACAGTTCAACAGAAAAGGGCTTCCCTGCGTTATTAAAATGGCTCACCTTTGATTGAAATCAAAAGTACCTACTGCATGCGACTGCCATCGATTCTGGTCATCTGTTTGCTGACTTCATTCTACCTCCAAGGTCAGGTAATCAAAGGTATTGTTACTGATCGACTAACGGAGTTGCCCTTAATCGGTGCCAACCTCGTCCTGACCAGCGTTGATCCACCTCTAGGCACGGTATCAGACCAAGACGGCCGATTCAACCTAGCAGGAGTGTTGCCGGGAAGACATAACCTGCAGATCACTTATTTGGGCTATGATCCCATCAATCTTCCCAATATTCTAGTAACTAGCGGCAAGGATGTTGTCCTGGAAGTGGGGTTAGAAGAAGCACTGATTAAGATGGATGAGGTGGTCGTTTCGGCATCTGTAGAAAAAGATAAACCTGGCAATGAAATGGCCACCATCAGCTCCCGAATGTTTACCCTGGAAGAGGTGACTCGATACTCGGGAGGACGCAATGATGCCTCACGTATGGCTGCGAACTTCGCTGGTGTAAATATTGCAGATGATTCAAGAAACGACATTGTCATCAGGGGGAATTCTCCGACTGGGGTTCTTTGGCGAATGGAAGGCATCCCCATCCCCAATCCCAATCATTTTGCCACCTTGGGCACCACTGGAGGTCCAGTTTCCGCACTCAACACAAACTTGCTCAAGAACTCTGATTTTATGACCAGCGCCTTCCCGGCAGAGTATGGAAATGCCAATGCCGGTGTTTTTGATATTCAACTGCGAAGTGGTAATCGGGATAAATTTGAATTTACCGGCCAACTTGCCGCCTTTAGTGGTCTAGAGTTTATGGCCGAAGGCCCAATATCAAAGGAAAGGGGCAGCTCTTTCGTAGCCAGCTACAGGCATTCTTTCGTAGAGCTTGCCCATGCCGCAGGACTCAATGTAGGGACAGCAGCAACACCCAACTACAAGGACCTGACTTTCAAGATCGATCTGGGAAGGACTAAAACCGGAAAGTGGTCCGTATTTGGTCTTGGTGCCACTAGTGACATCGACTTCTTAGCCGAAGATGTTGAAGATGATGATTTCTTCGCTGAGCAAGACGAAGACAGTTACGCAACCAGCTTGATTGGTCTTTTGGGAATTAACCATAGCATTCTACTCAACAATCGATCGTACATAAAAACCACAGTAGGCTTTTCTACCTCCGGCAATACATTTGATGTAGATGAATATGCAGAGGGACTAACTGAAAAAGATAGGGTGTTTGAAATCGATGATCAGAATACACGAATCTCCCTTTCCTCTTTCCTCAATACCAAAATTGATGCTGGATTGAATATTCGGTCCGGTATATTGTATGAACGATTTAGCCTTAATGCCTTCTCTCGCGATAAAGATGACGGAATCTGGCGTACCGTTCGCAATTTCAATGATCACCTCCAACTCTTTCAAGCCTATACGCAAACTCAATGGAAACCGAATAGACATTTGACCCTTAATGCGGGACTACATGTGCAATATCTGGATTTGAATAGTGACTTTGCCATCGAACCACGTGCAGCCATCAACTGGCATTTAGATGGCGGACAGCAAATAAATTTGGGATTCGGAATACACAATCAAATGTTGCCATTGCCCATATACATCTTTGAAACCGGGTTGCCAGACGGTACCTTTTCTCGGACCAATGTTGATGCTTCTTTTCTGAAAAGTGCCCATTGTGTCCTTGGTTATGATAAGCGATTGGGCAATGATTGGCGACTAAAAACAGAAGTCTACTATCAAGATTTGATCGATGTGCCGGTGGAGCAAGAGATCAGTAGCTTCTCCATTCTCAACGTAGGAGCAGATTTTGGCTTCCCTGAGGTAGGCTTTTTGCAAAATACCGGTAGCGGTGCGAATTATGGTGCTGAGCTTACCATTGAGAAGTTCTTTTCTAGCAATTATTATCTACTAACAACTGGTTCTCTATTTCAATCAAAATATACCGGCAGCGATGGCATTGAGCGAAATACGGCCTTTAACAACAACTACATTTACAACATTCTTGGCGGCAAAGAATTTCTCTTTTCGAAAGAGAAGCAAAATGCGATAACTTTTGATTTTAAATTTACGGTGGCCGGAGGAAGATACTATACGCCCATCGATCTTGAAACTTCCATTCGCGAAAATAGAGAGGTACGCTTTGAAGAAAAAGCATATAGCGAAAGGTTTGATCCCTACCTTCGTTTGGATCTAAAATTCGGGTACCGTCTTAATAATAGCGAGAAAGGTATTTCGCAGCAATTCTTCCTGGATTTTCAAAATATTACCAATCGCGAAAATGTATTTGTACGCCGATACAATACTTCCACCAAGCGCGTGGACACCATCTATCAAATAGGATTTTTTCCAGATGTGCTTTATAGAATTCAATTTTAGCAAAAGAAGGCTTAGATTTATCAAATGACAACCAAGGAGCTTTTAGGATGCGATGACAGATGGGCAATGATCATCGGCATCCCTATTGTTGGCCTGATGCTCTCAGGTGTATTTTTTGCGGCCCATAGAGATGAACCCCTTAGTTCCTTTTGGACCATCTATTATCCAATATCCCTCTGCTACACGACCTCTTTCTGGCTAGGATTTAGATAAATAATTATCATGGTCAGGCGCAGTGAGGCACTGCGCAACAATACGAAGAAGCGACTGTTTATCGAGACCATCCTGGTGCTTACCGGGTTCGCACTTATTAATATATTTTTGGATTGGCTGCTGGATATAATTGCACTGAATCCTGCCCATGATGATGCGAACCTGGCCGAATTATTCACTTCACTAATCATCAGCTTCTTTACTTAGCGCTGTACGAAATTCAGTTTATTCAAAGACAACTCGAACGTTCTGTACTTGAAAAGGAACAACTGAGTAAGGCCAATATGCAGTCGCAACTAGAAGGCCTAAAAAATCAGATCAAGCCTCATTTTCTTTTTAATAGCCTCAATGCCCTGGCAGGCCTTATTCCCAAAGATGGCAAACGTGCCATTCGATATGTAAATAAACTATCTGCAGTATTTCGTTATTTGCTTGAAATTGACGACACCCCCCTCATTTCTCTTGAGGAGGAACTCGCCTTTCTACATGCTTATGCGTACCTACAAAAGGAGCGATTTGGAGATAATCTGGTCGTTGACATTGACATTGATCCTTCCTATTATCACAAAATGATTGTACCACTTTCTCTACAAATCCTCTTTGAAAATGTGATTAAGCACAATATTTTATCCGACGAAAAACCTTTACGCGTTAATATATTCATTAATGATCAGGGTAAGATAACAGTTGAAAACAATCTTCAACTCAAAGACCTCCCACCTTCTTCTACCAAAATTGGACTGGAAAACATTAAGAAGCGTTATGCTTTTATCGTAGAAAATGCTGTTGATGTTCAAGATACTTCGTCAAGTTTCAGTGTTTCTCTCCCACTGGTGCAAAACCCTGAAGTTATTCTCTCCGTATGAAAGTTGTCATTGTTGAAGACGAACATGCTGCCTTGACCAGATTGAAAAATCTGGTTACAGAAATAAAACCTACGTATGAGATCATCCACTCCATGCAGGGAGTTCACGAATCCGTATTGTGGTTTACCAATAATCCCGCACCAGATTTACTATTTATGGATATTCAACTTTCCGACGGACTGAGCTTTAATATTTTTAATCAGGTTCAGATCACCTGCCCGATCATCTTTACGACCGCCTACGATGAATACGCTTTGCGGGCATTTAAAGTCAACAGCATAGATTACCTGCTAAAACCAATTGATGACCTGGAGCTGAGTAAGGCATTGGCTAAGCATGAAGCTCGGCACTTATCCGCAATACCCTTGTATACTGACCTAGCTAAGGAGTTCTTACAGGCTGTACATACTGCTTCTTACAAGTCCAGGTTTTTGGTCAAGACGGGCAACACCTTAAAATATTTGAGTACGGAGGATATCGGCTACTTCTATAGTCAAGAGGGCATCACCTTTGCCAAAAGTACAGATGGCAAACGACACATTGTCGATACAACCCTGGAACAAATCGAACATGCCGTTGATCCCAAACTTTTCTTTCGCATCAATCGAAAAGTGATGCTGCATATCAGGGCAGTGGAGTCCATCCATCCTCATCTGATCAGTCGCTTGGCGGTCCGGTGCCGACCCGCAGCAGACTTTACCATGATCGTGGCACGGGAGCGCGTAGCACCCTTTAAAAAATGGTTGGATACATGATACTTTGGTAAAAAATTCTACTTTTGAAGCCACTACCATTCCACGCCACCAAGGTGGCGGAATTGGTATATCCCGCCTTGGCGGGACAGGCAGCGCTTCCAGCGCTATCTGTTGGACACCCCCTGACAAAGGCTCAGGGAAAAACATTGAAATTGCCGAAGTGGCGGAATTGGTAGACGCGCTGGATTCAAAATCCAGTTCTCGCAAGGGAGTGTGGGTTCGATTCCCACCTTCGGTACAACACCCGGTTTTGGGGGATATATCAACCTATTCTATTAACCCCTAATTCGATTGATTAACAGCGTTTTAGTATAGCGTGAAGGTCCAACTTGCCGGAGTTAAGAGGTGGTGAAGGCTCTTATTCTCCTGGTTCCTTTCCTTATCTACACCCTTGCACATCCCTGTGAAGGCTTTTTGTTATTGAAGCAAGAAAGTTCTTCTATTGAATCTTTAGTAAAAAGTCAACTATGGGCTCAACTTCACCCTCTGTAAAAAGAATGAGTCCCTGTGCTTCTGTCTCTTCCCCTGGTTCCAAAGTCCCAAAATAGGGATCAGCATGGATGCAGGGAATAAATGCATTGGCAATCATACTTTTTCCGGGACTCCACCATATGATCAATTTTCGTTTGTTATCCTTTGAGGTAACGATGGATAACGCAGCGTCCATGTCCTTTTCTATCAGACCCCCGTTCCTTTCAGCACGCGTATCCCTCTGCGGACATGCTTTGACCACACAACCCTTAAATTCAGTGTCCATATTCTCAGTGGGAAGATCGGCAAGAGAAGTGATCTGACCATCAATTACGATGTAGTTATGTCGAAAATCATGATGTCGCTGTGGAAAACCGGTCAGACCTTTGAACTGATTGCAGATGAGTGGGCGTATTACAGGAAGTTTCGTAGATCCAAAATTGCTGATTCTCATGGCAACATGCACTCCCTGTGCATCAGCAGGGAGGTCCTGTGCATTCATCACTCGTGAAAAGGATTCCACATACACATCCTTCAATGCCAGACTCTGAACCTTGTATGACGCTTGTTTTCGATCAGGTGAAATGATCCATGGATTGGGAATCGTATCAAAATGGCGCAGAATTGTATTACCCACCGGATTATATTCTAGATGCTCGGGGAAGTTGAGATACAAAACCCCTCCATTCTCCCACGGAGCGTTAATAAATAGACCATAGGTTAGCTTCTCCACGGGAGCTTCGCTTTTGTGGTTCTGGTCGATATAAAAATGGATCTCTTCTGAGAATGAAGATTCCCCAGAGCATCCAAATTGAAAGCCAATAAGAATACTTCCTGAAATAATTAGGAGTGCTTTTATCATGCTCCCTATTTTATGGATTGATTGATAATTAGACGCTTGACCATATCTGCTGATCGCCGTCCCTATATGCATCTCCCACTAAAGCAATTTTTGACCGGTCAGTCGCCATTATTCTCGTGGTTGGTGCCATTCTAATCAACTACTAGGGTTGAAGAACAGCGGAAAAATGTTCCAGCAAACAGATTCGGAACTCGACTGAGCAAGTGCTTGTTCCCAAACTTGGTATCAAGATAAGTCCATTATTGAACTTTTTAACCTCAGTCTTGATGGGTAGTGTAGAATAATGGAAAAGAATCTCTAGAGAAACCGCAATCCTTCTCAGAATACACAGTCATAAAGAGTCCATGATAAGAAGTGAACCCATCATTGTACTTTTCAAAACTTGTTCGGCCCTAGAAAAAAGACCTGCACAATTCTTCCGTATTATTTGTGTTACTTGTGACTTCAGGCTAGGATACCTTTTAGAGCACACTCATAGGGAATTCAGAAGAGTTGTGGAACATACTGATAAGTGTTTTTCCTATGGAATATTCATTTTTTCAACAACCGGGCGAGACCAGTCGGAGTTAGGTCGTCCCTTATTGCGATTTTTAGTGCCCCCGTTCTGGCATCCGTTCAACTTTGACATTCATATTCAAGAGTTCAACTGGATTTCCGAACTGTGTGAAGATGGCCACGTCGGCTGCATCACGGCCAAATGCGATTGCGATGCGACCTCCCTTTAAGTCAGGTTGTGTTGGATCGAAGGTGTACCAGCGATTTCCAACATAGACCTCAAACCATGCGTGTAAATCCATCGGTTCGAGGCCCTCAAGATAGCCCACAACCATTCGTGCCGGTATGGAGAGCGCTCGGGCACAAGCTATTCCCAAATGGGCCATATCCCGGCAAACTCCACGGCCCAACTGATTTAACTCTGAAGCACTAATAATCTGCTGTCCGGCACCGGGTGTCAGCTGGATCGTATTTCGGATATACTCAACGATGGTGGCACATTGATCGTATCCGGAGTAAAGGCCCCTTACAAGTGATGCAGCCATTTCAGTAAATCGATCAGATTCACAATACCGGCTCGGATGCAGAAAAGGTAGCGTTTCATTAGGCAATTGCTGCACTTGGATAAATGGTGCCCCTGGCGCAGTATCGGATGAGTCTGCGGTTTCTACCTCAGCAGAGGTTTGCACTGAAAAGTTTCCTGCCGGTGCAACCAGTCGTTGACACAGGTTACCGAACATATCAGTGAATTCATGTACGGGAACTCTCGGTGATAGCACATATTCTTCACGTATGATCCATTGCTGCTGACCACTCCGTGGTCGCAGCATCATCATAAACGGTGTTGGAACAGGATTCTGGAATTCAAGTAGGCAGGATACGTTCAACCACATGATAATCCTTTTCTATGATGGGTACTTTTCTCTTGATCCCAGTATGTGAATAATTCCTGTAAAACCTACATTTCTCGACACGAATGCGAAAAGCAGCGCCAACTGCATTTTCTTTATATTCTAGTCTTACATTTATCCGAACTGTAAAAAAAAAGCCCATTAAAAAGTTAATGGGCACATGTAATTTTAACGTTATGCTACTATTATAGCACAGTGACGTTCACCGCATTCATTCCTTTACGTCCTTCCTCAAGATCATACGAGACCTTGTCTCCTTCAGCAAGTGAACTACCGTTTAAGCCATTTACATGAACAAAAACATCCTTTCCGTTATCGTCAGGTGTTATAAATCCAAAGCCTTTGGCGTCATTAAAAAATTTTACCGTACCGTTATTCATTGTTAAACATTATAAAAATAAAGAGGCAAGATATTAGATTAATACCTTTACCAAGAAGGTAAACGGCATCTGACCTTGAATAGTTGCCTTTAGTCCGTTATTCCTTGAAATCGCGAAGTCCAAAGCTACCCCTCAGAGGTCCTTTACTTAAGAGGTAGTATTTCAGATCATCAATTGCTTGTGAGACCAAGACTATGCCTATTATACCTTCTTCCCTTGCAATCAGCCTTGATTGAGCGCTTCTAAAGCATTTATCGCATCTTTGCTGCTGAGTCTCTCAGGACTGTAATATGGCTCGACTATACCGACCAAATAATGAATCGTCTACTAACAGTTTTCATCTGCGCTGTATGGATCTGTATGTCCTCTTGTTCAGATGCAGGCAGAGCGAATCCCGATGTGGAGTTGCTCTCTTCTATGGGCAGTAAGTTTAGGTTAGAGAATGAAAAGATCGCTCAAGAGTTACACAATAAGCTAAAGACCGATTCAGTAGATGTAACGGCCATGTTGGGTTTGGCCGAGATGAATGTCTTTCGCTACATTTTTGGTCTGTCTTCGCGAGAAGAAACCATGCCCCAAGCACTAGCTGCCACCAAACAGGCTTGGCAAATCGATTCGTTGAGTTGTAAGAGCATCACCTTGAACGGGATTATGCACTTCCTCGATTGGAATTGGGCCGAAGCTCGCCGCGCTTTTGAAATGGCGATCAACACCGATCCACTTGATCCAGCGGTCCGCCATTGGTACTCACTCTTACTTTGTGCGACCACGGGTCGTTTTGATCTAGCAATGCTGCAGTCAGATACCATCATGGAATTGGATCCATCAGGCGACTACCAGATCGGAAGAGGATCTCTGCTCTACTTTGCAAGGCGAAATACAGAATTGCGTGACCTGATGCTGGAAACCATCGCACAAGACCCTTCTGTGCCCTGGGGCTATGACTGGCTTGGTATGGCATACATAGAATTGGAAGACTATGACAAGTCGATAAAGACCTATGAGAAGGCCTTTACACTTTCCGATGGACTGGTCGAAGTAGGGGGTGGACTCGGCCATGCACTGGGTATGGCTGGTATGTACAAACCCGCCAAGTTCATGGCAGATTTTTACACCGATGCTGCCCAGGAAAAGTATTTGCCACCCGTCCAACGTGCATTTATTCACATTGGCATCGGCGAGCATGATCAAGCTCTTGATTTATTGGAACAAGCATACCGGGAGAAATCTTGGTTCATCATCTTCATACAAATCGAGCCCTGGTATGATCCCATTAGGCAAGATCCTCGATTTGAGGCATTGGTTCAGCAGATGAGATTTCCCATTAGGGTAAGTCAGCACTAGTCACCATCATCCATCTGCCAATACTTTATGTACCATCGATTGATTTTGGCAAAAGGATGGAATTGCTACCAAAAATGATATACTGAAGATTAAGAGTCTTGTGTACATATAGGAAATACTGATTTTTGCATTCTTCATTGCATTCGACATTGTAAAAGGAAGATGATCGGCCCTCGCCTTAACTTGACAAAATTCAACCACTAAAGTTGGCTTGCACTACATTTTGTGTGGGGCTATATCGAGATCCACAATAACACCGATGGATCGAAATTTAGCGCCCTGCAAGCAATTTCTCTATTACTTTCAACAACATCTTCTTTCATCTTAGTTCTCAATATCGCGGATCTCTCGCATACTATGTATGCTAGGCTGCTGTACTACACATATTGCACTAATCCTGGCTCTGTCTGTTTTTGAGCCCGTTCGAAGGGCCTCGCCAGGTAGGCCTCGAACTTCATCAAAAATCAGATTGAAATTCACTAACACAATTGCTTGACAGAGCTCCAGTTAAACTTTATGTTATGCAAATTTGTATCTCCTATTATGGCACAAGTCACTACGATATCTTTTTTCAAACTCATAAAATCACAATCCAAAATATGGGCCTTCTTCATGATGCAATTTGGACATGCTTCTCTAGCAAATATCAGTGGCCAACAGTTCTATAAATTGATGGGGAGTGGCAGGGGGTTCGGTTTCAATCCCTGGCCAGACTGGTCCATTTACACCCTACTTCAAATTTGGGAAAATGAAGAAGCCGCTCAACTCTTTACTAAGTCGTCACCTTTCTTCCATAAGTACTGTGCAAAGTCAGCAGAATCATCCACTCTCTATTTGCGCAATATAACTAGTCATGGTACCTGGGATGGAAAAAATCCATTCACACCGTTTACTACCTCCCAGGATCAACGGTTGCCTCGACTCATTTTAACCCGCGCCACGATAAAAAAATCCAAGCTTAGAACATTTTGGAACTACGTACCCACTTCACAAAAATCGTTAGCAAATGCCACAGGATTGATATATACCAAGGGTGTCGGAGAGTGGCCCCTCATCCAAATGGCGACCCTTAGCGTTTGGGAAAACGAAGCCGCAATGCTGGATTTTGCATATGGTAGTAAAGATCACATAAAAGCGATTAAAATGACGAAAGAATTGAATTGGTACAAAGAAGAATTATTTGCCCGATTCGTGCCCTACAGGATAGAAGGGGATTTCAAGGAATTGAAAGGATTAGAGGAATTGGTGTAGTGGGGTTGGGAGTCACAAATCGAAAGGTGGTGGCCGGCATTCTGCCGATGAAAGTTTTGAGTTGCAAGATCTATGTTGCGAATTGAAAGACATTGAGAAGACGGTGCGAGTCTCCAACGCAGGGAAGTGCAAGATAGAAAGCCAGAATACTGGCCTCCGCTCTTTTAGAGGTAATCCACGTGTTGCTAATTTTGGCCGATGCAACCGCTGGACTCGGTGATATAATGAGCGTGTCGTCAAGAAACGCAGCAAACACCCAAAGCGGAATGACGCCCCCCTAGGCCGATCTACCCAAACTCAGTACTACGGATGCCATTGCTTTACCAAACTTGGCTTTCGGGAGGGTGTTCATCAAACCTACCTCCTGCAAGAAACTGGTTTCTTCATCCAAAAAGGCGAATACCGTTTCAATATCATTCTCTGAGTACATGATTGTAAATATGTCTTCCCCCAAGTGATTTTCCTTTTCTAATACTTTCAAAAAAGTGCTATCATATAGCGCATGTCTTTTGGAGTACAGTCCTGTCGTAAGCGGCTTCTTCTTCTTGATGTTTTCGACTAGTCGTTTACACTTGTTACCACTGCTTTTGAATGAATATCCTGAGGAAGCTTTGACCCACCCACCAGCGGTACCTATCTTGATAATTCTGTCAGTGCTATGACTGTGAAAAGGGTAATCAAACATAGGGATAACGCCTTGCTCTACTGCCTCAATGGAATATTTGTCTACTTGCAAATGCTCGGCAATATACCGACCCAACATTTGCTCGTATTCTTCCTTTTCCACAGGGTCAGGAGAAAAGAACGTAAACTCTACCAAAGCCTTTGTTTTACTGCTCGGCAATACATACGTAAAGCTTGCTGTTTCTCCATATTTCAAACGATAATCCATCATGGTAAAACTATTTGGATCAAATACTTCTGCCATCGCCTTTATTTCCCATCCCAAAAAATGCTGCAGTACTCCATTAGATCTCTGGAGCGCTTCAAGGCTAATAGTTAATCGACTATCGAACACATATTGCGCAGTATATTGATTCTGCGCAGAAATATTTACATAATCACCCTCCTTTATGTCTACTACCTCTTCGCTTATCCAGGTAATGTTTGAGTTCTTTTGGAATTGACCCTTGGCGTAGTTGTAAAAATCTATAGCTCGCAAGGTTTTGTATTGATACTCACCCAACGGCAGTTCAAGTTGTTTTCCTCCACCATAAAACAAGGCAGTATCCCATGCAGCAAACAATATGTCATCGTATTTGCCCCTTCCTTTTTCCCAAAAACTCCAAGTTTTATCATTCACAACTTTACTGTCTGGCTCTAAGATCAGTATGTTCTTATCTGCGAAAAATGCATCTTCCGTCATAGCCAGAGCTAACTGTAGACCAGCGGCCCCAGCACCGATAATTGCGTAATCATATACCATGATAGAAGGAGAAATAAATGAAAAATACTAATTGTGCAAGAAAAACATGTGCTGAAATTCTGAACATGCCTATAATATTTGACTTCACATAGACCGTATGGAGTACAAAAGCGATGCCGAACCAGGCTACAAAATTTTGCACTGGTGCATGGCCAATGTCCCAATACCAGAAATCAAATAAAGGAGCGGCTGGTTCAATAAAAAAGTCAAGTGCTATCATCAAAAATGCACCAAAAGCAGCCCTCAACCATTTGTTCGAAACATAGTGTTGACTAATGGCTGCTGTAGAAAGTGTAAGCAAGGCCCAGTTGATACCAATAAGCAAAGGAATGCCATCAACTTTATATCCCAAATTATCACCATAATGATAAGCACCGAACAAAAGCCCGTAATGAACGCCCACCCATTCTGCTGCAAAACCAGTGAGAAAGAAAAAGATGGTAAGGCTGATGCTTCTGGCACTACAAATAGGAAAATTAATAAGCAGTAGAGTAAACAATAACATCAGGTTTAGAGGGGTCTTCATTATGAACCACTCGTAATAACCCACAGACATACCAATTATACCTGAAACTGTAAACAACCAGACTAAAAATATTGAGCACAATTCTTTGGCTCTGTATGTTGAAAGTAGGTTCATGAAGGTATAAGGTCTGTCATAATTTTGGCGGAAAGCAGACATAAAGGAATGCCACCTCCAGGATGAACCGACCCACCACAAAAATACAAGCCCTTATATCTACTTGAAAAATTAGCATGCCTCAAGAAAGCCGAGAACTTGGAGTTGCTGGATGTTCCATAAAGAGAACCTCTATGAGAACTGGTTTTTTCCTCGATTGTGATGGGTTCTAACACCGATTCAAAGTCGATCAACTCTTCGATGTCTCGGTTCAAGATTCTACTCAACTTCATTAATATATTCTTTCTAGCACGGGCTTTCAACTGCTCCCAATCCTGACCAAAGTTTCCTGGTGCATTAATCATTACAAACCAATTTTCACAGCCTTCAGGAGCGTCTGCTGCATCTTCTTTACTAGTGATGTTAACATAAACTGTCGGATCATTGTGCAAGTCTTTCTCCTCGAATAGCTTTGCAAATTCACCCGGATAGTCTTCACTGAAGAAGATATTATGTAAATCCAGTTCAGGAAATTTATCTTTTATTCCCCAATAAAAGATCAATGCAGAACTTGAGCGCTCTTGGTCCAAGATTTTCTGAGGGTGGTTGCTCCTTGGCAACAACCGTTTGTAGGTCGAAAAAATATCCATGTTGGATACAATCACATCTGCTTTATATTCACCGACAGTGGTCAAGACACCGGTAGCACGGTTATTTTCGGTCATGATTTTTGTCACACCCTCATTAAGGTTAATTTGTACTCCTAAAGCATCACTCAGTTTATGTAAACTTTGTGAAATGGAATGCATGCCTCCTTCAGGATAAAAAGTACCAAAATGCATTTCCAAGTGAGGTATCAATGACATGATACCTGGTGTTTTGTAAGGTGAGGAACCATTATAGGTGGCGTATCGATTAAACAGTTGCACCAATTTTGTATTATCAAAATACCCCTCATTCACCTCGTTAAGTGTACTGCTTAAATCTAGTTTATAAGCTTGGAGCAATGATTTTAGTGTATTCAACGAGAGAAAGGTATCCCATTTGTGCAGGGATTTGTTCAGGAAAATCCCAGCTGTCAGGTCATACTTGTTCTTATTGCGCTTTAGGTAAGAACTCAGTTTCTCTTTTGAAACGTCAAAACGCTCTGCCGCAGCACTCACAAAAGCTTCATCATCTGATGGAACAGTAAACCTGGTATTGTCCTCCCAGAAGTAATTACAAACCGTACTTTTTCGGTGGTAGTTAAAATGTTTACGGGGATCAATATCATGAAGTTCGAATAGTTCATCTACCAGATGCGGCATGGTAAATAGGGAAGGACCCATGTCAAAGCGATACCCCTTTTCCTTAATAGCATGAAGTTTACCACCTGTATAATTATTAGTCTCAAAAACCTGCAATTCATAACCTTTCTTACGAAGTCGAATGGCACTGGCCAAACCGGCAATTCCTGAACCTATTACTATGGCTTTCATTGGCTTAGACTACTTGACGTACGTTTAAAAAAAGCAATGAAAAAGATCCCTCAGAGTGCCTGCCCCATCGCTGGAGCCACGTACTCAAGCGGACGGAGCTCAATCCTCTAGAACGCCATTTTATTCGATGTTGAATCATCACCTTCTGGAAAGCAATGTAGAAGATACCAGATCCAAGGATGCCCCCTACAGTGAGGTAAAAGTTCATTGCCCAGGTATAATATAAAAGCAAAGCACTTATTGTAGTGAAAGACAAGGTGGTGAGGTCCTTCCCTTCCAGTCTATCGATGTGTTTTTCATGCTGCTTACTATGCTTGGTACATAGAAAGCTATGCATCAAAAGTCGAGGGTTCGAGCGGGCACCTCCTTTCACAATAAGCAAGTTAGCGATCCAGACGACAGCGCTAATAATAATTGTGATCCGATCCATTAATTTCTCTAGTCTTTCCTCAAAGAAACATATCTGTAGTCAACGACACATGAAACCATATTGGCACATACAATGTTTCCTACAATCATATTGGTCAAAGAGTCTGGTGGAGAGGTAACAAGAATAAATCAATGATGTTTAATGGATTCCAATGATGTGATCAAAAGGCCTAACATCAAAGCCACTATGTATGTTTTTTGAGTGAAACCTGCACTAGACTACTTTTACAAAGGACTAAAGTCTATTGGAGTAAACGCACCTGTAGTTGATCAATACAAGATTTGGGAAAGGCATCGTGTAAGATTTGGCATGCTCAGATGTTAGACTGCCATTCTAGGATTAAGATAAGACTTATAGAGAAGGGGACGGAATGCAAAGATCCCCAGAATACATGGGATGTCAGATGCATTCTGGAATGCGTGTAGTACCATTGAGGGAAGTGGCTCAAAGGAGGTCACTACAGGGCATTCAAGGGCTCTAAACTATTGGCCAGATATTTCGAGTATTCCACCAAGCAACACTTCGAACTCAGCCCCTAACATGATCGTCAGCACCTGACCATATGCCTCGGTAGTAGCAGCAATCACAGGATAGTTGCTGGCCCCATTTGGAATTTCGACTGGATGTGAACTGTTAGGGACCACGGCACCTATCCAATTGCTTTCGTTATCCCAAGTGGTATTCATGGCGCCACTCCAAACCATACTGGCAATGATGGAAAAGTCGCCACTTTGATCGTCGTAGTCGGTACCTACATTATCTTGAATCACTCGAATGCGTGTTTCCGATGAAGCGTTGCTGGGTATAAGCCAAGAAAAAGTGAGGGAATCTACATGGATGTCTGCCTGCAGCGTATCCCATGTGCTTCCACCATCATAAGAGATCAACAAATCCCAATTTTCCGTATCATGCGGTACTGTGGGAAACCATTCGATTTCAATCGTACTATTGGCTACAAAGGATTCTCCTCCTTGAGGAAAAGCGAGACCTACATGAGCCTGGAGACCTATATATGAGCAGCAGAGAACGAGAATCAGCATTCTTTTCATTGATCAAAAGTTTCAATTAAAAGAGTGTGATTTCGCGGAGGAGATGCCTCCTACAAGCAATTGCGTTACTATAATAGCGTTAATTCGATGGAGATATTGTTTCCTTCGGCAAATTCCATCAATAGATATGGACAGGATCAAATATGATGATAGTTACGACTTTTAGTATTGGCATCTGAGCGCTTCCAGTCGTAATCTATTCACTCGATCTTACTCGATTACATCAGATCGAAATGCTAAGACAAGCATGCCTTTTTTTCCTGGGCGAAGGGACAGCATTAATTATCAACACCCAACTTAATCTTAATAATCCTTAAGCAATCGTTCCATAGCTTTTGGATCTTCTCGCTTCAGTTGATCTAATTGCGCTTTAATCTTTTGATCTAACTTCTCCTTATGGCGCTTTTTTACCTTTTCAATGTCAGCCATCACCGTCTCCAATCGTTTAATGGCTTCGCCTTGCTTACCCTGGGCAAGCTCCAAAATGGCCTCTGATATAATGCCCAATTGCTTACCGTAGCTGGCTACATCCGCAACCACCTCAGTCTCAATACGGCGATTACCAGCAAAATTGAATTCGAACTGCGGAGACAACCAACTGGTCGTCATGTCTTGGACCACATCACCGCTAAGCGGCCCCTTTAAGAATCCCCACCAGGGGATGAGCCATGGATTCATAATACATCTACTTTACATCGATTGACATCAAGTATCCTCATCTCAAACGCTCCTACCAAATCGATTAGAACAAATTTATGCGGTGATCAATTCAACTCCTATGATCTGCATCAGCATACGCTCCGGAATATGTTCTTCTTCGTTAGAAGTTTCTGCTTATCCTAAACTGGTTTACTCAAAGTATTTTTCTTGGAATTCGCTTATTCAACCTTTCTTCCATAGTTAAATCGCCTGCATTAGACACAGGGCATGTAATTGCCTTTTGGCCACACATACCTGGGTGCTATATTCTGAAAGTCCACGTTTTCAAGTCTCGCTCATTTGGGAATGCCGCTAGTACTCTGTCCACTGGAAGATTGTCGGTAATTTATGGCCCCTTTTTGCGAAAGCCTTCGTTGCAAATACTCAACAGGGCTGTAGCAATGATTCCGTTTTGAAGCCTTGTCTTTCACAAAAATGACCTCAAAATTATTCAACATATTCCATTGGACAGAGGTACTGGTACAGCTAAGTCATTCTTGCATCATCATATGAATATTGACAGAGTACTAGGCTCTCACCTTACATTTCGCGAATCCAAATGTTACGGAAACTAATGGCTTCACTTGGATCACCATGATCTTGTAGGCGAATGGGTCCCGGACCATGTGGCTTGTATTTCGGTAGGCCGGTATTTGGCGTATGCCCGGTAATTTGCGTATGATTTTGAATGATGACTCCATTGTGAATCACCGTCACGTAAGCAGGTACAATCAATGATCCATTCTCTTTGAATCTAGGTGCAGTGTAAATAATATCAAATACATTCCAATCACCGGGAGGACGCATCGCGTTTTTTAGAGGCGGTGTTTGTTTGTAAATACTCCCGGCCTGTCCATTGACGTACGTAAGATTCTCATAACTATCGACGACCTGTACCTCGTACATATTCTGCAGGAAAATCCCACTGTTTCCTCGTCTTTGGCCTTCACCCGTGATGCCCTGCGGCACCATCCATTCAATATGCAATTGGAAGTCCTCAAAGGATTGCTTTGAGAAAATATCTCCTTTACCTTTATTCACTGTAAATACACCATCATGAACCGACCATTCCGCAGCATGGCCCTCTTTGTTTTGCCAGGCGGACAAATCTGTATCACCAAAAAGTACAATCGCATCAGAAGGCGCTTTGGTGGAACCTGTAACATCTGGCAGCCCCGGAGTGACCACAGCGGGAATGGGCTCCCAAAGTTCGGTCATGGCTGATTTCATTTTCATGGGCTGAGGAGAATCTTGCGCATGGGCAAAGTAAATCGTGCTTACAAGAATAATGGAGCTAATAATCTTTAGATCTAATCGAAGCTGGCTCATGATGGTGGTTTTGTGTCTGAATATTGCTAAATATAAACATCTCTGATCAAGATTATGCTAACAGCTCATCTGACTTTCTAGCATATTGTAAACAAACAGAAGTGAAAAGAAGAGGAGCCAGCCATCAAATTTTAACATACAGCGTTGCAATTCAAAGACCGGTGCTATATTCAAACCCTGGAAAGAGCAAACGACAGATCTTTGGACAGAAAGATTCCACCTTTCATTTCTTCCTATACGACACGATCCATAATGTGAAATCCTTCCCTGGTCATATTTCCAAATCATCGATACCTTGATTCATAAAAATGACCCGTGGGCTATTCATACTGAATCGTTCAGAAAACGTAGGTCCAGATGCTCTTGCCATCTCCAGACATTAAGCATTGGCACAGGCCTTTCCTGAACTGATTGAGTACTACTTTGTTTATGGCTGTTTTCCACTCACTTTTCTTGAGATGAACCCGTAAGTGCAAGATGTGGATGTTCACTTGACCTATTTTGAAAGGATGTAATTTTCGGATTTTGTATAATTCCCTCCTTTATCTCAATTGCTCGCCGAATGGTTTCACTTTCTTCCCATTTTTCAAAGCCCCCCATCACGATGGACAAATATGGGATCAGGGCTTTTGATATTTCCCAGGTGGCTGCATTCCATAGATATGAAGGCGTGTGATCAACTGCGTAATAAAACACCTTTCCTACTTTGAATATTGGTGCCTCAAAACTTGTTGGCTTGGCAAACGAAAAAGCCATGCCCTCATCGCAACTGATATCGACAATCAAACAACCAGCCTTGAGACGGTTGTTTTGTTCTTCTGGAACCAGCATCAAAGGACGATCGGTATCCTGAAGTATTCCATTTACGATAATGTCTGCATCAATCAATTCTTCCACAAAGGGGCGCGGTTCGTGATTGGGATGTAGTGAAATCAGATGACCACCTTTATCCACATCAAATAGATGGTAATTGACCCCGGCCAAAGGATCGGTCACCAAAAACTTATCTCGATGTGTAAATACGGTGATATCTCGTATGCCCCTGGCCTGTAGTCCATAAATGGCACCTCTGCTCACTGAGCCAAAACTAAGCACCACTGCTTTGCGATTTGGTCCATAGTTTCCGTCGATACCCATCAGGTTCATGGCATGTTGGACTCCAGCATATCCGGCAATTTCATTGTTCTTGTGGAAGGTATGTGACTGCCAGACTCCTTGATCTGACCAACCATGCATGGCCTCCCAGGCAATAAGTGTGAGCCTATGATCAATAGCTGTTTGGGTGACATCTCTTTGTTGTACACAGTGTGGCCATCCCCAATGGATGGTTCCAGCTTTCATCCCATTAAAATCTTCCTGTGCTGGCTTCGCCAGTAAAGCAATATCACATTGCTGAAAGAGTTCCGTTCGATTCAGGATACCACCACTCATAGAAGCGAGTTCAGCGTCATTCATCCCAAATCGGAGGCCATATCCTTCTTCAAAAAGTAGGTGCCTCCTAGTCTCTCCATCTATCTTTTTCAGATGACCAGGATGAATAGGCACCCGTTTCTCTTGTTTTTTTCTAGAGGTTCCAAAGATGCCTACCGTCAATAAACTCATTCCCTATGGTTTTTTTGCGATCCGTGAGATATAAAAAATTAGTCTCAGCAAGGGCTAACACAGCCCATGTAAACGTACCTATAATGGATGGCTTGAAAATAAGAAAAAGCAAAAAACATCTACATAGTTTCACTGAAGCATTGATTTGAACCATTGGACAAATACACTTGTGCTCTGATTCAGTGCTTGGCCAAATCACAATTGCTACCAGATTTCTTTACTTACATCTATTTGCTTGTAGACAGGAACCTATTCCCATCCATTATCAAGAGGTCTTCAATCTGGCACTTACTTCAGTTCCTAGATATTTCTCGTAATCTAATTCCGTATTTTAATCTGCATATTTATTTGTAGCGAGAATCATGACAGATTTTGGCACACATGATGAAACACCGATGAAAATGGAAATCTGCTACGAATTTCAGACGGTGGTCTTCTGATATGCACTATGAGCCAATGACCAATTCAGCCGCCACACGCCCACTAGTCATTGCCGCATTTAGCGAGCCATTGGACAGGTAGTCACCGCAGCAATAGACCCCAGCGGATAACTGAGCCTGCTCAGCCGTAGGTGCATACCGCACACTGCTTATGTCGGGCAGCGCCTTCTTGATGTGATACATTTTAAGCATTTTACCGGTTTCTATTCCACAGTGCTTATGTAGTTCCTGCTTTACTCGAGCCTGGAGCTCCTGATCACTAAGTTCATAGTCTTTGACAACTGTGACAGAAAGTGTTGGTCCTCCTTTATTGCCAAATACGTCGTCCAAAAAATGGAAATTATTCACCAGGATATCTTTGCCGGGTACCAATCCGATTATGGCATCATTTAATACTGATTTGGACGCTTCAAAATACAGATTGTAACATGATTTCCATTTCTGTACCCCTTGCTCCTGCTGTTTTACCAATTCACCGGGATCAATGGAGACAATAATGTGCTTCGCAGTCATCGTTTCTCCAGATGCTAAGATGATCGTATTGCCATCCAATAGTTGAACGGCAGAATGAAAACGTATGGTTGTGTTCTTCAATCGAGCAGCCAAGTGATCGGGTATGGACTGCATCCCGGCAAGGGGTATGGCAGCATGGCCAGTGCTAAACATTTTGTACACGAACTCAAACATTCGGCTGGAGGTATCCAAGTCTTCCTCCAGGTATATGCCTGCGAAAAAAGGCTGAAAAAAATCATGAATGATGCGGCTAGAGAGACCAAAATCCTGTAAGTAGCTTAGCGTACTCTTCTCTACACTGTGGAAAATTGCTTCCACGCGCTTCTTTCTAAGTTGCTGGGAGAGCTTTAGTATGCGTAGCTTGTCTTGAGCAGAGCCTATGTTTGCCGAAAGCGTAGACCATAGAAATGAAAAATCACGCAAGGGATCACCGATTCTGCAAGGCTTACCATTCTTAAAAATCACACTCCCCGGAGAAAACCTGATAAGATCTAGCTTTGTATAATCTAGGTAGCGTTGAGCCTCTGGGTAGGCTGTCAGCAGCACCTGAAAACCGTGGTCTGTTGGGTATCCATTAACAATATCCGACTTTACCCTGCCACCTACACGATCTGTAGCTTCAAGAATGGTAGGTGCGTATCCCGCTTTTTCTAGTTCTATGGCCGCTACGAGACCTGAAACACCTGCTCCTAAGATGATCACACGTTGCACTTATAGATTATGTTTTAGGTATCAAGAGAATCAATAGGTTACACTGGCACACTGCACTTTGCCTTCACCCAAGTTTTTCAAAATAGGTTCGGTATATTCTTTTTCGAGGGTAAAAGCCAATAAAAATAGCGGGATACAATAACAATGTGAGCAGGGCATTCCTACCCGTGAAGGTCATATCGTCAATAATGATTGAACGGTGCTTATCTACTTTTTCTACGATGTGCTTGTGGGTCCAAGTGGCTAGTGGCCATGGCAGTATGGTACCTTCATCTACAAACCATGCTTGAGTGTCTGTTTTACCATCTTCTATGATGTCGCTTACCCACTCCGCTTTTATTGGACTATGAAAACGAAGATGTACTTTATCCCCCCTTTTAGACCCCGTAAATTCCACAATCTCCATATCACCTGCAGGAGGCTTCAATGCTTCGAAAAGCTCTTGATCAAAAGCTGCCATTACATCTGTGTAATATCCAGATACTGGAGCGCGAAGTGTTACATTCATTGGTCTAGAGTTGATAATTATAAAACATCCAGCTGAGGATAATATTGGGGCACTGCATTCCAAATGGATGCTCTAGTCAAAATTCGTCCGAGTTTGATTCATTTTGTAATCCGATTTTCGGAACTCAACGTCTTAGGTCAAACAACCATTCTTCAGATCAAATCACTTTCGGTTCTTTAACCCATTCACGAACCAACAGCCCTGGATTGAAAGATAAAAGTATTGTTGTACAATGCTAGCTTTTCATACATTGAACATCTAAATAGACCTTTATGCCTCAGATAAGCATCCGTCTTGTTACCGCTATTTTATTAGTACTGTTGCTGAGTTCATGTGGAGCTGTACGTCACAACTTCAGTTTCTTCGCCATTGGTGACATGCCGTATGAGGTGCCCAATGATTATGCTAGATTTGAGCGGGTCATCGCCTCAATCAATGGGGAAAATCCCGCTTTTACTGTTCATGTAGGTGATATAAAGGGAGGTAGCACCCCATGTACAGAAGAGGTGTATAAAAGAATGTATGATTACTATCAGACGTTCAACCACCCTTTCATACTGACACCAGGGGATAATGACTGGACAGACTGTCACCGTGAGGGTGCGGGTGGATATGATCCTGTTGATCGGTTAGAAAAATTCAGAACGATCTTTTACAAAAACAATAAAAGTTTAGGGCAGGATCCCATCGATCTACTCACGCAAAGTACCTATGAGGGTTTTGAAAAATTTGTAGAAAATTCGATCTGGGAAAGGGAAGATGTGCTGTTTGCCACGTTCCATGTGGTCGGTTCCAACAACCATTATAAGCAGGACAGTACGGCTGATCAATCGGAGTTCGAAGAACGTGATGCAGCGGATCTATTCTGGTTGAAAGAGTCATTTGACCAGGCCAGGTCACGGGGAAGTAGGGGTCTAGTCTTAATCTTGCATGCAGCCATGAACTTTTCGGATTCGGATCAGAGCGGATTCCGAAATTTTACCAGGAAACTTAGGCAGGAGGTACTCAGGTATGACAATCCCATATTGATGATTTATGGCGATCACCACCGGTTTCTGATCAGTAAACCGCTGGATGATAATGCCGGCAGGGTGGTGCCAAATTTCACCTCCGTGATGGTCTTCGGAAATCCAGATATGCATGCTGTAAAAATCACGGTCAATCGGAACTACGAGTCGCTTTTTGAGATTAGGCAGCACTTGGTAAATACCAACTAATCAAAAAACATCAGCATGCTATTAGGTGAATGGATTGCAGTTGATGGCTTATCCGGCTTCACACAAGTTTCAAAATCTTGACCAGAAGTTTGGTAGTTGCTACACGCAAGCGAGTATTTATTGGGGAACTATCTATTCATCACCATGGGAATAGCAATCCTCAAAGCAGCATTTGCTCGCCGAATCTCCAAAGCCCCCAACACTCACATAGCCATCTTCAAATTTCAGAAGTTGCTGGGCTATGGTGTATATTAATGAACAGACTATAACAAATATGATCGGCTTAACAAGTCTATTACTATCGTTACAGATGAATTTCTTAACGTTTTCTCCAGGTCTAACTAACAACTCTTTAATTGTATAGAAAATACCCTTGTCAAAGTTTAGCACACTTACCATTTCCGATAGGATATAACTTCCGTCGATTCTCTTCAAATGCTTTGGATTTCCACATTCGGAGCAAAAATCACCGCTGAATTCTTTTCCACACTTCTGGCATTGTTCCAAATCAGTGTTTTTGTACATCTTCTTGTTTGTCGTTGGTCAATTGCAGCTCATTCAAATAAATGTTAACCCAAGCATCAGTATCTCAGGGAAACCCGACAGCCTTGAAGCCGGCGTTAAGATAGGTATTTAGTCCAGTATTAGGGATATGTAGTCTCACACAAGTCTCAAAGCTGCCAAGATTAAGCAACAGGCTGGTATTATGCTAGGCAGGATATACAATATGTTGTAGTGCGTTTTTTAGATTCTCTACATGAAATTTGCAATCACCTTCTTAACTCTAACTTTACACTTTCATTTTCTTTTAAGATTATACTTTGTCTAAGTTCTTCTGCTATATCTCTTCCAAGAGTCAAATATTCCAGTTCTATCCTGCCATATTTAACAGAAAAGGTTACATGATAAATCTTTTCTGCTTCTAAAATCTCACACATCCCCCATGAACTTCCATTCGACCAAAAATAATTACCTTCTTTATTTGTAAACCCTATGGTTTTATCAACAGCCGAATAATGAAAACCGCTTTGTTGAATTATCCCTGCCCATGAGGCCATTGCACGAGCGTAGTGGTGACCGCATTCTGCTTCATCAAAAGGATTTCTCTTTTTACCGTCGTAGCGATCACGGATGTTCATAATGATTTCAAGGCCCTCCTGCTGCATACCCTCATATAACATGCCAATTGCAGCTGTATATTCAAATCCTGTCATTACCTCAGACCAGTACGGGAATGGAATCTTGGGGCGACCGCCTTTTGGCCAACTGGCCATCAATAACGCCTTCTCATCTCCCATTGCATACGAGCGCATGTTGTTGAAATGCTCAAACATACCTTCTCTTTTATTATATTTCAAAATACTCTGTAAGGTGGTTTTAACATTTTCTTCCTTTACTAGATAACCTAATCCTAAAACATGTGCCATATACTGTCCAACCAACTGATCAACCAGACAGCCTGATGCCAACTGATAATCTGGACTATCAATATGTTTGCTTCCCATTCCCGCCATTAGGCCTTTGGCTATATTATCTTTGCTTTCGGGCGTTTGGATTTTATGAATGTAATATTCACCATTAAAGAGGTTCTTATCAGTCCACTTCGAACCACTTTCAAAAAGGGTTCTGCATTTTTTTGCAAAAGCTTCATCTTTCAAATAGATGGCGATTTCTTCACCCGCTCTTAATGCTCCTAGATACCATAATTGCATTTGGGGATTAGGTCCAAAATACTCCACATCCATCGTATTGTGTTGCACACCCTCCATTACTCCGTCTGCATTGGCATCCCATCCATTTTCAATCCATGCAAATGAAAGCGCAGCTTTGACTTTTGACCAGTGTTTTGTCAGAAAAACGGAATCGCCTGACAGTTGCCAATCCCTGTAAAATTTCATAATGGTCCCCATTTGTCCATCTGCCGCTGCTATACCAATACCTGAAGCTGATTCAACCAATGGAAGATTGGTTCTAAATCCCATGTGTCCGTTTTTTCTTGTAGTGTAAGCAAATTCAACCTCGCGCATAGTTTTGGCCAAATCATTAAACAGATAAGCTGTGGCTTGTTCATAATTCCAAACGTGCGTACACGAACCCATGCAGGAACCAAATCTGTCCATCACTCCTTCCCATCCAAACATTTTTCCATCTTCAGTACGAAAAACAGTTTGCGAGCGCAATGTGCTGAGGTTAAATAGTGCAGCCTCTTTGATTACTTTAGGATAGCTGCTACTCATAAAACTATCTACGAAATCAAGTGTTTTTTTCGTCAGGGCTGGCAATCGCTCAATTTCTTTTTCCGCCACATTCCATGCATCGGTGTATTGCGTTGTATAATAATTACCCACTTTCGAATCTGACCATGCAAATCGGTTGGGAAAATGCCATGTAAAATAAAACGTAAATGTCTTTTTCTCTCCTGCTTTTAGAGCCTTTAAAACAGCGAGAGAAGCCATAGGGTCATGATCAATAAGCTCCTTTTTTTCAGTTAACAAACCATCTGAACTAAAATCATCCCAAAAATCAAGCACAGCATTTCCCCATGCATTTTGTACTGAACTGGTTCTGTAGGTAATTTTTCTATTTTCTTCGAGCGGGGTAGCAAGTGCCATTGTTCCCCATGCAGGAGACTCTTTATCAACTCCATCTGAATACATATAAACTCCTGAAAACTTATGATTAGAACGGTATTCATTTTTGTTCTCCTTCGCACCTGTAGGAATGTAATCACCTTTCCAGTTTGTAGTAAACTCACGGCCGTCTTTGCCAATAAAATTCCTTATGTTTCCTGAAATAGATACGTCAATGGTATTATCGCTCGTGTTCTCAACTTCATATTTAATAATGGCAATTGGAATTCCCGAAGCATCCGCATTACCAGGTATAAAAGGATTATATCCAATCATTTTAACCTTAACGGGCATTGTACTATCTGATAAGTTTACTATGCCAAATGGATAGGTAGACTCAAATGTAGCGTTTCTGAACCGAGGCAATCCATGATGATTTACAGATCGACCTTCGTAATGTTGAAAATCAGCATAATATATTGGGCCTAAAAGAGCCCTTGATTCTGGTGTTTCATTCTTTTTTTTGGTGTAGATAGAAAAAAATGGAGCATCATTGCCCGTGGTTACCGTACTATAATTTTTGGCAGGAATATTCATGATCTCCCAGTCTCTAAATTCTCCGATTCCTCCGAGAGAAACTGTTCCGGTACCAATACCGCCAATTGGCATTGCAATACGGTGAAGATGATCACTGTCATACTTCCTCAAGACCATTATTTTCTCACTCAGCATCTCGTGCTGGGCATCGGCATAGGCTGGCAAAATAAAGATTAACATCAGCCAAATTATAATCATATTTCTGTCTTGTCTCATCGAATTCATTTTTGCCATTGTATACTCTTGTTATTCATGACTAAATGCGATACACCCAAAGGGTATGTCTGCGTCGGTTATTACAAATATTGAACGTCCCCAATGAATATTGAAGTAACGAACAATAGGCTGAAATACAGACGATACTGATGATAAAGATCAAATACTAAGCATATATTAGCACCAAGTTTCAGTTGGACCAGTGCTGATTGAACTCGTACTGACCGAAGCGTAGTAGCGTCAGTAGGAATTCCCATATATTAACCCGAACGTCAGTATCCTAGGGTAACATGACAGCCTTGAAGTCGTAAGATAGATATTTAGACCAGTTCTAGGGAAATGTAGTCTCTCACCGTGTTATTCGGGCCGAACTGTGCCAGTGATTTCGGAGCAAACTTAAACTACATTTCCCAAGAAATTTTCGCAATAACATTGCGTCTAACTCCCGCATGCCTTCAAGTTGCTCGCGTAAGAACTTGACCGATATGCTTTATTGCAGGCAGGTTTCTTTCCCATCTTCTATTTGATTCTCAGTGAAACACTTATCTTCCAGTCGCTTGACTAAGTTGAGTGGAATAGTATTTCCGTCTCAGCCAAAAAGCTACTCTTACGAGCAAAATAAGGGCAGGTACTTCCACCAAAGGTCCTATTACCCCCGCAAATGCTTGTCCTGAATTCAATCCGAACACGGCAATTGCTACTGCTATCGCCAGTTCAAAATTGTTCCCTGCGGCGGTAAATGATATGGCTGCGTTCTTATCGTATTCAGCCCCCAAAGCTCTGCTGACAAAAAAGCCAATGAAAAACATGAGGGCAAAATAAACAAGCATTGGAATCGCAATTCTGACCACATCCATTGGTATTTCAACGATCAATTCTCCTTTCAGTGAAAACATAACGAGAATCGTGAAAAGCAAAGCTATCAAGGTCATCGGAGAAATGGTTGGGATGAATTTGGTGCTGTACCATTCTTCTCCCTTTAACCTCACCAATAATATCCGACTTAAAAGTCCCAACAAAAATGGAATACCCAAATATAGGGCAACACTCTCGGCTATGGTCACTATGGAAATATCAACGATTGCCCCTTCAAATCCGAAAATAGGCGGTAGCACCGTGATGAAAATCCACGCATAAAAACTGTATGCAAAAACTTGAAAGATACTGTTTAAGGCAACCAAGCCCGCTCCGTACTCGCTGCTTCCTTCGGCAAGGTCATTCCATACCAAAACCATTGCAATACACCTTGCCAATCCTATCAAAATTAGACCGACCATATATTCAGGATTATCCCTCAAAAAGGCAATGGCTAAGATGAACATCAGAATAGGGCCAATAATCCAGTTCAGAAGCAGCGAAATCAAGAGGATCTTTACATTCTTGAATACTTTGGGTAATAGTCTGTAATTGACTTTTGCCAAAGGTGGGTACATCATTAAAATCAGTCCGATAGCAATAGGGATATTGGTCGTACCGCTGCTCATTCCATTCACATATTCGGGAATTGCCGAAAAAAAGAAACCCAAGCCGACACCTACCGCCATGGCAGCGAAAATCCATAGCGTTAGATAGCGATCAAGAAAATTTAGTTTTTTTCGCGTTTCGTTCATTGTTCTACGTTTTTAATACTGATCAAAACAGATAGCATTCGATGACCACTTGGTCTCACCCTTTCGTCTTATTTTTCTACTTCCAAGTCTGTCCCCTAAATGCCTTTGAGTCATGATAAGGATAGGACAATCTAAAATCACAACCATACACAAATAGATAGCCATCATCCGATTCCGAATAGATCACAATAACAGCAAATTTTTCTTTTCAGTCAGCTGCTGCTCAGTATATTTGGCGAAACGCTCGATAAGGCTTCATTCCTTTTTTTCAAACTTGCCTCATGAATTAGGCTCCCTGTATCAGTTCCGAATATGCACCGCGTTCGGCATTATCCGTCTCGGCTATGCTTGATCGAAGAGTGCAAAAGCGTGACAATTACAAGATGGTGTATACACAACGTCTTATCATGGTGTCTTCAGTTCAGAGCCCTTTTCTACAAGTCCTTGCATGAGAATCTTTCATTGTAAGATCCGTGCTTAATCGCCGATTTTTTGCATAAAATCGGGGAATCCGCTTGGTGTCCATTTCACCGCACGAGCACGGGTAGCTCGGTTGGGATCGTCTAATTCGTGTCCTTGGATTTCCTTGTAATCACGAGCATGGTAAATCATGACTGTTTCACCATGTTGAGAAGTCGTAAAACAGTTATGTCCAGGGCCAAAACGCATGAAATCAGCATTTGTATAAAATACCGGTCCCGGAGATTTGTGCCAATTGGAAACATCAAGAATGTCTTCGCTTTCGTCGATCCAGAGCAATCCCACACAGTAATTATGATTTGTCGCACTTGCCGAATACGTAACAAATATCTTCCCGTTTTTCATAAGTACAGCTGGTCCTTCATTAACGTGATATTTAACTTTTTCCCAGTTGAAATCCGGTTTGGTAATGATGACCTCAGGTCCCATAAGTTCAGTGGGGGATTTCATCTCTGAGAGAACCAACCCGGTTCCATGGCCCTCTTCAAATACATTCTGAGCCCAAAGCAAATAGCGTTTGCCTTTATGCTCGAATACAGTTGCATCGAGTGAGAACGATTCCATTTTAGTTACAATTCTTCCTTCTTCTTTCCATTCTCCTTCCATCGCACTTGCTGATCCATTTGAAAGCACCCACATTCTGATGTCAAAGGCATCTTCCGATGTACCTGCTGCGAAATAGATGTACCACACACCATCAATCTTATGCAATTCGGGCGCCCAGATATTTGCTGCTAAATTTCCAATTGCATGCTTATTCCACACTATTTTTTCCTTTGCTGCTCCTAAATCATTAATGGTTGGAGCTTTTCGAATTACTATTCGGTCATATTCCGGAACGGTCGCAATTAAATAGTACATCCCATCATCCGTTTTGTATACCCAGGGATCTGCACGTTTCTCAGCAATTGGATTATTGAAACGTATTCTCTGCCCTGATACATTCATCGACAGCATAAGCATGATGGCAATAAATACAGTTATCAAAAAGTTCATATTTGATTCTGTTTTGAGCAACACTGATAATTATTGAATCTATCTAATAAAAGCGTTTAAAAAGAACGATGGATGCATCCAGTATTGCATTCAGGCCTTCTCCAAACTGGTTGCCCACTTGTAGTATCATCTGCAGATCCGGTGTATAGATGCCTTCGGTCATTCCTGTACTTGCATTCAAGATCAGGTTTTGAAGACAGCTGCCTCATTCACTACGCTGGTTTCTACTTGAGGTCAAATGAGATAAAGATGTAGTTGAGAGATCCTAGTTCATCTGATAACCATGCAGCATTTTCTTCCGTATTTCTAACAATTATTTTGCATTTAAATTAAAGCCTTGCAAGAATGCCAAACGACGATAAGAACAATGTGTAAGCTAGGTTAAACATCAATTTATACTTTTAGTTTAAAGTTCTTTCCAAATATTTTGAAGTTATACGTACATTACTCATCTTGTAAATTTTGTTAACAATTCATTAAACCAAACATGATTTTTTGAGTTGTGATAACCACGATTATTAATTTAAATGAACAATTATGTTTTTACTAGACGTTTTAGCAATTCCGAAAGATGATCCTATCGCATTTACATTTTTCACAGGTTACATGGCTATGATGGCTGCTTCCGTCTTCTTCTTCTTTGAAAGAGGAAGTGTGGATGAAAAGTGGAAAATCTCGCTCCTGGTTTCAGGTCTTATCACCGGTATTGCCGCTGTGCATTATTTCTACATGCGCGACTATTACATGGCTACTGGAGAGAATCCAACAGCCTTACGTTACATCGATTGGACACTGACTGTGCCATTGATGTGTGTTGAATTCTACTTATTGACCAAGGCAGCTGGAGCTAAAATGAGTCTCTTATGGAAATTGATCCTTGCCTCAGTACTAATGCTTGTGGCGGGATACATAGGTGAGGCCTTTAACCCAGATGGTGGAAGCACTTCGCACTCTGTGATGTGGGGAGTAATCTCAACTATTGGTTACATCTACATCCTTTACACTGCATGGTTCGGAGAGGTTGCCCAACTTGCATCCAATAGCGGGAACCCTGTTGTAGAGAGGGGTGTTCGTACGCTCGCATGGTTTGTACTCGTCGGATGGGCGATTTATCCAATTGGCTACATGTGTATGCCAGGTGGGTGGTTAAACATTGGTCTTGGATGGGAGTCTTCTAATGTAGATCTATTCTACAACATTGCAGATGCCATTAATAAGATTGGCTTTGGATTGGTGGTATACAACATTGCAATAACCTCAACTGCAACTGCCAAAGCGCAGTAATAGCTTTCTAAGAATTTAAGGGTTGGCCAAGAGAATCATGCATTTGGCCAACTCTTTCTCTTTTTTTCACCCATGACGAAAATCGGCTTCCTTTATATTTCTGTTTTCTTTGTGACCATGTCTCTGGTCAATGCCCTGTATCCTTTGGACCTGGTTCCCCAGCTTGTAGTGTGCTTTATCCTTATCGCACTTGTTGGCATACCTCACGGCGCCATTGATCACATCATCTTCCTCGAAGGCAATGAGAAGCCTTCAATTCCTAGGTTTGTGGGTATCTATCTTATGGTCATGACCTTGTATGCTCTCTTATGGTACATCGAACCCACTTTCAGTCTTTTCATATTTCTAGTTCTATCAGCCTATCATTTCGGACAGTCACAGTTTGCAGACATAGGCGGAAAGAATAAGATACTGGATGGCACCCTCTACTTAATGTGGGGTATGACAGTGTTGACCGCCCTTATTGTCTATAATCATCATGAGATCATCGCCTTGTCCGCCAACTCGGATGATATGCAACCATTGATGGTCTTATTCTCTATAAGAGTTCAGAAAATCCTTTTTAGTTTGAGCTTACTGTCTACTGTAGGATTGCTCATCTACTACTATTCAAAGGAGAGATTCGACTTACAACGTTTTGGTAGCGAAGTCTATATGCTAGGACTGATCCACTTGACATTCTTTGTTTTTCCTACTCTGGTAGGCTTCACCCTCTATTTCGTGATCCTGCATTCTTTAAAAGTTATGAGTCAAGAGTACGATTATTTGAAAACCAAACGCAAACAGCTAACCCTATTTGGATTTATTACCATGCTTCTCCCACTAAGTCTGGTCAGTTATGCTGGCATGATTGGTTTGATCTACATAACCTACATCGGAATTATTCCCATTAGTTATCCACTCCTAGGCTTCATTCTAATCTCCCTCATCACGCTTCCTCATGCCTTTGTCATGGATAACTTCTACGATAAAGTATTCCGAACCTAGCGCCATCCCTCCCCCTGCTGACTTCCTTCTTTTAACGGCTTGCCTTGTTCCTTGGGAGATCGACTACCACTATTTCTACCTCACCCCTATTTACCTTTTCGAACTCCACAACGGAGGTTGGTTCTTCTTCAGCCTGTTTTGGGCAGTCTTGAATTTTGCACTGCCACTCTTGACTACTCCACATCTGATTTTTTTTCTTTAATCTTTACATTCAAAAAATAGCTCAGCGCCAAAATTACTACTCCAAGACCAATGCCATAACCTAACAAATCAGTTGAACCGTCCCATGTCACAATTCTCCCTGTAAAAGACACTCCCATTACAACAATTGTTACTTTGATCAGCATTGACTTCAACTGGTCAATGTCCTTCATACGAAACCACTCGGGTAAGTTAT
>JABDMH010000070.1 GCA_013001595.1 Saprospiraceae bacterium | reverse complement strand
ACATTGTAATCAGAAAACACCGGTCGCGTCAGCACCGGCTTTTCTGATTTAAATAGGATCTATTCGTTGCAATGCTTTACATAATCCTTAATGCTCTGATCTGCATCTGTTAGTGAGTTAAGATTTTTGCAGGTTACCTAAATGCCAGATACGTGTCAATTTCTAATGTTCTTTAGGGTCAATGAGGATCATCATCATGAAACCTTGCAGCCATGATGAAACACCTTCTTATTCCGTCACTTCTTTGAATCCCTAATGGATTTGGGTCAATATCAGCGGAATATCATGATTTGCTTTCATTGACTGTTCAGAAGACCTCTTACTAGGTGATTTGATCTCGGGTCGAACAAGAAAAGCATACATGGGGAGGGAGGAGGACCAAAAACATTCCAATTGACGTCAGTAAAACGGAACTTATCCCTGCCAATCTTCTCCATTCTCGTTTCTTCTGTATAGCCCCTATTTTTACAATGTGCGCGTAGTATAGTAGTATATATGCGTCCAATCTCAATAAGCCCTCAATTGTTTCTACAATTATGTCTACACCAAAGGATATGGAAAGGTCGATGTTAGCGAGATCCGCCTACCCGTTTCTTGCGATTCTCGTGCTGCTTCAATGATTTCCAACACATGTAATGCATGCTCACAATTGATAATGGGTTCCGAATTGCTGTATAGGCTTTCCGATACCACAGAAGCACCTTCTTCCCACAGATAGCTACCCGCATCGGTTTCGTAACGTACTGTTTCCCGATTATCAAGTGTAGCCAGTTCAACACCAAATGGCGCCCAGTCATAACCTATCAAACTCATATTTGCCTTGGTGCCCCAGATCGAAATGGTGGGCCGATTCTGTCCCGTTCCCTCGTGTCCATATGGATCAAAATAGTTGAAACCCGACTGTACATGGGAGAGCGTTCCATTAGCATGTTCCATCAGGACCATGGCATTATCCTCTGCTTCGACCTCTATTTCACCTTTGTTACCGGTTGTGCGTTGTTCGGTGACGATACTCGTCATGGCAATCACTGACTTTGCAGGGCCCAATAATCCGGTTAGTGTGGATAGATTGTATACGCCCAGGTCTGGAAGACTACCTCCTCCCTTTTCATAAAAAAAAGCAGACCAGCTTGGACCTCTGTGACCATAATGACCGTGAGCAGCAGCAATCTTACCTAATTTTCCATCTTGAATGGTACGGGACATAAACGCAAACTGAGGGCTATTGACCACCACGGGTGCGCTCCATAGCTTCAATCCCTTAGCCCTGGCAAGATCAAGTAAAGAACGGCCTTCCCTATAACTATTCGCTAGGGGCTTCTCGCTCCAAACATGACGTCCTTTTTCTAGTGCTTGCCTGTTTAGTCGACCATGCTCCTGCATGTCGGTCAGATTTACAAGTATGTCGAAAGGGGCCCCTTCGAGCATTGCTTCAATATTATCGTATTGATGTGGAATGGTATGCTTTTCAGCCGTTTCATAAACCCTTTCAGGTACAATATCGCACACCGACACCAGCTCAACAGCTGGTGATTTGAGCAAATGCGGCAGATACGCTTGGCTCACTTTCCCGCAACCGATCACACCAACCTTGATTTGATCCATTTCCTTTGTATAGCTATGGATGGGGGAAAGAAGCGCTGCAGCGGCTAATATTCCACTCTGAAAAATAAAATCCTGGCGCGATACCTTTTTCATGCTTGCATCTTTAATAGCAAAAAATCTTGAAAAGACGGCATTTCATTCTCAATTCTAGGATGCCTATCTATCCAATTACCCATGTTCTAAACGCTCTAATTTAATACTCTTTTTAGTCTCCTGCACTTAGTCAAATCCAGCCCGTGTATGTTTTTTTCAGTGGGTTATGCGCTATAAAGTATCAAGTTTCTGCATTCATCTTTTCTAACTTAGTAGGGTTACCCGTTAATCAAAATCTTAATATTCGAAGTAAATTGTGCAAATGCTAATCTTTCCATGCCGTCGTGTGTTTGTCTCCTTGAGGTGGTCAGATACACCTTTGTTTGTCAACATTTCGATGATCTAAAGCAATAGTAATGTTACCTCTATCTCTTGAAAGGCGTCCAGGTTTGCCTTCAGTGAAAAAATCTTACTTGAAGAAGTTTAGCCTCGTATTCACAGCCATTCTCCTATGCATTACTACGGAATGTTTGAAGAGTGCTTCTCCCGCAATGGACTTCAAAATAAATCCCAACATGTATGATGGCCCATACATCTTCGATGAAGGTGATAGTCTGCATATTCAGTATGTCGTCGCGGGCATCGGTCACGATACACTCATCGCTAAAAGTGAGGCTTCCGGATTTCGCATCGAATCACTCCCATTTATTGACCTGCAAGATTTGGATTATGAGATAGAAAAACAAGCTAGCTTCAAAGGCGTCAACAAAGTGATCGCTTTATCCGACGTACATGGCCAGTACGATATTATGAGGACCCTGTTACAAAATCATCAGGTTATTGATCAATCAGGTACGTGGTCCTTTGGAGAGCATCACCTTATTATCGTTGGAGACAACTTTGATCGTGGACCCAAGGTCATGGATATTTTATGGTTTCTCTTCAAATTACAAAAACAAGCAAACAAGGCTGGTGGCCGGGTCCATGTTCTCCTGGGCAATCACGAAATCATGGTTTTAAACGGAGATCTCAGGTATTTGCATAGGAAATACCTATACAGCTCTGCCGTCTTCAAAACACGCTATGATCAATTTTTCCGCAAAGGAAGCATCCTGGGTGATTGGATTGCAGATCACCAGGCTATGGTATCGGTCAATCAAAGACTTTTTGTGCACGCCGGCATGTCACCTACGATCGTCAGGATGGAGGCTTCCATCGAGGAGATCAACCAGATATTTAGCGATTCCTTGGTGAGGCAAGATGATAGCGGCATTCTTGAAGATAGCATCAAGGCTGCTTACTATATGGAAGAAGGTCCCCTGTGGTACCGAGGATATTTTGATACAACTGCCATCAGCTTTAGCAGTATTGATTCGATACTCATTTCCCTTAATCAAAAGAATATTATTGTAGGACATACTAGCCAGAATCGAATATTACCACTGTACGATTCCAAAGTAATAGTGATCGATTGCAGCATTAAACTCGGCAAGACGGGACAAATCCTGATCCTGGAAAACGACCACTTCACAGTGGGACACCTAGACGGTATGGTCACAGAACTCCCCGAACAACAGACCCTCTTTGATTACATTTACAATCTCCAAGGTCTTCCAAAATTGGAAATCACGACAGATGTCAAACGTATTATTAATAGAAAAGGCAAGGAAGAATACGAACCAGCAATTCTTAAGCTGAAAGACAAAGACGATCTGAATCTATTCACATTTTCAGGGAAAGCTCGTGCTCGTGGGGAGATGAGGAAAAATGTCTGTTGGTTTCCTCCGGTTAAGTTTGATCTTTCCAAGGTGCAACTTCAGGCATATGGATTGAGTCATATAGACAAATTGAAGATGGTCTTCCGATGTCGAGATCGCAGTTCTGACGATATATATAATGCCCGGGAATTCTTTCTCTATGATTTATACCATATCATCGACACCAACAGCATCAGGGCACGCAGGGTAAATTTTTCACTAGTCGAACGAGCTAAAGAGAAATATAGTTTTGCTGGATTTCTTGTCGAAGATGAAGAGGAATATGCCAATCGAAAAAACGCGATCATAGTAGAGTCCGGCACAATAAGGGCTGGTGCCCTGGAACGTGAACCCTTTCTAAAGTTAATATTCTTTCAATACATGATTGCAAACACAGATTGGTCCATAGCCAATAAACACAATATCGAATTCGTGAAACTGCCTGGTATTCAAAGGGTGGTTGCCCTACCCTATGATTTTGACTACGCAGGCTTCGTGGGTCAATCTTATGCAGTTCCGCATAGCAGCCTCCCAATTGAAAGTGTGCATCAGCGGCATTTTCTCAATTACAAAATTAGCGATGAAGAATTCGACCGTATGGTCGAATTCTACCGATCTCTTGAATCGGATATTTACAAGTTTTGTGATGAAGCTACGTATATGGATGAAAAGAGCAGAACACAGAATAAAAACTATCTAGGCAAATTCTTTAATTTGCTCCGTGAACCAGACAAGCTCAAAAAACAGATTGCGAAATAGGTGATAACAGAACCTCAAAAATAATCAGCCAGCTCTTTCCTAAGTACCTAGACTCAGCACTCCAATGGTGTGCTCCAATGACATAAGCTTCGGACACGTAATTGCCTCTGCTTGATGTTTGCTGCTTGCATTTCCACCTAATTAGAAATTCTACAAATATGAAATTCTTCTTACAAAGGTCAGCTTGCAGCAAATACTTACCTCTCTTAATAGGAATATCCGATTATTACATGGCGGTAAGAAAGGTTGAAGATGCTATGGAAGAAGTCGAGAATATCTACAAAAACAGCCCGGTGTGATCAAAAGAATCTGTGCGCAGAAGTAAATCACCCTTTTGGGTGAGTAATCGGTAGATCTCCTGTCCTTTCTTTGTTTAAAATATAACGATCATGAAATTAATAAAACTCTGTGCAATTTTCATACTGGCTCTATCTGTCACAACAAATACGTTCTCCCAAAGTGAGGCTAAAAAGGATCTGCAGATTGTCGAATTGAAAAGCTTTAGATTGAGTCCCGCCGCCTACAAGGCACAAAGGAACAAGCGGACCATACCACTTGCCTACAAACTAGCTCCTAGAGGAAGGGTTGTAGCAGCTAAAGGCTATAAAATTGGGAAGATGACCTGTGCTGGCAAGAACTGCGTTGATCGACTGATAGCCATACCCTCGGATCAAGCATTTAAGGGATATCTCGGTATAGATACCGATGGGGAGGACAATTGGTGCGTATGCCCAGGCTATCCAGACGACTGTCAAATTGTTGGACTTACATGTTCTGGAAGTTGTAAATGCGCAGTAGTATATGCGCCGGACGATACTGATGATATTGCTGGGTATGAAACCAGTAGTGGTAGATAACTAGCCTAACCGATTCACCAGCACTTTAATAGAAGGACCGGGATTTGATCAACCAATCTCATGTCGCGAAGCTGGATTTTTTTTGTTAAGGCCTCAAACGAGGACACAACGACACTATGTTTTTACGGTCGGCAGATCGCAAAACTTGCATTGTGTCGCGTGAGATAAAAATGTCCGGTAGTGTATCGGTAGTAGTCAAATACCTAATATTCAATTGATTATAATTGCTGGAATTTGGGTTCACATGGGCTCATGAACCTCCTGCGTCGATCTCATCGAAAAAGGATGTCCAATCCTAGGCAGAGAGCCTTGACATGAGATACTCCTAATCCAGCGACCGGATCATCTTTTTCAGATTTTCCGAGATCAAATATTCGGTACCGGGCATGGTGCGTGACACCATCGCTTCGTAACCGCCTTCTGGGTAGGCGGCGTCCGTACAAAGATATCCGCTATTGCCGTTGCAATGGGTGATGATCATGGTATGTTTAATAGGCGATTCTGATTTGATGCGCATGCCAATTTCGGTCATCAACTCTCCTGAAACGCCTGCAAATAGGAGGTTGCCGATCTTTAGTGCCGACAAATGGATCTCAACATCGTCATTCGAATTCAGTTCCTGATTCGGGGCTCTGCTAGCCAGCCGTTTTTTACCCTTGGCATTCAAGGTCATTTTTAGCGCTTCAATGTTTCCGCCAGGGAAGGTTTCGATGGATCTGGCCACTCTTTCGACTTCTTCTCCCAATAGCATCCCAATGGCATCAATATCCCGGAACTTATCATTTGGTCCGTAGATCGGATTTATATCGGCCGAGGCGCCGGCCGTTACTTGGACGATCACCTTATGGTCAAATGATTGTTCTACGAATCTTGCCGCAGCCCCGGGCCAGTCACCTGTAATATGATAGTTTTCCTGGCCGCCGATTGTCCCGTGGCATGGCCAGTTGACCATAATGGCGATTGGACGCTGATTGAGGTCATCTATTCTTACCACCTCCACCTCGTGATCGCAGGGCCCGTCGGGATTTCTGCCCAGCCAAATACTTCCATCGGCAAATCTGGCTCTGCGGTTGATGTTCATACGGCACTCACCTGTACCGGCGCCCAGTAAGACCGGTTGCATTTTTTCCAAGGCCTTTCGGACGACGGCCACTATACTTTTCTGCAATGCTTCCACATAGTTTATCACCTCAGGAGGCGCCTCATCGGTGTACGTTCGGTTAGACGGACCTCCATGATTATGAGTAGCGCTCAATAGGATAAAGTCCTGATCGATACCGGTGACTTCTTCAATCTGCTGGATCGTTTCAGAAGCCAGTTGGTGAGAAAAGCCGATGAGGTCTGCCGTTATAAGCACAGATGTTCGTTCACCATCGCTAAAAACCACTGCGCTTGCGTACAAAGAATCGCGAACACCTTTGAATGGCTCATTCCGGTTACCGTAGCCGCTCATGGGGATGGGTGTTCCGGGTGTAATGTTGATCTTGGACACTCCAGCCATGAGGACATTGCCCGAAGCATGGTTCACCGGCAAAGGCTCATCCCCACCCATCATAAAGCTGATAAATGTGAACAATAGTGCGAGTGAAAGTTTATGTGTCATGGCTTTCATAGGCTAAGGCTTTAATAGCACTCCGTGTAGTTTTCAGTCGTAAGCGCACCCTGCTGGACATTTTCACCGCTAATTGATTTGTAGAGACTTACGACTCGAAAACTGCCCAGGCTATTACTTACTTGATTGAAAATAGGAAGATTTACTGAGGGTTCTCATGAAGGACGTCTTTTTTCTCTTACCCAATGTTGTGTTGAAGCCTAATATGATCATGATTTTAAAGCTATGGGCCCAAAGGTAGCAGGGGCTGTGTTGGGAATGCATAGCAATACTGCATTTAGCTTCCATGTTTTCTGAAGAATTCTAAAAGCATGATCTAAGTAATGGCAAAATGACCTAGAAATAGAGACATTATGGACGCATGAGCTGAAATGATTGATGGCATTAGATATCTAGTCACTCTTTGGTCCCAAATCATAGAAGGAAATTAATTGGATTATCTAAAAAGTCTAAAAAGTATTAGTTAAAATTATTTTTTCATTAATACCTCTACCAAAGAAACGCATAATAGTAGTAACCTTGGTCTTTCTGGCTATCAATTGGAGTTGCCAAAAAGACGGATTTGATAAAGAAGCGTTGAATGAAGGAAATATAGAAGAAGTACTGTTGCGGAGTGGTAAGACTTTCCCTGAGATCATTACACTTCCAGTAGATTTCCAACCAGAGGGGATTGCAACAGGTAAAGGAACTGACTTTTATGTCAGTTCGATTATTAGCGGACGGAAATATAAAGGAGATCTGAGGACGGGAGAAGGAACGGTTCTGGTAGATCCCCTCGTCCAACACAATGCGATTGGCCTGTCGTATGATAGACGAAGCAATCTTCTATTTGTAGCCGGTGGCTTCTTTGGAAATGGATATGCTTACGATGCTGAAAGTGGGGCACTAGTGGCAGTGTTTCAATTTGTTACTGACGCCAATCCTACATTAGTGAATGACGTAATTGTAACCCCGAAGGCTGCGTACTTTACCGATAGTTTCCGACCCTTCTTGTATAAGGTACCACTGAGCTCTTCAGGGAATGTACCCAATCCAGCCAGCTTCGAGAAAATCGAACTAACTGGCGATTTTGAAATGACCAATGAGCCACCTCCCTTCTTCGATATCGCCGCTAATGCTAATGGTATTGACGCCACCCCAAACGGGAAAAACCTGATACTGGTAAATTTATCGCTTGGTACCTTATATAAGGTAAATCCATTGACGGGAGAGTCCAAGCTGATAGATCTCGGAACAGGGAATCTAACTTATGGTGACGGAATTTTGCTGGATGGATTCAAGTTGTACGTAGTACAGAATATACTTAATCAAATTAGTGCACTTCAATTGAGTCCCAATCTGCTCTCGGCTGAAATTTTTGCGATTATTACTCATGATGAATTCAAAATACCTGCAATTATAGCAGAATTTGGAAATTACATTTATGCGGTTAATGCTCGATTCGATGTTGCTCCACCTATGGCGCCGTCTTCAGAAATTGAATTTGATGTAGTGCGGATAGATAAACCTTAAAGTAGTGATCAACTGAGACATCGGTGCAATAGGAGCCATCCTGAACGGTAGGCCCCCTTCCTGGAAAGCTATTTGCGTCTGCATGAGAGAAGGAACATCAAAGACAGCCACATTGAAGGGGCTCGCGATTTCTGTGGAACACTTTATGAAAAAATAATATGTAGCTTTGGTGATGACAAAAATTATAATACCACAAGGCATGAGTAACAATATAGTTACTAGGCTATTGGTCCTGTGCTCACTATTGGCCTTTTCAGCTTCTGAAGGACTATCACAGAGTAACCCCATTGTGGGAGTGGCAGGAATTGCCCATGAGTCAAATTCTTTCAGTGCTGAGAAAACAGAACTCAAAGACTTTAATTTTGACCCAACTGCAACTCAGGAAGAAAGGGCAAATACTTTCTTCGCAGGAGCATCGGCTAAGAACATCAGTGCTGGTTATATTGAAGGAGCTATACGTAATGACTTGGAATTATATCCCACCATCGTAACCAGAGCAACCCCTAAGGGACCGGTAACGGATGAAGCACTTAATACCCTGATGAAGGAAATCATCAGCTCCTTGAGAGCCGGACCTAAACTTGATGGTATTTTATTAAATCTGCATGGAGCTATGGTTGGTGAAAGTTATCCCAGTGGTGACGAAGAAATTGTAAGGCGCGTCAGGGAAGCATTCGGTCCGTCCATGCCTATTGTAGTTACTCATGATTTCCATGCCAACATTACCCCCAAAACCGTTGAGCTATGTGATGTGCTCATTACCTTTAAAGAAAACCCACATCTCGACACTTATGAACGTGGCATCCAGGCTGCTGAAATCATGGCAAGGATAATCAGCAATGACGTGAAGCCTGTTCAGACCATCGTACATCCACCTATGGTTTATAATATTGCCTTTCAAAGTACTTTTTCTGCACCGTTGATGCCCATTACCACAGAAAGTAAAAACGTGGAAAAACAAGCTGGCGTATTGGCTGCGAGTGTAGCCGGTGGTTACCAGTATGCGGATGTGCCCTATATGGGACCATCTATTGTCGTGGTCACAAATAATAATAAAGCCTTAGCAGATAAAGAAGCCCAGCGTTTAGCAGATATGCTTTATGCAACCCGTGAAGAAACTATCATTGAAAATCCTCAACCTGCAGAGGCTGTCAAGATGGCCATGGAACATGAAGGGCGACCGGTTATTTTAATTGACATGGGCGATAATATTGGTGGCGGATCGGCAGGAGATGCGACCTTTATGCTCGACGAGCTGATTAAACAGAAGGCAGAAGGTTGGGCAGTGGTCATGTATGATCCTGCCGCATATGAAGTAGCCGAGAGGGCAGGAGTGGGAAAACCCTTTGATTTTGATGTCGGTGGGAAAACGGATGAAATGCATGGAGAACCTGTGCGCGTGAAAGGGGAAGTCCGTTCACTACATCTCGGTCGGTATCTGGAAACTGAAGTTCGTCACGGTGGAGGAAGGTATTGGGATATGGGCAATACCGCTGTTGTACAAGTCGAAGGTTCCACTTTGGATGTACCAAATTTGGTGCTAATTACTTCCAAACGCGCCAGTCCGAACAGTGCGCACAACTTTATCTCAAATGGTGTATACGTAGAGCGTCAAAAAATGTTGGTTGTCAAAGGTGCAATTGCACCCCGTGTCGCATACGAGCCATTTGCTTCTATCATGATTTCTGTTGACAGCCCCGGCGCAACCGCCATAAACACCGAGTGGTTTAAATACTACAATATCCGTGATGGACTATTTGGTATAAAGAAATCGAAACAATAAATTAGTTGGCAAAATTCTTTGCCCTACAGATACTTCCCGGGCGAGCGCTTTGGGTCCACCGGTGTGTAGCAATTGATCACCTCGACGAGGGTACACTATTCATCATAAAAAGATGGACTTGACAAGTTATAGTACTGTTCTGGATAGGGTACGAGTTTTCATAGTATTCTATGAGAATTCTAATTCCAGTCTAGTCTCGATTTCCATGATATGATGGTGATTCAGAGGCCTCCCTCGTAATTGCATTTTCCCCTAGACCAAACCCGATAAGCCCTACGATGGAATTTCACAAATGAAAACATGGAGCGCGTCAATTTTCGTCAAAAAAGCCTGATTTATGGCAGTTATCAATTCAATTCCCTTCAGGTATTAAGGGAAAATATTAACTACAAATTAAGCATTCTTCTAATATTACCTGACCGCATCATCTAAAAATGCAGATTGCAGACCAAAGTGAATCGACAACCCCAATTTTCTTAAGAACTCTACCCCAAAGGAAGAATTGCCACTCAATTCAAGGCCGTTCTAAATTTCATATACATAGACTTGAAATTCTTTGATAAAACTGGCTAGTGTATTTGCGTCTGGAGAACTTTCAGCCCTGTCGCAAAAGTTATCAACACGTAATAAGAATTTACTTACTGAGGTTTTTACAGCGAGGTCAGGAAAGAGGTGATATTATGTTTACGCATAATTTTTCCGCCATCACACTATCTTTCCGGTCGCAACATTATTCTCTCTACCGTAACAGAATCTATTTTTTCGCGTGAATAATAAACCGGTATGTATTCGTCCTTCGCCCATGGCTCAAAGAGGTTTCTGTAATAGGGACTTTCAGGATTACCCGACTGCCCTGGGCCATTGGTCCCAACAGCGGCATCCCAATTTCCTGTGTTTACTATCATCCGAAACGAGGCTCCAGAGCTTTGTCTATTGTTCCCACTGGTGGAGCCCGGTGTATACCCATTGCCTCCGCGAGGTAGTGGGCCGATATCTAATTTGGCTTTGATCTCGTCCGTGACAAGCCTTCCCAAAGCATGTTCCATATAGGTATGCTTGTATTTCTCCTGACCGTACTGCCAATCATTTATATCATCACCAAGATTATCTTCTAAATGCTGAACTCCATTGTTGAAAGTCTCAACTAGAAACTGATCTCTTGCCGTTGTAGGATGTAGGCCAAACCTATGGTCAGGCTCGACAATCCAATCAATGATCTTTTTCATTTGAATCCTACTGATGAGATCCTGTGCCGTTACCGGAACAAATTCAGACTTGGCAAGTTTATTGATTTCGTTTTCCCACGACACATAAATTGCCGCCTCTATGGAGTTTGGTCTGAGTGCAAAATCCCACCCCGCAAGGCGATCCCTAGCTTCAGCCGATTTTTCTGTGAAAGGCAAGTCAAGGAGCATCGGCACCAGGATCCGTGCAGGAATCGAATGATAGTCAACTTGCAGAGCTTTCATATCATCCATTGACAACTTATCTCCCGAGCCAAGTACTTCCTCTACCCGATCGCCGCGATACGGATCGGACCAGGAAAATCCAATCGCATCCCATTCCTTATAATCGTCAGGTGTCACATTCTGATTGGCGGTAGCAAAATATCCTTCTGGAGGATTTAGCGTATTGGGCTTTTCAACAATTGGTAAAAAACCGTCCCACTCGTATCTGCCATCTCCAGGTACAGGAACAAGGCCACTGAAATTCCTACGAATGGGTGCGATGCCCACTGCTTGCCAGCCTATGTTTCCCTCTTTATCTGCCCAGACCATATTTTCGCCGGGGATATGACTATAGTTGCAAGCCTGGCGGAATTCCTCCCAAGTTTTTGCCTGATCCATGCGCAAAGAAGCAAGGTATGGCGACCCACCCGGCTCGAGCCACGCACAACGAATAGCATATGCTTTATTGTGAATGGTATCAACATAAGAGACGGGACCATGTCGAGTGTAGGATAGTTCCACAGTAACATCGGCACTTCCCTTAACCTTTATCATCTCAGAAATTATCTTCATATCTTCCCATTTGCCCTGATATCGGTATTGCTTACTATTATCTGGATGTAGGTCATAGATATACATGTCTTCACCATCGGTACGAAAGACGGTAAGTCCCCAGGCACCATATTCATTATGTCCTATCGAAATTCCCGGAATTTCGGGTTCACCCCCACCGATTACATTCCATCCAGGAGCAACTAAATGGACCAAGTATCGCAAGGAAGGCACTGCAATCGTCCGGTGTGGATCATTGGCCATATATGTATTCCCATCTTCCATTAAAGAACCACCAACTACCCAGTTATTACTTCCGATAGAAAAATCATCTTCCTTGCCTTTGCCAGCAGCTCCCACATCCCCTTCATCATCCACTTTCCTATATTCCGGAAGAATATGACGCTGTCGAAATTGAACTGGCTTTCGATAAGCGTCATACAATTCTAGAATTTCGTCAAACAATAGTTCCTTCGCGATGGTGGGATCAAGCTTGATGTTAGGATCCCTTGGGTGGAACCAATGTAGGTCTTTCACCTTCTCCGCTCCCAGCCTGGCTACAGCACGTCCGACTTTTAATTCTAAGCCAATATTTCCCAAAAGGCCTTGGTGCCTTGAGATGACTACATCCGTAGTCCATTTTCCAGGCACCAAATCAAGAATTTTAAATTCTATCGGGAGTTGCTCCGGATTAGACAAGATCTCATCTATATATGCATTTACACCATCGGTATAAGCGCTAATGATGGCAGAACCATCCTTATGGTAATGGTTCATCTCCTGCGTCATATCTCCCCGAAACTTGAAAAGTCTGGTGCCGATATCTCGTTTCAATTCACTTTCTCCCAAGATTTCAGCAACAGTACCCGTTGCCTGGCGCCTCCAGACTTCGAATTGAAATAGTCGATCCTTGGCAGCTGCATATCCCTGCGCAAAAAACAGATCATGCTGATTTCTCGCGTAGATATGATTAATGCCCCAGACATCCCTAAGTATTTCGACGGGTTCCTGTAAACCAGCAATTTGCACTTGGCCTTCATCGGAAGGGCTACAAGAAATCAAGCACAGTCCTAATGCCAGGATAAAAAGAGTTCTCATTGTTTCTGTTCATCAAGCCTAAAACGCTAATTTCAATGGGCTGTTTAATTTCAGGCGCCTGGTGAATTCCCTGTCTCCTTGTTTGTACCAAGAGCCTTCCAACTCACTCCTGTCACTCAAATTATCAAAATTGACGGAATCTCATCTCAAAGAGCAAAGTGAAGAGAGAATCCATGGGATGCTTGGGTGACTGGAGAAGACATGGCAACCATGTTTCTAGGAGATTTTTGGAGTATAATCTGATCTAATTCATACTTTCGAAACCAATAAGGTATTTCCCGTCGACCGATTCTTAGAAAAAGGACTCAATTATTCATGCATAATTTGAAAATATGAAGCGTAGAAATCTCATGAGATGTATTCCTTTTCTTTCATTGACTGGAACAGCTATTGGACAAAATGCTTCTTTTCTATCACTACTAGCAGCAGATGCGAGCGAACTATCCTCAGAAAAAAAAGATAAGCCAAAGCGAATAGCAGCCATCATCACAGAATTTCGAGAGAATTCCCATGCGGAGGTCATTATTGGCAAATATTTAGAAGGATATAACCGAGATAATATGGAGCCATTTCCACAGTCCAAAATCGTATCCATGTTTACGGAACAGGTCCCCGAAAACGACCTAAGTCGTGCATTTTCGAAAAAGTACAATGTGCCTATCTTCCGCACAGTAGCTGATGCACTTACCCTAGGCGAAGACGATCTGGCCGTAGATGGTGTTTTACTAATAGGTGAACATGGAAAATATCCGATGAATGATAAAGAGCAAAAACTATATCCCCGCTTTGAAATGTTTCTGAAAATCACAGATGTTTTCAGGGAGTTTAAAAAATCTGTACCTGTTTTCAATGACAAACATCTGTCATGGAGCTGGAGGCAAGCCAAACGGATGG
>JABDMH010000045.1 GCA_013001595.1 Saprospiraceae bacterium | reverse complement strand
TTTCCACACCGTTGGCAAACAAAGAACTTCAGGAATTTAAGTCATACACCGGTGGTTACCCCAACAACAGCACAATGCATTCTCACTGGGCGAGATTGATCGAAACATTACACTGCGCCGAACTAATGCAGGAATTACTATTGGATACTGCCATTCTCGGCGATGATCTCATGCGCCAGGGCGAAAGAAGATCCGAAGGCATAGGCATAATAGAAGCTCCGAGGGGTACACTGATCCATCATTATAAAGTTGATGACGAGGGCAAGATCATCAAGTGCAACCTGATCGTATCAACTACACACAACAACGAAGCAATGAACCGGGCGGTACGCTGGGTGGCCAAAAACGTGCTGGATAAGCAACCTGAAATCACCGACAGCATGCTCAATCAAATTGAGATCGCCATTCGGGCATTTGATCCATGTTTAAGTTGCGCTACCCATGCCGTGGGCAGCATGCCTTTGAAAGTAGAACTTTTCGACCACGCTGACAACCTGATCGATGCGCGATTTAAATCATAATGAAACTCTGATAATAGGAATCGGCAACAGCGGCCGTAGCGATGATGGTCTGGGTTGGCTGCTGGTTGAGAAGGTCGAAAATAGCGGTAGCTTCCAGGGTGATGCGACATTCAGATATCAACTCCAGGTGGAAGATGCTGAATTAATAAGCCATTACAATGCGGTCATTTTTGTTGATGCCTGCTACACACCCATGAATGACGGATTTGCAGTAAAGTCTTGTCCGGCAGCAGCTTCCTTTTCCTTCAGCACACATGAAATCCCACCTGAGTCTATACTCTACCTTTGCCAGGACCTCTACCATAAATCTCCCCGGGCAATACTGTTGTTGATTGAGGGGAAAGATTGGTCATTGGATATCGGACTGAGTAAGGGAGCAGAAAGCAATTTGCAAAATACCTGGAATTATCTGGAGAGAGAATTTCTCTGAATATGGTGGGAGTGGAATGGCTTCGGATAGTCATAAGCCCCTGTCGGGGCATCGATCATCCTCTTATAAACCTGGGCATAATGCACACCAATACAGCCAGCTTCAAAACATGGACAAAAGGACCAGGGCATAATTATTTTAGATTTAGTGAGGGTGTTTGCTACTTGACCTATAGGATCAATGTATATCCAAAGGGAGATAGGGTTTTAATGAAGGAAGATCACTTCAAGGATTGTTCAAACTGAGATTCCAACATTTAAAAGAAACGAGATAACCTGATCGTCAGATGCTTTAAACAAAGTTCGAGGGCTACGCCCCCATACCCCAAATAGTCAAATAGCCAAATTGTCAATCCCTCAAGCAACGAACCGAAAAACCCAACCTCTTATCATTGTTGCTCCGGCTTACATCGACACTGCTGTAGAACAGGACCCGGAACCAGGCATTAGCTCCAGACTCAGTAGAGCTCCACCAGTAGCCGTCGTTTCCAAGAGTGATATACGAACCATCGTTGAAGCGGAAGCCGCCGGGAAGACCTGAAAAACCACTCTCATTGGTAGCCGCTGTATTCGGACTATTCCAGTGAGCCGTACCACTTTCTTTCATCTTACCTCCGGCCACAGAACTTTGAGTGCCGATGGCATCAGGGTCTACAACTTCCGGATCAAGGAAATCAATCAATGTGGTCCACTCTGCATCGGATGGCATATGCCACCCATTAGGGCATAGGCCTCTTCCATCATTTACCGCATACCAGTTGTAGAGCTTACCGTAAGGTAGTTCATAGTTGCTGCTTGTATCGTACCAGCACCACGCTCCATAGTTAGCGGCAGCCCAAGTACCATTGTTATTTACTTGCGGAATGATTGTCCCATCCGCATAATGGGTAGTCCGCAGATTTTCTGCCATCCACTCCTGACTGCCAATTGTAATTGTCCGGTAAGTATTCCCAGCGGTATCCGTAACTTCTCCTTCAAAGGCAATGCCGCTGGTCAAGGAAATCCATTTGGTCCCATTCCAACCTAAAAAATCGGAGCCTGTCCAGCGGATAGTGCCTGGAGCGGGAGTAGTATTACCAGAACTGCTGATCTTAATATCCCCTTCCACATCTAGGTTTTGAGCGAAGATAAATGTGGTGATTGATAGGCTGAGAATCGTCAATAGTATGCGCATGACTTATCCGCTTTTGATTTGAAAATACAAAATGACAAGTAAAGTTTAGATTTAATTCCCAGATGCCTTATCCCATCAATCTTAAACCTGCTGTGTATCAGTAATTGTGGTCGCTCGTCTTCAACTTCTCTGAACCTGCTTTGTACTATACCCTCAATGTCCGACAATTGCCTAATGACATGCCGGCATTCCGTATAATCGCCTTTTAGATAGTTCAACTGCAAAAGGTGCTCTAGTTGCAAGACTTTCTTTTGTCGTTGGACTTTACTCTGCTTCTTAAAGACTTCCAGGGCATTGGCTATGTATTGTCGTCCTCTCTAGTGAAGTCGCCAGCCATTCGTTGCACTTAGTTGCATTAAATCTTGTCTGCTGGGCAGGCTACTGGCATTAGCTTCTGCAATCTTGTGGATTCGGTATTCCTTTTCCGCTTTACTTGCTCGATTAGCCATATTTCAATTTTTTACCCAGAACTCTTCAGCAAGGTTCCATCTAAAATAGAATTGTTGTTGCTAAAAATCTACTTATAATAGAGTTTTCAATTTTTCCTAAATCGTGTATGAATGGCAAAAGGCGCGCCTGAATCAAAACCTATTTGAAGAGTCTACCTACCCCCTTAAGATGGAACCATGTACTGCGCCATACCCAGTCCGTCAGCTGATACGGTAGCAATAGGTACAATTTTCAATGCACCCCCCAGAGAAAAAACTCAAAAACATAAGGTGGGCAGGGGGTGTACAGCAAACTACTTTTTCTAAATGACTACCCCCCTGGGTATCCGTGGCTTGCACACGTGCCCTCTCCTGCATGTACTAATGTTATAAACGTCATTGATACACTCGGCTAGAATCTATGTTGACCTAAATAACTCCAATCTATTGTCAATATGTCAGTATTCATTGTGACCCATATCATTCCAAAATGGAATTAGGTGCGCTAATATGTAAGGGAAAATGTGGATGAAAGGGTTTTAGCAATCCTAATAATAGGTCGTATTGAGAATTGATTGAAGAAATCACGTTGAGCACTGACACGATCGCAAATTTAGAGAGAAGTAGATCAAGGAGACGTTTTAGGCTTACGCATAGTAAAAGTCAAAAGTACTTTGCTAGGACGGCTTCTAAGGAGATTGAAAAATTTTGACATAAAACTAATACTTGGCAAATGGGACAATATTCTTCTCCAGAATGTATACTATCTATGATCGTGAAAATGGCCATGCTATTGACTCTCATCACCTCTACAGCGTCATGCAGTATAACGGGCATGGCACTTGGTCTACAAAAGGATAGAGCAAAGTCATCTACCAACTACATAGTTGCTCCACAAGAACTGAACAGGATTACAAAAGGAAATTTGGTGGAAATTCACACTGTAAATAATAAAATAATCAAAGGTCAATTTGTCGGATTTGAACAATATGTCTACGAAACAACAGTCGATCTCATCTTGGTTAAGAAGGAAGAAATGATCCTGAAAATAAGATCATCGCAAATTACTGAAATCGAAGTACAAGCTCAAAAGCGATATTCATGGATTCTCGGTCTGGTTCTTGGGGCAGTTCTAGATGTAGCCACTATCTCAATAATCGATTAT
>JABDMH010000034.1 GCA_013001595.1 Saprospiraceae bacterium | reverse complement strand
TGTAGACGGCCTATGGTCTTCTCCAAAAAATTGGGTGGGTGATGTCCTACCTGATGGTGTAGCCTTCCCCAAAAACAAGACAGTTCTTAACTTTAAAAAAGAACTGTAAATATGAAACGAAAAAGATTCAGAGAAGACCAGATCGTCAAAGCCCTCAAAGAAGCAGAAGGAGGCCGAGCCACGAAAGACATCTGTTGAGAATTGGGGATCAGTACTGCGACCTTCTATAATTGGAGAAAGAAGTACATGAACATGGATGCCTCTCAGCTGAAGCGACTCAAAGAGCTTGAAGCCGAGAATCGTAAGTTGAAGCAGATGTATGCTAATCAAGCACTAGACATTGTGATGCTCAAGGATGTGTTATCAAAAAAGCGTTGGTCAATCAGACAACTGGTACTTCAGAATTCAACATGTACGCAAGTGGGCCGACTGCCAGAGGCCCATGGGATTGACCATGTCGTGCATATTTGCTCGGGAGCTACACCTATGTAGAAAAATTCACCAAGGAAAGTGGTGAAAAGCAAGAAAACATTTTGTTCCCATCTATTTTAGAGGAATTAGGGCGTGTCTGCACCTTTGACAAATTGAATATATAATGATCGCCACAGATAGGAGTCAAAAAATGAACTGCCTTGCTTGATGACTAGGCTAAGTACTTCCCCAATTCCGCAAAAGTAACAACTATTTGGCAAAGTCGATTTCTCTTCAACTGAATTGGAAAAATATTCTAGACTAATGGTTAGTGCTTGATCTCTTGCATCGACCCTAAACCAGCAACAAGTGCTACATTAGCATCAAATTTTGATGTGCATATCATAGTTGGCAGCTTCCTTCATCACCCGATTAATAATACGCTCATCTACAGATTTTGTCATTGCCCCTGCCTCACTCTCCGGAACTCCCATATCTTCAAAAAAGGATAAAAAGCCCTTTGGACTGTGTACATTGACCCATCTGCATGTTGTGGATCCAGTGTTGGTAAAAGTGTGGACTACATTTGCCGGCAGATCAACAGACTCCCCCTGCCTAAGTGTCTTGGGTTCACCATCTATGACGAAATCCATTTCTCCCTCTACAACTAGAAACAACTCGTGTAGTTTAGTGTGATAATGAGGAGGAGGTCCAGGAACATTTGGAGCCGTTTCGCCAATAACCATATCATAATTTCCAGAGACGGCAATGGGACTTATTCTATGTCCGATCACCCACAAATCTTTCTTCTTTTCCATTTTAAGTATACTTTATGAGACATTTATCTCACAAGAATAGTCACAAGTTTTGATATTTCCAAATTTTGTGAGACTTTTGTCTCATGAGCAAAGCATCACTAAATACGGGAAGAGTCAATCAGAAAGCCAAGACAAGGACCAAAATCCTTACTGCAGCAAAAGAATTGATGCAACTAGAAAAAGTTATTACACTGGAAGATGTAGCTAAAAAAGCTAAGATCTCCAGAGCGACCATTTATAGATACTATGCCAAAATTGACTCATTAATTACTGAAGCATCCTTAGATATCCACCATAAATCTCCTGAAGAATTATTGGATGACGTGATGGAGATGGCATTTGAAGATCGAATATTGTATTTACAAAAGCACTACACCCTACTTGCTCAAAAACATGAATTAGCCTTTCGAAGATATTTAAGTACCGTACTACTAGAGTCCATAACCTCTAAAAAGAAACTTAGGGGAGCTCGGAGAGTGACCTCTTTACATCATGTTCTCGAACCCTTTGCCAATGATCTGGATAGGGATACTTTCAAAAAATTAGTGTCTACATCATCTATATTAATGGGTATAGAGTCACTTATTGTTTGTAAGGATGTCTGCAATCTCAGTAGTGAAGAAACCCATGATACGTTACAATGGGCAATTAAAATGATGTTAAAAGGAATTTCACCACCAAGAGCCCAATCGAATAGGTAGAGGTCGGTAACACCAATGACAAAAACAAAATAGAGGAAAACATGAAGATCTATTACACAGTAACTGGGCCCAAATCTTTGTCATGTATGACAGGAAGAATGAAATCACTTTCATAGTCTTTACAGTAGAAAAACTAACCTGAAAGCATGTGCTAATTTGCTCCCAATAGCTCTTAAACAGTGCCTGGATCAAATCCTAAAAACACACTTAATTAGAAGCACCCAGACAATAAATATGTTCACAGCACTGTCTTTACCAAAACGCCATTATCTGAGCTTCACTTCCGCTAGCAGAATATATGGCAGAAAGGTTGACCCAAACCTGATGACAGACTACTGTTTATGATAGCGACGGTACATCCGGTCAGCCATTATTTTATCCCACATCTCTTGATCCCTTCCCGTGGCATCTTTCCATTCATCTGAAGCATGAATCTTGTCATATACTTCCTGACTTAGCCAAGTGCCTTCAACGAGACATTGCTGGGTCTTCACAGATTCGTCTTTCACCATATAAAAGGCATAACCATTACCCAAATACCCAAGACCAGCAATGGCTTTGTTGGCCATCGCAATCGAAGCCTTAATTTGTTCACCTGAATATCCATCAGGTACATTGAACATCGTCATACTCTTGAGGGTAGGCCCAGAGCCCGTAGAGTTGTATCCCATGCTTTCCGTGTACATGGCATCTTTATGTTCAAAACAACTATTCCAAATTTCCGATACAAATTGAGAATCCGCTTTAGATGCCTCACTAACGAATGTGTTAAATGCATCAAGAAAAGTGGGTATATCCTTGGCGGCATAGTATATATTCCAGTTCCACTCATCTCCCCAACTGTGTTCAAGAATGCCCCAATTGATAAGTTTACCTTCTTGAACCAACTCATTAAGTATGGGCGCAGAAACAGATTTGGTTTTTTCTCTTAATCCTTCAAGTTTTCCATAATCACACTTGTTCTGAGAAAAAACAACGGTTGGATTCTGAGCCAGTGAATGCCCGTAAAGTAACAACATCATAGCCGATAAGAGTAAATGCTTTTGCATAGTCAAAGATTTGAGTTAACAATAATATGATTCGACGATGAGGGATGTATACTTGCAGATTTTCTAAGATAACAAATATCTCCATTCTCGGCCGGAACGCTCATCGTACAAAAATTTATTGTGCGTTCGCCATCGCTAAAGATGGCATCTGAGGAACTCAACTGTTATAGAACCAAGTAGTTGCATTGTAAAACGAAGTAGATTTTTTCCAAGATCAAGGCGAAAAACGTAGGCATAACCAAGTGCTACGGCGAGGCTTTTCAACGAAGATATTGGGGAAAAGATCGCGTCTTCCCAGCAATCTCTTTGTTCTTGATGTACTAACTTCGTCTGCCATATGGATTCACATTGACGCTTTGTCCCGCTAGTAGATCAACACATTGGTTTTTCGTGGGAATTTCAACATTGATTTTTGCAGATCGAGGCGCCAGGAGTGAAGCAGTGTGATCCCCGAGGGTAACGACAACGAACAGATGGTAAAATCGATAAGGAAATTGCAAATAACAAGCAATGCGTTGAATTACTATAATCTTGGATCATATGGACTGCCACCCTACAAGTATTCTTCATTCTGTGTACTTTTAACATAAGGATTTATTAGCCACTCAATTAACACACATGCCATGACCACGATCATGCCTCCTAACGTCGGCACGTCTGGTACGGCAGAATCGATGGCAGCAATCAAAAATCTACTAAAATGGAAAAAGTAACAGGAATTTGGATTGACAAACGAACCGCAAAAATTTTGACAATTGATGATGGTTCAGAATATTTTCAAACAATCAAGTCTTCCATAGAAGAGTATCGACCAAAAGGAGGTAGTGGTACAAAGTTAAAGGGCGGACCACAAGATGTCGTTCAAGATAGCAAATACACTGAACGAGAAAAGCAGCAACAAAAAAGATTTTTCAAGAGTATCATGGACACAGTAGGTGGCTCTGATCAAATAGTGATTCTTGGACCTGCTGAGATGGGCGCAAAGCTTTATTCAGAGTTATCAGAGTCCGATCCAACAGTGTATAAAAAAGTAAGTGAGGTAAAGACTACTGATAGTATGACGGATAATCAAGTTCAAGCTTGGATAAAAAAATATTTCAAACTATAATAGGAACAAGTTGGTAATACTGTGAATACGTACAAGGCGAATGGTGAATAAATAATAGTTCATCATGCAGGAAAAAATAATACTCAGAGTGCATAGAATGGGTTTCAAACAATTATGAAAGTTCTCGCAATATTTTGATTTTCGGTAAAAGTACCGCTGCATATGGGCCAGCTTTTTGGGCTACCAAAATTTCATTATTAAATAAGAATGGTAAAGTTTATCAACTTTCTGATTGTTCACTTTTTAAATCTGAAAGATGGCCCGATATTTTGGACACGGTGTGGAAAAGTCAGAGCTACCAGTCACTAGGCTTCATAACTAGCAAAGACATCTATGAAAATGGACTTTTAGGTGTATTGATTCATCAGCCTATGAAATCAAGTATTTACATTCAAACACTATTTATGAAGGCGTGCTGAATTTTTTCAGTATGTTCCTAAACCACTCCTCAAAAACAACAAAAGAAGCAATGGATATTTGGTCTGAGCAAACCTGAATTTCAATGTAGAGATTGGCGAATTCTGATTTGGACTATGAATACTTCGCGTCTGAATGCGGATTGTATTCACCGAATCATACCAATGGTCATACCGTGGTAGGCAATCTTGGGTTTAAGCTTTGCGAAAGTTATAATATGGCTTACTGCGAATGGTTAAAGAAAAATAATATAGAAGATGAGTCGATACCTATAGGGGCTAAATTGCTTGGCGATTTGGATTAGCCTAACTCATGAGATCATAATTAAAATTGTAGTTCTAGTTCTATAATCACAATACCTATTTTTCTCATACTAACAGACTTTACTATGGATAATGCACGAAAAAATATTTGGTACCAGAAATCGATTATGATCGACTGCAGCATTGAGGATATTAACAAATCATTGAATAATCTAGGTGAGCACTATGAGGAACTAATGACCGTGTATCCTGGAATGACAACAGTTGAACTCATTGAGCATGATAGGGACTATGTGACAATAAAAACGAACGAAGGTCTCATGAAAAGGACCAATATTTCGGTCACCATTTTGAAAGACAAAACATTAGTCGAATTCGATGAAGAATATATAACCAGTAAGCTAACAACCAATTCTCATTTTGTTGAAATATTTAAAGACAAAAATAACAACACAGAACTCAATCTTGAGATTAGCAACCTTACAGCTCCAGGTTTTTTGGGATTCTTTCTCCGTAATTTTGGAAGTAAAAATATTGGAAATGGATTTCTTGATTCGTATCGGAAAATACTTGAAAAAAGTTAGGCTTGTACCTGCACTGATACAAATAATTATGAGATCGTTTACTGTACTATTACTTAGCTTGATTGCTTGGTCCGCCTGCGATACAGAAACCGCGAAGCAAAGCGCAAAGAATACCAACGATGCCGTAGTGGAGGATACGCACGTCAGCATCTCTCGAGCCACATACAAAGATCAATTGTATGGTTTTTGGTTGGGACAATGCATTGCCAATTGGACAGGGTTGGTGACAGAGATGGATAAAATCGGCAACATCGGAGACATAAAAACGGGAGCTTTCTATACCAGAGATGACTGGGGCAAAGCTGATCAACCCAATATATGGGCAGAGGGAGTCCCAAGTGATTTGTCACCTACCATCGATTTCGTTTTCAAAGACACCAATGAAGTATGGGGCGCTGACGATGATACGGATATCGAGTATATGTATCAGCATCTGTTGTATACCCACGAGACCAGTTTGCTATCTCCTGAGCAAATACGAGATGGATGGTTAACACATATAAAATCTGAAGAAGAAAATTATTTATGGGTATCCAATCAAAAGGCATTTGACTTGATGCAAGAAGGTGTCCTTCCTCCCGAAACTGGAAGTCCACACCTTAACGAGCATTTTGAAATGATCGATGCGCAATTAACCACCGAGATATTTGGCTTGTTCTCACCTGCAAGACCTGACATAGCTCGGCTAATTGCTCATCTACCCATTCAAACCACCGCAAGGAAAGAAGCCGAGGATATTGCCAAGTTTTACGTAAGCATCTATGCCTTGGCTTGCTTAAACTCAGATAAAAGTATGAAGCAAAGAGTACAATGGATGGCAATGAAGGCAAGGCAAGTTCTTCCCAATGGTTCATATCCGGCCGACATGTTTGACTACTCCTATAAATTATATAGATCTGGCATCCCATGGGAACAGACCAGGGATTCGCTGTACTACAGATATCAAGTCAACCAGGAAGATGGATACCATATTACTGCGAAGAACTTGCCTTGCAATGGATGTTTTGCAGCAGGAATAAATTTTGCAGCCAGCTTGGTCAGCTTGTTTTATGGAGAAGGTGATTTGAAAAGCACCATAAAAATTGGGACACTTGCTGGATGGGATTCTGATAATCCCACGGCAACATGGGGTGGCTTGCTGGGTTTCATGATTGGTAAGGATGGCATAGAAGATACTTTCGTAAGACAATTCTCCAATCGTTTCCATATCCATAGAACGAGGCAACACTTTCCTAATGATGGAATCGATGCTTTTGAAAACATGGCTCAAAAGGGTCTCGATGTTATAGACAGGGTCGTCAAAGAAGAAATTGGAGGAATGGTTGATCTAGAAAAAAACATTTGGATTATACCGATAAAGACAAGGAGTAAATAAAACCAAAGCTGACAATAAAAATGTAATCGGCATCGAATCGATCACCCATATTAACCAATCCACTCTCCAGCCCGTTTACACGGCAAAAAGTAGAGCGGAGACAAGATCTATCCTACCTCGCAAGACTAAACACCTTTCCGAAAGAACCGAACTCAGTTTTGGAAAGATGGTTGAATAAAGGACCAAACATCTCGCTCCCTGGTCAATTAATTAGAACCTTTGTTGCAGCTTGAAATTGAAATGAGGCTGTTATAATCCATACATTCTTTTTCGTCTTAATCAATCCACAATAGAAATCTGGGTCTAAAGTAGCGTGGGTCCCAATGGTGATCGGGGTAACCTGCTGAGCTACCTGGGATATCGCTTCTTCAATTTTCTGATCATTTCAGGTATATCGCCTGAGATTCAATATGTACTTCTTGCTCTTCATCCTTGTTATATGACTTTCTCAACTCCTAGATTGAAGTCTACTGGCACACCTAAATGAAATGAATAAAATCCACGGTATGCCTCCATGAGAAAAACTGTTGGTATCAAGACCCTCTTTATGTTGGTCCAGCTTTGCCATTGGATCTAGGTCGATATTGCCGACATAATAGCGTTCTAATTTTACACTATGTAAAATATATACATGATTTGACATGAAATCGGAGTGCAAAGTAGCGTGGGGGAGACTTGAACTCCCGACCTCAGGATTATGAATCCTGCGCTCTAACCAGCTGAGCTACCACGCCTTAGGGATTGACCTTCTACCGCGCATTTGCGGGCTGCAAATATAATTAGTTTTCTTGATTGCCCGACCAACTTTCAGTATGCGATTTTAATACCTGTCTCATAGCGGGTATAGTGATTGTAGATGCCACTCATCCATAGCACGGATGGATAATCATCCGGTCTATCATACACCACATAAGGCCTGACATTATTCTCTTCCGATGCTTCGGTGATTGATTGGTGAGACCATTCCCCTGGACTGATTCTTCGCAGATGCTGGATTTCAAACTTACCTTCGATCTGACGTGATAAGTATACTGAAGTTGGATCTTGAGGATCCAATACAATACCTCCCGAATAGTGCGCTTCACGTACCACATCTCCTTGCCGCAGGGAAGGCATCCATCCACCTGCTCGACAGACTTCCTCGTCTTGCCACCTGTGACCATCCCAATAGGCATAGTGGTAGCGGTGATCATTTTCCGTGGGATAGCGAGCGTAGGTCACTACAGGGCGATCTGCCTTATCTAAAGCAATGTCCCATATCCATGCGCGTACATCTGATGAAGCGGCATCGTAGATCTTCTCTACCTCCGCAATGGCTATCGGCAATTCCTCCAATGCGGCAATCCGATCCCCATTGGTTTGATGAAATGCACCATCCAGATAAAACATATGGTATACAGATACATCTGAACCGATCTTCGGATGTCCATCGGTAAAAAGAAAATCTATCCGTCCCTTATGGTCCGTCGCTACCTTCATGTAAGGAGGATTCTCACGTCCTTCATTGTCCAACAAGATCATATCTTCACTCCACGACTCACCATCGTCGTCGGAAAAGATGAAGTAAGGCCACCAATGAGCAAATGAACGAGTGGGACCCACCTTTCTTCCAAACAGATAGATGCGTCCTTCTTCATTGCTTAATCGCAGCGGGTTAGTGTAGGTGTAATTGTATTGATCGCTGGCTCGAGCAATGATTCTTTCTGGCTCCCAAGCATTGATATCTGCAGGCCGAGCACTCCGACGCATGAACACATGGCCATTGTGTTCATTGTAGAAGGTCAACAGATGGTCACTGGGTAGGATCAACACCGTAGGTACGTTGTGATCATCAATCTCCAGGCTATCGTGCAGGATGTATGTAGTCAATTCCCTAGTGGCGACATCTTGTGCTCCAATGCATACATCACCTTGCTGATTGATGTAGCCAAAGTAGATCTGCGGATCAGCACCATGGTGATAGATGGCCCTCGGGTCTGAAAACCAGCACCAGGCACCATCTGATACCAATGTCTCCATCTGGACACTAGCCTTTGATTCACTTTGATCCCTTGAAGCACCTTGGGGCTCACATCCCGCAAGAAAGAGTGCAAAGACAAGCACGGTCATGGTTCCAAAGCCAAAGCAATATGCACGAATGGTACGCATACCAAATAATACAAAATATTGCAGTCATCTATCTAAACTTCGTATCACAATGGCAAATGTGTAGGCTGCGATACCCGATGATCGCAGCAAAAGCATGCTGCTCGCACTAGATAAATCAAGCAAAATCTCTGCGCCTTTGCGTCTTCGCGCGCCACTGTACCTAACTGCATGGAGAATGTCGTCGCCGATATAAATACCGCAGCAAAGTTATGCTGCTCGCTCTGGACAATTCAAACAAATCTTTGCGTCCATCCGGCGGAATATATCCGCCTCTACCCTATGATCTTGCCGACCCTTGATACCTCTAGACAAATCAACCAAATACTTTGCGCCTTTGCGCGCCACTCTACCTGCCTGCATGGAGAAAGCCTCCGCCGATATTAATACCGCCGCAAAAGGATGCTACCCGCTCGGGACAAATCATCCAAATCTTTGCGTCCGTCCGGCGTAATATATCCGCCTCTACCCTTGGACCTTGACGACCTTCTCTACCTCTTCTACTTTTTCACCCTTTTCACCCTTTTCACCCTCATTTACAAAGCAAAAGGATGCTGCTCGCTCTGAGCAAATCGAGCAAATTCTTTGCGCCTTTGCGTTTGCGTGCCACTAAGTCAGCTAATTGGCCTATTGGCGCTTTGGCTAAGTTAGCGCGTCACCGCTTGATCGCTTCAAACCACCAGCGGATGCCGGGATCCTCCTTAGTACCTTGACCACCCAAATCATAGCGAATGGGGAATCCATCGGCCGAGCCCTGGCACCAGGTGTTTGAATGTAGATGGACCCATAATCCTGGCCGCTTCTTGGCTTCGATTATTTCCCGAAGATGAATCTCTTTTCCCACCTCTGAATAATTGCCGGGAGGTGTGAATTGCTTGGTCCAACCACCGAAGATCTCTACATTGATTATCGGTTTATCTGGGACTCCTTGTGCCCGAAAATAATCATAGTGCCAGCCACTATGGTGACCTTTTTCAACATCTTTGCCATCAGTATCAAAGAGTAGCACATCGACCCAATCCGATCTTCCGATGATCACATTTAAGCTGTCATGGTAACCACCAGCCCCAACGATCCGCTCAGTATCCTGTTCCTTTACGATCTTGCATAAATCGATGATGTTATGTGGATCGTTAAAGGAAAAAGCGGCAAACTTTCGGTAGTGAAAAGAGTTTTGCTCATTGGCTATGTTGATGATGACATTGCGATAAGGTTTCAAAAGCTCAGCCACCGTCCGAGTAGCGCTTTTAATAGCCTCTGGTGTACTTACCTTTCGATTCCCCTTTAAATTAGCTACGACCCTTTGATAAAATATGCCAACGATCACCACCATGGATCGATCTGCGCAAGCTTCCACAATGCTATACAAACGCCGTTGGTGATCCTTATCCAAAGCTTTCCCGTCTGATGAAAATGGATCTGAAAACCCTCCACTGGATCCCTGCAAGAAAATCGACACAGCATTAACTCTATGCCGCTTATAAGCGTCCAGATTACCAATCAGTGCTTCAGTCAAAGTATCGTGCTGGGTCGCACTAGCGGCTCGAATGCCCCACATCTCTATTGGTTCATCGCCTAACAAAAATGCATTTCCCTGGGTCTTAAGTACTTGTGCCACACCTGAACAGGCCATGGTGGCAATAAGAGATAGAATAAGAACGAGTTTCTTCATGGCCATCTATAATTTTTTACCGCCTTGACCAAGATACATCATCTCTGCCTCTCATCAACCCGGAGTCATACCGTAGAATTTCTGCTGTGAGCCAAAACACCTGTACTATTAGATACCTATGATCGAGGTTTACCTGCATTGCCAGGCTTTGATTATATTCCGGATTGCTTTGCTGAGATAATGAAATCTATGTGCATACCGTGCCCTTTGTGTCTGTTCTCCTACTGTTTACTCCCAGTTTGGATTCAGGCGCAAACTCCAGAAACTCAGCCTGTGCAGGCCGAGGTGCACGACTCGGTACGCATTAGCAATTTACTCAATTTGGCCTTTGATCATAGTCGCACCGATCTGGAAAAGGCTTTTTCCTTTCTGCATCAGGCGGATTCGATATACTTGTCCTCTGGCTTGCAACGCCTTCGTCCTAATATCGACTACCATTATGCTGTAGTCCATCGCAATAAAGGTGGGTTTGAGCAAGCACTCTTGTACACGGATGCATTCCTCCAAGAAATGCGTAAGCGAACAGATTCTTTAGAAATCATGAAAGGCCTTAATGTGCAAACAACTATTCATTATGAACAATCGGACTTGCATCGACTTTGGAAAGTGCCTTAGCATTAAAAGCCTGGAGTGAGCAAATTGGAAATATTCGTGGTCAAATTGGCGGCATCAGTTTTATGGCATTGGTAATGAGCGACCGGGACCAGACCGACAAAGCCATCACGCACTATCATCAGGCTATTGAACTCTGTAAAGAAGTAAAAGATATGGGTCGACTGGCCAATATGTACAACAATTTGGCGGGAGCTTATCTAAAGCAAAAGAGTTTTGATGAAGCTCTCAAGTACTACCACCTTACCAAGGAAATTGATGAGCAAGACGGTTATACGTGGGGAATATTCAATAGTTATCACAACATCGGCAATGTCCATCTTTATACTGAGGAATTTGACCAGGCTTATGTTAACTTACAAAAGGCTTACCATCTACAGCAACAAATTGGGTCGGTACAGGAGCTCAATATGACCGAAAATAAACTGGGTTATGCAGCAGCTAAACTAGGTAAACCGGAGGGTATAGCTATACTCAAGGATGCACTCAGGGTAAGTCGGGAAAATGCATTCCTCCATGTAGAAGAGCAAGGACTCAAATACTTAAGTGAAATATATGAAGACAGGAATCAGCTAAAAGAAGCCCTTTCCTACCACAAGGCCTATAAGGATCTTTCTGATAAAATCTATCGCCAACAAGTAGTAGCCAAAACAGATGAACTGCAAATACAATATGAAGCTGCAGAACAGGAAGCAGAAATATCCACACTAAATAGTGAAAATCAGATTCAGGCACTGGAACTCATCCAGGCTAGACAAACTCGATGGGCATTGATACTGGGACTTCTCGGCCTTTCTTTATTGGCCGCACTCCTCTGTCGAAACAATAGATTTAGAAAACAAGTCAATAAGGCTTTGAGCTCGAAAAATCGAATTATTGAGGAAAACCTAGCAGAGAAAGAAATGCTACTCAGAGAAATACACCATCGGGTAAAAAACAATTTGCAAATTGTCTCCTCGCTGCTTAACCTTCAATCTCGAAATGTGAGTGATAAGGCGGCACGAGATGCCATACTTGAAGGTCAAAATCGAGTGAAATCGATGGCCATCATTCACCAAAATCTCTATCAAAAAGAAGACCTCATTGGAGTAGACACCGGTCAATACATTTCGAAACTCGTGGATAGCTTAGTGCTATCATACAACATTGAGCCAGGCCGCATAGCAATCTCCACTGATATTGATGCAGGCAAACAAGATGTAGATGTGATGATTCCCCTAGGACTAGTCACCAATGAGTTGGTAAGCAATGCTCTTAAGCATGCTTTCCCCGATGGTCGATCTGGACAGATTTTAGTCTCCCTCAAAAAGCAAGACCAACATTTGAAATTGAGTGTGAAAGATAATGGGGTGGGCACTCCCGGAAAAGGCATCCCTAGTAATCCTACTTCTATGGGAATGAAAATCGTGCAAGCTTTTACTAAGAAACTTGATGGAAAGCTCAGCCTGCATCATCCTAATGGAGCTGAATTTGTCTTAGAAATTCCCATATTTAAGCGTGAGTCATCCCACTTCTAGGGGCATACAGAAACCTTGACTTCCAGTTCGAACGACCTATTTGTACATCCGTGCAGGTAATATTGATATTCAGTAGCTAACTTTACCATAATATGTCAAAAGACTCATTTTATCACGTTGGCACTTTCCGGAGTGCATTCACTGGTATGCTCCACTTTCTCTGCCTAGCTCTACTCTTACTAATTGCAAGTTGCAACAAAGAGACCAGTGCGCCAGAAAACACCCTTCAGGCTTACATAGATGAGCATCCCGAGTGGCAACCACATGATGAGCTCGTAGCATGTGCCGCTGGTGGACAACAAGGATTTCTCGATGATGCCAATGCACCGCTTAGTATGTTCTTCTATCCCAAGCTATACTCCACTAATTTTAGGTACTATGAAACTAGGGATGGTGAGGCTAACCCAGATGACCTGGCCAAATTCGTAGAAATGGAAGCCAATTTCGAACCACTTTTCAATGGATTTATGGCTAGATTCCCTTTGCCCGAACCCGGCTCCGATCGTTGGGCTTGTGTTTCCTACGTTTCGCAAGATACCTTATGGTATTGTAAGCCAGTGCGCTACAAGATGCAATCCAAACCCACTATATTTTCGACGGATAGAATGGAAATAACCTTGGAAAACGACATTACACCCCTTATTACCTGGGAAGATCAAGATCCGGAGAATATTATCTATTTTCAGATCCTCGTTGATGAACGTGGTGATGCTATTTCAGCTACATATACCGAGGAGAAGGCATTCAAATTTTATGATACTAGTAATGTGGTTTTCAACGTCACACGTCCCGGTCCAGTTCTGCCACTGTTACCCAATAAGGACTATTCCGTCATATTGATGGGTATTAGTGGGGATAATTGGGTCAACCTCATTGCGCAAGGATCATTTATCACGGGAGGATAATTTGATTTTCTATTTTCTTTAAATGCTATGTAATGTCGAATAAAAGATCTAGTCAGTTTCTGATAACCTTTATATTCTGTGGTATCAGCTTGTTCCTAAGCTGTCAGAATAGTTCGGGCCCGAGAACTGATGAAGGAGATGCTGCTACCGAAGTTTTCGATCGCCCCAATATTCTATGGCTGGTCACCGAAGATATGGGTCAATTTATTCCACCATTTGGTGACTCGACCATTAAAACCCCCAATCTAAGTCGATTGGCAGCGGAAGGAATTACATACACCCATCTTTTCTCACCATCAGGCGTATGTGCGCCAAGTCGAGCTTCCATCGCTACGGGTATGTATCATTCTAGCATTGGTGCCAGTCATATGCGTACGACCTCCTATACGGATGTTACCGGCCTACCTCCCTATGAAGGCGTACCGCCACCGGAGACAAAAATGATGAGTGAGATACTTCGGTCACATGGCTACTATTGCACCAATAATAACAAGAGAGATTACCAATTTCAAGCACCGGTAACCGCCTGGGATGAAAGCAGTAGTTTCGCTCATTGGCGCAATCGAGATGAAGACCAGCCCTTCTTTTCCATTTTCAATTTCACTACTACACATGAGTCCGGTTTGTTCGAGCCCTATGGATTTCGAAGTAATGAAATGCGTCATTACCAAGCCGGAGATACCTCATTTACCTTTCCCAAGGGTAGTGCTAGGTTGACCGAAGCAGAAACACCGGTGCATGTTTCCAAGGATTTAGATTTTCCCATACCACCGTATCTACCCAACACCCCCCTTGTGAAGCGTGACATGTGGAAAGTATATAACAACATCGCCGAAATGGATCGTCAGGTAGGTGCCATCTTAGACCAGCTTGAACAAGATGGTCTCTTAGATGAAACCATCATCTTTTTCTATGCCGACCATGGTGGTCCGCTGCCGAGACAAAAAAGACTCATCTACGACTCTGGTCTACTTTCACCGATGATCGTCAGATTTCCTGACAAAAGATATGCCGGCACCAAGGATAATCAGTTGGTTTCCTTCATTGATTTTGCACCCACTGCATTTTCTCTTGCTGGAATCAAACTACCCTCCTACCTTCAAGGACAAGCCTTTCTCGGTGCTGAAAAAGCTGCCCAACCACGTACCTATATTCATGCCGCCGCAGATCGATTTGACGGTTTTACCGATGCCATTCGTGCGGTTCGGGATCAACGCTTTAAGTACATTCGAAACTACCGGCCTGAACAGGGATACTATCTCCCTGTCGTCTATCGCGAGAGAATCCCAACTATGCAAGAGCTCCTCAGATTGCGGGACGAAGGAAAGCTCACGGAAGCCCAAGCTCAGTGGTTTAGATCGAGCAAACCCGAGGAAGAACTATTCGATTGTGATGCCGATCCACACGAACTAAATAATCTGATCGCCGACCCCAAATACAAGGATAAGGTCGATGAGCTGCGCACTGAAATGGATCGGTGGCTGACAGACATTGGTGATCAGCCTAATCTACCAGAAAAAGAATTGATAACCCAACTGTGGAATGGTTCCGATGAAAAACCAACCACTGCCGCACCTGCCATCAACAAAAACGGCGAGCAAGTGGTCATTACTTGCCCTACTCCTGGTGCATCGATCGGATATCGCATTCATCCGGCTACTGGACCAACAAGCAAAACGTGGTCGGTGTATACTGATCCACTTACCGTAACTAAAGGAGTTGAATTGGAAGTCTCGGCGCATAGGGTCGGATATGTGCCCAGTGATACGATTTCCCTAGAATTATGACGTTTAATAAAGTGGTGGGCATGTATGGGTCTTCTCTAGAAAAAGGAAATGCTGGAGGATCATTTTCAAGCAGATGCGTTGGCAATTGGATAGTCCTATTGTCTTTTCTGACATTTATGGTGTTTTCTAATGTGAAACTTTTAAGTCAATCGATCGATCCTTCCGTACCTTGGAAAATGCACATCATCGACAATTCCTCCTTTGGATCAGACGGCACTAAGGTCTGCGATGTGAATAAGGACGGACTGACTGATATTATCTGTGGTTGGGAACAAGGTCATGTGGCCAGACTATATTTTAACCCTGGCCCATCAGAGCACTGGTCCTACTTAGAAGTGCCTGCACGTGACGTCGAAGACGCCTTAGTCGTAGATTTGGATGCCGACGGGTATGACGACATTGTTACTTTTTCCGAAGGCACACATAAACGCATCACCATACATTGGGCACCCAAACAAAACTATGCGGACAAAAGTCAATGGCTTTCACAGGATATACCCTGTACCGTGGGTGCCACCCAATGGATGTTTGGACGGCCTATGGATGTGGATGGAAAGAATGGATTGGACCTGATTGTTGCTGCTAAAAATGAAGGTGCCATTGTCGGATGGCTTGAGTCTCCATCCAATCCTCGAGACATAGATGCTTGGAAACTGCATACCATTGCGCCAGCCAGTTGGGTCATGTCTATTGAAATACTGGACATAGACTTTGACGGGCAGCCAGATGTATTGGTATCTGATCGAAATAACGATACCAACGGCATAAAATGGTTTAAACATCCCGGCACGCAACAAACAGACAAACTGCACCAGCGATGGGATCAACATCTGGTCGGTTTACCCAAACGCGATCCCATGTTCTTCCAAACCGCCAGGTATGATCATGGGCTACTTGAGATTTGGGTCCCAGATATTCGCAACCATGTATTTCATTTCAAACAATTGGATTCACTGGGACATGATTGGGCGTTAGATTCGATCCCATTCCCCACCGGTTCAGGTACCGTAGGTAAATCAGCAGCTATTGGTGATATTAATGGAGACGGGCAAAATGATCTTGTTACCACTTACGATGGTGCACGAGAACGCATTGGTATATTCTGGTCCTCTCATAATGCAGTAGACGATCACTGGATACATCATAATGTAAGTGGGTTGGCTGGAAATAAGTATGACTTTGCCTATTTGATCGATATGGACCTGGACGGAGATTTGGACATTTTATCGAGTGAAGAAAATAACAACAGCAGCACTGTGGCTGGTCTAGGAGTCATCTGGTATGAAAACCCATTGTTTAATAAATAACCCAATCGCTTGGCAGACTTCTCCTAATTTTCTGTTAGCTCTACCAATTGCGCTCTTGAAAAAATTCATCAAGTTGTTGACGTGTCATCTTGATTTTATCAGGATTTTCATCTAGCCATGTGATAAAATCCGCTCTAATTTCGTCTTTCCACCGTCCGTCTATTTCACCGGAAGTATAAATGCCCTCCCGTAGCCGGCTGTGACCAAATTCATCTTTCAGCGCAATAAATTCTCCCTTAACCACAATTTCCTCGGCCAAGTGTGGTGGAATAAATATCACGCCTTCTCTTTTGGCTAGAACCACGTCTCCAGGTACTACTGTGGCATCACCAATGCGTATGGGAACATTAATACCAGTAAGCATCATTTCCATCTGATAAGAAGGATGCCACCCTCTGACGAAGGCATTAAATCCTTCGATGTCTTGCATACCTTCTAGATCTCGCAACGTACCATCGAAAACAACACCATTCTTTGACTTGGCATAAATGGAAGTAGCCAGATTATCACCAATGATGGGACCCTCATTTACTTTGCCATAGGAATCCGCCACATAGAGATCACCTTCGACCAGTTCAGCTATGGGCCAGCTCACCATATCGCCATCCCTTCCCTCTTCAACACCTTCCTTCTCCAAGACCTCTCGTATCGCCACACGTCTTGGCATATATTGGGCGGTTAATGCCCGGCCCACCAATGGCACATTTTCATGGATCATCTTCCAATCTCCAGCAAATTGGTTTTTGTAGCCATTATTTCTCAAGGTACCCCAAACCTGTTCCAAAGAAATGGCCTTCATGCGTTCTAACACATCACTCGGCACCTTTGGCCTACCATCGGCAAAGCGTTCTCCTTCCCATAGGGGAGTTAGCTCGATCATGCGTTGGGGTGTCAGCTCAATGAGTTGAGCCTGCACTGGAATGCACAACATATGTAGGCAGCACAGGTAGAAGCTGGCTTCAAAAAAGTTTTTTGTCAGATTTACTTGCATGGCATTCGTTTTTACTCATTTCATTGAAAGGCCACAATGAGCAATAATATTTCAGTTAAGCTACCTAAAATGATTAAATTAAAGGAGCAACTGATTATATAAAACCAGTGGCATTGTGATGCTGCTTTAGGGTTTATCTAGCATTTTTGATGATTCTGCCCAAGCGGGAAAAAACCAAATGATTAATATCCAAGGCAGATCGGCATTTCTATTCAAAAAAAAGAGCAACCGTGAAAAAAATAAATAGACGGAAATTTGTTACCACCTCAACACAATTGACTGCTGCGGCTGCCCTTGGTAGTCGTGCAAGGCTGGTTGACGAACAATCACAGGCATTCGAGAAAATTCGTCATCCATTGGATGTACTCGAACGGGAGCAAATTAAGATCACAGATATTAAGGTGACTCCTTTATCCTATGTACCATCTGATGGGCGAGATCTTTGGGGTGTCTCCAAATATGTAGTTTGGAAAACCGACTCCGCATTAGTCGAGGTGCGTACCGATCAGGGGATTACGGGAATTGGAGAAGGCAGTCCATATAGCGATCCATCAAAAATAAAAGCCTACACGGACAAGCATGTGACTCCAGCGATGATTGGTAAAAACCCATTTGATGTTGATTATTTATGCAGTGGTGGACCATGGCGTGATTATTTAGCAAGAGCTGCCTGGGCTGGTGTACAGAATGCTTGCTGGGATATAATTGGCAAAAGTAAAGGTGAGCCTGTGTATAAATTATTGGCTACCGACTGTGATCCCATTAATCCGATGCCGATCTATGCTAGTGGTGGTGTAAATCATAAATGGTATGAAGATGGCGCTTCACAACTTATTGAAGAGGCATTGC
>JABDMH010000019.1 GCA_013001595.1 Saprospiraceae bacterium | reverse complement strand
GGACCATCGTTTTTATGTACCGATCCCGTTCTTGCAGGCTTTTTGGTTCTTCGTCCCCGCACCTCGACACCTTCCAGATACACGGTATGGTACAATGGATCGTAGGCACTCCGTAAAGTTTCATTGTATAGGCGCTGCTCATAGACTTCCCTTGACACTTCAGAACGATCTAGCAATGCCCGCATAGTCTCTCTATCCACTTTCGGTGGCACTATTTCGGGAATTGTTAATTCAAATTGAAGATTACTATTATTCAGCTTCGTGCGTGCTTGAGCCACGACAGAGGCAGAGTCTGCCAGCACAATATTCTCAAATTCAAAATGTCCTTTTTTATCGAGGGGCTGGTCAAAAAATCTGGTCTTTCCTTCGTCCTCATAAACAATAAGTGAAACGCTTGCATCAGATAGCGCTTTCCTGCTAAAATTCCTGCTGGCTTTTCCTCGAAAATCGAAACCCAATTTGGGTTCGAAGGATAGCTTTACGACATCTTGACTGAGCGTGGGCCAAAGGTAATTACTCCACCCACTGGTAGACATCAGTAAATCTAGCTTGATGCTAGCCGGCACCTCTCCGTCCATAAAATAACTGGAAGGAGTCTCAACATGGCCGATTAATTCCGCATCAAGAAGTAAATATCCTGCAATATCAAATTTTGAACCTCCATTTTGCAGATATGACATATCCACCACGGCAACAGATACTGATGCCAAGCTGGATGAATCCAGATTAGTCCCAAGCCGCATCGAGACTTCTTCACGATTCTGGTAGGCTTTTTTATTTGTTGAAATATCGAGATCAAGAAGGTCTTCAGGCTGTTTGAATACCAGTCGCTCGGAGAGGGGCTTCAAATCATCATCTAACAGAACGAAGCGATTAATGCCATCTTTGAGATTTTTAAATGGGAACTTTAGGAGTGAGTTACGATTGGTATGATCAATGGGCACAAAAAATAAGCCGGTTCCCCGATGCATAACCGCAAGAAAGTAGACCGCTTCAGGTCCAATCTCTTTCTCCTGAATGACCATGGATACATGATCATCAGCTTGCTTGACCACCTTAATCTTGGCTCCAGATTCCTGTGCTTTCGGCAAAGCGAAACTCTGATCGCATCCATCTATGATGGCCTTAAATGAGCCTCCCGCCACCGTGTAAAAATAGAATTTACCGGCTCCCAGGTGAGTAGTTGAAAATGTTTGCACCACCTCTCCATTGGCATCCACGATGAACCCAGAGACAGCCACCCCTTGGCCCTTTTCATTGATGGCTTTAAAGGCGACGGCATTGGTGGCATCTGCCAGCAAAAAGCCACCCTCAGGCATAAAGGTAAGATCAATCACTCCAGGCTTCTTGGAGTAATTTGCATCTAATGCTAATTGATCTGAGCCCTTTGTTTGTGTCACTTGGATGGCCTGGGTGAAAAATGTGCTGGTTGGAAAATTTCTCAAATAGTCTGTGTACCCTCTGAGCACAAAATCTCCCTCCTGTTGTTCCTCAGCAAAGATGAGTTGACCTGCTCCGAAGCCATTTTGGATGATGTATATTTCTTGCCTTACAACATCACCTAGGCTATCTATTAATTCCACGTAGAGATTACAAGTTTGCTTGCTAGGACGATGGGACTGAGCATCTACCAAGTAGGCCGAAAACCATAATGTATCCCTTTGAAAATATAAGCTTCGATCAGTATGTATAAATAACTTCTGATAGGGCACAGGTAACTCAGCTTCGAAAAAAGCCGATATATCCTGTGCAGGAAGTGACGAGGTCAACGTCAAAAGTGTACCACAGAGTATAGCTAAAACCTGGGTTGGTGATAAGTACTTTTTTACACCGTTAAGGTTGAACATCCGCAATTTCGCTTGTACCACAATAAAAATAAGGGTTTCTGTAGTGAGATAAAAGCCGCATTACACTCACAAGGTGTACTTTGCTTGGCTAAATTTTAATAATGGCACCTTGAATTGCTTGTCTTACTTCGATGGAGATAGATGTCAAGCATTGGCTCAATGGTGTATACTAGAAATGATAGTAGATTCAATTGAACCAACTCAAGGCAGAGGATGCACGAAGGTCAAACATTATTTAATTCCCTCTGGTGACCAGATACTCTTCGATGGAGTTTGATCCTGTCTCGGTACTAAATAAAGACAATTGTCTGATTAACAAATCTATATTTTGATCCACGACTTCGCTTTCACTAGTGCCGTTAGATGTAAACAGTGACTCATGCAGCGCATATTTACCAAATAGAGTGAGCATTGATACTAGAAAGGCAATATCATCTGCATCAGCCTCAATCTGCCCGGCATCTCTCAGTTGTGTTAAGATTAGCTCTAGATCACCTCTCCTGCGATGGTGTGTATGCCTATAATTCAAAGTGTCTTGACCCCAGATATCACTATGCAATTCGAAATTCCCCACCATGATTCCTCTATGTTGGTACTGAGCATGCATAATCTTGGTCATAAGCGTGAGAAAACGATCTATTGAGCTTTCCTCTTGCTGGAAGTGGGAAAAATAAATAGTATTCTGTTCAGAATAACTTTTCAGTAATTCAAACAAGAGATCCTCCTTCTTGGGAAAGTGGTAGGAGAGGTTGCCTGGACTCATTTGCAATGCTCTTGCAATCTCTCTAACCCCGACTTTTACATACCCTTTCTCATTGAATAATTGCAGTGCGGTGACAAGGATTTTTTCTCTGGTAGCCATAAAATTTAGGACATCGTACTAGATTTGTTTGTTTGTTTTAGTACAATGTACTAAATTTGCTAAAACACTACATGCTATGTATCCCTATTTACTACCTCACAGAATTGAAAATGATGGCGAAGTGCTCATCTTCGAAGCCATCAAGGAAGAGAACGGAGAACAAAAAATGCTAGTCAGAAATCACATCAAGCCCAGAAAAGGTCCTCCATTTCACGTCCATTTTAAGCAAGAGGAATTCCTTCAGGTCAAATCTGGTAAGATGGGCTATCAAATTCACGGTGAGGCAGCTCAAGTAATCGGTGAAGGTGAAAGCATCCTTTTCAAAAGAAATGAAATGCATCGATTTTGGAATGCTGGAGATGGGCCTCTTGAATGCTCTGGATGGGTGAAGCCTGCAAATTCTTTGGACTATTTCCTCACGGGTATCTACAATTCTATGAACAAAGCTGGAGACCCTAAAGGAGATCCATTTGATTCTGCATATCTATTGACTCGTTATCAATCTGAATACGATCTACTTGACATTCCTCCTTTTGTTAAAAAGGTGATCATGCCCATCACGGTAATCGTTGGTAAACTCCTTGGTAAATACAACCACTTTCAGGATGCGCCTGAGCCGTTGAAGTAGATTTGGGTGAAGATCAGTTCTGATTCATTCGATCAGCAAAGCTTACCCGCCTCAGCATGACCCCAAAACTGGGTACGTTGCCTTATTTAATAATTGAAGAGAATCCCCCATCCACATGAAAGATTTGTCCAGTGATCCAACCAGATTGGGGTGAAAGTAGATATGCTGCTGTAGCTGCAATGTCTTGTGGTGTACCAACTTTCTTCAGTGGATTCTTCTCCGCATGCGCAGCTGATTTCTCCGGAGTATTCAGGAGTTTGGCCGCCAAGGGCGTATCGGTTAGTGCGGGTGCTACGGCATTGATACGAATGGTTGGTGAAAGCTCGGCTGCAAGCGATCTGGTCAAACCTTCGATGGCCCCTTTGGACATAGACACGAGCGAATGAAAGTTAAAACCTCGCTGGACGGCAATGGTAGAAAAGAAAACAATCGAGGGATGGTCACCTGACTTGATCATTGGCAATACTTGCCTCACCGTCTTTACTGCACCCAGGGCCTGCAATTTATAATCCTCCATAAAGTCTTCATCTTTGAAGCGATGGAAAGGTTTTAAAAGTATGCTACCTGGACAATAGGCTACTCCATCGAGCTTTTCTGGAAGAAACGATAGGTCAAAAGTATCTGACAACACGTTTAAGGGATGATAACTTACATTTCCATCATTTGACTTCTGATGGCTATTATAAGTGGCATATACTCGGTGAGATTGCCCTAAAATCTCTGTCAAAGCTTCACCGATTCCAGATGAACCCCCAACAACTAAATAATTTCTCATAGGTAGATTTTATTGAACAAGAATTTTATTTTGTACCATGTATGTCCACTTTTTACATCATAGAGCACTCCATCAATTAGACTGATATAATTGAATTTTTTCAATTACTGCACACCACCAGATGCGTAACAAAAAATGTCTAAGCTTGTTCGAGTGATTTCTCAATAATCAGCAACGCTTATTTTATTGAATACTTGGCAGTGCTAATAAGCACTTGTCATATTATCGCACAACTGCCTAAATGGGCCAGCACTAAATCTCTCAACCACAAGATAGCTGAGGAGCATTGATCATAATTGAATCGATGCCCGGCTAGACCACTAGATATTCCATCGGATACATTCTTTGAATTACACTTGTACAAAGAATCCAAAGGTCAAGGCTGAATTTCTTTCTTAACGCACGTACACCATCCAAATCCTAAAGGTAATAGGGTCTCTGACCTGCGTTTCTGTCAACTACTACGATGCTATGGCTTGTCGGCATATGGATACTCTCACCAACATTAGCTCCTCACCTTCTAACATCTCAAATGGCCTGGAAATATCTATAGGCATCAGTTCCAATACGTTATATTTTGAAGTTCGTGAACAATAATGCTACAACATGTAAATTATCTGGTCAAAGTAGCGACTACTTCTTTGGCCGTATCTTCAGAACATAGGATAATCATGGTATCATCTACTCCGATAAAAGTTTCAGCTGGAGGGTTTGGAATCATGCCCTTTATGTTGTCTTTCACCGCCACTACCGTACCCCCAGTTAAATTCTTTATGTCCAGCTCTTGGAGTGTTTTATCACGATACTTCTGCTTAAGGTCTTCAAAATGGATCGACTCCAATTTATATTTCTCATTCCTGCCCCTACCAGTTAATAAATCAAGGAATTCAATCACTACAGGCTTAGTCACCATTTGAGCCATGAACATTCCACCCAAAATATCTGGCAGGATCACGCGGTCAGCCCCCGCACGATAAAGTTTTGACTCCGTGTCTTTCTGAGAAGCACGGGCAATAATCGTAATATCAGGTTTGAGTTCTCTAGCGGTGAGCGTAATAAAAACGTTGGCAGCATCGGAAGGTGTGGTAATGATGATTTCTCCTGCTCGCTCAATGCCAGCCCTCTTCAAATTGTCGTCGACGGCCGCATCGGCAATAATCATCTGAAAATTCAGTTCGGAAGTCACACTTTGTCTCATCTCAGGGTTTTTCTCGATCACAACAAATTCTCGTCCCTCCCTAATCAACTCTTCACACGCCTGACTTCCATTTCTTCCGTACCCACAGACAATTACATGATTATTAAGTCTGCTAATTTCCCTATCACTCATAAAATTCTTAAATACAGATCTTAATTTGCCTTCCACTAGGAAAGTGGTAAGCACTGAAATAACATAGGCAAAAATACCCAAATTCACCATGATATATCCTGCCGTGAATAAACGACCATTGGGTGAGAGTTCGAATACCTCAGTGAAGCCCACGGTCGAAATGGTGATCACCGCCATATAGAAGGCATTGAGCAAGTCATAACCTTCGATAAGCATATATCCCAATATGCCCACTGCCAGGCTCAGCGAAAGCAAAGAAATGGCAATTACGAAATTTTTCAATTGAGTACGCATCGGAAATGAGAAAAAGGCCAAATATAATAAACGACGAGGGCCAAAATCAGAACACAGATTGTCACCGACGCCGTGAGGGCTAAGGGCATGTACCGTCAAGACAGCTCATATCTTACGAGGCCACTGCTCTTCTGTGATTAACACCATACACAGATTTGTAAAATCGGGCTCTAAATCCTCTTTATAAGATCAAAAGTTGGGTATAATGATGGTCGTAACGATTCAGCGTACCTGTCAGCGCCAAGCACTGCTGAGACTGCTATATGGAAACTTAGGCTGATTCTCAATAAACAGCACCTACAAAAGAACAAGTTGTTTTTCACAAAACGTAAACCAAGACCCCTTGCAAGGGTCAAAATGCATGGAATATAGCACTGTTTAACTTGTCTATGGATGAGCTATCAGGTCTCATCGGTGCATCCAAGTAGCAATGTCCCTTTGGGGAATGATAGGTCGGACTCATCCTCAATAAAAAATCCAAGCAGATGGGCTGAGAAATTAGCTCATGTGTTACCAGTCCGAGTCAACGGAAATCCAAATAAAGACCTAGATAGCAATAGAAAGTCAGAATGACCTATCTTAGAGATCAAAGATCAATGAAGAAAACAACTCGTCGGGACTTACTGGTATCTCTTGGCTCCTTGGCCATCGGTGCCAACGTCAAAACAGCTATGTCAACCGCTGCCGTTCAAGCTCCTAAGTCATCGATAGGTTCACGGATCACCAGATATGAAATCATACCAACCCGCTTGGGCTACTATGAGCCCATTCGGGAAGCACTCACCAAAAGCTTCTCCCTGCAAAATCGATATCAAACTGACTTTCGTCCCATTATTGTCAAGATATACACTGATGACGGGCTGATGGGTATCTGCAATGCCATGATGCCCAATGTAGCTGCCGTAGAAGATCAGCTAAAAAAAATGATGGGGCACTCTCCCTGGGAATATCTAATGGACGATTCCATCAAGGGATTGTTGGTCGGCATCTACGATTTGGTAGGCCAAGCCGCGGGAGTACCTGTATCTCAGCTATTCGCATCAAATCCGAAGAAGCGCATCATACAAACCTGGTGGAGTCAATGCTATCCGCCCGAATTGATGGCGCAGGAAGCGAAACGTGGAGAGGAACTGGGATACAAAGTCCATAAAGTAAAAGCCAGACCCTGGGAGGATGCTATTGAGCAGGCAGAGGCAATATGTGATGTAGTCCATGACGATTTTCGCATCTGGGTGGATGCAAACGCTCACTGGGGCTCTGTGGGTCGTACCATTGCCTTATCTCAGCAATTGGCGAAGTTTCACAACTACTTTGCGATCGAATCTCCCATTGCACGTCCAGGGATAGCCGGATATCGAGATTTGAAAGGTAAGATTCCGCTGCAAGTAAGTGAGCATATGACTGCCGATCCCATGCCCTATATTCGAGAGGGTCTCTTGGACGCCTTCGTCATTGGTGGCCCTTTGGGTCGAACGTTCGTGCAACGTGCCCTGATGGCGGAAGTGACCAAAATCCCGCTTTGGGTTGAGCACAGCATCGAAGATGGTATTAACCAGGTTTTCCAAGCGCATCAGGCAGCGGCGTTCCCTGGTGTTCAATACTGCATCAGCATTACCCATGTGCTGGTCGATGATCTAATGAAAGAATCCTTTGAGATGGACAATGGATTCTATGAACTTCCCGCAAAGCCAGGTTTAGGAGTAGAACTGGATGAAGATGCCCTGGACAAATACCGGATCGGGTAACTGAGCAAGATTTTGATTGAACACTTTGGAAATTGAAAATTATTATTCAAATTTTCAAGCTTTGCACCAATCTCACGGAATGACGACCTACCCACAGTTATTACCACACTGGGATAAATTATTCTTTTCCTGATACTTTGTCTTGACACTACTGACGAAGCTAATCGCTTTTCAGCACTGGGTACTTAGGCTCCTTCTGTCAGCCCTTGTAACTAGTATCCAAAAGTCAAAGCTGCATTTCTTTCTTAACGCTCTTAGACCTCAAATCCTAAAAGAAATAAGGTTGGTCCCTTACCGGCGATTTTGCTCAGTCACGACCTAGCCAAATGCGGAGTCAAAATGGTATGGAACTATTTTACACTTAACTTTTCCCTGGATGGGCTCTCAGGTGCTTACTTAAAATCTATGTAAAAGTGCTATCTGGGGGATGACCAGTCCATTTAACAGACTGACTCATTTTAGCATAACCGCATGCTTATTAATAAAAGTGCAGTAAGACCCCTTTTGAAGGGGTCAAAATGGCATCTGACCTTCCACTATTAAAGTAACCAACAGCAATTTCTTAGTACCTACTGGTGGACCAAATCTTTCTTGCCATTTTGGGGGATCACTGACTTTGCTATGGTATTGGATTTGGGAATTAGAATCCCCCCGTCTATTTGATATCTGACTAATCATCTCCCAGCATGGTATCAGAATCACACTGGTCAGGCCTACTGACGAGCGTATATCTGTCAGCATCAATTCGCCTTCCAGTATGGAAAGATTCTGACCATGCTTGCCCTCTTCAAAGAGGGCTTTTTGCATTCCATCTTACAAATTCCTTATAAGATTTGGAAGGCCTACTCCCCAAAAGAAAAAATGCCGGTCCCTTTCCAGCGAATCAGCTCAGTTGTATCGGGAATTAGGCTTTGTTTAGCATGTGAATACTAATCGAGACTCTTGCCTGTAAGCACCACGTATTGGCAAACCTAAGGGTTGTCGGCAAATGGATGCGAGGCTTGCACTTAACAGCACCTTTCAAAAAGGCACAAGGATAATATAAAACGTGAACCAAGACCCCTTAGAAGGGGTCAAAATGGCACTGGAAGCTCCGACATTTGACTTACCTAAACAAGCAATTTCTAGCACCCACTGGTGGTTTAAATCTTTCTTGCCATTTTGGGGGATGACTGAGTTTGCTGCCAAACCAAACAGTTAGACTACTCAGCCCCCAAAAGCTCAAGCTCAACCAGATAGGCACAATGATCGGAGGCAATGGAATCTTCGATCACCTCAGTGCTCAGGATTTTCCAGCGATTTTTCGGATAAACCATAATGTAGTCGATTTTCTTGGTGGGATTCTTGGAAGAGTAGGTATATTTCACGCCCTGTTTGTCGTAAGAAGGTGTCCAGATTTCTTCCAAGATATTGATCGGTGTACTGCCGGGAACTGCATTTAGATCGCCAGCCAAGATGGTGGGATAAGGATTTGTGCTGAACACCTCATTTATTTTTTTGACTTGGTACACCCGATCAGTTTCTGGATTTGTATGATCCAGATGTGTCCCAACAAAAGCGACGGTATCACCAGATGGAAGTGTTGTCACGATCTCCAAAGCGGCTCTAGGCTCCTTACCAGGGGTATGGGGAAGTGCTACATTCCTTGACGATAATAGCGTGTACCTGGATAATATGCCTTCGCCATATTCGCCACCATCATACGGCATAGCCCTGCCAAACAAGGGGATCAGTTTTGCGCGCCAACCTAATTCTTGCACCAAGTCATATTTCTTAGCTCGGTTGGTCTTGAAGTCCACCTCCTGCAGGGCCACAAAATCTGCATCTGCGTCTTTAATGACTTTGGCTATTACATCCAAGTTAAAGTCCCCTTTGGTCGTGGCGCCGTGTAGAATGTTAAAGGTTAGGACCCGTATTACATTTGCATGTTCCTGGGTACTCTGCGACCACAGGACTCCCGACGTCACAGCTATAAAGAAGAGGCAGGCTATCACTCGTCTTCCGTTTTCTAGTCTAGATACTTTCATGGTGGTAAATAATGAAATAATTGGTGTCCATGCAAGGTATGTACAATTACTCTAAGTACGGGCTCAGCATGCACACTTCACGAGTGCCTGAATTCTTCACCTATCAAATAACCTCCATTCTGGTCCCACTCATTTTCGAAAATACGCAACGTCGACCCCTTCAGAAGGGGTCACACAAAAGATGACCTCGCCATTTTGGGGGATTGATATGCAGCGCTATAAAATAGCTGAGACCTAGATTAGTTGCTCTACAAATTGTGCAAAAGACATTGTATACCATGCCAGTAAAGCAAATTCTGACCATGCTTACCCACTGTGAAGAGGGACTTGTCTTGTTTCCACTGCTTGAAAAAGAACACAATATTTCCACTAGATTCTACACTCCTACCTTTGGGCTAACCATCCTGGGTTCCAAATCGAAAGCGTTTGCTTTTTATAGTTGATGGCAATTTTCTGTTGAAGCAGAAAATTATTACCTAGTAGCCCATCAAGTCTCACCATCAGATCTCGATTAATTGGGGAGAAATCCATTGCAATTACTTCAAGAGTTTCGAGTTCGGTATCGCCAATAAGAACTTGTTTCACACTTCCTACATTGACACTCGATTTTTTGCCATTGAAAGCTACAAGCGAAGCTGCACGGGAGGGTGTGAAATTTTGTTCAAATTTTCGTAGGACCTCCTTCTCCAAAACACTGGTCTCAGCTCCACAATCTAGACCCAACTTCAAAGTTTCATCATTGATGTTAGCTTCGAGATATAGTAAATGACGAGATCTTTTTAACCCAATTACTTCGACCGGAAGGGTATGTATGGCAGCATTTGTTTTCCTTTCGCCTCGTCGATCCAGCACAAAAATGGTGATCTCTTTTTGCTGATGATTTATTACGATTTCAAAATGCCTGAGGAATTTGTAGCCAATGATGCCCAGAATATCGATTCCTTTACTTTTTTCGATACGGGTGAGGTCAATGAGAAATGCTTCTTGATTGCGCTTTTGAATCTTATCTACCTGAAGACAAACCATTGATTTCTGCAAATCGTTGGTGGTTAATCCTGTGAGATCATCAGATTGTAGATTGGTCTGAGCTACCCTTACATTTGCAAAATGTGATGCATTGAGGATCAGACTAGGCGAACCAGAATCAAGTATAAAAGAGCCCTTCCTGTCACCTACACTAGCTTCGATGACAATCGTGTTGCCAATCACTTGGAAGGGGAATGTACACACTAATGGATTTTTTTGAGCATCGAATGCTGTTCTGGCAGATACTTTGGAAAAGGCAAAAGAAGTCATGAGGCATGCAAGCATGCCAAGGAGCATAGTACGTGACATTGTCTATGAAATTTGAAGTGAAAGAATGTATTCGAGTGGAGCAGAAAAGCTCTAAATCACCCTCGAATAAGTACACTTCAAATATGGGAGCAGAGGCCCCGTCACCCCTTTCAGTATAGTTGCCTAAGTTTGGATTATAGTGATGAGAAGAGAATAAATCTTTGGATTATTGTAACATGCAAGCATGCCAATTGCATTATATAGTATTGATATTCTGCTACTTAGATGTATCCTTGTGCCATCTTACGATACCAATAGATGTCGTAACTAGATAATAACAACAAGTGAAATTAATGGCGCTGATTGCGCATGGCAGTCGGGCTCATTCCAAAAGTCTCGACAAATACCCGCGTAAAATAAGCTGGATCTTTAAAGCCCACCGCATAGGCGATTTCCGAAATATTCAGGTCCGTTTCCATTAACAGGTGTTGGGCCTCCTGTAGACGAATGTGCCGGTTAAAATGTGCCACTGTTTTACCAGTCAATGCCTTAATTTTTCGATGCAGGTGCACCCGGTTGATATGCAGTTTGCGGCTGAGTTGTGATATACTAAAAGCATCATCATCCAGATGATCCATAATAATGCTCCTTACCTTTAAAACAAATTCATCTTCCTGTTGTGATGCGGCTTCGACTGCAAAAGTTCCACTGTGGTACTTGACTTGTAAGCGGCGTCGCAACTCGATTAATTGTTGCAGCCGCACCTTAAGTTCTTCCTGATTGAAGGGCTTGGACAGATAGGCATCCGCTCCCCTCTGCAAGCCTTCTACTTTGGAAATCTGGTCAGCCTTGGCTGTTAATAAAATAATTGGAATGTGGTTGCTGCGCTCCTCTTCCTTCAAAGTTTGGCAAAGTGTATATCCATCGACTTCAGGCATCATCACATCACTAATGATGATGTCAGGAATAATTTCCAGGGCCATATCAATGCCTTCCCTTCCGTTGGTAGCCACTTCAAGACGATAATCTTTCTCTAGACAAGTCTTGAGGTAGTGCGCAACGTCATTATTGTCTTCTACAATAAGTACCAGAGGTATTTCATCATTCGGGTCGGGAGCGGTTATTTCCGACTTCTTTTGTCCAACGGGCTCAGTAATAAACCCACTAATATGTCCTTTCAATGACGATGGGCTTTCAGGAGGAGAAGCTTGATGTGATACCGGCAGGAACACGCGGAAGGTTGTACCCTTTCCCAAACGGCTTTGCACCGTGATTTCTCCCTTTAATAGCTTCACCAATTCTCGGGTCAGTGCCAACCCTATACCGGTTCCTTCTGCTTGACGCACCGGTTCATCATCGGCCTGATAGAAACGATCAAAGATATGTTGCAATTGACTTTCAGCAATGCCGATCCCTGTGTCCTTGACATCTATTTCCAGAAAGTCTCCTTGTATAGTCTGCTGTATGTTCTCGGAGGTTGTTACATTCCTGATCTGCCTTTCCACGGAAATATAAATGTCGCCGTCCTCCTTAGTGAACTTGATCGCATTCGATAAAAGATTGGAAACGATTTTTAAGGTCTTATCTGCATCATAGTCCATTACAAAGCTTTCCAAATCCGAAACATAATGCAGGCGAATATTTTTGCTGGCCGCATACGATTGAAAAGAGTCGATTATGTACTTCAGAAAAACAATAATGTCTCCCTGCTGCCAATGAACGGACATACTTCCCGATTCCATCTTGCGCAAATCAAGCATTTGATTGACCAGATTCAACAGCTTATCGCTATTACGTTTGATCATGTCCAGCCCCTCGTTAAGCCTTTTTTTAGGCCTATCCCTTACTTGTTCAGCCATTCCGGATATAATGGTTAGCGGCGTGCGAAATTCATGAGTGATATTGGTATACAGCCGGGTTTTAACCTGATCCAATTCTCGCAGACGATGAGCCTCTGCCACAGCCAACTTGCGATTGAGCTGAAACCGAAAAATGATAAAGATGATTCCCAAGATCAACCCTAGAAATAAAGCGTATGCC
>JABDMH010000042.1 GCA_013001595.1 Saprospiraceae bacterium | reverse complement strand
GACGCAGTTGCGCAAAGCTTTTGCCAAGAAAGTGGAGGAAGTGGAAGATCCAGGAGAGATTTCTCGCCCGCTGATTGAAACTTTTGGTAATTCTGGTCGCAAACTTCTTGAAGACATCTTACCTGCTATAGGGGGTAAAGATGCTTTGGCATACATCAAACAAGCAACCAATCAAGAGCCACTTCTTTCGTGGCAAAGTTGGGAAGCCATATATGATCTGTACCCTCTGCTAGAGGAGCCAACTACCAAAAAGCAAGCATATGCCTCCATAATGCGACTGATCAGACATCCCAACATCACTGAAGACCAGAAAGTACTGCAACTACGTGCCCTGATGCCGCATGCAGAGAGCCTGGATGAGCGCAAGGAGATAATACAACAATTGGGACGTGCTAAGACACATACTGCCTTTGCCTTTGTTGCCCAATTTCTTGAGGATAGTCTATTGCAGGTCGAGGCTGCTAGTGCGCTGGTTGGTATTGCTCTGCCAGCGACAGGCGAAAAATATGGATTGACCGGAAGAGGGGTCAAAGAGACTTTGATGCGGGTAGATACGGTGTTGTCAATGACTGATCAGGATTATACCCTAGCTTTTTTGCATCAATATCTAGCAGATATGCCTGAGGATAAGGGCTTTGTATCTATGTTCAATGGCAAGGACCTTTCCGGCTGGAAAGCTTTGGTAGCCAATCCTTTAGTACGAGACAGTTTATTTGGCATTGAATTGCAGAAGTTGCAAAGGGAAGCCGATGCGAAATTACCTCAGAGCTGGAAAGTGGAAGATGGTCAAATCATGTTTTTTGGAGATGGATATGATAATTTGGTTACGGAGGAGACTTATCGTGATTTTGAGATGTTGGTAGACTGGAAGATTGAAAAGGATGGCGATAGTGGCCTTTACTTGCGGGGTTCACCACAGGTACAGATCTGGGATCCGGATCAGGATAGCATTGTGATTGGTTCAGGAGGGTTATTCAATAATAAGATCCACGAGAGCCTTCCATTGGTCACGGCTGATAATCCGGTAGGCACCTGGAATACGTTTCGAATTGTCATGATCGAAGACAAGGTGACCGTATTTCTCAATGGTGAGCTAGTGACCGACAATGTGGTTTTGGAAAACTATTGGGACCGCACTCGCCCCATCTTTCGCGACGGACAAATAGAATTGCAAGCGCATACCACACCTTTGGCATTCCGAGATCTGTACATTCGTACCCTGGATGAGGTTCCTGTTTTGGAGCAACGGGAAGTACTGGCGGGCTATCAAACACTCTTTAATGGTGTAAATCTCGAAGGTTGGATTGGCAACAAAGTCGATTATGTGGTACAAGACGGTGCCATCGTCATCCAACCCGGAATCTCTGGAGGCAGTGGCAATTTGTATACTGAAAAAAAATACTCCGACTTCATTTTGAAGTTTGACTTTAAATTATCACCAGGTGCAAATAATGGCCTGGGTATACATGCACCCCTAGAAGGGGATGCGGCATATTTGGGTAAAGAATTGCAAATTTTGGACAACACAGCTGAAAAATATGCGAAGCTAAAGCCATATCAATATCATGGCTCTGTCTACGGGCTGCTGGCAGCACATCGGGGAGCATTGAATCCGGTAGGCGAATGGAATATGCAGGAGGTAGCAGTAAAAGGCAACCGATTTACAGTAATACTTAATGGCCAACGGATCTTACATGGCGACATCGATGTGGTGACGCGTAATGGCACCGCTGATGGTAAAGATCATCCGGGTATAAAACGACTCAAAGGTCATATCGGGTTTTTGGGCCACGGTTCAGAAGTGCACTTCCGCAACATCAGAATCTGGGATCAAAGTAAGGATGATCAACAAGACCAAGAACCTAATACCAATTAAGATCTGTACATCAAATAGGATGTAGTAAAATCTTAATAATAGTCTTTTGTGGAACTTACCTTAGGATGGTTAATTTTCCCAGGCCCTTTTCAAAGAAGGCACCAGCGGTTTGTTTGTTTTTGATGTCGGATTCTGAAATCACCTTATACAGGTATACCCCGTTGGCAAGTTTATCTCCATAATTGTCTGTGCCATCCCACACGTAATCCGTCAAATTGGATCCCACCTGTAAAGGACCGATTTCACCAGGAGTGATTTCTTTCACCACATGACCACTTAAGGTATAGATTCTGATGGAGATGGACTCTGGAATGATACTTCCATGCACCGTATATAAGAAGCGGCAGTGCGTGGTAAAAGGATTCGGATAGGGCAAGAGATCACCAAGACTTTGTTCATTGGAAATTTTGAAGTGAACATTGTAGGCAGATTCTCCTGCCTTGTTATTGTTATTGTCTCGAGCGTTGACGAAAAATTGATAATCTCCTTCTTTGTCAAAAGTAGGTTCATACCTGACAGTGGCAATATTGTTGGAGTCGGTCGCTGGTGTAAATGTTATTTCGGGGGCATAAAAATCAACCTGCACCCGCTCACCCATGGGATCGATATAGTAGATATCAAAAAGTGCACTATCTACTAGTAGAGAGGTTGTGTTTTCATCATTGAGTGAAATGAGAATATCTGGCTGTGCTGCAATCAACTCACCATCCATAATGCGTTTGCCTCCGAACAGCACTTCCAGTATGGGGGCAAGGTCATCATCTGGGCGCACGTAACATTTTGCCAAGGTATTATTTTGTGCATATTGTTCTTTTTCCAGGCCGTCAGGATTGATGATTGCCGTCAGCAAAAGTTGTCCCGTCAATTCCTCGATGCTTAGATTGATCGGAATGGAAACCGTTGCTCCAGATTCTACCGGTGGCACCCGGAAGATTTTGCTGATCTCCTGGTTGGTACCATCACTGATGCTGAGCTGCAGGTCGAAGGAGTCAGGCCAATGTTGTGGTGAATAGTTGGATATGGGGATGGTCAGCGAAAGCTGACTTTGACCCAATATTGTATCGCAACTGCTGAATAGGGAGCCGTCAAAATCAAAGGCGAGGTCAGGCAAGTGCTCATAGAATACGGTCCAATGATTAAAATCTGCAGCATCATGATTTGTATAATCGGTCATTAGGGTTTGTAGTCTAAGGTAGGGGTACTGTGTAGCATCAATGCTGGAAAGATCAAACTGAAGATTTCCTCCGCTTACGGTCTCTAACAATGTACTCGAACCTGCAAGACCTTCTCCATAAATGGTTGTGCTGGTGACATCTCCGGTTGACAACAGGATGTCTGTTTCAAGTTCTCCCCAATTCGCAGCTGGACCGATGCGCACAGATTTCATGGATCCTCGGATCGATGCTTTCTGGATTGCAAAACGGTATTGAATCGTATCTTCCGGAGCACTGGATAGAATTTCATCGATCACACCTTTGCCTTTGCGGAATACCAATAGATAGGGCCGCATACCACCAGTAGCCAGAGATCGGATCTTTGTCGCCCCCATTTCTTCAAACACATTGAAGAGGTTCTTACCAAACGCCAAGGAGTCCGCTTGCCAATCATCAATATTTAGCTGGAGATCTGGATTGGCTTGAGTAGTGTAGGCAAAGGCCACAGCACCTTCGGGGATTTGGTCTTCGATAAAATCAGTAATATACTTACGCTGTTCTGGGGTGTTTGTGGGAAAAGGGAATGCAGCGATGGGAGAGGCTCTCTTATTGACACTGTTATATAGACCGGGATTGGGATTGAAGACGAAGCCAAAAGAGTCAAGCGGATAATTGACAACGAAGGTGATGCCTTGACTGATGTCTCCACGATAGAAATCAGACCATCGGCGTCCATTGACAAATCCTCCACCGCCCAGACCTCCTGACTTTGCCTGAATTTTCAATTCAAAGTCGTTAAATGATGGTTCAAATAGTGACTGGCGCGAGACTGAGTCAAATAGGAGGCCTTGCAATTCATTGTCTAAAAACTGGTAATAGTGCCGCTGGTCAAAGCCGGTCCGTTCATCTGGAGCAAAAGTAAATGAACTCTGCATCCAAACGATGGTATCTGACTGCGCTCTCCTGGCTCTCCAATAGTATACAGTATTGGGCAGCGCCTGAACGCTTGGAGACCAGGAAATAATGCCACTGCGATGAGTTAAGGTCTCACTAACAAGTAAGGGAGAGTCGTAAGTAGCGGTGGTGTCGATTTGAAAAATATAATCTCCAGGGGGTTCTATCGGATCTAAAGTTTGGGCCACCATGGAGATCTCTTTTTTATTACTAATGGCGTACGCTGGCGGAAATAACGGCTGTATACCTGATTCGGCAATGATGAAAGGTATACCCAGGGTGCCGTCATTACTCTGTAGTTGATTATTGCTTTTGCCTCCTGGCTCTTCCACGAGTGCACTTTCCGGATCGATTTCAACGAGCAGTCGATTGGCCCCTATCAGGTTGATGCTATCAGGTGTGGGTAGGTTGATACTGACTTGTTGGCATGAAGTGGTGGCATGAACGGTCGTCGTCTGGGGCGGCAAAATAATATTGGTAGGTGTACGGTGGCTGATTCTCAACGTCACACTATCTCCTTGATTATTACCGATGTTCACCAGATTGAAGGTCACAGCAAAACTATCCAATGCCCGGTCGATGATCGATGGGTCAAAGACTACGCTTGCCGGATCAAGGACGTAGTCTGGGAACCTGTCTCTGGATAGAACAATGGCGGGATCGCCGTGAAAGGTCAATTGATGTGTTAGGGCCTTAACACTACTATTGATAGACCCATCTTTAGAGCGGATGGTAGACTGGAATGCCTTGCCCACCGGTTTTCGATAAAATCGCTCACCCATAAAACGGTAAAGTGTAGAGCCAAAATCATCTAGGGCAAAAAGCACTCCTAAACCCGAGGTAGCGATGTAGGCGATTGCACCTTTATCAGGTATGAGCACATTGGATTCACTAAGACTTACATCTGACACGAAAATATTTCCGGTATTGCATCCCAGTGCGAACATAAATGGATAGCGATCTTGATTTTTTAGGAAAAAGGGGTCTTCTATGATTTGAAACTGGGTTAGGTTGATGCCCCCGTGCCCGAAATAAGACTTTATTAGAACCCCATCATCCACCAGTGCTTGGGCATCTTCATTGGCGCTTCCATCTAAGACATCGTTGGAGGCGATCTCAAAAGTGCTCACCTTGATGCCCAGGCTATCTTCAGCCACTATGGTAGACATGCGATCGAGGCTTGAGAGTATGCTATTTCTCTCACCTGGACCATTACCGCCAGCCAGATGAATGCCTCTTTTCATCCATCCCCGGTCTGCCAGGGTTCTGGGGGCATTGGCGATTTGTTCCTCCAACTTCTTCACCTTTGCTAGGTATGACGCGATTTGACTTGCATGACGAACAGCGATTCTACCCACAGGTATCAGTGGCGTGCTGCTCCTGCCTCTGCTGGTCATGACATTATCTGACCCCGGAGATCCAAAGACTGGTAGATAGGTATAGGTTAGTCGATCATTGCGTGCCCTGGCATAATTTACCCCCTTGCCAATGAGGAAAATGAATTGCGGATTAGACCAATATTTGTAAATAAAGTTGGTGAAGTTTTTAACACTATAGGGATGCAAATGCACCCCATAGGCGAATTGATTAACAAGTTGATCAATGGTGATGATTTGGGTGTTATGATTGCCCCCCAGGGTTGACTGCCGATACTCAGCATAATTTTGCACCCAATCTTGCCCCTTACCATCGTTGCGCAGTGCTTGATGCGAAATGATGACATAACTGGCGTCCGAGTTGGACAGATCTTGGAAATCCACCTCTTCAATCTTATTCACTATCTGCAGAGCTAGGTCGATATCAACCACCAGCACCTGGCGATTGACGGGGCCAGAAGGTAAATGTATCCTGACAACTGCTTCTTCGCGACTAGCCACTAAGCGGTGGTTTCCATTGAGGTCATAAACGATGGGAGGAGCTTGACCAGCAAAGTTTTCCAATTCTAAATAAGCGCCATCCCGTACATCTATCAATTCTAATTGTGCCGAAGCACGATCTGCAAAATCGAAGGCATGGGGGTAAGAGAGTTCAATGGTGGAAATGTTCATTTTGGCACCAGATCCTTGCTCCCGAGCATTCAGGACATTCTTTGCTTTCACATCTCCAGCTGATAGCATTATGGTACTGTCAATTAGTGCGGTGCCGCTGAAGCCTAGCTTTGTCAATAGCCGATTGTTCCAATTGATGTCTATGTCGTGTCTCGGTGAATTCCCAGTCAGACGAAACCTGAGGTGAATGGGAATATGGTCCACATCTGTCACATGGTCTGCAGCCAGATTAAACATTGCATCTTCGATGCCCCGAGTGGCGAAACCCTCAGCCTGTTCAAAAGTCGATAGAGCAATTCCTTGTCCGTTTTCCGCATCAAGAAAAGCAGCATCAGACCGAATTACCTTTTCCCGGTGTAGGTATGCCACTTCCTTCGAAGGTAAGGTGCCAGATAGGTTATTTTCCACTGTAGTGAGCCGCATAGCATTGGAGCCAGGCTGCCAGGTGAGGAAGTATGCTGAAGTATCCGAGTACAGACTAAATGCTGGATTGAGCATTCTTTCCGGATCTTCGTATAGGTAGCGATCTAGTTGCGACCGATTGCGTTGACCATAAAATTCAATGTAGTCATTAGGTTGCATGGGGCCATCGGTGCTGACATAGATGCGCTGCTCTTCGCCCATATACCAGAGCTGAATCTGATCGCCACGTACATCGGCAGGTATGCCAGCAGTTAGTAAGGTCTCTGTCGGGATGCGATAGATCCCATCGTCTGCTACCTTGATCTTATAGTAGGATTGATCGTAATTGATCCACTCATTACCATACAAAGTATCTCCCTCCACGACAAGCTGGGCTTGCAAGGAAATGAAACTGATGGCTACAAAGCAGCAAAGGACGAAGCAGCGTAGAATAGAGCTCATATGGGGAAAAATGTCATTTAAAAGTACAGCATTGTTAAGTGCAATGCCTAATTATCACACTTAAATTTCTTGAACCACTTAACAAGCTCTAAGCAGCTCTCATCTTTGCCTTCATATTATGAATAAACGAGAAGCAATATCATTCTATCTTTGCCGATGCAAAATGATGAAAGATGAGTTATGCCAATGTAAAAGGGAAAGTGATCAAATACCAGGACATCCTTAACAACACCAGGGCCTACAGAGAAGCTTGGAAAAAAGAAACCAGGGCCATGATAGAAGAGCAACTTCAGGCGATCATGGATGAAACCGGGCTAGAAGCAAGCGTAGAAACCAAGGACGATCTGAACAACCTGGAGGCCATTGGACTAGACCTGGGCCAGGATGTCAGTGGCATTAGTGAACAAGTGGGAGCAGCCAAGCGCAACTTCATCAAATCGAAGGGTACCTTAATATACCAGCAGCTCTTCAATGGTAAGATCATGATCACCATCAGCTATCCGTTTATCGAGGGCTTGGGGCAGCCTAAGCAGCCCAAAATGATTGAGATATTGCGACCTGAAGAATTAGAGCCACCCTTCATCCTTAGACATGTAGAAGAATTCTTCAAAGAGATCATCGCTTGGGAGGACTATGACGATGACGTTCCGGGACAGCCCATCGGATTTCAAACCAATTTGACCAAAGAGATTATAACCAATCCTGACTCATGACGTATTTGTCTAATCCGTTATTCATCATCAAGTGCATATCGTTTGTTCTTCTGCTTTTCTTTTGTTCCTGTCAGGGTGCCTTAACTGGATCTGATAAAACCAATGCGATTTTCGAAGTAAAATTGACACATAGCGGTTCGGATACGGCCAGGCAATTTGGATTTGATGTGGATTTGCCGCGCATAGATCAAGATTTTCATTTGAAGACGGGAAATATCGATGTGCCATTCCAACTGGAAGATCGAAACCAAAATCAAATTCCTGACAAATTATATGGGATGATTGATCTGATGCCTGGCTACATCTACAGTGTCACCGCTGAATCGGGAGCACCTACCTTGCCTGTATCTAGGCATGTGCAGGTTATTTCCAAAGTGAACAATTCTTCCGATCAGATCACTCGATACAGCTATGATGGAGATGACGATTGGCAGCACAATGGCATTATTATGGAAAACAGCAAAAGCGCTTTCCGACTACTTATGAAGCCGCCTTTTGCCATTGACGTCATAGGCAGACGTAAAGGTGATTTGATACTAGATACGGTCTCGACAGATCTGAGTAAGGAGCAGCCATGGGGTGGAGATGTGCTCATAGAGGCTGCTTCACTTGGCATCGGAAGTCCAGTGATATGTCTGGTGGATGAGATTTATAATCTAGCATCTTTCGATAGCCGGGAGTTTACTGTATTTGCCCATGGACCACTAAGGGCAGCAGTTGAGGTCTTAGTGAAGGGTGTTTCGGTCCGTGACGAAAAGTTAGATGTGCGCCTCTACTTTGAGATGCAGGCCGGTCAGCATTGGATCGAGGTTACTGCAGAACTACTTACGAAAACCGATCTCAATATCCAGTTTGCATTTGGACTGCCCAAGCATGAAGATGCTACTCCATTTACTCAGGGAAAACGAGGTAGTATCCACTATGCCTATTCGTTTGGTCCTCAGTCTGCCTTCGGAGACCACCTTGGTATGGCACTTTTCATTAGGGACCACTATGAGATAGATAATTTCCTGGCACCTGAGCATGATTCCTTTTATCTAGTCAACCCAAAGGAGGGTAAAGTGACTTACCGAATGCTGTACGCATGGAGCGGTGGAAGGTTAGCGATTACAGATGAAGTCCAGTTTTTAGATTTAGTAAAGAAATATGTGGATATGTACGCTCATGAGCCTAAGGTGCAGGTGATCTTCAACAGGTAGTTGGTCCCTCCTAAACTGCCATTAGCCGGTTCGCCGATGTGTTACGATCGTGTGGGTCGAAAGCAGTGCTTCCTTTATTTTCCCAACAGTAGGTTTATCTCAAGTCCTCCTAATTCACGGCTAGAAATACGTCTTGGGTGGTTCGTCAGGATTTTGACAAATGGGTAGACGCGTTAAAATATTACAATAACATTTAATATGTAAAAATATGTTTATCTTTATATTACAAATTAATTTTCGTCGACATGTATTTATTTAGACGTAAACAGCCCACTCCTGCTATCCAAATGCATCGGAATGATGGTACATCCACGCCTATGAGCATTACCTTTAAGAATGGTGAAATGCACATCAACCCCGACCGGATGGACAAGGGTACCTATGAGTTAACCATCAGTCATGGAATCAAGGTGGAAAAGCGGTGTATAACCATAGCTTAAGATGTGAGGTGCATCTTTCTTGACTAAAGGCCTTCTGTTCAAGTAGCTATTTTTCAGACAGAGCTAGTATTCTAGCTTGACCAGTTTTAGTCTATTTCCCCTAACACTAGGTATGACTAGGGTTTCGGAATCAATTTGCACTGCATTTTTGATCTGCAATTTTATTTTTTGATTGTCCGTACTCATTAAGCTGCGTCGAGTGATGTCTCCGGCGCCATTGAGGATGTATTCGCTGACGGTGTTGTCGTTTCTAATCTCATCATTGTAGAGGATTCTGAGGTAGGATGGATTTGTAAAAATGTAGTAAGAGGAATACGCACCCAAGTCATCATTTGAATATTGTCGCTTTGGCAGCAGCTTCTGCCAATGGGATGTTCCGTCGGGATGTATCGAAATGAGTACTAAGTCTTCGTAATAGTAGTCAACTGAAAACCGGTTCGAGCCATAGTAATCTCTTCGGGATCCGTAAGATAATCGTTCGTATTCTTTGTTCTCCTCAGCCAAAACAAGCGCGCCTCCATCTTGCCTCAGCACCACATCTTGAACATCAAGGTTGGTAAGGGACTCCTTTTTCGGGTTAAATTTTCCATGAAAATCGGCGATCAATTCGGCATTGTAATCTACCGTCGATAGTTTATAATTCTCCAGATTATTGGCATCTATGCGTACGTGGTATATACCATCCGTGATGCCACTATTCTTATCCGAGTAGAGGCCTATGATCACCACCTTTTGGTTTAGGTTGTCAAACATAAAATAGCCATCATAAGTCGTGAATTCTGTGATGGGTACTTCGACGGCGCTGACATCCTGGTTACCTCTCGTAAAGCGAAATATACCAAGGGCATGCTCTTCTTTTCGGTATCGTAAGTTATTCTTTTCAAAAACCAGAAACATGGTTCCGTCATTGGAGATGAGGGTCTTGCGATACTCCTCTCGAAAATTGATGTTGGTAAATTGGAGTTCGGTCTCCCAAAGCAGTTCAGATTCACGGAGATTATAAGCAAATGCACTGACAATTCGCTCGCTTTCCATCTCTGTCATGAGGAAGATATTCCGATCTTCTGATTTGGTAAACCTGTATTTTGGACGTACTAATCCTCGCTTTAAAGTCTTGATGGTGTCGGTATATTCAAGCTGAGCCTTCGGATTATACACTCGAACCATGATCGCTAGGGAGTCTTTCCAATCATCCGAATACAGGATGTAAAATCGATCATCATGCGGAATGATATTTATGATTCGAGATTTTCGACTGTCTAGTTCTTTTTCAGCTTCCCAAGTCATGTACATATCTTCGTCATATGCCTGGACGTCGAACTCATTGATCCCATCTCTTATGAGCAAGAGATTTCCATCCATTACACCGAGGATGTCATAGTTATACTCACTTCTCAGTGAAAGTTCACTGGAGACGGTGATCGTTTGAGCATAGCTTACTATGCACCAAGAAGCTAAGGTCAAGACAAGAAGAAATCTATGCATAGGTTTAAAGTAATACTTGTTTTACAATTCTTCAACGTTTATTGCTTCTTAAGGGTTTCGAAAACAGGTGAATGGCATGGCTAAAGGCAACCAAATCGGTAAATTCGTAGCCGATTACGATGCAAAAGCTGAAACGAATACTAGGCTCTTATACGCAAGGTTTGAATGGACCATTGTTATTGTGTGTAGGAGGTTTGCATGGCAATGAGTGGGCTGGTATCAAAGCACTAGATCTGATCATGAAGATGCTTGAAGTTGAACCAATAACGAACCCATCATTCAAATTCTTTGGCAAGATGGTCTGCTTTATGGGCAATTTGCCGGCCCTCAAAGCCGGAAAGCGATACATAAGGCGAGATCTAAATCGGTTGTGGAAGCCCGAGCACCTAAAACGATTGAGAGATCCCAATTTTTGCCGCCATGATGTGCGGGAAATGGCAAAATTAAAACAAGCCATTGATCGGGAAATTCGTCATTGGGAGGGTGATGAGATTTACCTGATAGACCTCCATACAACGACTGCAACTGGCGGTATTTTCTGTTTGCCAGTAGATACAAAACCAAGCATCGAGGTGGCTAAGGAAATGAATGCCCCTGTGATATTAGGACTTGTCGAGCGATTGGAGGGTACCATGCTTCAGCATTATACAATTGGTGATCATAGCAAGCCGATCAAGGGGGTGGTTTTCGAGTCGGGGCAGCATTATGATCCCTTATCTATTAACCGTAGTATTGCCGGAGTGATCAACTGCATGCGCACTGTAGGGAGTGTACTTCCCGAACATGTTGTCAACAGACATGACCAGCTACTTATATCTTATTCCAAAGGTCTGCCAAAAGTCGCTCGACTTATTTATGCACACCGGATCAAGTGGGGAGATCGCTTTGTCATGCAGCCGGGATATGAAAACTTTCAAATGGTGAGAAAGGGTGAATTACTTGCCAAAGATCGCCATGGAGAAATTCGTGCGGTCGAAAATGGACTAATGCTGATGCCTCACTACCAGAAGCAAGGTAATGATGGGTTTTTTCTTGTACACAAGATTTCGTAGCACCTAAATGAGCACAAAAAAAGCCGATAAGATATCCCATCGGCTTTAAAATTTCACTCAGAAAACAAGTCCTGGCAATTAGGTGCCACTCTCTTTGCTTAACTGATACAGTTTACCAATTTTAGGCACTATGATTACTTCTGTTCGGCGATTGGCTGCTCTTGTTTCTTGCGAAGTAGGATCGTCGGTCACTGTAGGTTGGAATTCTCCCTTACCTGCTGCAGTCAGTTGTTTAGGATTGACACCCATAGCAATCAACTTCCTGACGATGGACACGGAACGGGCTACACTAAGATCCCAGTTATCTTGATAGTTAGCATTGTTGATGGGTCGATCGTCTGTATGGCCTTCTATGATTAGGCTCATATTTGGTGCTTTATTAAGCATATCAGCCAACTCTTCCAAGGTCTGATTATCTTCCTTATTGAGCCTCGCTGAACCCGTAGAGAAATTAATTGGATCCTCAAGATCTAGATAAAGCATGTCTTCCAGCTCGGTGATGCGTTGTCCACTTTCAGATACGGCTTTCTCTACATCAGCAAAAGCACCTTGTATTTCATCACGCAGTACATTGATTTGAGCTTGCTTATCTTCCACTGACTTGTTCATCGAAGCCATTTCGCTTTCGGTAGTTTTCAGCTTGGATTCAACCATGCCAACTTTTTCAGTTAGTTGGTCTTTTTGTGCAGACAATTCCTTATTGTCTTCTTCCATCATATTAACCTTCTTCTCAAGGCTTTCTAGAGAAGATGCTAGGCTAGTTTTTTCTTGCTCTAATTCAGTGAATTTCTTCTTGCTTACACATGAGCCAAGTGCAAGAGCCAGTATCAATAGGCCTAGTGGCAGTCTCTTAACATTCATAGTATCCTAAGTTTTAATGTTTGTTTCGAACTTCAAAAGTAATGAAAAAACTTCCAATTTTAGAGTGCAGGTAAAAGCATCTGCAAATCGTTTTCACCCTGGATGAACTGGAGTCTCATAGTGAAACGAACTCGATCAAGCGACTTTTTATTACAATGTTTATAATAACCTAATAAACAATTCTTTATGCATATGTATAAACATGTATTTAACATTGAACCAGGCATTTGATGATCCTGATCACTGAACTCAATGACCAATGAGATTACTTGATGGGGTGCCATAATTGGATCTGAACTTTTGGATTCCTCCAGAGGAAAATCACTTGTACGTTTAGAGAGGATTGGTTAAAGGCTCATTTCTCCGAGTATATATGATGGATATTTGAGAACTAAGCCTAATTTGGGAGTGAAAATGAAGTGAGACTGGGCATCCGATTCGTAAATTGACATTGGCCTATAAGAAGTTAAAATCTAGGCATTGGGATGCTCCATTTTCATTGCGAGATTCTGTACTTAAATAGGGAGAGCCCATAACATCTGTGGGCATGAAGATATGCTGCAACGATCACTTATAGTTTCGATTTTCTTGTGTGCGGTGTTAGTCTACGACCCTAAGCTGATTGACCACTTTCTCCATAGTCGATTTCTAGCTACGAGTATTTTCCTCCTTACCTTTTCAGCAATCTGTTTTTGGTTCTACAGGAAGGGTCCGGTAAAGTTGAGTTGGCTAGACATTTCCGTCATCCTTTTTTGTAGTTGGAATTTGGTCTCTCTTGGGTGGGCTGAGCACCTAGCCGAAGGCCTTTTTGCTGCTGAAAAGTGGATCCTCTTTTCTGGGGGCTACTTTATAATTAGGGTCATCTTTAGACAAGACATTGAGACGGTCATTTCATATTTACCCAAAGTCAGTCGCATAGCAACACTCTATATTTTACTGATCATCACCTACGAACTAGCCACACTGCTAGCTGATGGAAGCTATAACAATACCTCTTTGTATGAGCTACAGAGACTTTTTGGTCATCGTTCGTTGATAGCTGGTTTTTTAATGCTGTTGATCCCACTCAATCTCCTCGATGTGAAGGTTCGAGGCGCTTTGTTTACTCCAATCAGCGCACTTATTGGATGGCAGGTGGTGGTTATCATCATGTTGCAAAGTAGGGCAGTGTATCTAGGACTCTTTGTTATGCTTGCGATCATCGGTATGTATAGCTGGCGTAAGCGAAATGAATGGTTATCTCCCGCTTTAAGTCGACAAGTAGTTTCTGTAATGTCGTTGATGATCCTAGGCGTTGTAATCATATTAATCACAAACCCGTCACTGCGTGATCGAGTGAATCCTCTCAACTATGCTACTGCCCAGACAGGCTATGAGCGGCGTCTGATATGGATAAAATCTGCCAATATGGTTAAGGATCATCCGATCATTGGGGTGGGCTCAGGAAATTGGAAGATGCTTTTTCCTGGTTATGGATTGGAAGGTTCATATCGAATGCAAGATCAACAAGTTGTTTTTACACGAGTACATAATGATTTTCTGGAAATCCTAGTGGAGTTGGGTGGCATCGGTTTGCTCATATACATTGCCGTCTTTCTAGTGGCCTGGTACCGATTGTGGCGTTCTTCAGATAAACCTACATGGCAGCAATTGATGGTAGGATCGGGTCTCGCTTCATTTGCAGTCGTTTCACTGATTGATTTTCCTAAAGAGCGGATTGAGTTTATATTGCTTCTGGCACTTTATCTTGCATTAACCGATTTATTAACCAAGCGTACGTCGGGTTTCAGATTCGGGATCAATAAGGGTATAATTTTGGGTGTGCTGGGTGCTGCCCTCTGTTTCATTGGATGGACGGGACTAGCCAGATATCATGGTGAGTTGAAAACAAAAGAAATGTTGAAAGCCAGGGCTTCACAGCAGTGGGAAAAGGTTATTCTCTTGAGCCGAGAAGCTCAAAGCAGATGGTATAACGTAGATCATGCTACAACCCCGTTGTTGTTCTACAGTGGGATCGCACAGTATCACTTGGGTGACTTAGACCAAGCAGAAGAAGATTTCAGGAGGGGACTGGCTATACATCCGCATCATTTTCAGTTACATAACAATCTGTCAACTGTACTTTTGCAGAAGAAGAACTTTAGTGAGGCCATTGTTCATCTAGAAGAAGCATTGCGCATAAATGATCGATTTGAAGATGCACTCTTTAATCTCGCCTTTTGCTATTATTCAATGAAGGACTTTGAGCAAGCTAAGCAAGTGGTGCAACGAATCCCAACGGACTCTGAGAAAAAGCAAGCATTTACTCAGGAAATCACGAAAGCGCTGCAGGACAATCCAGATTGAGGTAGCCAACCATCCCATCAGAACGTTCTAATAAAGAAACAGGGTACTAGTCCAAGGACCAGCACCCCGTATAACCCCAAAAAACCAAATGAAAACAATCTACATTTATTACTCCCTGTAGTATTCTAGTTATTTCTTCCTTTGAAGATCTAGATCTAAAGGTGATTTTCATACATATGACGCACGACACTTAGGGAAACCACAAGAAATGGTGAAAAAAAGGGCAAAAAGATTCGTCAAACAACTAAGTGTTTGAAAATCAGACTGATAATTTGAAAAAATTCATATTAGCGCTCCAGCGACATAGAGATGTGTCGCAGTAAGAACCAACCGTTTTTTACCTTCGTAAGTGCTGAACGCTTCTTGGGGTCAGGGAAATATAGTCATTTGAAAAAGAAAGTAAAAACGCAATTCGTCTGCAGTTCGTGTGGTGCCAATTCTCCAAAGTGGATTGGCAATTGCCCCTCTTGCAATGCATGGAACACGTATCATGAAGAACAACAACTGGCGGCTTCAGCTGGTCATGCCTGGAAGATAGGGGAGCAGGAAAATGTGCCAGCGAAACCCATCCCCATCAGTGAAGTGCAGTCTTTACAAGTAGATCGAATGCTCACAGGTGACTCCGAGTTTGACCGCGTAACTGGTGGTGGTATCGTGCCGGGTTCAATCTTACTGATCGGTGGTCACCCAGGTATCGGTAAATCTACTTTACTTTTGCAAGTGGCAATGGCCTGGAAAGGTAAAACACTATATGTATCTGGAGAGGAGAGTGCCCAACAAATTAAGCTTAGGGCGGATCGGATTGGTGGCATTCAAGACCACTGTTATTTGTTGGCTGAGACCAACTTGGAACGCATCCTCTTAGAGGTTCAAAAGCTCGAACCCTCCTTATTGATCATAGATTCAATTCAGACAGTACATTCCTCGCAACTGGATTCAGCCCCTGGCACCATTACTCAAGTACGGGACAGTACGACCATGTTGCAGCGATTGGCGAAAGAGACACAAATTCCCGTAATTGTAATCGGTCACATTACCAAGGATGGTAGCATAGCTGGTCCGAAAGTGCTGGAGCATATTGTCGATGCTGTGCTCCAATTTGAAGGCGATCGCCATCATGTCTTTCGACTATTGCGCACCATAAAAAATAGATTTGGATCTACCGACGAACTTGGTATTTACGAGATGAATCAAGGTGGCCTCAATGCAGTGATCAATCCTTCAAAGCTTTGGCTTAACCAAAATGATGCGATCAAAAGTGGCAATGCAGTGGGTGCAACGTTGGAAGGACAACGGCCAATCTTGATTGAAACGCAAGCCCTCGTCAGTAGTGCAGTCTATGGGACGCCACAGCGCTCTACTACTGGTTTTGACATGCGACGTTTACATATGCTTCTCGCCGTGCTAGAAAAACGGTGTGGCCTCTTTTTCGGACAATCCGATGTTTTTCTCAACATTGCTGGCGGTCTAAGAGTGACAGATCCTGCCATCGATATGGCAGTTCTGTGTGCCTTAGTTTCTTCATTGGAAGACATTGAATTGGCCCATACCATTTGTTTTGCGGGCGAAATCGGTCTATCGGGTGAGATCAGATCTGTGAACAGATTGGAGCAAAGAATTCTCGAGGCAGAACGACTTGGATTTGACAAAATATTTATCTCTAGATACCACGCAAAGAACATGGATTTTGAGCCTGAGAGGATCCAGATCAGACATGTGGGAAGTATCAATGATCTATATGATGAAGTTTTTGGTGAGCGATAGTGCATTCTCATAGCCTCTCAGACTATTGCGCTACATCTACTATTTACTCACCATATATATGCCCATCTCTTCAGGTAGCAGGTCAGTCGATTTATTAGTTGGGTGTTGAGGTTTATTTTTTGTGTGCTTGACAAGATAGGGTACTCGACTTTGAACAAACGCTTTCAATTCCTCGATAGTAATCACACCGTCAGCTCCTGCTGTTTTTTGTCCATTCTTGATAGCATATATGTCTGCAGAGGTTTTCCTTCCTTCGATCTCTACTTCCGTGTTATTGAATGCTTCTATAATCGCTTTGGTAAAAGCTCCATTTCCCCAAGACTCATCCTCATAGGAGTATTCCTTATCACTGCAAGAGGCAAATATCTCCATACCAGAAGTAGCCTTAATCAAGTCGTTCATAACCTGGCTGGCCGCATCATCAGAAAAAGATCTACTACCCGCACTACCACTATGACAGGCATCAATAAAGACGAGCTTATTGCCATCGACCATTCGCAGTTGTTTGAGTATGTCTTCATTAAAATCTATGGTGCTTAGGGATTCGTATCGTGGGTCGTAGTCTGACGGCAAGAGTACATATCTATCGCGATCGATCACTTTCCCGTGAGAAGAGAGAAATACGACTACTAGATCATTGTCTTTGATTCTCCGATCTTTGGATAGGTTAATGAATGCCTTCTTGATATTATTTTCGCTGGTTTCTGCTTCTGATAGCAATTGGATGACCTCTACTTTTTTGAATCCTCTACCTCGATCATCGCGTAATTTTGCATACATATTGGCAAAATCCTGAGCGTCGCTGACTGTATGAGCCAAGTCATCATGCGCTACGCCAATCGAAAGCACATATAAATTGGGTTTATCCTTTGGAATGTAGTGAAAACTAACGGGCGTGCTTTTTCCAATGATTGTCTTTCCATCCGCTGCGTAATACACGATCTGAACTTCATTGATGCCTTCGGACAATCGGACCGTATTGGTATACGAATGTTGCATCCTTCCAGAGCTGCTAGCTTTGGCAGGCTTTAGTTGTGCTTCGTCGAGCTTTTGTCCTTGTGATCTTCTGCCATTGATCATTACCGCGAAGTTTTGTTTGGAGAGTGGATCACTGGAAACGGCAATGACTTTCAAATCGACATTGCTCTTGCTGACTTCTACCGCTCGGAATTCGTCTACATCATGACTGACCCAAAATATTTCATGTGCTGTATTTTCACTTACATTGCTTACAAGGGCCCTTTGAGTTTGAGACTTATCTGATATCTTGAGATCAAAGGTGCGTTTGATCCCAACGACATCTTTAGTCGAATTGGTTGTTAGTGCGACACGAATATGTTCATGTTCGAAATCTTCTCTGTAGGTAAAACCGAAAGACAGGGTGTGCTTTTCGTGAGGTGCTAGAGCGGGCAATTGTATACGTTGGGAAGCTTGTGCTTCGACACCAGCAGGCAGCTCAAAGTCAGCCATTAGTGCGTCAGAGGTGGCACCTCCATTATTTGTGATCTCCACCTTGAGCATGATGGGTTGACCTGGTGCTGGTTTATCTCCTGGGGTAAAATGGTATCTATTGACGATAAGGTCTGCAGGATTTGGTTGGTTGGTCGCCAATTGGGCGGTACCGCTGGTGATAAATTTACCATTCGCATGAATGCCAAGCTGCAATGTATAGTTGCCTTTCTGTGGCTTGTCAAAAGCCACGACAGGAACGCGGATTTTTTTAGTCTCGTTAGCGCCCAGATTTCCCAAATAGACCTTTTTCCAATAAGAAAGTTCGGCATCAGAAGTGACATTTACAATCACATCTCTTTGGGCATTGGAGCTCTCATTACTCAACTTGACCTCTACATATCCACGTTCACTTTGTTCAAGCACGTGATTCTGATTTGCATCAAAGAAACTACTGGGAGAAATCTTTAACAATCCCTCTGCAGAAGCTCCGAATGTTTCTTCCTCTTCATTGGGTAGTGTGGTCAAATCTTGGCTGAAATAGCTTATGGAGCTTAAGAAGGTGTTCTTCCTTTGTTTATCGGCCATATCATTTCCGACCACTACAATATCTCGAGAAGCTGGAGACTCACAAAGTGAAAACCCGTATTGGTCACCTTGTGCATTTCTGATGGGAATGATGTCGTCATCTAGCTGATTGCCCTGTACATCTGTTATTACCAATTGAATATTTGAAAATCGGGCAATGGGCATATGAGACCAAGTATGGCCCAATAAGGCAAAACCACCGATTGACAATTCGATTGCGTCTATAGAGATGTCTGGTGCGGCTCCACCATAAGTTTTTTCCCAGATTTTTTCACCAGCACCATTGATTTTGATCAATAGCATATCTGACTTTCCTTGCTTGGAGGCAATGGCTGTACCAGTAATGATCCACCCATCGTCTGATGTAGCTGCTATCCCTGATGCTTCAAATTGACCTTTATCGCCGAAGTGCAGTTCATCAAGACCTGTGTTATTTCCTTGCATGTCTACCAAGCGGCACCAGATTTGTCCAGGGTGTACTCTGTCTTTTATGGATGTATTTCCCAACAGCATGAAACCTTGAGGGGAAGCTGCGATTGATTGAACACTAGAGGGAAGTGTACCATCGGATATTATTCTATTTGTTTCTAGCGATTGGTCCATGGCAAAAAGAATGGGAACGCTGACTTTTTTTGATAGGTGTTGTACGCCAGCCATCATCATATCTCCTTGTTCATTAATGGCTAGGCGCTGTAATTGGCTTTCTTTAAGAGACAGTTCTTTGAGATCGATGAGCTCACCTAGAATGTCCAGCTTTGTGATCCAACCCACCTTGGGTCGACCCTCTCGCCGTGTAGATCCTATGGCTGTGAATGTACCATCGAGGTTTTGTACTACGTCGTTAATGGCTTGATCGCCAGCCCCTCCAATTCTCTTCCAGGCTTTCGGAGCGCCTGACATGGCATCCAGCACGATAAAAAGTCCGTCCATGTCATCGTACTTAGCGCTGATCACTTCACCTACTGCGATCAGGTCACCACCAGATGAGGAAATGACTTTATGAATGCGCTCAATGCCATCAATTTTTCTCTTGTAATCCCAATTGGCCAGCAAGCTGATGCTGGGTTGAGACCAGATTTGGCCGCAGGCAAGTAAAAACAATAAAACAAGTTTTCTCCTTAGTGTCATAACTTAAATTATAATAACCATTCAGAACACGGAGACCCTGATTTGCCGTAAAGATATTTTAATTTTGAATGAAGGTTCACAGGAGTTCTCGCCTAATAGTGTTCTTGAGAAGCATAATGTCCTAGCTGAGATCTTATTTTGTAAAACAATTTTATGCGCTGCATATTCTGGTGCTGGCTTTTCTTGAGCTCATGGCATCTCTCTGGATCTGTATCATCAGATAGCTGTACATATCGTCCTGCAATCTGTGAAGCACTGATCTTATGCGAACAGCAGCATTGGACCGAGGCACTCCATAAAGCCAGTTTGTTTGCCAAAGTAGCGGATGAGAAACCGGTAGAGGAAACCGTTGTCGCCTGGCAAATCGTTGGTGATTGTCAGTTAGAATTATTCGACTACAAATTTGCTAAGCAGGCTTATGAGCAGGCGTACGATGTGATCAAATCTAATGACATCGGAAGTGCATATAGGGCGGATGTTTTACAGAAACTAGGCAATTACTACTTGGTAGTGAAAGACTTCTTGACTGCCATTCCATACTTGGATAGTGCCTTATATTATCGGGTTGCGATATTCGGAGGTGAGCATGAAAAGGTTGGAGATGTCTTTAATAACTTGGGCGTAGCCTACCTAGGTGTGGGGGATTTTGCTCAAGCTAGGGACTACCATCAACGGGCTCTTAGTATTCGTAAAAGAGATCTGCCGAGGACTCAGGTTAAATATGCCCAAAGTTTAAATAACCTGGCTTTGTGTCATCAAGATATGGGCGAACTCAGTAAGGCCCTGGATTTATTAAATGAAGCAAAAAGAACCTATACGGGGGCTGGTGACGCCTTTCAAAAGCAAATAGCTGATGTTTTTGTAAATCTGGGAAACGTCCAAAGCGACTTGAGAGCCTGGGATCCTGCCATTGCCATGTATAAAGAGGCAGCTGCTAGGTTTGGCGTCGATTTGCTAGCTAAGGCGTTATGCTACAATAATATGGCCAATGCTTATACCAACATGGACGTACAGAAGATGGCTATGTACTATTATGCCAAGGCGCTTAACTTGAGAAAAGAATATTTGGGCTTACAACATCCAGATGTAGCACAGACATACTTCAATATTGGCATGAATCATTTTAATCGTGGGCTCATGCAGGAAGCACTACAGTTTTTTGATTCTTGCGCACTGGCTGTCAGGTATGATATAAAAACGGATCCTGAGCTATTGTTGGTCAACGACTTTCGGTCACTCTTATTCTTGTTATACAGAAAAGCTGAAGTTTATCGGGTTTTTTATCAAGAGAAGAAGGAATCTATCTGGCTTCAGCGTGCGGCGGATGTCTATGAGCAATTGGATGTCCTCTTTGATCATTTGAGGTCGATGTATAAGTCTGTGGATACCAAAAGAGATTTATTGACGGTGGCCCATCATGTGTACGATCAAGGAATCCAAGTTTGCTACGACTTGTTTTCCCTTTCAGGTGAAGCTCGCCACCTGCACTTGGCATTTAAATACACAGAAAAGAGTAAAGGTGTTTTACTCTTAGAGGCTTTACAAAAAGCGAAAGCAAATTCATTCTTGAATATCCCACAAAGTAAGTTGGACTCGATAAGCGGTCTTGAGCATCAGATAGCGAACCTCGAAAAAAATAGATTTTTGCTTCAGCACTCCGAGCATATGAACAGCCTGGGTTCATTGGATTCTCTGGAAAGTGCACTTCTCTGGAGTAAAAGGGAATTATCTAGTAGAATCCAAGAACTGGCCGAGCGCTATCCTGCATATCATGCCCTTCAATATGAGACTGTTCCACCCACTATTGCACACATTCAGCAACACCTGATTCAGGACGATGAATCACTAATCTCCTATTTCTTAGGGGAAGACTATGTGCTCATATTTCTGATCAATAGCGATAATTTTCAGGTAAGGAAAGTCCGCATTGGCCCCTCTTTCTTTGGTGTTTGTAACAACTATTTGAAAAGTATACAGGAATTTCCCCATGTATCCACGGATCAGCTTGAGGAGAATATAGATATCTATATTCGTACTGCCACCAGCCTCAGAGAAGCACTCATCGATCCCATTAAGGTCCTTCTTCAATCGTCACTTATCATTGTGCCCGATGGTCAACTTGCATTGCTGCCTTTTGAGTCTCTATTGACTGACGATGTTCCTGATAAGGAGCATTTTCGTGAATTTCCCTATTTGATAAAATCTCATCCAATCAGCTACAATTATTCGGTTAGAGCATTGGTGGAGATGCAAGACAAAGAAGGAGCAACTGGGCTAAAACCTTATCTCGGAATGGCTCCAACATTCTCTGGAAATTCACCTGAGGGCTTGTTGCCATTGGTCCACAATCAGGAGGAAGTGGCGGCGGCAAAAGCAACCCTTGGGGGTAGGATTTTACTTGCAGAAGAAGCGAGTAAAGAAGCGTTCCTCTCCGTTCAATCCAATTATCGCATCGTCCATTTGGCCACACACGCGTTGGCCAACGGTCAAGAAGATGATTTTTCCTTCATTGCTTTTGAAGATATCAACAATAAGCCTCCGGACCAGTCACTGCTGTATGTGCGAGAGCTATACAATTTATCTGCTCCTGCAGACCTAATCATTCTGAGTGCTTGCGAGACTGCTGCAGGGCGCCTATATCTGGGAGATGGCATTGCCAGTATTGCTAGAGGTTTTTCTTTTGCTGGAGCCAGAAGCCTTTTAGCAACGCGATGGAACATTAATGACAAAACGACTCAAGTCCTTATGCATAACTTCTTGCAGGAAATAAAAGCAGGAAACCGCAAACATCGTGCACTGCAAGGAGCGGTCACCTCTTTTATTACGGAAGGATCTCACTACCGGGCACACCCATTCTATTGGTCATCTTTTATGGTTGTGGGAAGTATGGAAGCCATCGAATTTTCCTCATTTCTGCAGCTCTGGCCTTTCCTGATTTTAGTGTTTTTGATCCTAATCATTTTTTCAGTAGTAAGCATAAGAAAAGCATCTGACAAGGTATAGTTTTCCCTTTCTGAAAAGCCCATGAGTGCGTAAACAAGCCCGACACCTTATATTGGTTCTTACTTGCACTTTGCGATCGTAGTCGCATTCATTGGCGTCTTGCAACTATATAATCCCAGTTTCAGGGGATGTTTTAAAAGATGGTTCCTGCTAGGTTTGATGAAAATCAAGAGACTTATGAAGTATCTACCTATGTTTGTATGGCTTCTTGTGAACAGTTTTGTTTTGCAAGCTCAGCCTGATCTGACCCTTTGGATCACACCAGATGGCTACCACAATGACCATAATCACAGTGCAGAGCAACAGTATTTCTGTGACTCCAGCTACTATATATTCTATCATCAAGGAGCGGACAGTCTGTTTGTAACGCTGAAGAATGAAGGAATCGATGCACTTACAATATATAGCCTTCGCACGACAGCCATTGATGGTGCAGTCTTCAGTATAGAGGTCGACATCCCGATTGTGCTGCAGCCTAATGAAATGTACAGCGTGAAGCTTGCATACACACTACCAGATATTTATGCAAATGGTATTAATGGCAGTTTGGCTATTGAGAGCAATGATCCTTCAAAACCGATCTGCCAATTATTCTTTGATGTCGGTTGTCTTGCCCATTGGGAAGTACATTCTTATTCAGACCTCGGTATTTCGGGAGGTTGCCATGAGCCAATAGTTTTCATGGAAGATTTTAACCAAGTAATGAATCCCAATATGGTGTATCGAGACTCTATGAATTTCTACTCCTATGAGCCAGCACTGGATAGTTCGCATAAGATGATGCATTTGTGGTATAAGGGAATCAAACTGCATCGGATGGTGGAAGTAATCGACGAGTTTTCTGCAGGAAAGCTTGTAACTCCTCACCACTTTAATTTAATAGTTGATTCCAGTGAGGTCAAAATCAGAAAAAGTCTGAACGTTGAAGGGAGGGTTGACATTGGTGGAGATTTAGAAGTATATGGCACCATGGAAGTGCGTGCACTGACCACTCCCTCTGATAGACGCTTGAAGAAAAGCATCCAATCATTGAATGGAGCAATACCGACGATACTAAACTTGACTCCAACAACCTATACACTCAAAGGAAGTCTAGATGGTGATGGCCGCCAATATGGATTTATTGCACAGGATCTTGAAAAAGTATTGCCCAGTTTGGTACATCAAGATAAGGAAGGAGTACTTTCGGTGAATTACCTCCAGATTATTCCCTGGTTGACCGCTGCCATACAAGAGCAGCAACAAACGATTCAAGGGCTGTACGACCGTCTTAATAAGCTCGAGTCAAGATAGGAGCTAACCACTACCGTGTTGTAAATCTAATTCGAACGGGTACTATATAGAGATAATCAGCAAACCACCACTAGATACCAAATCTAAATCCAAGGGATAGTAAAGAGTAGGACGCTCGCACAATGGTCTGTTGCGGTCGTGTCAAATTGACGATCAGCGGAAATCCAGCAGTGGCGAAAACGTTGTAATCTTTATTAAATGCATACTGAACACCACCTATGGCAAAAAGAAAATCTGCCGTCTTAATTAATGGATGATCATCGTACTGGGATGGTTTGAAACTCAAGCTGTATGATATGCCGGGGTAATAAGTGAATTTCTTGTTCTTGCTACGTTGGATGAGGAAAAAATTAAGATTCGTATTGTACAAGGATTCGGAGGTTACACTGCTAGGCAGGTAAGCTCTGATTGATGCTCCGAAGAAATAAAAAACATTGGTGGAGATGTCTTGAAAATAGGTGGCACCCAGATCAAAAATGTCTCTGTCGGCACTTAATTGTTTCTGTTCTACTTTGTCCTTTACCGTACCTAGTGTGTAACCACCATTCACCACCAATGCCGGTTTATGCAATAGGGGTTTAAATCTAAACCTAAGACCCACATTGGCCATTCGCCCAAAAGACTGATCTAATTTGATAACTTCATCGAAGGGAGCGTTGCTTTGGCCTGAACTTTTATCCTTACCTTCAAACACCTTGAACATTGAATTGCTGGCTGCATTATCTAGTCGTACTCTGGCATAGCGAAATTGCAAGCCGACATCGACTCGACCTGTGGCGGATACGCTGTAAAATATCGTGTTTTCCGAAGCGAATTGGGTGCTTCTCAAACGATCTAAAATGGGAGAATTTTCTCCATTTTCATGAAAGGCAATCCAATAAGATGCCAGAGAATTACTGGAAATGATTTCCGCTTCACCAGAACGCAATACAGCAGCTGCACCACCTCCCACAATAAAACTAGATTGTAAAGTATCCAACCCAGGTATAGAGTATTTAAATTTCTGTGCCTGAATATCCAAAGAAAATAACTGCAATAAGCAGTAGAGAAGCATGAATATTTTTAGTCTAATTTTCATTGGCTATTTAATTTTCTTCAGCTCTTTCTCCAAACCAGCTAATATCAATTCCTTCAGTCCCTTCTGCACAGTGTGCAATACATTGACCTGTGCCAGAAAAGCTATTTTCCGACAATTCCCAAGTAAATGTTTCTTTGGGGTGACCACCATTTATTTTAAATTGATCATAAAGGATTTGACCTTCGAGGATATTGCGTTGGTGTGAGATTATGGTAATAGTAGGCTTTTGATATCGGCTACTCTTCGGTGCTTTGATCCTGATATCGATTTTGTGAGAGTCTCTCTCCGACAGATGCACTTGCCCGGTATAGGTCAACGAAGAATCATTTTCATAGAAATAATAAAAAGCCCATGTCCCATTCCATCCTGAATCATTTTGCACCGAATCAGGATAAAGGAAGTAGATAGCAGCACAAAGCAGCAACAGTACTCCTGGGATGAGTGGTGATTTTTTCTTTCGCGTTGTTTTCTGAATGGGCATGGATAAATGATTAAAGGTTCAGGGCTTTAATCATCAGGAGTTGCGCACCAGTAGATTGTGAAGTCAGCAACATGAATTCCAACCTGCGATCATCACTTATCTGCGTATTACAACCTGCAAATCCGTTGCGCCATTCGTCGCTATCAGGCAATTGATCGTCGTCAACGAACATGCCACTAAAACGTTCTATGTCTAATCCCTTGCTAGTGCGATCGATTTTGATTTCGATCATACCATTTTCTTTGTCCACAAACCCCGATACAGGATTTTTATCGGCATTCTCATGTCTTCCTACGGCATCACATACGACAAATTCGTGGCTGCCGAGCATGAAGGCTGGATTGACCTTTTTTATATCGTCATCAATACCAGGCAGATAAGTTCTCAGTTCATTTAACTCATTTCCTTGGTCATCTAGTTCAGGAACAAACCAAATGCAATAGCTGCGCTCATAGGGCGCGATCCAAGCATTGGTAATGCCGGCAGGCGGTGTCACAGCCGGAAGTGGAATAATAACAATGGGAATAGGCGGCACAATAAATAAATCACTGAAAAAGAAGAAATCCTGAGTACGAATTTGCAGCGGTTGAACAACTAATACATCAGAAGAGCAGTCAGGGTCATCGACATAAATGGAGGGATCGCCCACTGTGGCCATAGACTCCGGAATTGTGACGACCAGTCCATTTAAGGTGGTGTCAAAAAAAGTGTTTTCTTCATCGATAGTTATCCTCTCCGATCTATTGGAAGGATTATCCATGAAGACCTTCCTGCCTTCCAGAAAATTGGGTGGAGAGGATTTTAACAAGATCTGGTTCTCACGATCAGCTAGGATGGCATCAGCAGAAGCAATGGCAACATTCATATTAATAACAGAGTCACAGTCAGGATTGCAGCTATACAACACCACTACTAGGCTGAATAGAAATGTGTAGATTGTCGTTGTTTTTTTCATTGCGATTTTATTTTTGCTAGATCATCTAGATCGATCTTCGCATTTGAGACAGGGTTCGATTTATTTGTTTTTCTAGGGCTCTTATGTTGACAGTCATATCTTCATGTGAGAGTGTGGCTATTTTTTGAGCCTTTCGTGGTTTCTGCTTGTGAAGTTCTGTATTAATATTTCTGATAACCGTCAGTATTTGATTCTGGTGAATCCCTTTTACGAGGAAGTCAAAGACTTCTTCAAGGTTTTTCTCGGCTTTTTGATTTTCCCAATACCTGCCTACCCCCTCGAGGTAGGCCATGCGATTATTGTCAAAATTCTCCCAAATTTTATTGTAGGCTTTAATGTCTTTATCGAAATGTTCGAAGCCAGCAGGTGAATTGAAATAATCGGCGATAAAAGGCAGATGATCGCGTAAATCCTTTGCCTTTCTAAGGTAAGCCATCAGATTCGATGATACATTGGTGAAATATTCATTTTGTCGCAAGTATTTCTCCTCCAGTGCAATCTCCAAATCACTGGTTAATTGATCTACTTGCTCCTCAAGAGATCCGATCTTTTGATTCAACGTAGAGATTTCTCGTCGTTGTTCATCGGTTAGTGTCTCATAGTTGGCAATCTCGCTCTCCAAAGCACGGCGATTGGCTTCAAAGAAAAGAATCGTGTCTACCAGAGTGTTATTTAGTGCATTCAATTGCCTGACGGTCAAGTTGTTTTTTGCCCTGAGGGCTGCCATTTTGTTTTCAAGATCTACGATTCTCTTTTTAAAGGCTGGACTTTCATCTTCCATGTTTACCACTAGAAAATCAATGTACATTTCTTCTCTTGTAGCGTCGAGTTGAATCGACCCGTCTACTGGTTTTAGCATTTTATGCCCATCGGACAACAGCGATATCGAGATGACAGGATCCACTTCGTTACGAACTGGGTAAGTAAAAGAATATGATCCGTTCTTGTCTGTTTGCACCTCACCGATATCTGAAATCTGCAATCTTGCCTCGGCCAGTCCCATGGTAGATTCTGCCGTCTTTTCATGGATGTTCAAATGCACATCTATGGCATCCAAGATTTGGGCGTCAATTAGACCTGGAGTCACAATAATTAGTGCCAGTATCAGTAGTATTGTACGCAAAAACATATGGCAAGTGGTTGTTTAAAATCTTGTGAAGTAAGTTAGTAAGTGTGCATCAAAGATGGTGCAAAATTTTTGCAAAGGGCTGTTAAACCATCTCTTTTTGCTTCAATTAGCGGTTCTCCTCCGAGGAATCTCGTCAAGATTTCTTACGTGATAAACTGGGTGCATCATCTACGAATGGATCCATATCCTCTTCCCAGCTTTCTTCCTGATCGGAGTACATTTCATTAGAATTATCAAAAGTATTGTAGATGTCCCCCTCGAGCATTTCGATCTCGAACCAACTTCTGAAGCTGTAGGGTTCGATAAGGAACTGATTCAAATGTTCTTCCTTTACACGTCTGGCTTCATAGTGTGCCCTTATCAGGTATTCCGTAAAGTCTTTGGCCAATTTGATGAGACCGAGAATACTGGCTAGCGGGATGGCTGCATACATGTCACTGCCAGTCACTTCCGCAACCACGCGCTCAAAGTCTTGAGAGTAGCTGTCTTGAAGTTCCCTCAGTTGGTACTGCAATGAGTTTGCATACAGTTCCTTACTCGTCTTAATTACTTTTAGTTTTTTTCTATCCATAAAATCCCGCTTGATCTGCACCAGGAATCGATTGAAGTCATCGGCGACGCGTGTGTAGGCTACTTTTACCCTGGCTACATCCTTAGGAGGGAGTTGCAGTGCTTGCGCTTTGAAGGTGGCTGCCAAACTTTCTGCTTCTATCTTGAGACTGCGGTACTTATGCATAAAATCTGTCTGCAAAAATCCATACAAGGCTTTGTCGACATTCTTATGTTCCATGGCTACGATAGCCACCTCATCGCTCTCGGTCATTACACCTCTGAAGTAGTTGAGTTGATTTTCGAAAGTCAGCACTTTTCGCTCTCTTTCTACTGCGGGTGCCAACCTTTCATTTTGTTTGATCGATTCAATCTCGCCCAGAAGCAATGCCCGGCTTTCGGGATCAAATGTTTCTTCGAGGGCATTTTCCAATTCTTTGATCTGTTCTTGATAGACAGATTGAGCTTTCAGCTGCAGGGCTAGGCCACTTACGAGCAGCAAAAGGAGGGTGAAAAGGTTTGTTCTCTTTTTCATCACTTAGTAGGTTTGGTAAATAGAAAGTATGTATTAATTCAGTTTGTCACTGATCTCTTCGGCTTGTTTTTGATAGGGATGTTGGATATCACTTCTGATTTGCTCCAGTGGTACAGCACAAGTTTGTTCCTGTGCCAGACAGCTTAGTAGGGCATACCATTCTGCATCTTCGGAATATCTGATGTCTCCTGCCTCTACCACCTTTTCAAACTGCGACTGAGCCAGTGCAAAATCCTTTGCTGCAAAATACGCATGTCCAATATAATATGTAGCTAAGACCTCAAACGGACTATCGGTGTCTACTTGAGAAAGAGTATTGATGGCACTTACATAGTCTTGGTCCTTCAGTTCCTGTAGTCCCTTTGTTATTTCAGTTGGAATGTCATCTCCTCCACTTCTGAATGTAAAATCAGGAGCTGTATAATGTGAAGCTGCCAGTGCGGCAGGATCTGAACCACCACCTTGAATCATGAAGAGTGCACCAATCAAAATAATCAGGCTGGCGGCAATAGCCAAGGGGTATAGTCTGCGTCGCCTAGGAGCCATCGTAATCGTTTTTGCTTGCGTGCCCTCTAGGGTGCGTAGTTCAGCACGCAAGTTTTCTGCGATCATGAAGTCCATGGCCATGTGGGCTGTTTCGCGCCGATTAAATTCGGCGGCCAACTCTGCATCTGTAGCTAGATCTTGCTCCAAACCGGATCGATCTGCTTCACTCAACTCGTTGTTTAAATATTGTTCGATTAGATCGATTTTTCCTTGACTAATCATCTCAGTTTGTTTTTAATGTATTTCTTAATTCTGCATGTTCATCTACTACCTTAAGTAGTTTTTGATAACAATTGTAGCGTTGCCTACGTGCAATACCGGCATTTCCAAGTCCCACTCTTTCGGCAATCTCCTCCATACTGAAAGACAGTTTCCACAACTCTAATATTTGTTTGCACTTGCTGCCTATCTTATCCAATAAGGTATTTAATACTTGCTTTTGCTCATCAGCTAACGACAATGTTTCAGGAGTATCGTACTGCACCTGATCAAGTTCGCTCTCGTTTTCAGTGTAGACCATGCGCTTGTTTCTTTTGAGTTTGTTCAGCCAAATGAACCGACAAATCGAGTATAGATATCCACTCAGACTGCTTTCACCCCGGTATTTATCTTTCCGGATGTTGTCATCCAGTGCAATGATGCCTTCGTGAAAAAGGTCAATTCCATCGTTGCTGTCTCCACTGTTACTAGTGGCGAAGGCAATTACTTGACTTTTTAATTTTGAATCGGCATAGATCATCGCAATAGCTTTTTGTCTTTTTACTCCACCAAGCTTTATGTCTTCTATCAAGGAAGCATCATTTGTTATGCTTGTCATCTATCTGTGTATTTAGATTCTTAAATGTCCTCTTTTAGCAAGATATTATTTTCAAGACCAAATGTGACATGATGCTTAGATGGGTTTTTGATCCATGATCACCAAGTGCCAACATCATATGGTGGCATAGATTTCCCATGCGCATATCAGTACTGATCCAATAACCACCGTCTTTATGCACTTTCCTTGGAGGGATCCAAAATCAGTACACTTTTTAAGTCGACCCATACATACCTCGCACATCTATATATAGTGGTGTCACTTCCTTCATTGTCATAGCTGCTCATCAAGGATCTTGACGTGATGCCCTAATATTACACTCAATGGACAAAATGCATAGTAATGTTGCAAACAGCTGATAATAAGTTGGTTGTGCTGTCTTTTCCATATGAATCCCCCTTTGTAAATGTTAAGAAAATGTTAAGAAATGTGATCGAGAAGGACAATAGACGGCTTTGATTTCACACTAAGACGTAATCAGTATTCAAGTTTTTTCAAACAGAAATCAAACAAAAATTCTATATCATGAAAAATTTAATCCTATTCTTCTCAGTGATGTTGGTAGCGATGTTTTCAGTACAAGCCAATGCTGACAACACTGAATCATCATTTGGTCATTGTTATTGGGACTCCTACTTTGTGTATCCCAAGAAAAACCAATCCTATTCCGCAGGCAAAAATGTATATGTCAAAGTACAACCAAAGAAATATCAGCACATCGCCTACATGGAACTGTATGTAAATAATAAGTATATCCGTAAGGAGAGCAGTTATCCATATGAGTGGGGCAAAGGTGGAGACCACAAGTTGAAGAATATGCATCCCGGCACTTACAAGCTAAAGTGTAAGATCAAAGATAAATGTGGTCAAGTTCACTATATCTACTGTACTTTTTATGTGAAAGGTGGCCACAATGGTGGTGGAGGTAACCAGGACGATTGCACATTCAGCAATCCGTTTCATATGAGCTGGTGTAGTCCTTTCAAAAACGGATATAAAGTATGTCAGTACAAGAAGAATGGTAAGACCTATTTTAGAATAGTTAAATGTGGTTCTCACACACCTTACTGGTACACTTGCAGCGGTAAATTGATCTGCAAAACAGACAATCACCACGAAATTAAGAACTGTCACAAAGTGAGGTGCTGGGGAGATTGCCACGACAATGGACATGATAACGTATGCAACTGGAAGTCTTGGTATGAATATCCAAAATACAATGCCATCAACTACGGCAAAGGGCTGTATGTACGAGTAAAGCCAGCTAACTACAAGCACATTGCTTACATGGAGCTTTATGTCGATGGAAAGTACATTCGCAAAGAAAGTAAGTATCCATATGAGTGGGGAAAGAACGGATCTGACAGCTACCTAAAGCACTTGAAGCCTGGCTACTATAAATTGAAGTGTGTCATCAAAGACAAGTGCGGTGAGAAGCATACGATCTACAAAAGTATAGTTATTAAGAAACACAATAATTCATAGCCTTATTCTCAATCCTTCACGGCTGAAATGAAAGCCGGACCTCCTGAGCTGAAAATTGCTCAGGAGGTTTTTTGCTTTCACCAAAGAGCAGTGAGGACCACCAGTGAATCCACTCCGAAAAGGTCGCCAAATCAAAAATGGCTCTTTTGGCAATCTCTCCATTTTTCTCAGTTAGTGCAATGTCTGATAAATATCTATCCAGTTTGACTTGTTTTTTTGCACCAGTATTGCGTTACAGAACCTCTTGTATATCTCTGCAATACAAGAGCACCTGCGCCTTATCCTAGCACACAATAACTGCGTCACTGCTGGATACATACCCATCATACTTTGCACTTGCTGATACTCAGGCAACACCTAATCTCGTAAAAGTGCAAATCTTATCCAAAATAGACTCATTTTATGAAGTTGGCATTTTCCGGAGTACATTCACTAGTTTCTTGCAATATGTTAGTTCGCTGGCTGCCTGATACAGTTTAGAAGTAAAAACTATAGCCATCTTGAGTGCTGTAAGAGCCAGGTCTTTAAAATACGAAGGAAGGTCGATGATAGATATCAAGGAGTCTTTCGAAATACGGAACTTGCTCGAATTAATTTCAAACAGAAACTATAATACCCTCCAATGGACGGTCGCGTATGTTCACCTGAGCCTCGTTGATCTTCCATTAGTCATAACTTCCCGTAGTTTCCTTCGTCCCTCCTAATCCAGGATGCTCGATTTAGGTATCCAACCCGAATATTTCCACAGCTTCTATTTTTTGTCCTAAAATTCTGTTAAGACCATATTAGACAAAGGACAATGATGACTCGCCATCATACTATTCTATGTAAGCGATTAAAAATACTCTAATCCAATTTGAGATCATTTGAAAATCATTCACCCTCAAAATGAGGGTCCATCATATAACAGACATCCACCCAGTCTGGGCCTTCTCAGTTTATATGAAGCTGAGAAGGTTTTTTATTTCTACTTCAGCACATAAAAGAAATCGTCCTTTTATCAGGACAATTGGCCGGCAATATTCCACATATCATTGGAAGCCTTCTTCTTTGCCTAATTGATCAGATATACTATGAAACAACCACTGTCTTACCTATTTTTATGCACTGTTCTTCTACTGCAAAACATCCATGGTCAAACGGCTTCATCCCACGAGGTATGTATTAGCAAAGCTACTTTTACATACCCTAAGAAACACCAACGTATTTTAGCCGGTGGGACCATGTACATCGGAGTAAAAGCGACGAATCCCAGAGACATCACATTTATGGAACTCTACTTAAATGGTATTTTTATTGGGCGGGATCATTCGCATCCATTTTTATGGGGAAGGGAACGATCTTCGAAATTGAGGAAAATACAAAGGGGCGTTTACAATTTAGAATGCAGAATATTTGATCGTTGTCAAACGAGGCATAGTATATACAAGACCATACAGGTGAAACCCGCTCTTATGATCAAGAATAAAGGATATCACCTGCAGAACCAACCGAAATAGACGTACTCATGCAACTAGATTATCGACAGAACAGGGGGTTAGGGTACATCCCAAGCATTGTATTCGTGATTTTTATGTTGGGCTATAGCTCAATGCTCTACGGTCAAACCAGACATCCCATGGGACTTGTGCTGGATGACGAATCTTACCTTGAAGTTCCCGAAAGCTCTGCCAATGTGCAGATTTATGGCGGTCAGAAGGCCATTCCTAGGGCACTAGACCTTACACCATATTGCCCCGAAGTACGAAATCAGGGAGATATTTCATCCTGTGTCGGATGGTCGGCAGGATATGCCGCTATGACCATTGAACGTGCCCTACAACAAGGATGGACCGATAAGCGGCAAATCACTGAAAATGCCAACTCAGCCCTTTTCGTATACAACCAACTTGCCAATGGAGATTGCCAGGGAGTGCGGATGCCGAAGGCACTACAACTCCTGGCTGATCAGGGCAATTGCCTGGCTCGAGAATACGACTTTGATGTCAATGACTGCAGTGCCGATGTTCCAATAGAATTGATTTCCAAAGCTAAAGACTATAGGATCGATGAGCATATTCGGCTGTTCGATCCCAAAGCCAGCCCGGAGACGAAGGTGCGTCATGCCAAATTGGTGTTGTCTCAGGACAAACCCGTGATCGTGGGAATGCGTGTGCTCAATAATTTTTATGCCATCGATGACGGAGATGAAAGTTGGTTTCCTACAATCGGTGATCAGACTTATGCTGGTGGTCACGCCATGGTAGTGGTGGGCTATGATGACGACAAATTTGGCCAAGGTGATCCGAACATATCTCCAGAAATGAGCGGAGCATTTAAGATCATGAACAGCTGGGGAAAGAACTGGGGACAACATGGTTTTATTTGGGTCCGGTATAGTCATTTCGGCAGCTATTGCAGGCATGCTTATGCGTTGATGTTGCAAGGAGGCGAGCCCATTGATTTTGATGCCGATACCAGTCCTCAAACTGCTGCCCAGCCGAACCTTGGACAGGATCTTCGAGTCCTTGGCGGTTCTTTCGGCTTTAAATTATTTACCAATCGGTGGGTTGGCAACAAACCATTATTTAAAGAAAAAGAGGTTGTACTTCAAGAAAATCACTATGTACTGAGGAACCGTTTGGTGGGCGACCAGTTTCAATTGTTTGTGCAAAGTGATTTCGAAGGAGGATTTATCTATGTCTTTAGTGTTGATCCCACTGGAAAGCATGAGGTGCATTTTCCCCGATCGGCGGAGTATAATAAGAAGTTTACCGATGAAAATGAGTCCGCACTACTTCTCAGCAAAGGTTCCATGTTGACCATTCCGACGTACGAGACCGTGCTGACAGTAGCTCATCCTGGAGTGGATCACCTTGTAGTCTTGTTTTCAGAGCGGAAGATCAAATCTAAATACATCAAGTATTTGAGTGAGACTCTTGCTTTGGGGGAAGGATTGATCCAAGAAAATTTACCCAGAATTTTACAAAAGCATATGATCCCCTTTGCGGATATTACTTATCGTCCAAATCAGATGGGCTTTGAAGTTAGTACCCGCAGTTCAGGTAAAATTGTTCCCATTATTTTGAAGGTGGAGGCAGACTAAAACCACAGGAATATGCTGCAGCGTGGTATTTTGGGAAAAGGAGTGATCATTAGCTACAATATTTTAGTAGGTGGTCTACTGTGCTGTCCACTGGAAGAACCGTGATCGGTTTGCCCTACTCCGATTGTTGGGCTGCTTCATTTTCTTGCCAAGCCAACATGCCTCCCAGTAGATTGCGCACATTGGTAAAACCTGATTGTGCTAGGAAATTCTTCGCTGTATCACTACGTTTTCCTGATCGACAATACACGACGATCTCCTGATTTTGATAAGGAAGTAGTTCTTCAGCACGTGCTGGTATCTCTCCCAGTGGTATTAGGATTCCACCAATGCTGTATGCTTCATGCTCATGAGGTTCGCGTACATCGACTAGGATGATTTTTTCGTCATTTTCTAGTCTTTTTCTCAGTTCTTGAACATCAATATCCATATCTATTGCAAGTTTATCTAGGTTCTAACAATGCGATCACTGTAACAGTGTCAATTTCTTGCTGATTTGATGACCAAAAGTACGGTTTATAGCTTGCAAAAAATAAGTGCCGGGAGGTAAACTCGATAGGTCCACATTCCGTTTAAAAGCAGATTGTTTGACGAGCCTTCCAGTTGTATCAAAGACCTTCAATTGCCAAAGTTCTGGTCGGGCCAATGTAGAACGGATGTGAATTACACCTTTGCTTGGGTTGGGAAAAAGAGTCAAGCTACCTGTTGAATTATCAAAATCATCAATCGGGGTTGATATTACCTCTTCGTTGCCCACAACAGGTCTGACCATAAGTGCTCCTTTACGTATACTTCCAGCCTCATCGACATTGATCCAGTTACCACCTACATTGAAGTAAAAGAACTGAGCGCCTTCGGGTGAGTTTATATCGTATCCTACAGGTATTTTCACCCCTGAAAGCTCCAATTGCTCCCAGCCAATATAGAACTTGCCCTCAGGCAAAGGGATGGAAACTTTCGCCCCGCTGCTGTCCTTAAGATCATAAGTAGTAAAACCTTGCAGGGTATCAAAAAATTCAGTGGCGTAGTAAGGCCTGAGAAATTTTTGTTCAAACTCAGGGGTGTCGTCTAGGCTATCGGTCCACACCAGCAAAGTGAAAAGTTGACTTGAAAAATTTCCCTCTATGTGGGGAAATTGAAATTGAACGCCCTGAAGTTGATCCTCCACATTGGTATGGAATTCTATGGCAAAAGTGGTGCTTCTTACACCAGGCCCGCCGCGATCAATAATGGCTGACTCTGCTGACCCATCGTCATAGGAGAAAAAATTAGCAAAAGTTGCCGTTGTTTCTGCTTGATTATTTTGATTCCCATTGACAATTTCTGATGCCCTACTAAAATCAAGAAGAGCGGTGACCTTTTGATTTTTTCCAGATACAATCACATTCTGCATCGCCTCTTGCAATAGTTCGACATTCATCGATCCGCCATCATTAAGCTCAAAATCATAGCCTGTATGTCCCCGTTCGAGGGTCCAATTTTGTACGGGTTCGATCAAAGTGCGCTGCATCAAGGTTTGACCTTCGTAAATCATGGTCACAGTTGGATCACTCATGGCCAATGGCACACCGTCAAAATTGTAAAATGCACTTACCACGTTGCTACGCACTTCTTTGGGATCAAAGTGACTCGAGGGCATATTGGAATAAGGAGATAGCACAGACTTTGGTGGAGCTGTGAAGGCAATATCTTCAAAAACCTCACGTGTTTCTGCTGAGGCTCCCAGGCGCACATACTCGAGGTGCCATAGTTCTTTTAGTCCATCATTTCTAGATCGGTTTTGAAAGCGAAACTGAAAAAATGGGTGAATAAACTCCTCACTTAGTGACAGAAGCTGAAAGGCAAAGTCGGGAGACATTCTGTTGATGGGAAAATCCCGCGGCAGTCCTTCTTGCTGCCAAACTCTGACCCACTCACCATCTTTGTTGCGAAAATCCAGCATGAGCGAATCCCCGGTATTGGGCTTGATTCCATTTCCTTTGGGCTGGACAAAGAAAGACAAGAATGGATCTTGAGTCTCTGTAATGTCAATAAATTTAGAAGTCAATTCATCGGAGAAAAGTGACCCTTGGGGGTATGGACGACCACGATCATCCAATCCATCGAAGGTGGCTATGCCTAAGGAGAGGGGGTTTTCAGCCAGTGTATAATTAACGAAGACATCATCAGTGACCCATAAATTGCTATCTGGGTAGGGCCCATCGTAAGAAAAATCATCACTAAATGGCACTGTGGTTGATCCCACAGTGACAAAAACAATTTCAAAATCACTACATATACCATCGATATCGCACAGCTGCATACATACTAGATCCTGACCTTTGATACCGCTGCTTTGATACATTAGGCAGCTGTCCACCATAATTACCTCCCCAAATATCAAGTCCTTGCAAAAAGAATAGGAAACGCTATCTAATTCTCCTTGAATGAGTCTAAGGCTAGGGCAATAGGTGCTCATTCCACCCTGGGGCACATATACCTTGATTTGGGGCACATCCACTTGTCTACTGTGCGAGTTGACATTGCTGTATATTGATGGATTTGTGCGCAGCGCTACTTCAAGTGGTTGACTGTACAGGAACGAACTTAGTAAGGACAGGGCGGAAATCAGGATACATTTCATCATCGGCAAATACTAAGATTGTCTATAGGTCTATGCAATCAGCGGGTCTGACCTGCGTAAGGAATACTTGGACCGTATCGCCGGTGTATACCCTTGCCCCTGCGCTGGGAACTTGTTTCCATACGTAGGCCTCGTTCTGGTCCTCTACAGTATCATCTTGGTGATTTTCTCCCATCATCAAGTTGAGTGTCTGTAAATGAAACGCAACTTCTGTATACATCTTGCACGTGAGGTCAGGCATCGTCAAAGAGCCACCGGAACTTTTCGATAAAATCATCTCCAGCGTGCCTCCCTTTTCTATCATTACATCTTCTTTCCGTTGTTTTTCATCTACGATGGTCCTGCCCCTATAGATGACCTCTAAAATATGATCAGGGGCTCCAGCGTCATATTTTCTGCCGATGACTTTGGATTTGATTTGATATCCCTGTTCAAGTTCTTTCTGCTTTCTGGCATAGCTCTTACCATATAGGATAGGCAGTCTGCGGAAAGGTATCTCGTCAGCCTGAGACTTAGAGACCGTTAGGTAGATTTTCCTCTTTTGCTTGACCTTGCTTCCCGCTTTGGGGTTTTGATCGAGAATAATACCTCCTTCTTTACCTACCACAAAGGTGGAGTCGATGATGCGAAGTTCGAATGATGCCCTTTCAGCATTTTCTCGTGCTTCGACCAGTTTTTCTCCCACATAATTCGGTAGGATTAAGCTTTGTCCATGGTGTGTATACCACCTAAGGCCTATGATGGTCAGGACGAGACATCCTAGTAAAAACAAGGCCATGCCAATGAGATTTCGCCAAATCATAGCTCAGTAGTCAATTGATAGGTAGGTATAACTGTGTTTGTTGATGTCTGATTATCTTGATCTGTCAGGGAAAGTGCAAAGGTAAATTTAATATTTTGCACACACATGGTTACTAATACGAATGTTTATGCAATTCATAGCAAGCCTATTGTGTGCTTTCTCGGCTAACTTTCGGAAATCAAGTTCGGCCTGCTTTTCTACATTCGAACCGATTTGCGGCTGCCATTTCCTTTTAGTTGCATCACTTCAAAACCATGCATCAGAATTCTGTGGCAACGTTACCTTTGCCACCTTGGACTTCGATAAAAACAGGTGAATAAAGAAATACTTCGGTTGGCCATACCCAACATCCTAAGCAACATCTCTGTACCATTGCTTAGTACAGTGGATACGGCACTTATGGGGCATTTGTCAGAGGCTCACCTCGGAGCGGTCGGCATTGGATCGATGATCTTTAATTTCATTTATTGGAATTTTGGTTTTTTGCGCATGGGCACCACAGGTCTGACTGCACAAGCTCATGGTGCAAACAACAAGACTGACTGCAGCCATAACTTGGGTAGATCTCTGTTAGTAGGTATGGGGTTATCGCTTGTCCTCTTGGCTTTGCAACTGCCCTTAGAATGGTTGAGCATCAAGCTATTGCAGGTAGACCAAACCTTGGATGACCTGGTCCATATTTACTTCAGCATACGCATTTGGGCAGCACCTGCCACACTCGCACTTTATGTGCTTTTTGGCTGGTTTTTTGGAATGCAAAATGCCCTATACCCCCTGTACCTCACCATTGCGATCAATCTCTGTAACATCGGATTGAGCTTTCTTTTTATCATGCACTATGACATGGGTATAGCTGGAGTTGCACTAGGTACCGTGATTGCCCAGTATTTGGGATTATTGGCAGGAATCGTCCTTCTTATTCATAGGTATACAGACTACATCCACTTGTTCGGAGCTGCCATTTTTCGTGAGTGGTCAGCCATTCAGCGGTTTTTTATGGTCAATGGTGATCTGTTTCTGAGAACACTTTGCCTGACCTTTGTCTTTGCTTTTTTCTATAGTCAGTCTTCTGCCGCTGGAACTACCATCCTGGCCGTAAATGTGATCCTACTTCAACTGACCAATTGGGTATCGTACGGAATAGATGGTTTTGCTTTTGCTGCGGAGGCGCTTGTAGGAAAGTATCGAGGAGCCGAACAAAGAGACAAAGTAACAGAAGCCATACGTTACAGCATGTACTGGGGTCTGAGTCTTGCAGTCTTGTTTAGTATGGCCCTGTGGCTGGAGGGTAAGTTCATCTACGAATTATTTACCAACCAGCAAGAAGTTATTAGAGCCGGATTACCTTTCATGTGGTATATGATATTATTTCCCTTAGTGGGATTTCTATCCTACATATGGGATGGAATTTATATAGGCCTAACGGCTACCAGAACCATGCGAAATGCCATGTTTTTATCACTCGCCATATTTCTAGTTATACATTATCTGCTTAAACCTCACTATGGTAATGATGGTCTGTGGATCGCCCTACTGCTTTTCATGCTAATTCGTGGACTAATCCAAAGTCTCTACTATCGTAGGTTTGGATGGGCGCTGCCGTAGGGTACGTCAATTAGGAGAAACGATCAAAAAAATAAGGCACTAAGTTCAACTGGAAACGAAAATCTTATTTTAGAGGTTGCTAATTACATACAAGCCTGCATATTATGAAGTACATAGTGGTTTTTGCCTTCTTGCTATCCTTAAATATCAGCCCCGCTCAAAATCTACTCCCTCTGGAGCTTACTCCCAACTGGCTAGAAAAAATCAAAGATTTAGCACCCGACGAGCCCACGATGGTGGTCGATGAAAAACGAGACATTCTCATTTTTAGCTTGCATACTGGCTATAAGCATTGGACCATACCTCACACCGAAGCTGTAGTTAAGACAATTGCTGAGAAAAGTGGTGTTTTCAATGTACATATGTCCAAAGATATTTCCATGTTTGAGCCTGGGCAGCTTGATCAATTTGATGCCATTGTGCTCAATAACAACTGCTCTGTGGGCGAAAGAAGAAATCTATTCTGGGATCAGTTAAAAGAAGAAGGCTCCCTTAGTGATGAACAATGCTTAGAGAAGGCTGCGGAATTAGAGCAAAACTTACTTGACTATGTGAGCAGCGGCCATGGACTAATGGTACTGCATGGAGGCATAGTCATGCAAAATAAATCGGAGGCATTCGGCAAGATGGTCGGGGGCAGTTTCGATTATCATCCCAAGCAGCAGGTCATACATGTGAAGCCAACCGATCCAAGCCATCCATTGCTACAAGGTATTGATCCCGAAGGGTTTCTCCACGTCGATGAGCCTTATCTATTTAACGGCGCCTATTTTGACTACAACTTCAAACCGCTTCTATACATGGAGTGTGATGAGATCCATGGATTTAGAAAGCCACCAGAAGAGAAGGTGAGATACATTTCGTGGATTAAGGATCATGGGAAGGGAAGGGTGTTTTTCTCATCTCCATCACATAATGCACAAAGCATGGAAAATCCTGCGTTGCTGCGGTTTTTTCTAGATGGTTTGCAGTATGCGGTGGGAGACTTTCCTTGTGACGCAACCCCAATTGGTAAGGTGAATGTACCATAAGGTTAGTGAAAATCATATGATTTATTTCGTGCATATTTTCATGGGTGGGGTTTGAATCGTACTTTTGGAAATCGGCTCTAGTCTGGAGATTACTACCCTTAATCACCTTCAAAACACACGCGATCCATGCCTGATTTTCTCCATTTACATAGCCATACACAGTACTCATTGCTGGACGGTGCTTCACGTATTGAGTCATTGCTCGATAAGGCTGTGGCTGATGGACACAAGGGTGCTGCATTGACGGATCATGGCAACATGTATGGTGCCTTCAAGTTTGTACACGAGGCCAATAAGCGAAACATTAAGCCCATTGTAGGCTGCGAATTTTACTTGGTTGAAGATAGACACAAGAAGAGCTTTTCTAGAAAATTGGGTGAACGCGATAGGCGATTTCATCAGTTGCTGCTTGCCAAAGACGAAGCGGGTTATCGCAATCTATCAAAACTATGTTCCTTAGGCTTCATGGAGGGACTCTATGGAGAATACCCTCGTATCGATAAGGAGTTGCTACTTCAATATCATGAAGGATTGATTGCCAGTAGTTGTTGTCTTGCGGCTGAAATTCCCGCTACGATACTTAGGGGTGATGTTGATAAAGCTGAAACATTGCTTAAGTGGTGGCTGGATATATTTGGTGAAGATTATTATATCGAGCTTCAGCGGCATAGGGGGCTAGAGAATATTGATGGCAGTGGCACCAGCCAGGAAGACATCAACCAAGTGTTATTAGGTTTTTCGAAAAAGTATGATGTCAAGTTAATTGCAACAAATGATGCTCACTATGTCGAAGAAAAAGACTGGAAACCACACGACATTCTCCTGTGCATTAATACGGGGAGCAAATTGGAGGAAGACAAGCGATTTAAGTTTAGTAGTTCGGACTATTACTTTAAGACGAAAGCTGAAATGACTAGTCTCTTTGGTGATGTGCCCGAAGCCTTGGACAATACCTTAGAGATTTACGACAAGATTTCTCCCTTAAATCTCTCCCGTGATGTTTTACTACCTGCATTCCCACTGCCAGAAGGATTTAAGACGCAGGATGATTTTCTCAAGCATCTCACTTTTCAAGGAGCTAAGAAAAGGTATAAGGAGATCACTGCTGAAGTTGAAGAGCGCATCAATTTTGAGCTCGGTGTTATTGAGCAATCTGGATACCCGGGATATTTTCTTATTGTGCAAGATTTTACCAGTACCGCTAGGGAAATGGGGGTTAGTGTAGGACCGGGTCGGGGTTCTGCAGCAGGATCGGTGGTTGCTTATTGTCTGGGCATCACCAATGTCGATCCCATTGCCTACGACTTACTCTTTGAGCGTTTTCTCAATCCAGAGCGGATTTCAATGCCTGATATTGACATCGACTTTGATGACGAGGGCCGATCAAAAGTTATTGATTACGTGGTGGACAAGTACGGGCGCAACCAGGTCGCTCAGATCATTACATACGGATCCATGGCTGCTAAAATGTCGATCCGGGATGTGGGCCGTGTGCTTGACTTAGAGCTCAAAGAAGTGGACCGCATTTCTAAAGCTTTCCCGCAGCAGATTGGTGTGAGCCTGCGCAAGGTATTGGCTGATGGCGATCTAGACCCAGGCCTCAAAGAATCTTTGAATACAGATGACCGGGAGCGAGCCGACCAGATTCGAGCAATGTCTGAGCAGGATGACCTGGTTGGATTGACCCTACGGACAGCCAAAGAACTGGAAGGAAACATTCGAAACACTGGATTGCATGCTTGCGGTGTGATCATCACACCGACAGACATTCGTGATTACATACCGGTGGCCACTGCCAAGGATGCAGATCTCTTGGTAACTCAGTTTGATAACAGTGTGGTGGAAAATGCGGGATTGCTCAAGATGGATTTTCTGGGCTTACGCACATTGAGTATTATCAAAGATGCAGTTGCGCTGATTGAAGAAAAGCATGCGATTAAGATCGATCCAGACGAGATACCGCTGGATGACGAAGCCACTTTCGAGCTCTTTCAACGTGGCGACACCATAGCGATTTTTCAATATGAGTCGCCGGGAATGCAGAAACACCTTAAAAACCTCAAACCCAATAAATTTCAGGACCTCATTGCTATGAATGCACTGTATAGGCCGGGTCCATTACAGTACATTCCCAATTTTATTGCTCGCAAACACGGCAAAGAAAAGATCGCCTACGATTTGCCGGAAATGGAAGAGATCCTGGCTGAGACCTATGGCATCACAGTATACCAGGAGCAGGTGATGTTATTATCACAACGCTTGGCAGGATTTAGTAAAGGTCAGGCCGATGCGCTGCGAAAGGGAATGGGCAAGAAGCAGAAAAAGATCATTGATCAGCTCTATCCAAAATTTTTGGAGGGGTGTTCAAAAAATGGATTTCCTGAAGAGACCATTAACAAGATTTGGAACGATTGGCAGGCATTTGCGTCGTATGCATTCAACAAGTCTCATTCCACATGTTATGCGCTGGTTGCATTTCAGACTGCCTATCTTAAGGCGCACTATCCGGCTGAGTTCATGGCTTCGGTACTCACGCACAATAAGAATGACATCAGTAAGCTCAACTTCTTCCTTAGGGAATGCAAAAAGCTTAACATCGATGTGTTGATACCCGATGTCAATGAAAGTGGTGTGAATTTTAAAGTAAATGCCAAAGGACAGATCCGCATCGGTTTGTCTGCGATGAAGAATGTAGGGCAAGCTGCAGTCGAAGAATTGATTAAGGAACGAGAGAAAAACGGTACTTTTCATTCGTTCTTTGACATGATGCGCCGACTGAGCTTAAGGGTCCTGAACAAGAAATGTATTGAAAATCTTGCCTTGGGAGGTGCGCTCGATTGCTTCACTGAGTATCCTCGATCGCTCTACTTCTCACCGTCTGGCAAGTATGGAACCTTTATCGAGCATGGGATAAAATATGGTGCTGCTTATCAGCAACAAAAGTTGGAAAGTGTCACCAGCCTTTTTGGCAACTCGGAAGATGCAATGATACCAGAACCAGATCCTCCAGTGGATCAACCATGGGGCCGTATGCATCAACTCAATAAAGAGAAGGAAATCATCGGTATTTACGTCAGTGGTCACCCTCTGGATGACTATAAAATGGAGTTGGAAAACTTCGTTAACTGTGAACTGGTACATTTTGATCGGGTCAAAGCACATAATCGTCAACTGAAAATCGCCGGCATCATCACCACCGCCATGCACGGTGTTAATCGCCGAGGAAATGGCTACGGTAGATTTACGGTCCAAGATTATAATGGCTCCCTGGAAATGTATTTAAGCAGGGATATTTATCAAAAGTACAAGGGTTTGATAGAAGTAGGACAAGTGATTTTCATCGATGGTATTTTCAAAAGTAGGTACCAGTCTGATGAGCTATATTTTGACCCTCAAGTCATCAAGTTATTATCTACTGTTGGTGAGGAATTGACCAAATGCATTACCCTAAAGGTGCCAGTTCAAAGCATCACACCGGCTTTTGAGAAGACGCTCGAAACAGCTTGTACCGCCCATAAGGGGAAGCACCAACTTAAGGTGGTTGTTTACGACGAGGAGCATGAGATTAAGTTGCAATTTTTGGCGGGTAAAAAACGCATCCAGGTAGATAGTCAATTTGTACAGGAAGTTGAGAAAATGGGTTTGCCTTATAAGCTTAATTAGCACACAAGTATTGGGGATCTCTCTTCCCCCATTTTAGCCTTGGGGTTACTTACTCGATTTCCAGACCTCCTTCTATGATTAGATAATGGCGGAATACGTATGGTGATCTAGTAAATAATCACCGGGCGACAACTTCCTAATAGATTCCTACTTCGATTTTTCGTAGAGTCAAATTGCCAATAGTTGTGATTCGTCGGGTTCCCATTTGGCTGATTTTATGTTTGACCTGCTAGCTAATCAGACGAAGGCCGGCCCACAAGCCCAGCAGGCAAATGATGACACTCAGGAGAATATTAGCGAATGCATAGCTCCACTGGCCTTCTTGCATGAACATCAAGGTCTCTGCCGTAAAGGTTGAAAAAGTGCTGAATCCACCACAGAAACCAACCATCCAGAAAAATGACCATTGCCCCCCAAGACTGCCCCGAATCGTATATCCCATCAGTATGCCGAGTATGATGCTACTGGTCAAATTGGCAAGAACTGTTGCCCACGCAAAATCCAATTTATATTGAGTCATCCAGTGCGCAATGAAATAACGTACGACGCTACCCAATCCTCCGCCCATAAATACAGCTACCCAACTCATCTATATTTAGTTTGTCATTACTCCCATCGATATATCAAGTGCTTATGCTACGCTTTTGAGCAACTTGTCTTCGCCAGAATAGAAGGCCCAATGTAGAAAACGTCGCCAAGCTCAATATAAGCAAGAGCAGATTATAAGTGCCTAGATGTTGAAATTGATAGGAAATCAGGATAAAGAGCATATTAGCCAGCACCAAAATGGAGGTAGCTTTCATATGGGTCATGCCGCAATCTATCATAAGGTGGTGTATGTGATTGCGGTCTGCGGTCAACGGCGATCGACCCCTAATGATCCGGGTGAGAAATACCCTGAGCGTATCGAATAGTGGTATGATTAGGATGCCAATGGCTACCGCTGGTACAGCTTGCATCGCATATGGGGATCCTTCGAGTTCATTGTGAAGTTCTATAAATTGTAGGGCGAGGATCGCGCAAATCAATCCAACCAAAAGGGCGCCTGTATCTCCCATGAAAATCTTCGCCGGAGTAATGTTGTATTTGAGAAAAGCAATAGTCGATCCTGCTAGGGCCATAGCCACAATTGCCATCTCTAGATGATCGATTAGAAAAAACCAAGTGCCCAGCACAAGGGCTATTAAGGTGCTGATACTTCCTGATAATCCATTGATGCCGTCAATGAGATTAAAGGCATTGATGATGACCAGTATGGCAAATATAGACAATGGGATGCCTACATAATCAGGGATTTGATAAATACCGAAAATACCGTAGAGACTGGTGAGTTTGACATTGGATTTCACCACTAAGATTGCTGCAGCAAAAACCTCTCCCGCAACTTTACGCCATGGTGCCATGGGTAAGATGTCGTCTTTGGCGCCAATTAAAAAGACAATAATAAATGAGCAGAGCACGTATTGGAGGTCGCCAAACACAGTGAATGGTGTCCATAGTACGATGGAAAAAATGACTCCAGCAAAGATTCCAATACCACCTAGTGATGGTGTGGGATTAATATGCGATTTGCGTTCGTCCGGTACATCCACCAGATTCTTCTTGGCGGCCACATTGATGATGGATGGTATGGCAAAATAAGTGAGGGTAAATGCCGTAATGAAGCTTAATATGACGTCGTACATTTCGTCAAGCTATCTTATTGGTCTTGGATGATGTCCTTGAGGCCTTCAAGCCATAGGCCTAGATCGCTACCAAAATCAAGTAAGATCTTCTCAAGTTCCTTTGCATTTTTCTCCAAAAATGCCTCTAGGGCTAGACCACTCTCGGCAGCAACCGCTTCCACTTGCCGGCGAATTTTGGAGCTGGTGGTATTGTCCTCATCCATCAATATATTGATCATCTCCTCTTCATATCTGAGGCTGTAGTATGTAAGACTATGCACCCAGAACTGTCTTTTTTCTCCTGCGGACATGTTTGCAGCATGGATATCGTAGCAAGACTCAATGTAAGTTGTAAACCTTTCATCATATGCTGCCCAATCTCCCGCCGCGGATTCCGCATCGATGTCGGACACCTCCTCAATCAAGTGATCATATTTTTTAAGAAAAGCATCTTTATCAGGACCACATTCTATAATGTGGCATGCTGAAATCAAGTAGCCGGAAAATAAGAGAAGTAGCCAAAGACGGGTAGCAATCATATCCTCAAATGTATGATATTTTGATGCGCTTTCATATATAACTCAATCGCAGCGAAAAGTGTGTTCAGGTTATAAACTGTGGGACAATAGTTGTGACTAGCAAGTAGGCAGGAAAGCACCAACTTGGCAAAATCATTTTGTACCTTCGCCCTCTGTATATGGCTTTCTCTCTATCAAAGCGAGAAGATTTAATCGGCTGGTTATCAAGTGAGTCTAAAAGAACATATAGATCTACAGCGGTTGCCTCAACATGTGGCCATCATCATGGATGGCAATGGGCGCTGGGCTAAGAAGCAGGGTAGACCACGTATTTTTGGACACAGGAATGGGGTAAAAGCTGTGCGAGAAGTTTCTGAAGCTGCAGCTGAACTGGGTGTCGAGTATCTCACCTTATATGCCTTTTCTACCGAAAATTGGAACAGACCACAACTCGAAATCACCGCCTTGATGGCGCTTCTGGTTGAAACCATTCGCAAGGAGGTATCCACATTGATGGACAATAACATTCGCCTTAGCGCCATTGGAGACTTACAGCAGTTGCCTGGTAAGACCTATGCAGCTTTGCAAGAGGGTATTGATATTACTAAGGAAAACGATCGAATGACCTTGACCCTTGCGTTGAATTACAGTTCGCGTTGGGAGATTGTTGAAGCAGCCAAAGAAGCTGCCAGAGCTGCTCAATTGGGCAAGATTAAAATGGACGATTTGGATGCAGCTACTTTTGCCGAATTTTTGGCTACATCGACTCCTGATCCAGAACTACTCATTCGTACGAGTGGGGAGCACCGCATCAGTAATTTTCTTCTATGGCAGATCGCCTATGCCGAGCTCTACTTTACGCCAGTTTTCTGGCCTGAGTTCAGAAAGAAGCACTTTTATGAAGCCATCATCGATTACCAACATCGGGAAAGAAGGTTTGGCAAAATTAGTGAGCAGATCGTTTGATCTGGCAACCATAAATGTCACCCAAATGTCCTTAAGAAAACGTTAACTGGAGAAATCGCTGGCAACAGTTACCTTTGCCGATCGTTCGTACGGGTACATGATTATTTAGAGGAATGAGATACTGGATATATACATTAATGGTCTGGTTGGTTCTTGGAACTGCCTGGTCCACATCGATGGAAGCACAGGATAGCATTCCTAATATTCCCAGCGACATCGTTGATTATAGCGATAAGAAAGAATTTGAGATTGGTGAAGTCAATATCGAAGGCGCAAAATATACCGATGAGAATGCCATCCGCGTGGTATCTGGCCTGAAAAAAGGTAAGAAAATCCAGATTCCAGGTGATGACATCTCTAATGCCATAGGGGCCCTCTGGAGGCAGAAACTCTTTACCGATATCCTGATTATTAAAGATAAGGAGATTGGCGATGTGGTGTTCTTGACCATTGTACTTCAGGAAAGACCACGGTTATCCAGGCATACTTATACGGGCATCAAAAAGGTCTATGAAGAGGACCTGAATGAGCTCCTAAAGCCATTCCTGCTTCGAGGAGGTATCGTGACAGATGCCACCAAGATGAATGCAAAAACTGCCATCAAGGGATTCTTAATTAAGAAAGGGTACCTCGATGCGGAAGTCGAAATCATCGAGCAAGAGGACAAGAACAACAAGAATGCCATTGTTCTTGAATTTAAGGTAGATCGCAATGACCGCGTGAAGGTTGATGATATTGTCATCAACGGCAATGAGAATGCATCGGACAAGAAAATTCGCAAGCAGATGAAGAACACGAAGTGGCGTAAGCGCTTCTTAGCTTCATCCAAGTTTATCCGGGCTGATTTTGAAGAAGATCTGAATAGTGTGGTGGATTTCTATAATACCATTGGATTTCGGGATGCACGCATACTACGCGATAGCATTTGGCGCGACGCAGAAGGAAAACTTTTTCTCAGTATTGATTTGGAAGAGGGCAATCAATATTATTTTAGGAATATAACCTGGAAAGGGAACTCCATTTACAAAGATGAGGCTTTGCAGGATCGCTTGGATCTCCAACCTGGAGATGTTTATAATCAAGAGCTCCTGGACCAGCGCCTTAGCTTTAGCATGGATGGCCGAGATGTGAGTTCGCTTTATATGGACAATGGGTATTTATTTTTCCGTGTAGAACCTACAGAAATTGCCATCGACAATGACAGCATCGACCTGGAGATGCGTATTTTCGAAGGCCCTCAAGCTACCATTGATCGAGTTAAAATTATGGGTAACGATCGCACTCATGAACATGTTATCCGCAGAGAGTTGCGCACTAAACCCGGGGAAAAGTTTAGTCGTGCAGAGCTGATTCGCTCCCAAAGGCAAATCATTAATTTGGGATACTTCAACCAGGAGAGCCTTAACATGAATACTCCGGTCAATGCAAATCGGGGCACGGTTGACATTGAATACAGTGTAGAGGAACAATCATCGGATCAATTGGAACTTTCTGCAGGCTATCAGCCTGGAAATGCTTTTTATCGTGGTGGTCTGATTGGAACCTTGGGTGTGACTTTCAATAATTTCTCACTGAGGAACCTTTTTGAAGGCAAGGCTTGGAGCCCGTTACCACAGGGCGATGGTCAAAGGCTGTCTGTCCGTGGTCAGACCAATGGTAATTTCTATCAGTCCTATAACTTTTCCTTTACGGAACCATGGTTGGGTGGAAAGAAACCCAATTCTATGACGTTGGCTGCATTTTATACGCGTAGCTCCAGAGGGTTTACCACTGTCACAGATCCTTCATCATTTTCGATTGCGCAGGTTTCGATTGGCTTGGGTTCTAGACTTAATTGGCCTGATGACAACTTTGTTACCAACTCCACCATTAACCTGCAACGCATCACCCTCAATGAGTTTGATGGTATTTTTCTATTGCCCAATGGGACATCAATTGCAAATGGTGGATTTAATAACTTCTATTTCCAGCAGACATTTGCACGCAGCACGGTGGCTGAACCCATATTTCCGAAGGATGGTTCATCCTTTAGTTTGACCATGCAATTGACACCGCCCTATAGCTTCCTCAATGGAAAGAACTATGACGAGCTGTCACCACAAGAAACTTATCGCTTCATCGAATACCATAAGTGGAAGTTTACTGGGGAGTGGTATAAGACCGTGTGGAAAAATCTAGTGTTGAAAGTGACGGCAAAGATGGGCTTCCTTGGTTTCTACAACCAGGCAGTAGGACCATCTCCTTTCGAAAGATTTGAATTTGCCGCTGAACCCCTGGCCAATCAATTTACCATTACCGGACGCGATCAGGTTTATTTCCGTGGATATGAAACCACCGATTTTCCAGCGCAATTGTCTCCTCGAGGAAATAGCATTATTGGAGGCGCTTCAATCTTTAACAAATACTCTATCGAACTACGGTACCCCATTTCTCTTAATCCGAGCAGTACCATCTATGTGCTCACTTTTGCCGATGCAGGTAATGCCTGGGATAGCTTTAGAAGCTACGATCCTTTCGACTTGAAAAGGGCTGTGGGTGGTGGACTGCGCGTATTCCTACCGATGTTTGGCACATTAGGATTTGATTATGGCATCGGCTTTGACAATACACGAATCCTAAATGATCCGGCGGGCTACAAGTGGACAGATCTGGGCAAGTTTACAGTGATTCTAGGATTTGAACCGGAGTAAATCTTCGGATACTAAGTTCGCTGCTCATACATCTTGAGGGACACCAGACCCAGTCTTTGTAAAAAGTGTAAGATGCTGACGCGCAAGACACCTAATCCATAAATGATGCTGCGCCGTATATTGATGCTTGATGCTTCTTCAAAATAATAGGCTGGGCAGCTTACTTCACCGATGCGAAAATCGGCATAGATGATCTGTGACAGCACTTCATTGTCGAAGATGAAATCATCATCATTTTCATCATAATTAATGGTGCGCAAAACCTCTCGATGATAGGCACGGTATCCTGTGTGGTATTCGGATAATTTGTGATTAACCAGCAAATTTTGTGTGGCCGTCAGTAGTCGATTGGCAATGTATTTATAGCGCGGCATTCCACCTTTTAATGCTCCTTTACCTAGGATTCTAGAGCCCAGTACCACATCAAAAATCCTGTGGCCAATCATGGTCACCATGGCCGTTATCAATTTGGGTGTATACTGATAGTCGGGATGAAGCATGATGATAATATCTGCATCAATGGCCAAAGCGGCATTGTAAAGACTTTTTTGATTTGCACCATAACCCAGGTTTTGGTCGTGCCGCACGATATGCTGAATGCCAAGTTCTTTAGCTCGTTCTACCGTTTCGTCCGTGCTGAAATCATCTCCCAATATTACTTCGTCTACCAGGTTAAATGGTATCTCTGCATAGGTCTGAGCCAAAGTGGCAGCGGCATTGTAGGCCGGAAGAACGACAACGATTTTTTGATCTAGATACATATTTGTCTCAAGTACAAGTAGCGATCAAGCTGCTACTCTTCTTCATCCGTTGGAGTGCTGAGTAGGTTTCTGTCGCTGAGAAAATGAAACCACTTTATGATCTTGATAATGTCTTTAGGATAAACTCGAGAAGGATCGTGATCGGGAAGTACCGTACTAAAATACTTTCTGAGCTCATCGTGTTTGACCTTGGTAGAGACCGGTGGATTGCTATCCTTAATGGTGTGCATTTTGCGCAAAACTTCGGTCAGCGGAACAGAATCAGTAATGGTGAATATGGCGATGGTCTCCAGTGGTGAAAACTGATGCTTGCGCATAGATGCAAAACGCTTCTTTCCATTGTCGAGATCTTCGATGATCAAACCATTGGGTCGATTGCTGGCCACTTTGTATAGGCCTGGAAGACCGCTGACGGCCATGAGTTCTTCTAGTTTCATAGTGTACAAATTTAGAAAGATAGTAACAGGTTTAGCTTTTTGCGAAGCCTATCTTTAGGTAAATATGTTTGCTCTAATGTTTGTGCAAAAGGTACAGGCATGTCAAGACTTGCACATCTCACTATTGGCGCATCGAGGCTGTTGAAGTGGTGCTCACTAATAAATGCACTGATTTCTGCACCGACTCCACCTGTAAGCGAAGCCTCGTGAAGTATCAATACTTTACCTATCTGATCTACATATTGACCGATCATAGTATAGTCAAGTGGTAGCAAAGATCTTAGATCTAAAATGGCTACATCCACATCAAGGTCAGTCACGAGCTCCAACGCCCAGTGCACCGCTAATCCATAGGTGATGATGACAGCTTCTTGACCTGATCTTACTAATTTTGCCTTGCCAATGGGAATCGAGTATTCATCTTTGGGCACACCGTCACTTTGAGACCGATACAAATACTTATGCTCGAAGAACAGTACGGGATTGGGATCATTTAGACTGGCTGTCAGCAGACCTTTTGCATCAAAAGCGGTGCTGGGATACACAATCTTGAGCCCAGGTACACTGAGAAACCAAGCTTCAGGGTTTTGAGAATGAAAGGGCCCTGCCTGCACATTTCCACCCGTGGGTAGTCTAATCGTGGCATTGACGGCGTGCCCCCAGCGAAAGTATGTCTTTGCCAGATTATTGACCAATTGGTTGAAGCCACAGCTGATGAAGTCTGCAAATTGCATTTCTACCATGGCATGATATCCTTCAAAAGTCAAGCCCAGCGCCGCACCGATCACTGCGCTTTCGCACAATGGCGTGTCTCGCACTCTATGTGAGCCATATCTCTCTAATAGGCCAGCTGTAGCTTTAAACACCCCACCATAGTGTCCAATGTCTTGGCCCATCAGTACTAGCCGCTCATCTCTTTGCATGGCTTGATCTAAGGCTTCCAAGATGGCATCAATGTATCTTAACGTGCGGTCTCCAGGTACAGGCTCAAGAAAAGGCATGCGGTTTGGGGCATATATAGCAGTGCCATCCAGGTTGGAATATTCACTTCTTGAGTCTTTAAAATATACCTCTTCAATGGCACTATCTACACAAGAAATATGCTTGTCATGAATCATAGCTATCTGCTGTTCATCACAAAGCTGTGTCGTCAAAAGGTGGTTCTTCAGACGGTCTAGGGGATCTTTTGTTACCCATTGGTCAAGGAGATCTTGGGGCACGTATTTTATGCCTGAAGCTTCCTCATGACCACGCATTCTAAATGTCTTACACTCGACCAAAATTGGCTCAGGATGTTTTCTTAGGGAAGACGCCCAAGACTTGACGAATTGATAGATTTCCAACACATTGTTGCCATCCAATACGAAGGATTTTATCCCATAGCCAACACCACGTTCTGCCAGATCAGTGACACGATATTGCATCTTAGTAGGTGTGCTGAGTGCATATCCGTTATTTTCGATAACGAAGATGATGGGAAGCTGCCAGACTGAAGCAAGATTTAGCGCCTCATGAAATTCTCCTTCGCTGGTACCACCTTCTCCCGTAAAGGCAATGCTTAAATTTTGCTTACCTGCCAATTGGTAAGCTAGGGCTGTTCCAACAGCGACTGAAAGCTGAGCTCCTAGGTGTGAGATCATCCCAACGATGTGGTGGTGCAGACTGCCAAAATGAAATGACCGATCACGACCCTTGGTAAATCCATCTGGACTGCCTTGCCACTGGGCCAATAAATGAAGTAGGGGCACACCTCGAGAAATGAACACTCCCAGGTTTCGATGCAGGGGAAAGAGCATATCATCATTAGCGACCGCTCTGGTTACTCCTACAGATATGGCCTCTTGACCAATGCCTGAAAACCACTTACTGATTTTCCCTTTTCTCAGCAACAGTAGCATTCGTTCCTCAATCACCCTTGCAAAATCCATCGCACTGAAGAGTGCAATGCACTCCTCAGCACTGACCTGCGAAGATTTATTTAGATCTGGAGGTATGCACATATTATTAAAGGTAATGCATCATATCTGGTGATGAATGGGACTTGGCTAGAGATCTCTGATCATCCATTTAACACTTGAGCAAGTATCTGATGGGTCTGTATGTCAGGCATTCTCTCTACGTGCAGCTTGTAGAAGGTGATAAGACTTTGTAGCAGGTCCTTTCTTTGGGCCCTGGCCAGCAGCAAGGTATGCGCATTTTCGATCTCCTTTTCTAAACATTGAGCGAGCAAGTTGCTAGTGTTTTGATCTAAAGAATAGATTGGATGCCTTACTTTTTCAAAGGAACCATTCAGCAGGTTGAAAAATGAAGCGCTTTGATCATTAGTATTGTGCGGTAAAAAACCCAAGTACCCTGAAAGACGCAATAGGAAGACAATGTGCATATTGGAGATGGATGCGTCGGATTCGTCTAGATAGAGGAAGGTCTTCCATAGAAACTGATATAGCTGTTCATTGGCTTCTTTTTCCTTGATTGTCTTCTGCACGATTTCTGTGATGAACAACCCGACGCCTCTTTTTTGCATATCAAATGGTATGTGCTTGTAATTTAGGACCAATCTCGTTTCCTTTATCCTGCTAAGTTGACTTGGATCCTTGATATATGCAACTACTTCGATCCAATTCATAAGTTGAAATAGTGAAGCTGGCATGCGGGCTTTGGGTTTACGCACACCCCCGACTATAAAACTGGCGTACCCATACTCTTGGGTGTACAGGTCAAAGATCAGGCTGGATTCACCATACTTCAATGATCTAATTACCAGTCCCCTTACAGTTACGAGCATTCCGGTTAGAATTCAATCAAAGGTGAGCATTAAATAGCGTTGAGTCTGAAAAATGACCAACATCAGAAGTCCATCCAATCTTTCAGCGGTGTTTGTTTGTATTTACTCTTGGTTTGCATTCGGTCCAGTTGTCGTTGGATGATCAATTTTGCCAGGGCAACGTTGGGTGCTTCCTGATTGGTTGGAGACAATGCCGCTGCTACTTTCTTCTCTGACACATCCATACGATACATCAGCGTCATGAAAGATTCCATCTCATGCATCAGTAAATATGCGATGCGATCAGACAATACTTTGATCAGTTCTTCATCTGGAGGTTGGTCTTCGAGATTGAGTCCAAACTCACTATTTATAAGGTTTTTATGGGTTCGATCTAACTCCTTCATGTTTGGGTAGCATTTGCAAAATCTCCTCCGCCATTTCCCTGTTATTGGATAGCCTAGGAACTTTTATTTGTGCCCCTACTTTCTTTTTTCTCACTAGCCACTTAGCAAACGTATCCTTCGGAAGGCTTCGTACGGTGAGTCTCTGCATAGCCATATCTTCATAGCGTTTGGCTTCATAATCACTATTGATTTGCTGGAGGTGGTCATCAAGCACGGCAGAGAAGTGATCCAAGTTGGGTGCGATTCCATCAAACTCAATAAGCCATTCATGACGTCCCTTATGGGTCGTATTCAGATAAATGGGAGCAACGGTATAATCACGAATTTTCACTTGCATTTCTTGACAGGTTCGACTTAGCGCTTGATCAGTATTATCTACCATGACCTCCTCTCCAAATGCGTTTACAAAGTGCTTGGTTCTTCCGGTAATTCTAATTCGAAAGGGATTTGTCTCGGTGAACGTCACCGTATCTCCAATTAGGTACCGCCAAAGTCCAGCATTGGTCGAGATAAGCATGGCGTAGTTCACTCCTGTATTGACATCTTGAAGTGAAACGGCATGGTCCGCAGGATTGTCCATCTTGTCCATAGGAATGAACTCGTAAAAGATACCTCCGTCAGGAAATAGGAGCAAATCACTGCTGCGGTGGTCTTGGAAAGCAAAATATCCTTCTGAGGCATTATAAACATCTTTGTAGATAAAATCTTTTTTTGGAATCAGTGCTTCGAATTGGTTGCGGTATGGTTCAAAATTGACGCCGCCATGAACGTAGAGTTCCAGGTGTGGCCACACTTCGAGCAAGTTGGACTTGCCAGTTATTTCCAAGACGCGCTTAAACAAAACAATATTCCAGGTAGGAACTCCTCCGATGGTGCCAATATCTCGATCTTCACTTGCGAGTTGAGCGGTTCTTTCGATTTTTTCATCCCACTTTTTCATGGAAGCGGTAGCAAAATCGGGGGAATAAAAAGGCCTTCCTACCAATGGCATTTCATGAATTAGAATGGCCGAAACATCTCCAAATCTAGTTTCCTTATGTGGACCAAATTCGTACAGTGATCCGCCCACTACTAAGTTGTTGTATTCAAAAATTTTAGCTTCAGGATGATGATGGTATAGGAGGGCTAAAGAGTCCCAAAACCCCTTGACATGACAATGCTTTAGACTCTGCTTGCTAACTGGGATGAACTTGCTTTTATCTGAGGTGGTGCCAGAAGATTTTGAAAACCAGGTCACCTTCCCTGGCCAAAGTACATCTTGCTCGCCGTGCATCATCCGCTTGATGTCATGCTTCATGTCGTCATAGGCCGAAATGGGTACCTCGCGCCTAAAATCTTCATAATGACGTAGCTCGGCAAAGCGATGTCTCTGGCCAAACTCGGTATCTGAGGCTGAAAACAACAAATCTTCAAGCACATCTGCCTGGGCGACTTGTGGCTGTGAAACACTATATTCAAATTTGTTGTACCGAGATTTTAGATACAGACGAATCGTTGAATTAAGAATTTTCCTCACCGCAAGACTTTAAGGAGATGCTCAAAATAATATAGCCACAAAGCCTACTTAAGATAGTAAAAATAATGGTTAATGTGATTGAAATTAGACCTGTACCAAATCTATTACAAATTATGATTTCGACTACACTTAGACAATCTCCTCTATGGAGATCTGACCAATGCTTTTACTGAAAATGAGAAGAGCGTGCTTGGAGCTTACGAGTGAGACTGAATGATCATGGTGCCTCTATGTTACTGATTTCATAGGGAAGTAGACAATCGTTCGCAGGCCACCACTTTCGAATAAGGTAAATGGATGCTGGTATGGCAACGATCAGGATAAGTGCAAACCAGCTGTATTGATCCAAGGCGTCTAATGTTTTGAGCTGCTTGCTTTGCATCCAAAAGTCCAGGCCTAATACAGTTGCATTATTGGTCCAATGCACGAATATGGGCACCCATAGGTTTTTTGTTTTGAGGAAGAAGAGACACATCACTACACCAAATAGCGATGCACTGAAGAGTGCATCAAAATGCAATAAACCAAACAAGAGAGAAGATGCCCAAATGGCGCTGGTCGGGCCATATTTGACCATCAGACGCTGCAAAATCAAACCACGAAAAACCAGCTCTTCCATTAAAGGTGCCATCACTACTGCCAATATAAAAGTTAGGATATTGATTCCAGCCGATTGATCAGCGGATAGGATCTCCACCTCCAATACGTCCTCTACAAATGCCGTATTCCAGGTGTTCACTAAATCCAGCATTAAGATGTCCAGACCATAGCTAACCAGCAAAATTAGGATCACCAAAAGTATCAGATGCAGTAATGGAATGGAAGAATGAGAACCACGGAAGAAGCGCTTCAGATCGATTTGTCCTTCCAGATGCTGCCAGATGAACCATCCGATGGGCACAAGTGCCAAGATCTGCAAGATCAGACCACCTGCAATCTCAGTTACATCTGCATCGCCAATGGCCAACCAGGTTATACCGATGAAAACGCCGGTTAAACCCAGCATCCAAGTAGTAAATTTTCGCAGAATGGCATGTCGAAAAGTAATCTCTCTGGGACGATTTGGGTTGGTGCCGTCCATGTCTGGTCAGGTAGTACTCTTTTTCTTTCGTTTGAGTAAAGCCAGTTCTTTTTTGAGAAAGGCTCCCGTCATACTTTTTTTGTCCCTTGCCACAGCTTCTGGCGTGCCATGCGCCACAATCTGACCACCCCTTCGCCCTCCCTCAGGCCCAACATCCAGCATGTAGTCGGCTACTTTGATCACATCCATATTATGCTCTATGACAATAACCGTATTTCCTTTTTCTACCAGTTTGTTCAGGACAGTAAGCAATTGCCTGATGTCATCAAAATGCAGACCTGTTGTAGGCTCGTCCAAGATGTACATCGTCGAACCTGTATCCCGTTTTGCCAGTTCTTCCGATAGTTTTACTCGTTGGGCTTCGCCGCCCGAGAGGGTCGTAGCGGACTGACCCAAAGTGATGTATCCAAGGCCAACGTCATTTAACGTCTTGAGGATCCTGTATATACGTGGGATGTTCTTGAAGAATTCTACCGCTTCACGAACACTCATTGCCAACACTTGACTTATTGACTTTCCCTTAAAAATGATTTCGAGGGTTTCCCGATTGTATCTTCGTCCTTGGCAGGTTTCACACTCTACCATCACATTGGGTAAAAAATTCATTTCGATTACACGCATTCCACCGCCTTGACATGTTTCGCAGCGTCCTCCCTTGACATTAAAAGAAAACCGGCCTGGCTTATACCCCCTAATCTTCGACTCTGGAACCTCAGCATATAGCTTGCGAATATCGGTGAAAACGCCGGTATAAGTGGCTGGATTAGATCTGGGTGTTCGACCTATCGGGGCTTGATCAATTTCTATCACTTTATCCAGATGCTCGAGACCATCCAGGGCATCATAGGGTAGTGGATCCTGCTTGCTACGATGGAAGTGCTTACGCAATATGGGATATAAGGTTTCATTAATCAGTGTAGATTTTCCACTACCTGAAACCCCCGTCACACAGGTGAAAGTCCCTAAAGGAATTTTGATCTGTACATTCTTCAAGTTATGACCTTGAGCCCCCTTAAGTTTAAGAAAGTGGCCGTTGCCCTTGCGTCTTGTTTCCGGCAGGGCAATCATCTGTCGATTGCTCAAATAATCTGATGTGAGCGTTTTTTGCTTCTTGATTAGGTCCTTTGGCACACCTTGGGCGACTAAGTCTCCTCCTTGTTCACCAGCGCCCGGTCCTAAATCTATCAGATAGTCCGATGCCAGCATGATGTCTTTATCGTGCTCTACCACTAATACGGTATTGCCAATCTCTGTAAGCTCTTTGAGAGAGGCTATCAATCTTTGGTTGTCACGTTGGTGTAAGCCAATGCTGGGTTCATCTAAGATGTAGGTAATGCCGGTGAGCTGTGAACCAATTTGATTGGCCAATCTGGTGCGTTGTGATTCTCCACCTGAAAGACTGCGTGCTGGCCTGTCTAAACTGAGATAGTCTAAACCTACATGAAGCAAGAACTTTAAGCGCAACTTGATTTCTTTGAGTACGTCCTTGCCAATGGTGAGCTGCTTTTTAGACAGCTTGGACTCCACTGTAGCAAAGTAATCGTGCAGTTCTTGTAAGTCTAAAGCGGCCAGTTCTGCAATATTTTGCCCGGCGATCTTAAATTGCCTTGATTCTTTCTTTAGTCGTTGTCCTTGACAGTCATGGCATGCTGTCACGGTCATAAAGGCTTCTGCCCATTGCCTTACTTTTTCTGAAGAAGTGTCGTTGTACCATCGATCTAACATACGGTAGAGTCCCTCATTGGCGAGGTTGTAGGTGAAATCATGCTTACTATATGGCATCCGCACATCAAATGAGTCGTCGCCACCTTCAAGAATGGTACTTAGAGCATCCGTTGGAATTTCATCTATAGGTGTAGCGAAGGAGAACTTAAATTTCTTGGCAATGGCTCTGAGCTGTTTGAAAGTGAAATTATCCCTGACTTCTCCAAAAGGAACGATTCCAACTTGATTGATACTTTTACGCGGATCAGGGATCACCTTTTTGGGGTCAACCACAGAGATTTTGCCCATCCCCCCACAAGTAGGACACGCGCCGTATGGAGAATTGAAAGAAAACGCATTTGGAGAGGGCTCCTCATACGAAATGCCAGATTCGGGGTCCATCAGATTTTTGCTGAATGGGCTGACTTCACCCGTATCATAATCAAGAATCATAATGAGTCCGTCACCCAGTTTGAGTGCGGTATAGAGTGAGGCAGATAGGCGATCTCTTTTCTTGATATCGATCTTGAGGCGATCCACTACGATCTCAATATCATGTGTTTTGAAGCGCTCTACTTGTAGGCCCTTTTCCAAATCTAAGAGCTTACCATCTACACGTACCTTAGCGTATCCTTGCTTGCGAATTTGATCAAACATCTCACGATAATGACCTTTTCTTCCTCGAACAACCGGTGCCAAAATGACAATCTTTTTATCACGGTAGTGATCGAGAATGTGGTTGATGATCTCCTCTTCTGAAAAACGGATCATACGTTTTCCGGTAGCATATGAATAGGCTTCTCCTATTCTTGCATAAAGTAGACGGAGGAAATCATAGATCTCAGTAATTGTGCCTACGGTTGAGCGAGGATTCCATCCAGTGGTTTTCTGTTCAATGGAGATAACTGGACTCAATCCATGGATATGTTCAACATCAGGCCGATCCATTTTGCCAATGAACTGTCTGGCATAAGCCCCGAATGTTTCCATGTATCGGCGCTGTCCTTCAGCATACAAAGTATCAAACGCAAGGGAAGATTTTCCACTGCCACTGATGCCAGTAATGACCACCAGCTTATTCTTGGGTATCTGCACATCGATGTTCTTAAGATTGTGCTCCCTAGCGCCCACTACTTCTATAACATCCTCCATATTAGTGCAAATATTCTTTTTCATTACCCAGCAGTAATACTGGTTGGGCTGCCGCCAAGCAGACAAAGATAAAGCAGCTGACTAGAATCTGATCAACAAATTTGGCAGCTGATCATGCATGGTCTTGATTGTTAGATGCCAGGCACTACGATTCTACTGTGGTTTGATCGCAGCGCATCGTGAAGTTGGAGTATTCAATGCTAATCGACAATCATTGTCTGATGGTCAAGATCTTGTTGCAGTATATTTTCGGGCAGATCGCGATATTCATATTGCTGATTACGCAGCTGTGGAAGGTAACCAGCCTCAATGATGGCTTGTTGAATGCCATCCGCTGTAAACCTGAAAGCGGCTCCAGCTGCTGACACCACATTTTCTTCAATCATGATGCTTCCAAAATCGTTGGCGCCAGCATGAAGACAGACTTGTGCTACGGACTTACCTACCGTGAGCCAGGATGCTTGAATATTGATCACATTGGGAAGCATAATCCGGGTCATTGCGATCATCCGTACATACTCATCGCCGGTGCATGTATTGCGAGCGCGTTTGATTTTTCTCAGAATGGTGTCTTGATCTTGGAAAGGCCAGGGAATAAAAGCTAGAAAGCCCTTAGCAGAGCTGGGTTTTTCTGCCTGCACCATACGAATATCGACCAGATGTTGCATCCTTTCCACATTGGTTTCGATGTGTCCAAACATCATCGTAGCTGATGTCGTTAAATCAAGTTGATGAGCGGTACGCATGATATTGAGCCATTCCTCCGATCCGCACTTTCCCTTGGAAATCAACCTCCTGACCCGATCACTTAGTATCTCTGCACCCGCTCCAGGTAGGGAATCAAGCCCCGCCTCTTTCAGTGCTTTTAGCACTTCAAAATGTGTAGACCCTTCCAGTTTAGTAATGTGTGCAATTTCTGGAGGTCCTAAAGCATGAAGTTTGAGTTCAGGGTATAGTGATTTCAATTTTTGGAATAGGTTGCAGTAGAAACTCAGTCCCAGATCGGGGTGATGTCCACCCTGTAACAACAGTTGTTCGCCGCCGAGAGCAAATGTCTCTTCAATTTTTACTTTATATTCATCAATTGTAGTAATGTATGATTCCTCATGACCTGGTCGACGATAGAAATTGCAGAATTTACAGGAAGCGATACAGACATTCGTTGTATTCGAATTGCGATCGATGATCCAAGTCACTGTCTTTCCCGGCACATGATACTGACGAAGCTGATTGCCAACATACATCAGATCGGCGGTCGAGGCATTTTCAAAAAGAAAAAGACCTTCTTCTACAGTTAGGAATTCACGATTTAACGCCCTTTGAAGCAACAATGCACTGGCATTCATGTGATGAAGTTTGGATGATTAACAAATATAGGAAAGTGAAGTTTAGGGGTTGATGAGGAATTGATCTCTAAACAGAATCCATAATTAGGAAAACAAGTCTGTTTTTTTGGATACCTTAATCTCAGACTTGAAAAAGCGTATGCGACTAATAGTACTACTTTTCTTCATATTATCCTCATCCTCATTACTTGCTCAGAGTGGGGCCAATTTAGGTCCTAATAGTGGGGCTTACCCTAAAATACCTAGTGGTCAATTGATTCAGCACACTTGGCATAGCAGTATGTATCCGAATACAGTAAGAGATTACTTTGTATATGTTCCGGCGCAGTGTGATGCATCAGTTCCAGCAGCTTTGATGGTGTTCCAAGACGGTCACACATACGTGAAAGAAGAAGGTGACTTTAGAGTTCCCATAGTCTTTGACAATTTGATAGCACAAGAGAAAATGCCTGTAACCATAGGTCTGTTTATCAATCCAGGTCATGACATCAATATGGAGGTACCTGATAATCCTTGGCGTGTATCAAACAGAAGCATAGAATATGATACACTCTCAGACAGATATGTGCAATTCTTAGAGGAAGAACTACTAGCTGAAATCAAGAAGCAATATCATATCGCTGATGATCCGAGTATGCACGCGATATGTGGAATTTCTTCTGGGGGCATCTGCGCCTTTACTGCTGCATGGCGCAGGCCGGACATCTTTCAGAAAGTGCTCAGTCATATTGGCAGTTTTACGGATATCAAGGGAGGTCATAATTATCCACCTATGATTAGGCAGACTGACAAGAAGCCACTCAAGGTTTTATTGCAAGATGGAAGCAAGGATCTAGATAATGAATTTGGCAATTGGTGGTTGGCTAATCAACAAATGGCTGCGGCATTGGCGTTTAAGAATTATGAGTACAAGTTTATGAAGGATAGTGGCGGGCACAATGGCCAGTACGCAGGTCAAGTCTTGCCTGAATCACTGACCTGGTTGTGGAGTGACAAGGTGCCAGAAAGGATGGCATCAAAAGTCTATCGAAGACCTAATTTGGGTGTACAGAATGCCACCATGTTCAGTGGAGAAACAATGCATCTTTCCCACTTGCAGTGCGATGCCATCGAAATAAAGGATTCAATGTCTTTTTTTGACAGCGATCATGAGCAACTCTTTATCGTAATCGACGGACAAGTATCTGCTGCGGTGGATGCTAAGAAGCAAACACTGCCTAACCACAGCGTCATCTTTCTTGCTCAAGGTGATCATCTCAAAATAAGTAGAAGAGATACTACTTCACTCGTTTATCACCTGTCATTTGCGGCACGTCAGGCACAAAAGGAGCAAACACCTTCATTTACAGTTTCTTATGAAGAGGTGGCATTTACTGAGCACAGCAAAGGTGGTGTGAGAAAGTATTTTGATACATCAACTCATATGTGCGGCCGATTTGAAATGCATATGACGACGCTGAAACCGGGATTGAAGAGTCACTTGCCTCATACTCATAAAGCAGAGGAATTGATTATTATGATCCACGGAAAAACTGAAGAAGAAATTGGCAACGCCAGATATCAGGGAAGATCGGGAGATATTTACTACCTAGGTGCCCACGTACCTCATGCCATTAAGAACATCGGAGAACAACCAGCAATGTATTTTGCCTTTCAATGGTTTTGATGGAATGCTAGTGACAATTCTTCACCTTAAAACTAACCCACATAAGGGAGGTTGACTACCTACGGATTAAATTGCTATCTTTGCAGCCTTACAGAGAAGTGCAGAAGAGGGAACAGGAGTTGTTCCCTCTTTTGGTTAAATGACCTAAGGAGTTTTGGATCGTGACAAATGGCAAAGTTGGTTAGAAGATCGACTGAGAGAAATAGAAGGCGGAACTTACTTTCTTGTGGATCTAGACTGGAGAAGTTCTTCAAACAGACTGGTAGTTTACTTAGACTCTGACGAGGGAGTTACCCTGGAAGCATGTCAAGCGATTAGTCGCTCATTGGAGAGCGCATTGGATGTAGAAGGCCTGCTGGGTGAAGAGTATGCCTTGGATGTCTCCTCACCGGGCTTGGATCGGCCGCTCACTTCTTTACGGCAGTATCAGAAGAATAAAGGCCGTCTGCTGAATATAATATTGAAGGAGGGCCTAGCAATGAAGGGACGGCTAAGTGAAGTAAACGAAGAAAGTATTACGATCGAACCCCAGGTTCGTAAGGGAAAGCAAAAGGCCTTCAGTTGGGGGCAGAAAAAGGAAATCAATTTTAGTGAGATAGAAAAAACTTTTGTTGAAGTAAGATTTAAATAGCATTTATAATGAATCTGGTAGATACTTTTTCAGAATTTAAGACCGGTAAGAACATAGACCGTCCGACGATGGTGCGTGTGTTAGAGGATGTCTTTCGGACACTGATCAAAAAGAAGTTTGGTGATGACGAAAACTTCGATGTCATAGTCAATACAACGAAGGGAGATCTTGAACTTTGGCGTGTTCGAGAAATCGTACCAGACGGTGAAGTTACAGATGAAAGTAGTCAGATCTCCATTTCAGAGGCACTCTCCATTGATGAGGATTATGAGATTGGTGAGGAATGCTATGAGCAGCTGTTTCTGGAGGATTTTGGTAGGCGAGCGATTATGGCTGCCAGGCAAACGCTAATATCCAGAATAATGGAGCTGGAGAAAGATGAAGTCTTTAAACGGTATAATGAGCGAGTTGGAGATGTAGTCATTGGCGAGGTCCATCAAATCTTGAAACGTGAAATACTGGTCATCGATGATGCAACAGGCAGTGAATTGGTGCTGCCCCGCACTGAAATGATCAGAGGTGACTTCTTTCGAAAAGGAGATATGGTTAAGGCCATCATCAAGATGGTGGAGATGAAAAACAATACTCCTGTGGTCGTAATTTCAAGGACTGAAAACATATTCTTGGAGCGACTGATGGAGCAGGAGGTTCCAGAGATCGAAGATGGTCTGATCACGATAAAGAAGATTGTACGTATTCCTGGAGAGCGCGCCAAGGTAGCTGTGGAGTCTTATGATGACCGCATCGATCCAGTGGGTGCTTGTGTGGGCATGAAGGGAAGTCGTATTCACGGGATTGTACGGGAACTCCGCAATGAAAATATAGACATTGTCAATTTTACGAATAACATACTACTGTTTATCCAGCGATCACTAACTCCAGCTAAAGTGACCAATATTGACCTTGATTTGGAGCAGCGCAGGGCATCTGTATTTCTCAAACCGGATCAGGTATCGCTTGCCATAGGAAAAGGTGGTTCAAACATCAAGTTGGCCAGCCGCTTGACAGAGTTAGAAATCGATGTGTTTAGAGATTCAGATGAAATTGAAGTCGATGATGTCGAGTTGGATGAGTTTTCAGATGAGATCGAAGCTTGGATACTAGATGAGCTTAAGAACATCGGATGTGATACAGCAAGATCGGTGTTGAAGTTGAGTAAAGATGAGCTGGTTAGGCGGTCCGATCTCGAAGAGGAGACAATCACAGATATACTGAAAATACTGGCCTCTGAGTTTGATGAGGAGGAGTAAGCTTAAATAGTTTAACTAACTTTGTAACAGGATACTAATTCTGAGGATGGCAAGACGTTTGGTAAAGATAGCTAAGGAGTTAAATGTAGGGACGACTACGATCGTAGATCATTTGCTGGCTAATGGTTTTGAAATTGACAATAAGCCAACGGCAAAGGTCACAGACGAGATGTACGATGCTCTGCTTAAGGAATTTCAGAACTCAATGGCAGTCAAAGAGAAGGCCAACCAGCTCATCATCGGAACGAGACCTGGCAAAGAGGAGGAAGAAGAACCCAAACCGGCTGGTACGGTACCTTCTGAAGTTCCTCGGGAGACGCCCTCAGAAGCAGCCAAGTCGGAAGAATCTCCAGAAGTACAAGAAGAGGAGGACGTCGTAGACCTGCGGGAAGATAAAAAGGCACAGGTCAAAGTCGTTGGAAAAATTGATCTCGAGCCTAAGAAAAAGACAGCTAGGAAGGAAGAGAAGGAAGAGAAGGAAGAGAAGGAAGAGCAGCAGGAAGAAGCTGAACCTACAACACCAGTTGAGGAAGTCGCTGATGAGGCTCCGAAAGCAGGCGAGAAAGCAGAAGATACCAAGGAAGATGAGCTGATTAGAGCCGAAACTCCACAACTTAAAGGGCTTAAGATTCTTGGGAAGATCGATACAAAGAAGTTTGATCGTCCTAAGAAAAAGGCCGAACCCGCTCCGAGCAAGGATACCAAAGAGAAGAGTGGAGATGAGGTCAAGAAAAGGAGGCGGAGACGGACTAAGGTGAAGCCTTCACGGATCGGCACCAATCGCGGTGGTCAGAGAGATCGAGGTAGTAGACGCAATGAAGAAGTAAAAGAAGTCACGCAAAAAGAGATCGATGAGAAAATAAGAGCTACCATGGCTCGTCTTTCTGGCGGCGGAAAGAAAAAACGTCAAAAGATCAGGCGTGATCGCAGAGATGAAATACGTGAAAAGCAAGAGCAGGAGCAGATGGAAAAAGAGACCACTGCCATTCAGCTCACAGAATTTGTCACCGCTCAAGAACTGGCCAATCTAATGGACGTGTCGGTGGCTGAAGTGATCACCACCTGTATGAATCTTGGCGTCATCGTATCGATCAACCAGCGATTGGATGCCGAAATAATCGAGCTGCTCGCTGAAGAGTTTGATCATGAAGTAGAGTTTATCAGTGCGGAAGAAGAAACGGAAGATGAAGAGGAAATCATCGATGATCCGGAAGATCTAAAGCCGCGTGCTCCTATTGTGACCGTAATGGGTCATGTGGATCACGGAAAGACCTCCTTACTTGACTACATCCGAGAAGCCACGGTAGCCGAAGGAGAAGCTGGCGGCATTACCCAGCACATCGGTGCTTACGAAGTTGAAGTTGGTGACGACAATCGGAAAATCACTTTCCTAGATACACCCGGTCACGAAGCCTTTACGGCTATGCGAGCTCGGGGTGCTAAAGTTACGGACATAGCAGTCATTATCGTGGCTGCAGATGATGACATCATGCCACAGACGAAAGAGGCTATGAGCCATGCGCAGGCGGCTGGTGTGCCTATGATTTTTGCCATCAATAAGATCGATAAGGCAGGAGCTGATCCGGAAAAGATAAAGCAACAGCTGGCCTCCATGAATTACTTAGTAGAGTCATGGGGAGGAAAGTATCAGTCACAAGATATCTCCGCTAAGACAGGCGAGGGCATTGATATGCTACTTGAGAAAATTGTATTGGAAGCCGATATCTTGGAATTGAAAGCCAACCCTGATCGAGAAGCATTAGGTACGGTCATAGAAGCATCTTTGGATAAGGGACGGGGTTATGTCTGTAAATTACTCGTTACCAATGGCACCTTAGAGGTGGGAGATTCCGTAGTGTCTGGAGAGCATTCGGGAAGAGTGAAAGCCATGTATAACGAGCGGGGAAAGCGGCTCAAGGATGTAGGTCCATCTAGACCAGTACTAATTCTTGGGCTAAGTGGTGCTCCACAAGCTGGAGAAAAATTTAGAGTCACTGAAACAGAACAAGAAGCTCGCCAAATTGCTACCAAGCGAGCCCAGATAAGTAGAGAGCAAGCTAATAGAGCGAGCAAGCGCATTAGCCTGGATGAAATTGGAAGGCGTCTGGCTTTAGGCACATTTAAAGAGCTTAATCTCATTGTCAAGGGTGATGTGGATGGAAGTATCGAAGCTTTGTCCGACTCCTTGATCAAGCTATCTCAGAAGACGGTACAGGTGAATGTAATCCACAAGGCAGTGGGTCAAATCATTGAATCGGATGTGCTGCTGGCCTCAGCATCTGATGCGATCATAATTGGTTTCCAGGTAAGACCTTCTTTGACTGCTCGAAAGCTCGCCGAAGCTGAAGGAGTGCAAATTAAACTTTACTCAATAATTTATGAGGCCATAGAAGAGATCACCTCTGCAATTGAAGGGTTGCTCGAGCCTACGAAGGAGGAGAAAATCGTTGGTCAGATGGTTGTCAGAGAAACTTATAAAATCAGCAAAGTGGGCACAGTAGCTGGTTGCTATGTAGATGACGGCAAATTTAGTAGAGACACTAAAATTAGGGTGATTAGAGATGGTATAGTGATTTATCCGACCAGGGAAGGAGTAGTAGGTGAACTCAGCTCACTGAAACGATTTAAAGATGATGTCAAAGAGGTCAAGAACGGCCTAGAATGTGGAGTCACCGTCAAGAATTTTAATGACATTAAAGTTGATGATGTGATCGAAGGGTACCAGATTATTGAGATAAAACAGGTTCTAAAGGCGCCATCATAGCACACTTTCGTGATGTCGGAAGGTTCACTGAAGGAATTGCTTGATTTCTATGTTGACAAGTTCAATCGCCCATCATTTATTGAGCATGACCCAATTTGTGTACCTCATTCTTTCTCAACACAACAGGATATTGAAATTGCGGCATTTTGGACTTCGATTTTTGCTTGGGGCCAACGCAAGACCATAATTAATAAGGCTAGGACTTTATTTGAGCTCATGGACAATAGTCCATATGACTTTGTCATTCATCACAGACCGAAAGATCGCAAGCGCTTTTCATCGTTTACGCATCGCACTTTTCAGTATACAGATACCTGCTACTTCTTACGTTTTCTACAACAGTATTATAACCAACATGATAGCCTGGAGGACTTATTTGTGTTGCCAGATCGGTCAGAAAACGGGCGCATTCACAGTGGGTTGGTGCGACTACACCACACCTTCTTTGGTCTGAAGGACGCACCTCAGCGCACACGCAAACACATCTCAACACCTGAGCGCGGAAGCACCTGCAAGCGATTAAATATGTTTCTACGGTGGATGGTCCGGCAAGATGACCGTGGTGTTGATTTTGGCATCTGGAGGCGGCTTCAAGCTAGCGAGTTGCAGATACCCCTCGATGTTCATGTGGATCGTGTGGCCCGAAAACTAGCCTTGATTACGAGGCGACAAACGGATTGGCTCACGGTCCAGGAGTTAACCGCTCAATTGAAGAATTTAGATCCTTATGATCCCACTAAGTATGATTTTGCACTCTTTGGCCTAGGGGTATTGAATAAAGGTGAACCTATGTAAGATACAGGGTGAGAATCATAGATATTGGCATGACTACAAGAGGAGATTAGCATCGCTCCACTTACTTCCTACCAGAAAAGTGCGACAGACCCCATCAATCTCTTATTCGAGCAAACTTTAGTGCCTTGAGCATGAGGTCTGGATAGGGTTGAGACGGACTACGCTTTTCAACATTTAGGTGTATTCCCAAGCGCTCAATGATGGGGATCTTATAGACCTCGATCATTTCAATGAGCGTGCCATCTGGATCTTCGGTATAGGTGCAATGGACCTTCGTGCTTTCACCCATACTCAATACATCTTTTGTGTCACACGTAAATCCATATCCTGCTTCTTCCAGGGCCTGACCCAAGTTTGTCATATTTCGCACATCAAAACCCAAGTGTACGAATCCTACATCGCCCCAGTAGCGATTATCATATATCTTCACTGGTGTCCGACCGGATAGATCTTGAACTAACTCGATGTATGACTTTCCGGTAAGTTTTGAAAATCCACCGCCAGAAGGTTTACTTTGGCTTAGAAGGACACGGCGATATTTTCGATCTCCACCATCTAAAGTTGACCAATCTTGAAAAGATGCCTCTTGATCATATACCAGATGATCATACCCTAGAATGCTATAGAAATTTATAGCCCTTTTAATGTCTGATACTCCAATCGAACAGCCTGCCGTACCCCCTGTCTTATGTTTTGATTTGGTATAAAAATCTTTGGCGGGAATGATCTGAAAAACAAGGCCATTGATGTCTTTGAGATAGAATGTATCCCATCCATTAGGCATCTTCCTTAGTGGCGATACCAGGTCTAAACCCTGTTGTTCATAGTATTGATAGGTAGCAGCAACATCCGGTGTTTTTATCCAACCCATATAGATGCCCAAGTCCCCCAGTTCATGCTTCTGATCAGCATGACGGGCTTTGAATGTGCTGGGACAGACTATCTCCATGGCACATCCACCCTTTAGGTTGAGTACCATTGCTGCCCGCTTGGAAATTACCTTCCCACCTGTATAGATGGTCATTAGGTGAGCTTCAGCTTCATCATTGAAGAAAGGTACATCAAGTCCAAAATGCTTGCGATACCACTGCCAGGCTTGACCATGCTCAGGGACACCGACACCTATGTGTTGTATGCCGTGAATCGTGTAACTCATATTAGTGGATGTGATTGCTGGTTAGTAGTCATTATTTAATAATGGTTCTAAGGATTATATTTCGATACCGGACTTTGCCATGATCACCTTGCAGATAAATGGGACCAGGTGCAAACTGATCGGCTGAAAGCGCTCCTCCTGTCACTCCTTCAATCGGTTGATTATCTATAATGGTCTTTCCATTCAATACTACCGTTAGGTGGCGATCGCACAGTGTCAGATCAAGGGTCTGCCAGACACCTGGAGCTAGTTCTGCTGCGACCTCCGGCTTTATGCGACTGTATAACGCGCCCATATGATGGTTGTCTAGCTCCATTTGGTAGCTATCCATTACCTGTACTTCATATATTCCACGAAGATAGACGCCACTATTGCTACCCTTGGGTATATTAACTTCTAGGGTCAGATTAAAGTCTTCAAAAACTGCGTCCGATCTCAGATTTGCGGTGCGGGGATGATCATCATCTGATACAGCGGCTGGATCATTGATCAACACCCCTTCATTCACTTGCCATGCACTTTTTCTTTCAGATGGTATGGCAGTCCATCCATTCAAAGACTTTCCATCAAATAAGGATATTGGATCATCAAAAGTCACAGCACTTAAATCGGGTGGATCGGGAAGAGGTGGTATGCGGGTGCCGTAGAAAACAGTGCTTTTCGCACCGTGTCCGTCATTAGCAGGTTCTACATATCTGCCTATTAATTTGGTGCCGCTCGCTTCAAGCTCCAGATAATTAGTAGGTTGGTGTGTTCGGTCAGAGCTGACTGCCACCGGTTTTCGAGCCAGTCGCTGAATATAGATTTTACCATCTGCATAGTAGATATGGTCTACAGGGACCACACTTCCACCTATCCAAAGAACATCGGCATCGAGGTGTCCATTTTCTTGACGAATATCAAGCCAGCCAGCTCCCGTGGGTAAATGTAAAGACCATTTGCCCAAATACTCTTCAAGTGCTGCACCGTAAAGTGATGAGTAGCCTATGACCATCAAGCAAATGGTCAATATTAAGGTAGTACGATGTCTAAATCTCATGGTTGTCATTGAATATGTTTTGAATGTAGTTATTTTCCGGCATATGCAATCCCTCAAGCCATCGAACAGGCATCGCATAATTCTGCATTCAAGTTTAGTATTTGATTAAGCATCGATTGCATTGATCAAAGTCATCCTATTTACTAATACCTTCTGAAATGCGGAGTAATCCCGCTTTGGCTTTTTGATGCAGGCTAGCCCGGTACTGGTCTGGATGCATACTCAATGCCAGCTCATAGTGCTGGATGGCTGCTTCCATGTCCTGCATCGATTCATAGATTCTTCCACTTTTTAAGGCTGCATTGCATGCAAAATAGTGACGTTCATATCGACCTGCTTCGATGGTCCTTGCATAGTAGTTCAACGCTTTCACATACAGGTGCAGCGCATCGTTTATTCTGCCCAGGCGATAGAGATACTCTAAGTCCAGCATTGGATCTTGAAATTGATCCGACTTGATCGATTCTAGATGAGCGGCTGCTTGTTGAAAGTAGCCTCCGTCGAAAAGTACCCTGGCCATCAATAGATCGCGATCGGGCGCCTGTCTGGCCCGTGCCTCATTGAGTGCAGAAATATCTTCATCTATAACAGCTGCGCCTTGCTCTTTACAGGCCTTCAGATAAGAAAAATAGCGTGACTTTTGGTCATGAATGATGGCGTGCCAAGCCAATTTTTGATATGCCTCTTTGATGTAATGTTTCCCTTTGGTGTGTCTTAGGAAGATCTTCAGATATTCGTCGGCATCTTCATCGCCCCTATTCAAACGAGCCACTCCTTCCATGAAGGAGAGGTAGGGGAAGGGAAAATACCGATCTCCACTGGGTTTGTGTTTCAGGAGATCAATGGCCACCTTATTACGACCTGTCTGCATGGCCACATTGGCCATTACAAAACAAGAGAGCGGATTTTTCTGGGAGTCCAGTTTGGCACGGTGAAGGACGTTCCAAGCTTCTTCTCCCTGGTTCTCCAGGTGAAGGAGAAGGTAGGCATACATGACATAGATCTCATCCCTGAACACGAAATCATTGGTTTTTGCATGATGCAGTACCTCTTCGATTTCGGCTTTACCTTGAGATATGGTACCTGACATACCGAGCAACCTTAGGCCCCACCGAAACTGATCAGGAACCGTACCTACTAAAGCATGCAAAATCCCCAAGTTTTTCTTGTTTGGCATAAAGTCGGGAAACAATGCGGCATTGCGCTCCAGAAGCTGAAAAGCCCGCTTGATCTCCATGACGGCCTGAAAATAATCTTCAAACTTGACCCTGGCAATTGCCCATTGCAAATGAATATCTGCCTGACAATATAGGTAATAAGGTGATCCACGATCACCTCCACGTATGGAGGATAATCTTTCGTGCTTCCGATCTCTAAGTTGGGCATATGTATCGTCTCGCTCACCGATAAATATGGCAAGACAATCCATATAATTATGGAGGCTATGCAAAATCAAATTGTCCGGTTCTTCGACTTGGAGCTGGACTAAGGTGCTCCGAGCTTCTTGAAACCGCAGGGAGAAAATTTGATTGTATGCTTGTCTGGCAACCGGAGTATACTCAAAATAACCCACAGCTATAACCTCAGTTGCCAAGATTAGAATTGCACAAGCTGTGGTTAGAACTCTCAAGGGCTTTAGTTGTCCTTTAAATGCTGTTGGGATTTTCCATGATGGTTGCCAAGTATAGCTATGCCTCTGAAGGCACATCCTCCTGAACTAATGAGGAATCTACCAAGATTCTGCCACAATGTTCACAGGCAATGATTTTCTTTTGCAAACTTATTTCCAACTGCAGCTGAGGTGGTATTTTATTGAAGCAGCCTCCACATGCATCTCTCTCTACAGTAACCACGGCCAAACCATTGCGGTAGGTACTTCGAACTCGATCATAAGCCTTCAAGAGTCGAGATTCTATATTTTTTCGTTGCGCTTCGCTCTGCTTGACCAGTTTCTTGCCCTCTTTGTCGGTCTTGGCTATGATTTTTTCTAGCTCCACCTTCTTGGTTTCGAAGTTTTGCTGTTTTTGCTCTAGTCTTTCCTGAGCAGAATTACGGGTTTCTTGCTTGGCTTCAATGCTGACCTCCACTTCCTTGATGCGCTTTTCGGATAGTTGAATATCTAAGCGCTGTAGCTCTATCTCTTTGGTTAAGGCCTCATATTCTCGGTTGTTCTTGACATCGTCGAGCTGCTGACCATATTTGGCGATCAACATCTCTGCGTCCTTCATTTTTCCACGATACTGAGAAATATTGTCATTTAGCTCTGCAATCGCTTCATCAAGTTTTCCAATTCTTGTCTCCAAACCAGCGATTTCATCTCCGAGATCACTTACCTCGATAGGAAGCTCTCCCTTGAGGACAGCGATCTTATCTAGCTCAGAATCAATGCTTTGCAACTCATACATAGTTGCCAACTTTTCCGGAATTGATTTTTCAACTTTTGCCATTTTCTATCTATAATTTATTGGATTGGTGACCACTTCGGTATTATGGGCCGCAAAGTTAGCAAATTTCCTAGTTAGCAGATCTCGTAGTAAAGCTATGGTGAACTGCTCACTTTCATAATGACCAATATCTAATACTACTATTTCATCATTGGCTTCAAAAAACTCGTGGTATTTGAAATCTGCTGAAACAAAGGCATCCGCCTGGTGAGCTATGGCGTCAGATAGCAGAAATCGACCTGATCCCCCACAAATAGCTACTTTACCGATAGGTTTGTCCAAGATCTTGGTATGCCTAATACAACTTGTGTGCATTTGGTTTTTTACAAATTCTATAAAATCAGACGGGGGCATAGCTTCAGGTAAAGTTCCAAGGAGACCACTACCGATTGTGGCAGATTCCTTCGGAGCTAAGATTTGCAGGTCTGCCAGTTTCAATCTTTGTGCAATTTTTTGATTTACACCATCTTGCAATATGTTGTCAAGGTTAGTGTGGATGGCGTAAATGGCAATGTCATGTTTGATGGCACAGATGATCGCTCGCTCAATGTAGTGGGCTCCCGTCAATCGCTTGAGACCGCTGAAGATGATGGGGTGATGGGCAATCACCAAATTGCATCGCTTCGCAATGGCTTCTTGTATAACTTCTTCAGTAGAGTCCAAACATAGTATAGCACCTGTCGCTTCCCAGGTTTTTGAGCCTGTCAATAAACCCGCATTATCGTAGGGCTCTTGCAATTCAAGGGGAGCTATCCCTTCCAAATATGAGGTAATGGCTTCAATCAACATCTCTCAGAGTTTTAATCTTGCGTAAGATTTCAGTGGTGGAGTGTCCAGCCTCAAAATCAATTATGAATATCACTCCATTCCACTCCTTTATTTCTGCTGCGCCAACAACTTCTTCAGGTTTGTAGTCGCCTCCCTTTACCAAGACATCAGGTCTTAGTCTGCAAATTGGGACGATTGGAGTGTTCTCCTCAAAAGGCACTACCATGTCTACAGCTTCAAGTGCTGCAATTTTCGTGAGTCTGCTCTCTTGATCTAAGATGGGCCTTTGTGGCCCTTTCAATCTCTTAACTGAGGCATCACTATTGACACCCACAATGAGTCTGTTACCCAGGCCTCGAGCTTGGCACAGATATTTGATGTGCCCCAAGTGTAGGAGATCGAAACAACCATTGGTCCAAACAATCTTTTCACCGGAGGATCGCCATGCTTCGACTAAAGCTGCCGCTTCTTCAATAGACTTGATTTTTTGTGTGATTTTTTGCCACATCATGTTCTGACAGGTTGGTAATTGCGATTATACCCGGGGAGAAATAGCAATGCAATTACTCCAAACAGTACATTTCCAAAAATATTAATTGTAAAGAAGATTATCATTGCAAAGGAAAATGCATCATCTAGGCCAACTCCATACAGGGCCAATGCTGCCATCACCAGTGCATGATAGCTGCCCATTCCACCTGGTGTAGGAATAATGATGCCCAAGCTGCCAAAAACAAATACGAGTAGACCCGCTAGGGGTCCCAGGTGAGATGTTGGGGCAAACGATTGAAAGCATAGATAAGTCATCAAATAGTACATTAACCAAATGACGACGCTATGAAAGAAAAGCCAAGGCAAGCTTTCTACTTTGCGAATGGAGCTTAAACCATCCATAAATCCAGCCAACAAGTGTTTGAGTTTGAAAAACACCTTCGAAGCCATGATAAGATTCCGGTAGAACCAAGTAGCCAGGATACCAGCAAGAAGTATGAGTAATAGGACTTTAACCCAATTTGAATTAAAGATTGAAACCAAGTCCAATGTTGCATGGGTGGTGATGTACGTCCATAGGGTTTCAAATTGAAGGAAAAGTGCCAATAGAAATACAAGGGCGAAAAAAATCAGATCTAGTACTCTATCCAGCACTACCGTGCCCATTACCTTCTCAAATGCAATCTTTTCATATTTGGCGAATGTGCCAGCCCTTACAGGTTCTCCCAGCCGTGGAAAACCTAGATTGGCAAAATATCCGAGCATGATTGCGTGAAATCCATTCCAAATGTTAGTGTCATAGCCAAGGGGCCTAATGAATTGTCTCCAACGAATAGTCCGACTAATGTTGCTAATAATGAAACATACAGTGATCACCAAGAGCCAATAGACATTGGCGGATTTCAAATCGGTGGTGACTTTATCAATTAAACTGCAAGCGGATTCAGGAATTCCCCGGGTAGCACAATCTTCAATATACTTCGCGTTTAGATTATTGTATAGTAACCAGAGTATGCCAATGCCGATGCCCAGAAAGAATAGGACCTTAAAACCAGAAACCAACAATTTGTTCAAGACGGTAGTAAATTGTTTTCATCTGGAAAGACCGCCACGGCTTTGAAATCTGCGGCTTCCTCTGGCGTCATGTATCCATAGGCAATGATGATTACAATGTCGCCTACTTCAGCTTTTCTTGCAGCAGCACCATTAAGACAGATCACGCCAGAACCTCGCTCTCCCTTAATGACATAGGTCTCCAGCCGTTCACCATTGTTATTATTAACAATCTGAACCCTTTCACCCTCCATCAGATTGGCTGCTTCCATCAGATCAGCATCGATGGTTATGGAGCCGACATAGTTCAGATTAGCCTCTGTAACCGTGGCTCGATGAATCTTAGATTTAAAAATTTGTAACAGCATTCTGGCGCAAAATTAAATTTTTATCGTAGATCTCACGTCTCGCATGATCTACAACATATTATCTGCAGAGAAGCAAAATCACACTCGCCTGCAAGCGTTCCAACGATTGGTGGCCTACAATGGTTTCCGTTATTGCATATCCTTAAACAATGATATTGTCTATTAATCTGACGTCCCCCAACCAGGCAGCCACACAAACTAGATTTTTGCCCTGCATTCGCCAGCTGGTCAGGGGTTTCAGGGAGTCCGTGTCAACAATTTTAAAATAATCCACCCGAAATATCCGCTCATCTAGTTCGATGATACATTTGGCCACTGCTTCTGCTGGGCTGTATTGATCTTTTAAGGCCTTGGCCTTTTGAAGTATACGGTATATGGCTGGAGCTTGTTTTCTAGCCTTGCTTGATAGACGAACATTTCTAGAACTCATGGCAAGGCCATCAGCTTCGCGGATGGTAGGGTGAGCAACCAAGTCTACAGGTAGGCCTAATCTCTTGATCATTTCTCTGATTATGGTCAATTGCTGGTAATCCTTCTGCCCCATGACTAAAAAGTCCGGCTCAATGATGTCAAGTAAGCGATGTACTACGGCGATCACGCCATCAAAATGACCAGGTCTATATCGTCCTTCAAGAGGGCTTGTCAGATGACTTAGCTCAACATCGATGGTCTCCGCATGCCCTGCTGGATACATTTCAGCTGAACTGGGAAGGAAGAGCAAGTCAATACCGAGCTGGTTCAGTAGGTGAATATCTTGTTGTAAGGGTCGCGGATATTTGATTAGATCTTCCTCATCATTAAACTGCTTGGGATTGACAAAAATGCTGACTACAAGGCGATCTGCCAGCTTCTGTGCATGCTCCATCAATTTGAGATGACCATCATGCAATGCTCCTAGCGTAGGAACTAATGCAATTCGGTGGCCTTCAGATTTGAAAATTGAACGTCGGGCTTTGTAGCCATCAACAGTTGTACATATTGGTATCACAGGAGTGTATTCTTGAATTATTGACGAGACCTTACTTACTAAACCAGGCTTCTAAAATTTGTGCTGATTTTTTTCCCTGAGGAGTATAGTCTCTTTCAGGATAACCTTCGTGACCTTGCATATCTGGGAACCATTTCCAAAGAAACCCTCCTTTCCAATAGTGCTCAGATGCAAAGGCTGTGTGTAGCGCATCAATTGCATTGGCCTGGGCAGTTTCATTTATGGCAATTTGATCGATCGAAGCTTCCAACTCCCAAGTTTTGTTAGCGCACCCATCTACGCTAAGATATCCATACTCCGTAAAAATAACAGGTGTTTTATGAATTGTATAGTGCTCGGCAATCTTCTTTTTTACCGGTTGCCACGCATTCACTAGTTCCTGTACTGAAGGCGTTTCCTTAGTTGAGAGGGGGAAGTAAGCGTTGATCCCTATGTAGTCTAGTTCACTCCAGAACGGAATGTTTTCGAAATTATCCCAATTGGCGGCATAAGTCAGTCTGCCGGTATATATGGTTTTGATGTGTTGAATCAGGTCATGCCAGAATTGAGGACGCTTTCGGATTGCCAATTTGAATTCGGTACCAATACAAAAGGCCTCGACATTCATTTCCTCAGCGATTTCAGCAAAATGTGTGATGTAGTCCGTGTATTGACCTTCCCAACTACTCCATTCTTGATCAGTCGGAAAATCGTAGTCACCGGTCCACCATCCTGGACTCCAAACTTGGGGCTTTAACAAAACGTGAATTCCCTGTTCGTGAACCAGTTCTATGGATTTTCTCACACCTTCTGGTCGTTCGCCCCACCATTGACGCTTAGATCCAAAGCGCACCTTCGCTTGTCTTGGAGGTGTGTACGCATATGGAATAATAGCCACGCAGTTTGCGCCTATTGATATGAGTTCCATTGCTGGGTCAGTCTGGAATGGTTGGGGAGGAGCTACTAAGGTCAGTCCTTTGACCGGTTTACTTAGAGGAGAGTTTGACAAAACCGGGTCATTCTGACAGTACAATGCAGTAAACCAAGTGAAGATGGTAAGCAATGTCCCGGTCTTAAGTTTAGACATATCTGTTCATTAAAGATTCAGAAAATCTCATGATTTTTCAAATGCCATATAGGTAGTAATAGTTTCGAGATGATGAAAATATCCTACAAAATGATATAAAGGGTTGTGATCTGCTAAGATCGATCAGTTTTTTTGAAATATCTATTCAGCTAATTCCACCATGTAACTCACTGAATACCGAAAATTAGGGTTTGTTTGGCCTGGTAGACCTTGTCCTTCACATCGGGTAGAGGATCGAGATGGTCGTTTGGAAGCTACGAGGGAATTGGCATTGGCCACTCAGGTTGGGTCCCCTGGATAGGTATTACATGGTGGTTTGAATCAATCACACTCATTGTAGTGCTGAGATCAATGGATTGACCTGGTGGCAGCGGTATTTTTGTATTCTCTCCTAGTTCAATACCTGGATTGATGCTTATTTATTGGCGCTTTTTCTATTTTGAGGGCGATGAATGCGAACAGCTTTTACGTTGCTGCCACTAACCAGCATGTGGGCAAGACGACAAGTACCTTGGGCCTGGTGTCTGCACTAAAGCAGCGCGGGATAAATATGGGGTATTGCAAGCCAGTGGGGCAGCGCTACTTGGATCTAGATAACATTCGGGTAGACAAGGACACCTTATTATTTGCAGATCTTCTTGGATTTAAGATCGAGCCCGCACTACATTCACCAGTGATCCTGGGCCGTGGGGCAACAACTAGTTACCTTGATGATCCCACGAAATTCGATTTTCGTTCAGAAATCATGCATGCTGCACAACAGTTGTGGCAATCTCACGAATGCGTCATATTTGAGGGAACGGGCCATCCCGGTGTTGGGAGCGTGGTGGATCTCTCCAATGCTGATGTTGCCAAAATGGTCAAGGCACCTGTTATTATGATCGTTGAAGGAGGCATCGGCAGCACTATAGACCGGCTCAATGTGAGCCTAGCCATGTTTAGGGAACAAAATATACCCATGGTGGGGGTGATTGTCAACAAGGTCAGGGAAGACAAGCTTGACAAAGTTCGCACCTACGTAGGCAAGAAGTTGGCGCACATGGGATTGAATCTACTGGGCGTTTTGCCTTACGATGAGTCTTTGGCTTTTCCCATCATTAGTACAATTTCTGAGGCAGTCAGTGGTTCTGTAGTGCTAAATGCGCATCAAATTGAACGGAAGGTTGAAGACATCATGCCTGGTTCACTCATCGATTCAAAGCGGTTTATCCAAGCCAAGAATGTACTGCTAGTAGCAGGTGCCGATCGCGTAGGAGAAGCCCTTGCGAAAGCTGATTTATTGATCAAGGTCAATAATATCCCCAAATTTCCAATTGCCGGAATTGTTGCAACTGGAGAGGGTGATATTGGGGAAGAAAGCATGGAATTCTTAAAAGAACACCAGATACCACTCATAAGGACTCATCTTGACACCTATGGATCAGTTATGAAGATAAGTAAGATCGAAGTTAAAATCAATCTGAACACACCGTGGAAGATCAATCGGGCCATCGATCTGATCACTACTCATATCGATTTAGACCAAATCATGGATGTAAGTGGCAAATAGTACGTATAATTCGAAATAAAATTTGGATCTGAGGGTTTTATAGGTGAATTAGTTGTAAATTCCTAGATCCAAACTCAAAGAATAGAGCAGCCCCGCATTTCATACGTTCGTAATTCCCTTAATTTTTTAAACTTTAGCAGTAGAGAGTTTAATCCCGGGGCTGCTTTTTAACTTAACGACACTGTTCTTCTTCCCGCTGCCAGTGAGACACAATATTTATTTCTTAACCAAGACGCCGTTGGCAACAAAGGAAATTTCTTCCTTGGGGTCTACGATTTTATCGATCTCCGCTTGGGTCTGGCCCGCATCCTTAGCGTAGTGCCTTAGATCTTCCACAGATGTGATCTGTTGAAAGGCTATTCCTTCCATAATAACTTCCTTACCAGCTATGTCTTTCGGAACAAAGAAGCCATAGTCTTTGAATTTGACGAATAGGGAATGTTGATCATCTGACACTTGCATCCAACATCCTTTCATTTGGCAGACTTCATCTACCTGCGCCTTGAGCGTTACTTGGACAGAGTCTGCGTCATTAAGTTTGTCTATAAGATCTGAAGGTGCTATAGCTTCTTTTGATTGAATGACCTCTCCAAAAGACTCGTATTCCTCCATGGTTTGAGATAGAACTACAGGGCCAAGTAGGCCAATCAGCAATCCAATACATAAAATGGACTTTTTCATAATGATTTGGTTTGTTCTTATTGTGCTACAAAAGTGAGCAATAATTGGTTACATATTTCAATCCCAAAGATTTGACTTTCAAACGTTTTGGGAGGCAATATATTCTGGGAAGACCAGTTTATTCATAAGCAAAGCACATCAACTATAAGCCTCGACAGGTACCTAAGAATCAATCTAGTAGTAAATGAAGATCTGGACTGTCGTATGCCTACTTTGTCTGCCGATAATCGGGGCCGCCCAATGCATCAAAGGTAATTGTAAAACTGGAAAAGGAGTTTATCGCTATCAAAATGGTGCTGTCTATTCTGGTGACTTCTCCCAGAGCAAGCCTCATGGCATGGGTACATTGATCTCTTCGAATGGCGACAAGTATATAGGACATTGGAAGAGGAGTCTCAAGGATGGAGAGGGTAAAATGATCTTCTCGGCTGGAGAAACCTATACAGGGCAATTTGTTGCCAATAAATTTCAAGGTTACGGGATCTATCAGTTTAAGAATGGGAATCGATATGAAGGCTACTGGCAGGAAAGCAAACCCCATGGAGAAGGTAGCCTCTTTAAGTCAGATGAAATGACCCTCGTGGGTATTTGGGCCGATGGCAAGCTTGTACAGCAAGAAGGTGAAAGGGAAAAGCCAGATGATTTAGTTGAAGAAGAAAGTGTCGAAGAAGAAATTGTCTATGAGGAGCTCCCAGATTGCAACGTAAATTATTGCCCAAGTGGTTTAGGAATGTTCACCTACGGCAATGGAGCTCGATATGAAGGAGAGTTTCTTAATGGACTTCCACATGGACAAGGCATTTGCCTCTATCAAAATGGAGACAAGTATAGTGGAGAGTGGTTTAAACACCAACCTCATGGAAAGGGTAAAATGGAATATCAGAATGGAGATATTTTGGACGGCTCATGGTACGCTGGAAAATTTCGTAAGGGCAAAAAGATGTTGAAGGAGCGCCAAGAGGGTGAGAATAAGATCTATGCCCTGCTGGTGGGGATATCTAGGTACGAGCAGTTTGAATCCCTAAAATATACGGACGATGACGCCTATCGCATATATGCTTTCTTAAAAAGTCCAGAAGGTGGTGCCATTCCCGATGAGCAAATCAATATACTGATTGACGAGAGTGCCACCAAGCGCAATATCATGAAGTCCCTTGATGATCTCGTGGCAAGGGCAGGCGAAAACGATGCAGTTTTTTGCTTTTTCTCTGGACACGGTATCAATGGTTCTTTCCTACCCATCGATTCAGACGGATATCGAAATGCGCTGACTTATACCGAGGTCAAAGATCGATTGCAAGCATGCAAAGCCAAACAGAAGTTATATGTGGCCGATGCTTGCCATTCAGGAAGTTTATTGGCCTCAAGAACCACATTGACGGAATCCATTGATATGTTATACACCAAGCTGAATGAAAGTACAGGTGGCACGGCATTCTTATTATCTTCTAAGAAGGAGGAATTTTCACTAGAATCGAAGGGTTTGCGCCAGGGTGTTTTTAGCCACTTTCTAATCGAGGGCCTCAAGGGCAAAGCTGACAAAGATCATGATAAGATCGTTACTGTGGCAGAACTTTACAAATATGTATATAGCCAGGTAAGGGAATATACTCAGATGGCCCAAACACCAATTCTAGCCGGACGATTTGACCAAGCTATGCCAGTAGGAATGATCCGGTAGACCATACTCCCGAGTTTGTTGTTTTGCTTAGCGATCATCAATAAACGGATTATAATTGGCATGTCAGAATTGCAGGGAATGAATTTGACTTAATTTGATTTCTTCAAATTCCATCTATGCTCTGACAAATAACCATTCGATATTCAGAGGGTATTTCTTGAATCTTTGTGTCGAGTCTCGTAGAAGAAATACCAACAGTCCATTCACTGACGATTTGTGGAAGCGACCGAAATGCCTCGGAGTATTCAATTGCCAACTCTCTCCGCATGCATTCTTTTTTTTAAGATAATTATATTTTCTGCTGCATTTAAATCTAATTGTAGAAATAAATACTTGGGAGATCATTTATTTTGACAAATAATTAGGATTTAGGTTCGGATGATAAAGTTGCAAAATGAGTCGGGAATGTGTTGTGCGTAGAAATTGGAATTTAGGTTTTTGAAAATTAGATGGCAGTCTAACGAAATGTCGATCAACTAACAAATGCTAGAAACAAATGTAGCTTAATCCATCTATACTAAAGTGTATCACAAAATTGTAAGCGGTGCTTAGTGTCGGTGACTAAATGTCTGCAGTCCTTGATCTGTTATCTAGGTGCAGGAATGATCCATGTAATACGGATGCACGTTTTTTAAGTGCGAAAATAATGTCCAAAAATTTTAGATAAAAAAAGAGAGCGATTAAGGTGGGGGGAATTATTTGTCGAAAATTGATAAAATTGTTCGAAAACCTAAATAATTCGGCGCACAATAAAATCACTTTCTTTGCTCAATATCATCAAAATTCCTTTAGATGTTAAATAGGTGAAAACGTGAATCATTTTCGAACAGACAATGTCGATAAAAAAATAAATAAATGTCATTAAATATTTATAATGTTAAGTAGGTCTTTCTTGTAGGAATTGCTCACACGCAGCTGTTGACCATTCTCTAAAAGCACGGTGAGTTCCCTTGTGTTGACCTTGTCGATTTCTTGCATGTACCTAAGATTAATGATCGTGGATCTATGTATGCGAGTAAATATGGTGGTCGGCAGCCTCTTCAATATATTTCCCATTGATTCTCGTAGAAGAATCTTTCTTTCGGCAGTATTGATTTCGAGATAGTATCCTGAGGCTTGTATAAAGTAGATGTCAGAGATTGAGACAAATTGAATTTTTCCGGCGTTTTTAAAAGCGATATTAGTGGGTTCTACCTGAAGTGGTTGACTTGCAGCTAATCTCGTTGGTAAGACGATACCAGATGAAGGATTAGAAATAATGCTGTTGGCTTTTTTTAAAGCCTGGAGGAGTCTGCGCTCATCAAAAGGCATGACAAGGAAATCGATCACACGGTAATGGAATGAATCGAGGCATTTGTCGGTGCTATCGTCGATAAAAATGATGGGCTCTTTCAGAGTATTAAGCACCAGGGAGTTGGTTTCTGTAAGGACTTGTTCATGAAAACTTCTGAGATCAATGATCAGAAGATGAGCTTCAGAAGCCACTAGGATTTGAGTAAAATTAGTCTGATTTGCGATATACTTTGGTTGAAAGGAGAACATAGGCAGTAGTGTACCCAGTCTGTGCTGCAGGTCGCGATCTGAACTATAAATGGCTGTCTGTAGAATGTTCGTCATGGTTTGATATAGGAGTGACGTATTAAAGTTATTTATCCCCTTTGCATCTATGGAAGAAGGTACAAGGATTTTGCTTCTCATTCTAAATACTTGTTCTGAAAATACTCTTATATTTGCGACCGCTTTTTGCAAAATGTTGCAGTCGTAAAGATGTTGAAAGAAAGTACTTAACTACTAGATAGTCCCGTAGCTCAGCTGGTTAGAGCGCTACACTGATAATGTAGAGGTCGGCAGTTCAAGTCTGCCCGGGACTACCATGTAGGACGTCGCCTGCGGCTATGCCTACATGGCAGGCCCCTCGAGAAAGAAGTTTGTTGAGGCAGATTTCGCAATGGGACTCCAGCTTTGGCTCAGCCTAGCTGGTAGGACAATGTGGCTTGCCATGAAGGCGAAACGCAGTGAAGTCCATGCAGAAAGTAAATGAAGTAGGACAATGTGGCTTGCCATGAAGGCGAAACGCAGTGAAGTCCTTCATGGGGGATTAGCTCAGTTGGCTAGAGCGCCTGGTTTGCAACCAGGAGGTCACCGGTTCGAATCCGGTATTCTCCACGATAATGGGTCTATGTATCACACATAGGCCCTTTTCTTTTGCCTGCTACTAAGTTTATTAAGAAAGGATGATCGCAGCGAAATGGGAGCGTATATATAAAGGATGCCCAGGAAAGCATGAAGAGACTTGCCATGGATGCGCAGTGTAGCGAAGTCTTTCATGGCATCATTATTGTTATAAATTGAATCCGAACCGTAGTCCTACCCAACAGGGCCTTTCGAGCTGAAGGTAATTGTGTAAATTTTATAACACGTTGAAAGCCTATGTCATATGACAATATCATATGAAGATCTTAACATTATAAGGTACTTTTATATATAAAGCTGGATTTTGATCAAAAATTGGTTAAAAAGAGCAGCGATTTTTTTTGGGAAGCAAATAGATTGAAGCAATTGATAGACATTAAGATAGACATAGTGGTTTCTTCTAATGTAAAAATTACCGTTTGATTGGTATACAAACTTTGTTTCATTCGATTATATTTGTGAAGGTTATCTTAAATCCCTGGCAAAGAACTCAAGGAAAGTTTTTAGGATTTAGGTTAGCTGGTAAGAACAAGGACTAGAACAATTAACTGTATTAGGATCTAACTCATTTGGATGAAGAACAACTACTTCGAAGCTAACTCAAGTATTCCCTTCAAAAGTGATTTCCTCAATCAAGGAGTCATTCCTATTACATTTGGTTTTAGTACTGATACATAAAGTCTAAACACTTGATTGGTAGTGTTTTGGGCCTTTGTGCGTTGACAAGGATAGTATTTCTTTGAATTGTATTTTTTATAAAAACCGAATTATTTAATAACCAAAACTAGAACTCATGAAAATGACGAATGTTACTTCTATTCAGCCTTCGAGTTGGATTCCGTCTACGATGAGGCAGACAACACGGTGGCTGTTATCGGGCTTTCTAGCAGTCTTTATGACTGCCTCGGCTTGGTCGCAAATACTGGGCCCCAATTGTGGGGGCGGTATAAACTCTGCCGTCGGAGACGCACCCGCTCAAATGACTTTGCCGTTTCCTCCCGATGTGGCGATGGATATGGCCCATGCTTTTGTATGGGAATTTACCTCCAGTTTTGCCCAGGCACCAGCTTATTTTCCGTTGACAATGTCGATAGAAAATGAGTACGGTGGTCAGGCGCAGTTTTTTGTTAATGGTGTCCCATCCAGTGGACCTACTGCCTTGGCAGCATTTGACGACATTATTAGTGTTGAGGCTTGTCGCTACATTGGTCGGACACTGAAGGTTAGTTTATCTAACAATGTTGGATCATGCTGGATTGACTGGACTTTCAAGCAAAGCAACGGACCTATCGTGCCCGACACCTCTGTATGGGTGTGGTGCCTCGATCCGGAAGTCAGTGATATCGACATGTACCTCGATCGTTTCTATGGAAACGACGATGGCGAGTTGGAAGCAGGAGAATATCACCCAGCTTACATCCCATGTCGAGGGTATTCCGAAGCTGAATTTGCAGCTGACTGGATTGTCGCCTACGACTGTGTACCCGGACAAGACACGGCCAAGGTGATCTACCGGGAATTTGAAGCTTTCGATAAGGAAGGTCGTCGTGGCTTTGCTTTCGACACGATTGTGGTGCTTCGACTACCAGAGATCACAGTGAATAATATCTTCTGTGCTGAAAAGGACACAACTTATTGTGGTGTTTACTATGGCGGACCATTTATGGTTGTACAAAACCATGACGGGGCAACTTGTGACACCATCTACTTTCTAAATGAAGATTGGACCCCCGCTACGTTTGACACGAAGTGCGGTTTACAGATCCATGTAGATAAGTGGAAATTTGAAGATGCTTGTAGTCCACAGTACAAAGTGGTGCTGGATATTAAGCAATCTTGCTACGGCGCAGACCAGGGCACGGTATGTCCTGTTGACCCTATAGCTATGGGACCTGGTAATCCTAATGCGTTTGAAGAGATCGCAGAGGGATACTGGAGATGCGAATACTGGGTAATCGACTTAGACACAATTCCTCCTTATTCTGCGGTGAAGTATGACAAATTGCAAGAGCAAAATTTAGTGCCCTCGCAATATGTTGATGATGATGATCCTCACTTTGATGAGTACCATTGTTTCTATACACCGATTTCAGCAGAATTAGCGGGTACAGGCGATGTTATGAGGGCTCATTATCAACCTCTTATTGTCGTTCCAACCACAACACATGATTGTGCTGGACATACGTACATTCCGCCGGTATGTGCTTACGACGACTGGGCTGGATTGAAGCAAGTGAAAGCTCGGATCATAGACTATCATGCTTTCTATACAAGTGGCTTTACTCAGCATGTAGATATGAACATTGGTTCTTTTGTAGCTGAAGCAACTGGTGAAGAATGTGATTTCTTCCACGATCCTCCAATTGCTCCTGATCATGGCTATTGTTATGAATTCCACGATCCAGTGAAGTTGCCTAAGTCAGAGTATCCTTACGTAGTATTCTACGAAATCATGGATAGCTGCCATCAGATCGATACCATCTATGCTTATATGCTAGTTAAAGATCGTACACGACCTGTTGCTGTAGCCGACAAAGGCGTTACGGTAAGCTTAGGGTCGAAGAAAGTATGGGTTGATGCAGAAACCTTCGATGAAGGTAGCTGGGACAACTGTGGAATCAACTTCCTATTGGCTAGAAGAGCTGATTGGTCCGATGAGTTAGCTTGTGTTAATCTATGTGATAGCGTCGACTGGTGCTGTGCTGGACCTCATGGTGATACGCTTCGTATGGCCTTCTTAGAGCCTGATAAACATAAGGACGAAGTGGAAGCTTACTATGCAGAGACTTTGGAATGGCTGTGGTCAGACGGACAAGAATGTGCATCGATCATCTACAACGCCTGGTTGTATGACTTGATGAAGTATGCTACCCTATATTGTGCAGATCATGATTATGATGTTGATGACGATTACTTCCGTCACCTGTTTGAGCAGTGCTACTATGATTATCACGTAACACATAGTAATGGTGTTGGGGATCTAGAAGTAGAGAAGAAGGAATTCTCAACATTCAACGACATAGATCCTGGAACTCCAGTGGAGTACTGCTTCGATAGATTCCATTACATCCCTGATCATCCAGGATTTGGATGTGATGATATGTCGAATGGCACTGCCATGTCGAATGAAAATGGTGGTTCTATATCTCACAAAGATCTTGCTGCAAAAATCGATCTCTATGAACAGATCGGTGGTGGATGGGCTAAGAAAGTTCCATTCAGTTGTGAGGATGCTTGCGGTCCCGTTACTGTTGAGATCCTAGCAATGGACTACTGGTGCAACTGGACTAAAGCCTGGACTAAAGTTTGGGTTGAGGACAAAACTCCACCAGTAGTGGCTAAAGATGTAGTCGATGGTGAGATCACTTGTGCTTCTTATAAGAAAGCAGCTTACTATTATCCTGGTGAAGAGCATCCGGTTAGTCTTGAGTACCTCATTGAAAAAGGTAAGGAGGGTGACCAGAGTGCACTAGATACAATTGATGCCATCCTTGGTGGATACTGCAAAGCTTGGGTTGATCCTTATGGTAACTATGTAGATGAGTATGGTGAAGAGATTGATTGTGACATCACATATCAAGATTATCAATGTACTTGTGAGAAGATCGATACGCAAATTAGAGTATATGATGACCACCTCGGTTATCTCTGGAAGGATAGCTCTTATACGAAATGCTACAATGAATATGTCGATGTACCATTTTATAAAGGTATTGTTGCTGTAAACTGTCCTCAGAATGTACAGTGTGAGCAAGAAATCTGGTGTGATTTTGACCATTGTGGTCAGGGCGTGATTTATCGTAAGTTTAAGATCTGGCAAGGATGTCCTCCAAACGAGGAGCATAGTTCAGGCCACTATCCAGACACGATTGTGAGACATCAGCGCATTTGGGTTGGTAACAACTGTGAACTTGACAAATACATGTTCCATGTACCGTACGATCAGACAGTTTATGCCTGTGGCATTGACTACGATCCAGATGGTAGTGGTAATGTAGTTGGTGCAGCTGGTCCTGAGTATACTGGTTATCCAGAATACAAATTCGATGACGATTGTCGCATTGTTGGCATCGCCCATGAAGACAAAGTCTTCAAGATCGTTGGTGGTGACGAAGGTTGCTATAAGATCGTTAGAACTTGGTACTTCGCAGATTGGTGCGGTGGTAAGCCAGTAGATGATCTATGGTGGAAAAACCGTGATGCTGTCTATGATGAGTGTGTGCAGAAGATCCTGGTGATCGATACTGTTCCACCAGTATGTGTGATTACCGGTCCTGTAGCCGATGGTGATACCATCCAGGCTGCTGGTTGCTACTATGACTTCAATGCAACGGTAGACGTAACCGATTCTTGTGGATTGGTACAGTACTACTGGGAGTTGAAAGACATCACCAAAGATCCACACGAGTTGGTTGACTATTATTCAGGTGAACTCGAAGGAGGTTCCGACAACTTCGCAATCGAAGTAGAACCTCTTCTTGGCGATGGAGATTATAAACTGAAAGTTAGAGTTACTGACGAATGTCAGAACGAAAGCTACTGTGAGTATAACTTCACTGTGGTTACAGGTAAGAAGCCTGCTCCAGTATGTATTACTAGCATCACAGTTGAACTTCAGCCATGGGATCTAGATAATGATGGTGAAGTGGATACAGCTGCAGCTACTGTTTGGGCAGCAGAATTCGACCGTAGTAGTGCTGCTCCTTGTGGATACGAAGATGATGAGCTTGAGTTCTTCCTTGAACTTGTTGATCCTGATGATACTGAGGCTCCGTCTCTCGGTGCCGGTGATCTTGATAGCTTAGCGCTTGGTTGTGAGCACGTAGGCTCAAAACCTGTTCGTTTGTGGGTACGAGCACCTAATGGCGCAACCGATTACTGTGAGGTATTGTTGATTGTTCAGAATTGGATGGGTGGTTGTGGCGACATTAGCGCTGCTGTGGCCGGTGTGATCACTACTGAACTGGATGACAAAGTAGAACAAGTTGAAGTAGTTGCTCGTGTAACTGATGGTGCCGTTCTAAGCGGAGTAACATCAGCAAGCGGAGCATACAGCTTAGCAACATCACTAAATGTAGATGTAACTGTTACGCCTAAGAAGACAATTGAAGCTGACAACGGTGTAAGTACACTTGACCTTGTTAAGATTCAGAAGCACATCTTAGGAAAAGCTTCCTTGGAATCTGATCTAAGACTTATTGCTGCTGATGCAAGCAATGATGGCAAGATTACTCCATTGGATCTACTGGAGATCAGAAAACTGATCTTAGGAAAAACTGACAAATTCGCGAATGTTGATAGTTGGAGATTCTTCAACAAAGAGAACTCTGAAGAAACCTACACCATCAATGGTATCAATGGTATCATGCGTGTAGATTGGACGGGAGTTAAGATTGGAGATGTTGACAACAGCAACGATCCTAGCAGAAGTGCTGGTCGAAGTGGTAAGTCACTTGTCTTCAACGTTGACAATGCACAACTAATCGCGGGTAATCAGTATAAAGTTGATTTCAAAGCCAACAACTTCAACGATATCTCTGGATATCAGTTTACACTAAACTTCGACAAAAACTCCATTAAGGTGTTGAACGTTGAGCCAGGTGTACTGGAAGTTGATGCTGATAACTTTGGTATGAATCGTATCGAAGATGGTATGATGACTACCAGTTGGAACGCTGCTGAAGGCATGAGTATCGCTAATGATGAAGTAGTATTTAGCTTGATTGTTGAAGCTAAAAATGCTGAAGAATTAAGCAATATCATGACCGTCAATAGCCGTATCACTTCAGCTGAGGCATATAACAGCGCTGATCAAATTCATGATGTAAGCTTGAACTTTGGTGGAGATTTGGCTGAAACAGGTTTCGCCCTGTATCAGAACGAACCAAATCCATTCAAAGAAACTACACAAGTAGGATTCAACTTACCTGAAGCATTGAGTGGGACAGTGACTGTATACGATGTAACTGGTAAAGTATTGAAAGTAGTAGAAGGTGACTATACTAAAGGTTATAATGAAGTAACATTCAAGCGTGCTGACCTGAACACTACTGGCGTACTTTACTATCAGTTAGATACTGAAGCATTCACTGCTACGAAGAAGATGATCGTGATTGAGTAATCAGTCTGGGTCATGAGTAAAGATTGTGTAAGTCGAACCGAGTTTTAGAGGTAAATTAAAATCGGTTTTTGGGATGGCCTCTCTCCGCTTTGTGGAGGGGGGCTTTTTCAATTTACGGGTGTTATGCACCTTGATCAACAGCTAGATGAGACCATCATTCACGAATGCCCTAGTAAGTATCAGCTCAACACTAAAAGACTACTACTCTCTATCACTATTGTCATAAGGTATTGCTTAATGCTGGCCAATTGTCGCAATGATCAATTGTATTCAAAGGTCTTTTGGGAAACTTGGACCTCGGTATGGTGTGCATTTAGATATTAGTTTTTGCAATAAACGCCTTAGAATCAATTTATTCAGGTGCGATAAAACAAGGGTAACAATCAATTTTGGTATGATTATTGGTACTAATATGTCAAGACACAATAAACTATCCCGATGAATCTTTGGTTTTTTATACTCCTACCCATCTGCCTTAAGGTAGTACGAATGATTTTGGCAAAGAGAGTTCTGTCATAAAGCGACCTTCTGTTCACCTAGCGCCATCCCAAAGTAGACATGGCCTAGCTGCTCAACAGCACCATCTTCATGACCTACATGTAACATTCTACTCTGAATGTTAAATTTCCAATACATTATACATGACACCATATGTAGTACTATGGTGATCAGCTGGATATAGATATACATCTGGCAATATGAAAAATAGTACGTCACAGATTATATATTATAAAAAAACATAATATATATTTGTCTTATAGATAGTTGAAAGAATGAGCTTACTGCCTCCTAAATCAATGTAGGCATTAGTTCTTATGTGACCGAATGAGTAGTTGACCACACTTACATGACTAAGGTAGACTGTTATTGGGATGCCCCCTATAATGGTTTTTTATAAAAGTTAAAACTAAGGTCTCATGAAAATGTGTACGTCCTGTTTGACACTGCCTAGCTATGTCAATTCCTCAAAATTTAAGATTTCCCTCCTAGCATTGTGGTTAATGCTGTTCTTCGCGGCTAATGTGACCGCACAGACCATATGCGAACCCATCTTACAATGTACGAGCATGACCGTGTCTTGTACAGATTCAGCTGCCCAACTGAGCGGTGATCCGGGATACACACCCATGATAATTGATAGCTGCAATATGGATGACATCCCCGAACGACTCATGAATGTAACCTGGCCCATTCCCTATAAGAATAAATGCGAAAGTGATACCTCCCACATTATTATGCGCATGTGGAATCTACCGGGTGGGCCAACTCTATGCACCGATACCATCTACGTCATACGTATTAATCTAGACTCTATCGTTTGTGCCACTGGTGTTGACAGCATTTATTGCGGAGATACATTGAATGCCATCGACTCTCTATCATTGCGGGCACCGCGCTACGTAAATGCAAATCTAGATTCGTTCGATTTGCTCTCTGCATCAGGCGATCTGTGCGATGTCCAGATCAGTCATACAGACACATGGTGGCCTTCCTGCGGAAACACTGGGACCGTACTTCGTGAGTGGAACATTCATGCATGTGGAGAACATATAGTTTGCCTAGATACCTTAGTATTGCTCGATACTCTTGGACCTGATCTAACCTTTGACCTCAAGAAAGAAATACACTCATTTTTGAGTTTTGGAGGTGAGTACTATACAGATACGATTGGTACTGGTGCCAGCTGTTTTGGACAAGGATTGGCGCCTTATGCCACCGCACAAGATGCTTGCAGTGATCTGAGTGATGTCACGGTTCAAGTGGAGCTCTTGGGAGGCGGCATACTTCATGAGTACACAGGCGATGAATTTAAAGCCCTTCCCATCAGTAACATTCCTCCGGAAAAAGCGGTCTTGATTTATAAATCACGAGATGCATGTTGGAACTATACCTTTGATACCGTAGTATTGGTGGTTGCCGATCAAAGTCCAGCCAATGCTGCTTGTCACGCTGCAGTCAATTTATCATTGACCAATGTGGAAGGATTGTCTTTGATGAAAGCAGGAAGTATGGATGCCGACAGCTACGATAATTGCGGTATTTACAAAATACTTGCCCGAAGGATGGATTGGATGACTGCTTGTGGATATATCGATGATACCACCAGTACACCCGTAGGTGATTTCTATCAAACCTACAAGCAATGGGTAGACATCGATCCTGGTATTTGCCAAGATATTTTTGAACTTGGATTTGCCGAAGAAGTACCATTCTGTTGCGAAGATGTGGGCAAGCAGATTAAGGTGGAGATCGTGGTCATCGATAATAATTGTAACGTGGACCGCTGTTGGGGATATGTGAACGTCGAAGACAAGGTCGCTCCACAGGTTATTCAACCACTATCTGACATATCCCTTAATTGTGCAGCATATGATACTTATTACCCAGGACTCTTTGAATTCGCAGACACTACTGCCATTCAAGCAGCCTTTGGCATGTATGTGCTTTCGCCAACTGATAGGACCACTTTTGAAGTGCAAGATTTATCATGTGATGATCTGACTATGCCCACCACTTCCAGTTTTGTAGACGGATTGGTCTATGACAATTGTGGTAGTACTTTGAGAGAACGCTATACACAAACACATGGTGGATGTGCCAATTCAACCATTAAAAGGGAATTCATTGCCTTAGTGTCCACCAATGCTGGTGTTGTGGAGCATGTTTATGCAACACAATACATATATCTAACTACTTGTCTATTGGATGATTTAGAGGTGAGTTATCCAGTGAAGGACACCACCATTTTCGACTGTGGTGTTACTTTCGGTTTAGATGGCAACACGACCATTGTTACCCAGGGGCCTAGCCTGCCAGATAATCTGCCTTCATGCAGTCAATTTGGGATGGGTTACTTTGACAAAGTTTTTGACATCGTGAGCGGAGTAGGATGTAAAAAAGTGCAACGTACCTGGTGTGTGGTAGATTGGTGTCAGGTAACTTTCAGGGGTGCGTGGTCGGATATGGTCGGAAAACCAGGAGTGGTGACGTTCAATCAATACATTAAGGTAATGGATACCATTCCTCCGACCCTTATGGAAGTGAATGTGCCCGACATGGTTACCTCCAGTTGTGCAGCTGCATTCGTTGGTGAAGTTGAAGCCAGCGATGGATGTGGTCAAGATCCCACAGTATCTTGGTATCTGCGCCAAGTGGGTGCAGGTGTCTTGGCTCAAGGAACCGGAGAAATTGCAGCTCCTGCAGATCTCTTACTTCCTGGCAACTATCAGATCTTGTGGAGTGCCAAGGACAATTGCAATAATGTAACGGAGATCATCTCGACTTTCAGTGTTACGAGTGATGCATTGCCTGGGATCGTCAATCATTCCTCTTTGACGACCATCTTGACACCCATGGATTCAGATAATGATGGTATCAATGATTTCGGGATGGGAGAGATTTGGGCTGATGAATTCAACTCAAGCTCGTCTGCACCTTGCGGTGGAAGTGCTGCCAATCTTGTATTTCTATTAGAAAAGGGACAGGCCTCCGATAGCTCTTCTGTTCCGCCGCTGGATGCCACCTCTTTAGCTTTTTTCTGCAGTGATTTTGTTTCAAATCCAACTGCCATACCCGTTCAATTTTGGGTCGTTGATACATTAAACAACACGGCAGATTATAGCAATGCTGTGGTAATGCTTTATGATAATCATGGCATATGCAATGGCACAGCTACTCAGCAAATTGTGGTAACAGGTAGTATTCTGACCGAGAATAGTGAGCAGATCGCCAATGTAGAAGTCAAGAAAGTAAATCAAGACGATCAGAATGCAGTAGTTACTTCAGATGACGGTAGGTATCAAGTTTTCCATTCTGGGACACCAACCATCCTTCGACCGGAAAAAGATACTGATCACGGTAATGGAGTGTCAACAGCTGATTTGATACGACTTCAAAAGCATATTCTGGATATAAAGCGCATCAATTCTCCATATGGGTTAATAGCTGCAGATGTCAATGGTGACAAGAAACTTAATCCCATTGATATGATTCAGATGCGAAGAGTCATCCTTGGAAAAGAGGACCGTTTCCCCAGCAATACCTCTTGGCGCTTTGTTGATGCAGATTATCGCTTCAAACATCACTCTGATGCATTGGCGGAAGATTTCCCCGAGCAGTACGAGCTTCATGCCAATACTTCTGACCATATGTATAAGGATTTCATAGGTCTTAAGGTCGGTGACCTGAATGGGAATGTGTTTGCGGGAAGATCCGCCAAGCGTTCTACAAAGAACTCGATTATCAAAGTAGCTGATCATGACTTTGCGGTGGCAAATGCTGTTTCGGTCCCGGTCTATATCGATGTGGACCGATCCATCGAAGGGATGCAATTGCGTTGGTCATTCGACATTGGCAGTTTGCAGTTTACAGATATTGTATCTGGTCAACTTGATCTGACCAGTGAAATGCTAAACATCGAGTCGGTTGAAAATGGATTGATTTCATTAAGCTGGACATTCGCGGATGGTATGCCCCTAGTTGCGGATAAACCACTTTTTACCCTCAGGTTTATAGCACAGTCCCAGGGGAAAATCTCTAAAGCCGTGGCCCTCGAACGTACTTTGGAGCCTGAAATGTATGATGTGGATGATGAAACCATAGGACTGTCTCTTCAATTTGAGCAATCGAATCAATTGGATCAGACGACTCTTTATCAGAATAGGCCAAATCCTTTCCGTGAATCTACAACGATAGAATTTTACATGTCTTCTACAGGTGAAGCCACCATAACCGTTTTTGATGCTTCTGGCAGGCAGATTAAGCAGGTGTATGGTCATTATGCAGAAGGTAACCAACTTGTACAATTCGCCGGCAATGAGTTAACACCTGGAGTGTTATACTATCAACTGAAAACTGCTACTGGAACATTGACCAAGAAAATGGTCCTACTAAGATAGTCATCCATTCCATTTATGGATAGCATTATAAGATCCCTCTCGCTCAGTCTAGAGGGATTTTTGTATGTATATTTGCAGCTAATGCGAGTGCTGGGTATAGATTATGGGGCTAAAAAAACAGGTCTGGCGGTGACCGATCCGCTACAGATCATTGCTTCCGGATTGGAGACCGTAGCGACAGGAAACCTCACGGCATACTTAAAAAAATACATCGCCAAAGAGCCAGTCTCTAAAATTGTGATAGGATATCCCCGACATCCCGATGGCAATCCTGCTCAATTGGCTGATACCATAACTGCATTTGGAGAGGGGCTAAGAAAGGACCATCCAGGTCTGGAAATTGTCTATCAAGATGAATCGTATACGAGCAGTCAAGCTAGAGATATCATTCTGAGAAGTGGGATCGGCAAGAAAAAAAGGAGAGACAAAACACTCGTCGATAAGATCAGCGCTGTACTGATCTTGCAAGCTTATCTACAACACATCTAGCCATGATACTTCCGATCTTTGCCTATGGTGCTCGAGTGCTGAAGAAGCAAGCTAAGGACATTGATAAAGGGTATCCTGGTTTAACTACGTTGATCGAAAGTATGTGGGAGACGATGTACAACGCCAGTGGTGTTGGTCTGGCCGCACCACAAATTGGTAAGTCTATCCGGCTATTCGTAATAGACACCACCCAGATTTCTCAAGAACGAGAAGTAGAAGGGATAAAGCGTGTCTTTATTAATGCGAACAAGGTCACTGAGAATGGTGAAGATTGGAACTATGAAGAGGGGTGCCTAAGTATCCCAGACGTAAGGGGAGATGTGGAAAGACCTACTGAGATTACTCTAAAATATCTAGATGAAGAATGGAAAGAGGTAGAAGAAACATTCACAGATATTGAAGCGAGAGTCATTCAACATGAATATGACCACTTAGAAGGGATCTTATTTACTGAGTTGCTCAAACCAGTGCGCAAACGGCGGGTAAAAAGAAAACTTGAAAATCTTAAGAGGGGCATGGCAGAAGTGGATTATCCTCTACGCTTCACCTAGGCGGAATTAGCTCATTTTCTTCATTTATGGCAATCCTATTTTCTCCCGAAATCTGCTGGAATTTCACCCCAAGACTTTGTATCCCATTTGATGATTGGATTCCGGTAGGAATTTGATTTTAGCCACAGTAGAGCACGATCCACAAGTTCGAACATGGCACTATTGATCCGATCCCTTTTCAAGGTCGTCTTCACGTTTTTGTTCCTTACCCAAGCCATGGCTGTTCTCGAGTCTGAATAAATTGGCATTGCTAATTTGTTTTCTTTTTGCAAAAGCGCCAATGCATGCACAAGCGCTAAGAATTCTCCAATATTGTTCGTCCCTCGACGAAAAGGCCCCTTGCGAAAGAGTTCCGTTTTTAGCTTGGTGTCAACACCCCGATACTCCATTATCCCAGGATTTCCACTACAAGCTGCATCGACAGAGATGCTTTGCCAGATGATACCCTCCTGATTATAAGAAGTTGGACGTACACTTTTCTTAACACTAATATGCTCACCAAATCCTTCGGTGAAAGCTTCCTCAGCTTCGGCAAGACTTTGGAATGCCTTATACTTGGCACCTGGATATCCGGCAATTTGTTGCTTACATTCATTCCAACTTTCGTAGACTCCAGGATGAACGCCATTCCAGACAACGTAGTACTTCTTTTTTCTAGCCATATCTAATCTCAAATCTAATTGAATTTAGTTGATGCATGCTCCATCTTCGATATCTAACTAGTCGGCAATGTAATCAACAGCGCTTTTTCATTATTTTGGACCATGTTGATCAACCTCCAGTCAACTATCTCGATTACTCTTTTTCTAATAGTTTATGTCAGACCCAGCACTTGTCTATAAAATTGGCCTCACACAGATCCCCCTTGTAGGTGCGGTCTTGGCGCGAAATCTGGTGAGTTACTGCGGAAGTGTAGAAGCTGTCTTTGCCGAAAAAAGGCAGCACCTACTCAAGATTCCAGGTATAGGTCCAACCACTGCTGATGCCATCGTACATAAGCAATATTGGAACGTAGTAGAATCGGAACTGGCTTTTGTCCAGGAGAAAGATGTTAAAGTGTTATTCTATTTAGATGACGATTACCCCTATCGTCTACAACGGATCAAGGATGCACCGATCCTGATGTATGCGAGGGGAAATCTGGATTGCAATGTCCAGCGTACGGTTGGTATTGTGGGTACTCGTCGACCCACTACCTACGGAAAGATTCAATGCGAGAAAATCGTCGACTCACTTAGGGACCTGGATGTGCTCATCGTGAGTGGATTGGCTTACGGCATTGATGCCACCGCCCATAAAAAGGCACTCGATGTGGGTCTGCCGACTGTCGGTATTTTGGGCAGTGGTTTTAGTAATATTTATCCCGCTGCCCATAAGAGACTGGCAAGGGAAATGTTGCTTGACGGTGGAATCATGACAGAATTCAAGCATGATTCGCTTCCAGATCGAGAGCATTTTCCCATGAGGAACCGTGTAATTGCCGGCCTGTCGGATGCGCTTGTAGTGGTAGAGTCTGATTCAAGGGGTGGTTCTATGATTACTGCTGAACTAGCAAATGGTTATCATAAGGATGTGTTTGCCATTCCAGGAAGGATCGGAGACCAATGGAGTCGAGGATGCAATGATCTGATTAAGTCAAATAAAGCGCACCTATTAGATGGTGGTACTGCTTTAGCAGAGTACATGCAATGGACGGTAGAAGAACCACCATCGATCCAGCGCAGACTTTTTGCAGATCTAGATGAAAATGAGTCAAAAATATGTGCGCTGCTTCGGGAGAGTAGTCCCGTCAGTATAGATAAGCTTTACAATAGCTTTAATTTATCTGCCAGCGAGATGGCTTCCTTGCTACTCGGGCTAGAATTCAAGGGTATCATCAAAGCGTTGCCAGGCAAACTTTATATGATCGTGTGATCATGTCTACAGATGGCGCTCGGCATGATAAGAGGAACGAACCAAAGGTCCACTTTCGACAAAGTCAAACCCCATACGTAGACCGATATCTTTATAGGCTGCGAACTGATCAGGATGAATGTATGCGTCCACTTCCAGGTGCATCTTTGTTGGCTGCAGATACTGACCGATGGTAAGTACATCACATCCATTATCTAATAGGTCTGCCATAGTTGCCTTTATTTCATCCGGAGTTTCACCCAAACCAACCATAATGCCTGATTTCGTTCGCTTGCCATAGGCTTTTGTGCGCTTTATTTGTTCTAGGCTTCGCTGATATTTTGCCTGGGGGCGCACCAGTCGATACAACCGCTCTACGGTTTCCATATTATGAGAGACCACCTCTTGGTCAGCTTCTATCATACGTATGAGGGCATCCCAGTTGGCTTTTACATCTGGAATAAGTGTCTCAATTGTCGTATCAGGCGACAGTTCCTTGACTTTCGTCACGGTCTGATACCAGATCTCAGCCCCCCTATCCTTCAACTCATCTCGATTCACAGAGGTGATCACCGCATGTTTTACTTCCATCAGCTTAATGGCCTCGGCTACACGGCGGGGTTCATCTTCATCGTATTCTGGAGGTCTTCCTGTTTTTACCGCACAAAAAGAGCATGATCTGGTACAAGTATTTCCTAATATCATGAAGGTAGCGGTGCCAGCTCCCCAACACTCTCCCATATTTGGGCAGTTGCCGCTCTGACAGATGGTGTGCAGATTATACTCATCTACCAAACCTCGCACATGCTTGTAACTTTCACCGATTGGGAGTTTCACCCGCAGCCAATTGGGCTTACGCGAGGCCTTTTCGCTTGCTATAGGTAAATCTATCATTGGATTATTACGGCCTTTACGATCTTTTGCCGATCTGTAAAGTTATATAAACATTGAGGAAGTAGGGCTTGTTCTCCTCTATGATCATGATGGGCACTTTATTGAGAAATACATCGAGCATCAGACCAACTTCCAATGCTTTGATTAGCCGATCGTTATTGCCCCAAGAGAAATTTGCACCAAGTTTGCCATGTAAACCAGGTCTAATCTTGATCTCATCTAAACCTTCTTTAAATTCGGCACCGCCAAATATGAGCGTCTCATCGAGAAAACGATCTGCATTATCCTCAGTATATTTCTCAGGCTCTGGATTTCCTGTGCCGTCACCTGGTGGCCGCAAGTTTAGATAGTAGGGCTTTAGCAGTCCCATGGTAAATCCATATTCATAACTCACGCCCACTACGACACTCTTCTTGCGTGCTTTTTCTGAGAAGAGGCGCTTTTTTCCTATACCTGCTCTCAGGGCATATAGGCGATTTTGCTTTCCGAATACAAAAGATCTCGAAGTCTCACCACTAATACCACCAAAGTTTCTGAAATTTTGCGAATATTCTTTAGGGTTTCTTAAGGAACCTGCATCAAAGTAATAATAGCGTGTTCGGTACCAGGTCTCGATATCGGCCACACTGTAACCAATAGACATTCCATTGGAATGAAAACGTAGCTCAAATATTTTCTCCTGTTCAAAAACCAAAGACTCATCACCAATTGGTTTGGGCAAAATCTTATACTGTCCGTGAACCCAAGAAAAGGTCATGGAAAGCGCGAAGACAAGAAAAAAGCAATTATTCAAAAGAGCCTACTTTAATGGAAGATAAAAGATAAGTGAAAAGCCACAATTTTGCAATTCAGATGTAGATAAAAGGATCCAAATTCAATACAAATACAGTTAGGTGGTCCTTTTTGTTCAACACTTGTTCCTTTCGGTAGAGATCCAAGCTCATCTTTTTGACTCGATTCGGTATTGCCAAGTGTGAGTATATTATATTGGACAGCTTTAGCAGATAATTCTTACAGCAGAATTTGTACCAAATATGCTTTTTAAATTAGTTGACCACTCTAGCATAGCCAATCAGTTTATTGCTGAACTGCGGGATGTGGACGTACAGCGAGATAGAATGAGATTTCGCAGGAACGCAGAGCGATTGGGGCAGATCTTCGCCTATGAGATAAGCAAGACATTTACCTATCAAAAAGAGGAAAGGGAAACGCCACTCGGTATAGCTGAGGTTGCAATACCCAAAGACCGTATTGTGCTTGCTAGTATTCTAAGAGCTGGTCTGACAGTTCATCAAGGCATGCTTGGCATATTAGATGATGCCGATAATGCCTTCATATCAGCGTACCGAAAGCACCATAAAGATGGCACTTTCGAGATCAATCTCGAGTATGCCACATGTCCTGATCTGCAGGATTCTGTGCTTATCTTGATAGATTCTATGGTTGCTACCGGTGCATCAATGGAGGCCACATTGAAAGTGCTTGAGAAGCATGGTAAACCAAAGCAAATTCACGTCGTCTCTATCATCGCTTCTGTGGATGGAGTGAATTACCTTAAGCGAATTTTTCCCAAAGTCAAAGTTTGGGTGGGCGATTTAGATGATGAACTTACAGCGAAGTCTTATATTGTCCCAGGTATAGGCGATGCAGGAGACCTACTCTTTGGAGAAAAGTTGCAAGAGTAATTCGAACAGATATGGCTGAAATTTCGCCTCTGCTTATCCTTTCTATCATTGGTGGATATTTTCTCTTCTTAATGATTATATCCTACGTCACTTCAAAGGGATCTCAAAGCGAAGATTTTTTTGTGGGAGGGAGGCAATCACCATGGTACATCGTGGCATTCGGCATGATCGGCGCCACCTTATCAGGTGTTACGTTTATCTCGATTCCTGGGTTTGTTGGTGATTCCAAATTCTCCTACATGCAGGTAGTGTTGGGCTATATTGTAGGATATATTATCATCGCATTTGTCCTCATGCCGATGTATTATCGATTGCGATTGACCAGCATTTACACGTATCTCGAAAAGCGATTTGGTTGGCGAGCGTACAAAACTGGGGCGGCCTATTTCTTGCTCTCGCGCTCGATCGGAGCAGCCTTTCGCTTATTTCTGGTGGCTATTGTACTCCAACAGTTCTTGATGCAGCCCTTTGGAGTCCCTTTTGCTGCTACCATACTGTTTACTATAGGACTCATCTGGATCTATACTTTTCGTGGAGGAATCAAAACCATTGTGTGGACAGATACCTTGCAGACTGCTTCAATGCTTATTGCTGTGATAGCCACCATTATTGTGCTGGGTCGAGAGATGAACTTGGGTGCATGGGAAATTGTCGAGACGGTTCGACAAAGCGAGTTATCTCAGATTTGGTTTTTTGAAGGCGGTTGGTCAGATTCTGAGAATTTCTTCAAGCAGTTTTTGAGTGGCATTTTCATAACGATCGTGATGACTGGATTGGACCAGGATATGATGCAAAAAAATCTAAGTTGCCGCAATCTGCGTGATGCACAGAAAAACATGATGACCATGACAGGTGTTCTAGTGCTGGCTAATTTGCTGTTTCTTTCATTGGGTGTATTACTGTATCTCTATACAGCGCAAATAGGCCTCGAAATGCCAACACGAATAGTAAACGGAGAGGCTAAAGCTGCTTCTGATCTTTTATACCCAACATTGGCTTTGGGTTATCTTAGTCCCGCAGTTGGCATTGTTTTCTTGATAGGATTAATAGCTGCAGCCTATTCCAGTGCAGATTCAGCACTGACCGCTCTGACGACTTCTTTCTGCATAGATTTCCTTGGATTTGAAAAGTCTGCACTGTCAGAAGGCCAAAAGCGAAAAAGACGGCTTTGGGTCCATTTAGGCTTCTCATTCCTGCTTTTCCTGATCATTATGATCTTTTATTATCTGAATGATCAAGCCGTCATCAAGGCCTTATTTAGGATCGCTGGATATACCTATGGTCCCTTGCTAGGTCTCTATGCATTTGGGTTTTTTATAAACCGAAAATCAAATGATAAATTCATTCCATTGGTCTGTATTTTGGCACCGCTCATTTCTCTGCTCATAGATACCTTTTCAGATCAGCTGCTTTGGGGCTATAAATTTGGATTCGAGATCCTGATCCTTAACGGGATCATTACTTTTCTTGGCCTGTGGCTCTTCTCTAGACCAGAACAAACAGATTCATCCCTTTTATCAAGTCATGCTGTCAAGTCCTGATACACCAAGTCGGCTAGCGCAAGATAACTGCCTCAAACTATGAAGAAGATAACCGAACAGCAATCCATTTATCGTCACCTAGATAAGATGTCAACTAGGGAGATCTTGGAAAAAATGAACAATGAGGACCATAAGGTAGCTATCGCCGTGGAAAAAACCATCCCGCAGGTAGAAAAACTGGTGGAAGTGTTGGTCAGAAAATTCCATGCCGGTGGCCGCCTATTCTATATTGGTGCGGGTACGAGTGGTCGTCTTGGTGTATTAGATGCGTCCGAATGTCCACCGACTTATGGTGTTCCGCCTGATTGGGTCATCGGACTCATTGCCGGGGGTGATACTGCTCTGCGCAAGAGTGTGGAGCATGCAGAAGACGATACCCATCAGGCAATGAAAGACTTGGGTGTTTATCACATCAATGTCAATGATGTGGTGGTTGGAATTGCTTCTTCAGGTACCACCCCATATGTCGTGCATGGCCTAAAGTCGTGTCAGGAGCAGGGTATTGCAACTGGATGCATCACCTGTAATCCCGGAGCTCCCATCACTGCATATGCCGATTACTCGATGGTGGCTGTTGTAGGACCAGAATTTGTTACAGGAAGCACACGAATGAAATCTGGTACTGCTCAAAAACTCATCCTGAACATGATAAGCACGACCCTCATGATTAAGTTAGGTAGGGTAGTAGACAATAGAATGGTAGATATGGCACTTTCGAATGACAAACTAAAGGACAGGGGTACCAAAATGCTCATGAACCAGTTTAATATCGACTATGAGCAAGCCAGAGAAGCGTTGCTAGATGCGGGAAGTGTTCGTGCCGCTGCTGAACGGATGACTAAGGAGTAGCGAAAGGGATTAAAAGGTAGAATCTGAAAACCAACCATTGTTTTCGTCATCCCGGCGTTCAGACCTAGATTTTTCGAAGGTATGCCGATCCAGAAAAAACTCACCCTGCTCCTCATCAATATAGGTTGGAGTAATTGCCTGTTCGTCCGTTTCGATTTGATTACGGAAAAGGTACGATGCAATTATGCCTACAATACCTCCAATCAAATGACTCTCCCATGATATGCCTGGCTGATTTGGTAGTACACCCACCAGCATGCCACTATATAACAGGACAACGATCAATGCCAGCACTATTGATTTCATATTTCTGCGAAAAATGCCATTCCAAAAAATGAAGGATATCAAACCATACACTACTCCACTGGCGCCGATGTGTAGGACTGGACGCGCAAAGAGCCAGACACCCAGACCGGTGAGTAAGTAGATGACAAAAATGGCCTTAAATGCAATGCGCCGATAAAAGAAAAGTACCATTGACATACCCACAAATAGCGTAATAGAATTGTTAATCAAATGTGTAACATCTGTACTATGGATGAAAGGAGAGGTAAAGATTCCTTTGATACCGTAGGGATGTCTGGGATAAACACCTAACCCACTCAAGCTGACCTGGGTCACCATTTGAAAGACCTGGACAATCCAAAGCACCAGAATGGTCAGTGCCGGAAATTTAATACTATTGGTAAAATGAGATGATTTTCCAGATGCCATTTATATTCGTTGATATCTTCTTTCCACCAACTTAATGAATTGTCGTGCTCCTTCAAGCCTCTGATCGTCGAGCCATTGATATTTATCGACAATATGGCGAATGATGTGCGATTTTGCTTCTTCGAAGCTGTATTTCCTGTTCAAAACATCCAATGTTTCGTTGAAGAAATCAGAATTTCCGTCAAAAAGTTCATTAGTCACCAGTAGCTTATCATTGATACCAAAAGCCCTTTGTAGGTCTTGAATAGGCGTTCTGCTTAATCTATCTGAAAGTTCATTTCCCTTTCCTTGCTCGAACAAAGGACTGTACTTCGGAGGTACTGGGCTTTGCTGTTCTATGATTTCTCTCAAGTTTTCTTTTATCACGGATGAGGGCTCTTGTGTGCGAGACTGATTACTGATGCTCTTACCTTCGCTGTCTTGTGCATGCATCTCTCCAGTACCTTCCTCAGTGATTCTCGGCTGGGTAGCTGCTTGTTCAACAATCCTTGTGCTCGGAGGACTCGATGGGTTTGTTTCATCCTCCTCTGGTGGGACTGATGGTGCTTTAATCTCGACGGTTGATATGTCCTTTGTTACTTCGACTTCCTCAATCAGGCTCTGACCATTGTTTGGTGAACTTTCAACCATTTCTGGTGCATGAGGATCTTCTCTAAGGGGATCTTTAGGAGGGGGCTCTTGATCATGGGTGAGTGGAAATGATGTCTTGATCGCAGTACGATCTGCTGTCACATCCAAATCCTTATGGGTTTTTACCTCACTCACTTCCGGTACATACCTAGACTCGGTTGATCCTTCTTCCATCTCGGTAACGATCTCGTACAATTCACGCAGATAGCCTTTGACAAGATCTTGCTCGAGTATACTTAAGGATGGCTCCGGCAGAAGCATGCTAGATAGTTTACGCAGTAAGGTTTCAATTTTTCGCTTTGACATAAGTTGTGTCGTTTGGAAGTGTTAACGAAATAATCGATTGCCTTATGGTATCTTAGAACTGGAAATATCATAAAAGCGCATATTAAATTAGATGCGGGGGTAAATTTGCTCTATTATGTTTCTTGAACCTCATTTTGGTAGCCAACGCAGTGGGTGGATCGAGGTAATTTGCGGGGCCATGTTTTCTGGTAAAACTGAGGAGTTGATCCGTAGGCTTAAGCGGGCACAGTATGCTGGGCAGAAAACAATGGTGTTTAAACCGGTCACAGATCAACGATATGAGGAAGCCTATGTGACTTCTCATGACCGAAATTCACTAGAATCAATAACCCTTGACCACTCTGAAGCATTGCAACATGTGGACAGTGATATCCAAGTTGTAGGCATTGATGAAGCTCAGTTTTTTGACGATGAACTTCCTCATGCCTGTGAAGCGTTGGCATTGACTGGAGTTAGGGTGATTGTGGCGGGACTAGACATGGATTACGAAGGCAAGCCTTTTGGCCCGATGCCTAACCTCCTGGCAGTTGCAGAATACATAACAAAGGTACATCCAATATGTCCGCACTGCGGAAACCTTGCCACACATTCCTATCGTCTGATTGCTGAGCGCAGCCAGGTTTTGCTAGGTGAGATAGGTGTGTATGAACCCCGTTGTAGGAAGTGCTTCGATATGGGTAATATTCTAAATTTGAATGGATAGCAAATGGCGCCTCAGGCATCGATTAGCGTTGGGTAAGTCTCTTTCTTTGAGCGCAATTAGTACCTTTGCACGGCAAGTCAATTAACGCTTTATGAAGTCAAAAAAAATTCACTCGGCGCTCATTTCTGTATTTCACAAAGAAGGACTAGATGCCATCATTAAAAGACTGGATGCCTTGAACGTAACGATCTACTCCACTGGTGGTACAGAGAAGTATATACAGGACCAAGGTGTAGAGGTTGCTCGTGTTGAAGACCTCACTTCATACCCTTCAATTCTAAGTGGTAGGGTCAAAACACTACATCCGAAAGTATTCGGTGGAATATTGGCCAGAAGAGAAGATGATCATTTGGCTCAATTGGCCGAATATGATATACCGGAAATCGACTTAGTTATTGTTGATTTGTATCCTTTTGAAAAAACCGTTGCCTCTACCGATGATGAATCTGCCATCATTGAGAAAATAGATATCGGAGGTATTTCACTGATTCGAGCTGCTGCTAAGAATTATCAAGATGTGTTGGTCGTAGCTTCACAAGCCAAGTATGCAGACTTGGAAGAACTGTTGGATGAAAAGATGGGACAGAGTAATTTGTCTGATCGCAAGCAATTTGCTAAGCATGCTTTTAGTGTGTCTGCTGGTTATGATACAGCAATTCATGATTTTTTCAGCGATGAAGCAGATCTCAACTTTCAGAAAAGCATCAATGGTGGTCAGGTCTTGCGCTATGGTGAAAATCCACACCAGAAAGGTGTTTTTCATGGTCAGCTAGGCGTAATCTTTGACAAACTTGGAGGGAAGGAACTCTCATACAACAACCTCGTAGATGTAGACGCAGCCGTGTCATTGATGCGCGAATTTGCTGATGGTGATCCAGCGTTTGCCATTTTAAAACATACCAATGCCTGCGGTGTTTCCATCAGAAAGACGATTCTTGAAGCTTGGGAAGATGCACTGGCTGGAGACCCGATTTCAGCATTTGGTGGCATTCTTATCAGCAATCAAGAGATTGACCTTCCTACAGCCGAGGCAATTGACAAGATTTTCTATGAAGTGCTGATTGCTCCTTCTTTTAGTGAAGATGCTCAGGCCCATCTACTTAAGAAGAAGAAACGTATCCTATTGAAGATTAAGTCCTATGCTGTTCAGGATAAGCAGTTCAAATCTCTTTTAAACGGCATTATCCAACAGGACATGGACCTGACTACAGAGCAAGCAAAAGATTTAAAGGTTGCGACTAAAAAGCAACCATCCGAACAGCAGGTAGATGATTTGTTATTCGCTGCCATTTGTGCCAAACATCTCAAGTCAAATACCATTGTGCTGGCCAAGAATAACCAACTTTTAAGTATGGGGTGCGGTCAGACATCTCGCGTAGATGCACTGAAACAGGCCATCGTTAAGGCTCAGCATTTTAATTTTGACCTAAATGGTGCTGTGATGGCATCCGATGCCTTCTTTCCATTTCCCGATTGTGTGGAGATAGCGGACCAAGCTGGAATTTGCGCAGTTATTCAACCTGGCGGTTCCATCAAAGATAATGAGAGTATTGCCTATTGTGATGAGCATGATATGGCGATGGTGCTCACCGGTGTCCGACATTTCAAACACTAGTTGTCATGTCGATTTCGCTTGCCTTTGACGCAGGGAATTCACGAGTGAAGTATGGTGTATTTCAAGACAAGGTTATGATATCTGACGGTGTTGTTACCCGATGGAATGCCGTAGTCTTGGATGAATTGATCGAGAAATTTTCTGCGACGCACGTCATTTTGTCCAGTACCAGGCATCTTACTATTAAGATGCGCAATCTCTTCAAAGTGAGAAAAAACTACATGCTGTTGGATAGCGATAGCCGACTACCCTTTGAGAATAACTATGAATCTCCAAGTACATTAGGTAAAGATCGAATTGCCTCGGTTGCTGCTGCCAGTAGCCTACATCCAGGAGAAGCATCCTTGATAATTGATGCTGGAACATGCATCACCTACGATCTGCTTGATTCGACCAATAGTTACCTAGGTGGAAATATCTCTCCGGGATTGCTTATGCGCCTGCGGGCCATGCATGAAATGACCGACCAATTGCCACAAGTTGGCCTCTCAGATCGTTTATTAACCATGGGCGTCGACACAATTTCCGCACTGCAAGTTGGTGTCCAGATGGGTACAGTTCTTGAAATGCGTGGATTTATTGACCACTATAGTAAAATCTTTAAGAAACTTAACATTCTCTTAACTGGGGGAGATGCACCTTTTTTTGTTAAAAGGTTGAAAACAAAGATATTTGCCGCCCCTCACCTAGTACTTCAAGGTCTCAATGAAATACTCAATTACAATGTACACAATGTTGAATAGGACTGTACTCACTTTGTTGGGACTGGGTGTCATCTTTGGTAGCTATGCCCAGGTGAAAACTGATTCTCCTTATTCTAGATTTGGTATCGGAGACCTAGTAGATCAAAATTTTGCTCCCTTACGCGCTATGGGGGGTATTTCCGCAGCTTTTTCAGACCCGTACCTAACTAATCTTGCGAATCCTGCATCCTTGGCAATGCTGAAAGCAACTTCCTTTGAAGTGGGTTTTGATGCGTTGAATAGTCAATTGAGTAATGGTGATCAGAAGGAAAGTCTCTGGACAGGCAATCTCAATTATTTCTCACTGGCTTTTCCGCTGATCAATCCGGTAAATAGATTATTGGATCGAAAGAGCGAAGATTTTAATTGGGGTATGAGTTTTGCACTGACCCCCAATAGTAGAGTTGGGTATTTCACTTCTATTGAAGAAGATCTGCCACAAATCGGGAACATCGTCAGAGAATATGGAGGTGATGGCGGAACAAACAGGTTCTCCTTTGGGAATGGTGTGCAATATAAACAATGGCGCTTTGGACTGAATATGGGATATTTATTTGGCACCATTGAAGAAGAGCGAGCCGTGCTATTTCAGGAAATTGTGTTGGCGTCTAATAATTATCAAGCGACCAACGCAAGCTACAGGGGCTTCTTTTGGAATGCTGGTATACAGTATGAGATCGATTTGTCAACAGGCAAGGGTAAGGAAGATGCAAGAACAGCGCAATCACTGACCTTAGGTCTCACTGGACATAGCAGGTGGAATTTCCGCACAGTTTCTGACAACATCTCCACTTTAAAAGATATTACCTACAAGGGACTAAATGACGAGTTTCCAGATGAAATCACGGATACGCTCTCTTTTAGTAAAGGGCAAGAAAATCAGGGTAAGATGCCGGGTTCAATTTCATTTGGGGCTGTATATAAGCACAGTACAAAATGGATTCTTGGGGCGAATTTTAGCTCTTCGGCATGGTCTAAATATGAAAATGGCCTCAAATCTGAAGAAGGTTCAAACCTGGATAATGCCTTTCAGGTTTCCTTGGGAGCCCAATATGTGCCAGATGCATCTTCATATCGCTACTTCTATCGACGTATATCTTACCGTGCAGGAATTAACTTTGGTACAGATCCAAGAACTTTTCAGGGTGAGCAAATAAAGAATTTTACCCTAAATGTCGGATTTGGCCTTCCCATTGTGCTTTCCAGACAATTATCATTTATTAACTTAGGCGTTGCATATGGGAGGTATGCAGGTAATATACCCGTAAAGACAAATTTTGTACGTTTTAATGTAGGAGTGACCCTTAATAATAATTTGTGGTTCTATAAAAGAAAATTCAATTGATCATGGTTTCCAAGAGTATAGTCTATTTATTGCCCATTTTATTCTTGGGTGCGAGCATTCAATTTGCTTCAGCTCAATGCGAGACATGGAATGATTCGCCCCAGAAGGAAGAAGCTGAAAATTCGCATACAAACTACCGATCTGCGCTAAAAATGAAAGACTTTGAGCTTGCTTTTTCGGAATGGCAAAAAGCTTATAACATTGCTCCTGCGGCTGATGGCCTCAGGGATTTTCACTACATGGATGGCATTAAGATTTATAAAGAGCAATTAAAAAACATCACAGATGATGCAATGCGTAAAGAGATTATTGCAAAGATTCTGACTTTGTACGATCAAGCAGTTCAGTGCTATGAGAGTACTGCCATCAAACTGAAAGATTGTGATGATACCTGTCAGAAGCAGAAAGCCGGACAGGTATTAGGAAGAAAGGCCTTTGATATGTTTTACGAATTCAATTCACCTTATCCCGAAAATTTGGCCATGTTCGAAAGGTGCCTAGAGTTATCGAATAATGATGTGGAATATATCGTATTTGAACCTACGGCAAACATACTGGTGTATCAATTTCAAAATGAACAGATTGATGCCGCAAAAGTACGTGAAATACATGAGGAGCTAGTCGAGGCGGCTGATTATGGCATTGAAAACAATGAGCAGTATAAGGCATACTTTGAATCTTCGAAGGCTCGTATGTTGGCAAAATTTTCGGAAATAGAAAGTGAAGTCTTTGACTGTGATTACTTCAAAGGCAAATTGATACCTATGCATGATGAGAAGCCGGATGATCCCGATGTCGTCAAGTATGTATACAACAAACTATTGCAGGAAGGCTGTCCCAAGGAAGATCCTTTTCTAGCGAAATTGCAAAGTACTTATGAGAAATATGCCTCGGAAGAAAATGCAAAAATGCAGGCTGAGTTTGAAGCTAAAAACCCAGGCGTTGTGGCAAGCCGACTATATAAGGAGGGCGATTTCGAAGGAGCCATCTCCAAGTATGAGGAAGCGCTGGAAAACGAGGAGGATCAGCTTAAGAAAGCACAGTACCATTTGAATATTGCATCCATAGAATTCAGGAAACTGAAGAAATTGCAATCTGCACGCAGTAAAGCCCTAAAAGCCGCACAACTAAGATCAGATTGGGGAGCACCTTATTTGCTGATTGGGGATATCTATGCAGATGCAGCCAATTCTTGTGGCGGTGATTCTTTCGGAGCTCGCGTTGTCATTCTGGCTGCTCTAGACAAATACCTGAAAGCTCGAGCCATCGATGAATCCGTAGCCACTGAAGCTAATCGAAAGATTTCGATCTATAATGCCAATCGACCCAATAAGGACGATGCGTTTATGCGAGGACACAAGGAGGGAGATGTACTTAGCACCGGATGTTGGATTGGTGAAAAAACAAAATTGCGGGTGCAGTAGCATTTGCAATCAATAATTAGGATTGATAAAAGCTTCGTAGGCACCAGTTTGCGAGGCTTTTTTTAAGATTTGAGAAAGCAAGAAAAAGGCATGAATGCTACGGTAAGAATGCTGGTCCTTTGCAGTTTCATATTATGGACTGCGCTGGCCTGCACACCCAAGGTTGCCCAGGAACTTGTCGAGGATACCTCGAAGGCAGAAAAGGTGGATTCTGTCAAACCCGTGGGTCCTTGCGGTACCTTTGATCAATCTAGAGACAAAGAGCAATCGCTCAATGCACACGTGATCTACAGAGATTTTCTCAAACAAGGTGCATTTGATGAGGCCTTCCCTTATTGGAAAGTAGCATACGATCTTGCACCAGCCGCTGATGGTCGCAGAAATACCCACTATGCGGATGGCATTAAGTTTTACGAGCACTTTTTGGCAGAAGAAACAGATACAAGCAGGCATCAGGTCTATATAGACCAGATCTTCAAGTTTTATGATCAGATCAGTGTCTGCTATGACGCCGATGGATATGTAGCTGGAAGGAAGGCGTTTGACCTGTACTACAAGTACAAGGGCAGAGCATCGCAGAAAGAGATTTACGATCTATTTGTCACCTCCATTGAAGCGGATGGTGATGAAGCACAGTTCTTCATCCTAAACCCTTTCACAGATATTTTGGTTAGACGATTTCTCAATGATGAAATTCCGTTGGAGGAAGCACGCCAATATGAAAAAATGATCCGGGATCGTTTGCAGAAAGGGCTGGAGAGTGGAAAAAATCAGGCGCAATGGAGCATCATCAACGACTACATACCAAAACGTTTGGAAGCGCTTGAGGGCGTTAGAGGCTTCTATGATTGTGCCTACTACTCCGACAAGTATTTTCCATTGTTTTTGGCTGATTCGACAAATTGTGAAGTGATAGATGAAGTGTACGGTAAACTTAAATGGGGAGGATGCGCAGCCAGCGATGAGAAGCTTGTAGCTATTGACAGCGCACGTTTAAAGCACTGTGTTGTAGTGGTTCCTCCATCTGAATCAAGATTGGCTTATCAAGCTTTGAGAGAAGGCAGCTACGAGGATGCCGTGGACCTTTTTGAGAAAGCAGGCCTAGGTACAGAGGATCTGGAAAAAAAAGCTACCTATCTTTTGTTGATTTCGAAAATTTACTACGCTCATTTGAAGAAATTTCCACTTGCTCGCAAATATGCACTTCAAGCTGCAGAGCAACGGCCTGACTGGGGCGAACCGTATCTACTAATTGGAAGACTTTATGCCTCCAGTGGACCACTGTGTGGACCGGGTAGGGGATGGGATAGTCAGATCGTGGTCTGGCCGGCCATAGATAAATGGAATCATGCTAAGCGCATAGATCCAACCGCAAGTGCAGAGGCTAATAAATGGATCAACACCTATGCCCAATATATGCCGGACAAAGAAGATGTTTTTCAACGCAACCTTAATGAAGGTGATGTATTTAGGGTTGGATGTTGGATCCAAGAAAACACGAGGATCCGGACAGCCAAGAAGTGATGCATGCTTTCATATCCAACCTTATTTAGTCCGCTCAGAGTTATTTCACTTTGTTTGATTAGTAGTATGCTGGGATTCTCCTGCACGCAGAGTCCAAATGCCGGAAAAGCAGCTCTTGAAGAGATCACATGGACTATTCCGCGGGTTTCTGAAACAGATTTGATCGATCGCTTTGTGGATTATATGGTACCAGATAATAAGGATACCATAGACCAGGAAACCAACCAGCTGATTGATTTCATTATCAACAGCGCACTCGATTTCTATCCTTCTTCATCCGGGATTTTCTATCACATTTTCGAGGTTGGCAAGCCGCCTTTGGCAAAGTGGGGGGATAAAGTGACCACGCACTATGAGGGATACTTGCTGGATGGCAGTCGATTTGACTCCAGTAGGCAGCGCGGAACTGCTTTCAAATCCTATGTAGGCAATGCCATACCTGGATGGAACTATGCCCTATCAATGCTTGGTGTTGGGGGTCGGGGGGTTTTCTTAATTCCAGCTTACCTAGCATATGGGAGTGAAGGCTTTGGCCAGCTGGTTGGGCCAAATCAGCATCTGCGCTTTGAAATTGAATTGATAGAGATTATAGAGACCGAAGCGAAGTCACGTTAACGGCCCCATACCATCCTGATAGCCTATCAACTGCCCAAGTGATCGATGATTTGGTCTGCCAATTCCTTTCCGATATTAGCCTGTGCCTCTCCAGTGGCAGCTCCAATATGTGGACTGACTGATATTTTTGGATGATTCAACAAAGTGGCGTTTGGAGTGGGTTCGTTATCAAACACATCTAAACCAACAGCTCGAATTTTACCGCTTTCTAACCCAGCCAACAAAGCATCTTCACCAATGATGCCACCTCTGGCAGTATTAACTAAAATGACTCCATCTTTCATCATTTCAATTTCCTCACTCCCGACTAGGGCTTTGTCACCACTAAAAGGGACATGGGTAGAAATATAGTCGCTGTTCTTCAGCATGTGGGCCATATCCACAGTATCCAACTTTACCGAAATGGAACTATGATCCAATTCGAAAATTTTTATATCAATGGTAGCTTCCTTTACATAAAGATCTACAGGCAGCACTTTCATGCCCATTCCTAAAGCAATTCTGGCTGTTTCCTGACCGATTCTGCCAAAACCAAGGATGCCCAATGTTTTCCCATGTAGTTCTGATCCACCTGCAAAGTTTTTTTTCAGTGTCTTAAACTCCGAAGCTCCCTTTGAGGGCATTTCACGGTTGGATAGGTGTAAGAACCGTGTAAGCGAAAGCATATGTCCGAAAGCCAGTTCCGCTACAGATCTGGATGAAGCAGCGGGTGTATTTACCACTGCCAAACCTTTAGATCTTGCATAGTCGACATCGATATTATCCATCCCAACTCCGCCCCTTGCGATGACTTTTAGCTTTGGGCAAACATCGATCAAATCCTTACGAATTTTGGTAGCGCTTCTTACAATGACAACATCAAATGCCGGCAATTTCTCAGGGAGTTCCTCCTGAGGAATTTTGTCGGTTACCACCTCGTAGCCCGCATCTTCCAATTGTGTTTTTCCACTGGCATGTATACCATCATTGGCAAGAATCCTGATCATTCCTTTGTGATTTTTTATTGGCCGCAAAGAACGTAAAATTTTTAGCTAATGTCAGTTCTATGCAGGCAAAAAAGATTCTCGAATGTCATTTCCAATGAACTCATTAAAGAGCTCTAGATATTTGATCGGAGTGCGATCGTGCAGACCTATTCTTTTCATAAACGAAAAACTGGTCACTGCTGTCTGGCTTCCTGACATGCTTCCAATTCCTTTCTCAGCCTTTCTACTTCACCTTCGAAATATTTGACGTCCTTCAAGGCATTAGAGAGTTCGATTTCTGCATCATCATCCTGACTACGAACTGTAGGCTCGCTAGTCTGTGTCCCAATTCCTAGTAGGGATTTCAAATTTTCGATTCCATCCTGACCATTATAGTAGGAAGCACCAATATATGCTAAGGGTGCCAAAAGTAGTATGACTACAAAGAATTTGGCACAGCCGGTCATTTGATATTTCTTTTTCATGGACTGATTTTCCTAAACAAGTAAGGATAAATATTCCTGCAGAGCAAAATAAATCTACCAAAGAATCGAGAAACAAGACGGGGCGACCTTGGATTTGGAATATTGGTGGGACAAAACTAGAAGCTTCTCCAAAGGAGAAATGATGATTTGAGCACTATTGGGAGTTAGATTGGTTGACCAACCTCTGAAATGTTAGTATACTTAACTGATTTTGCTCCAGTCTTTGGCATCTTCTACGTACTTTTCTAAATATGCGCGAAGCGGGAGGTGGTGAACCGATCGAAGATCTGGGTCTTTATCCAAAATCCGCATTGCGATTTCCCGAGCAGTCTTCAATAGGACGTTATCTCTGACTAGATTAGCCAGCTTCAGTGTAGGCAGCCCACTTTGCTGGGTACCTGCCATACTACCTGGTCCTCGAAGTCTAAGATCTACTTCGGCGATCTCAAAGCCATCGTTGGTAGAGACCATAGTATTGATTCGTTCTTTAGCCTCATGAGTCAATTTAAAACTGGTCATCAAAATGCAGTAGGATTGATCCGCACCTCTTCCCACTCGACCCCTTAGTTGATGCAGTTGAGATAGCCCAAAGCGCTCGCTATTCTCTATGATCATCACTGAAGCGTTTGGTACATTAACCCCTACTTCGATGACCGTAGTAGCAACCATGAGATGCGTTTTTCCAGATACGAACCGTTGCATTTCAAAATCCTTTTGCTCCTGTTTCATTCGACCATGCACTACACTTATCTGATAGCTAGGAGGAGGGAAGTCTGCGAGCAAGCGTTCATATCCGCTATCTAGATTTTCCAGATCAAGATGCTCAGATTCTTCGATGAGTGGATAGACGATATAGATCTGACGGCCAGCAGCTATTTGCTCCTTGACGAATTTGTAAACTGCTGGACGGTGATACTCCGTTTTATGTTGCGTTTTAACGGGCTTCCGACCGGGAGGAAGCTCATCCAATGCGGATACATCCAGGTCTCCGTATAAAGTCATATGTAAGGTGCGAGGTATGGGTGTAGCAGTCATTACTAGAATGTGCGGTGGCTTGCTCTTTCCCTTTTCCCACAGTTTAGCACGTTGAGCTACGCCAAAGCGATGTTGTTCGTCGATGATGGCCAAGCCCAAGTGCTTAAATTGTACGTGTTCTTCAATTAAAGCGTGCGTACCGACCAAGAAATGAATTTCACCCAATCGCAATAACTTCAGGACTTCTTGCCGGGTTTTTCCTTTTATAGAACCCGTTAGGATGGCAACCCTGATTTTGGTCTTGGCTAAGAGTTCGCAGATTCCTGCCATATGCTGCTGGGCCAAGATTTCCGTAGGTGCCATCAAGCATGCCTGGAATCCATTATCAAGGGCCATCAGCATACTCATTAAAGCGACTATGGTTTTCCCACTCCCCACATCGCCCTGGAGCAGCCTATTCATTTGTTGACCACTCTTGAAGTCTCTTCTGATTTCCTTCAGCACACGCTTTTGGGCGCCAGTGAGCGAAAAAGGCAAATGGTTTGCATAAAAGTCATTGAAATAATCGCCGATTTCGGGAAAAAGATGCCCCTTGAGAAGCTTACGGCGGGTCACATATTGTTTGACAATGGTAAGCTGAATGAGAAAGAGTTCCTCAAACTTTAATCGTTGTTCGGCTTTTCGTAAGGCTTCATTATCGGGAGGAAAGTGAATGTAGTGCAGGGCATCCTTATAAGAGGGGAAGTGTAGTTTTTTTACCAGATATTCAGGCATATGTTCTGGTAAATCTTCATCCTTCAATTGCGCCAGGATGGTACGAACAATTTTTCTTCGGCCCTTACTATCCAACCCTGAAGCACCTAAGCGTTCTGTACTGCGATAAATGGGTACAAAAGTGGCAGTCGATTTAAGTTTTTGCTGCGTCACAAGTTCTAACTCGGGATGAGCTATGGACAGCCTGCGGCCAAATTTACTCACCCTCCCAAAGACGATATACGGCTTGTGAGTCTCTAGATTTTCTTGTAACCAGCGAATACTGCGAAACCACACCAATTCAACACTTCCACTTTTATCCTTAAAATGGCCTACGAGTCTCTTCTTCCTCCCGGTGCCCACTGTGGCCAAGCTGGTGATAACACCTCTAATCTGCACTACATCATTTCCGGTCCTGATGTCTTTGATCAACTGAAATTGAGTGCGATCTTCATACCTGGTTGGATAATCAACTAAGATATCTCTAATGGATACTATGGACAGCTCATTCTTGAGGAGTTCGCTTCTAGATGGTCCTACGCCTTTGATGTAGGTCAGCTCCTGATCTATGAATGATGTGGCCAATTGCATTCTTGTTTGAGATACAAATCTACGAACTGCTTGTAGAGATGCCTGGATTATTGATGGCACTTCATCAAGATGATATAGTAGAATGCTATTATTGCTTGTTTTATAAGGGGGTGGATAAAGCTCTATATTTGTAGCGCTATGGAATCTAAGCGGCAAAGACAAGTTTCTCAGACATTAAAAAGGCACTTTAGTGCGGTGCTACAACTTGAAGGTAGGTACATTTACGAAGATGCTCTGGTGACCGTCACTAATGTTCAAGTTACGCCTGATCTTAGTCAAGCTAAGATTTATCTAAGTATTTATAACACAGACAACAAGCAGGCAGTGTTGCTAAAACTGGAGGAACAACACCATCGTCTAAAGCAGTTGTTTGGACAGCGTATACGTAAACATGTGAGGCGAATTCCTGAGTTCGCAATGTACATCGATGAGACCTTGGACGAAATGTACAAACTCAATGCACTCTTCGATAAGATCAATGAATCGCAGGCTGATGGATCAGAGGATGAATAGCAGCTCATTTTTGGCTTCGATACGCAGATCAATTGCTGGTATTGATTTTCTCGGCCAACTCCTTACGTATGGCAATGGTATTTCCTGAAGTATCAAGTGATACAGTGTCTTGAGTCTTTTGGTTGACTTGTACTTTCGTGCCTGGCAACAGTCCCAACTTCCATAAGTCAGCCGCTATCAATTGATTTGGTTGTTTCTGAGCAATGCTGACTTTCTGTCCGATTTCTACTTGCCAGAGTGAAGATTTGGGCGATCCGGCTTTGGAAGGTATGGGGGAGCCATGGGGATCAATCGTAGGGAATCCCAGCTCTCTATCTACTTCGTCCAGGATTTCGTCTGTGAGTAAGTGTTCGTACTTTTCTGCCTCGGCATGAATTTGTCCTTCGTCGAGCCCTAGTTGGTCGACCAAGTAGGTTTCCCATAGACGATGTGCCCGCACCAACCTTCTTGCTTCATCCTCACCCACTTGGGTCAGTTCAATCGTTCGACCCTTGATCTTGACCAGCCCCCTTGTTCCCATTTTTTTTAAAAAAGCCCCTAGGTCACCGCCAGTAATCGCCATGCTATCCAAGAGTTTGTCCATGCTTAAGGCTCCGGCTTTTTGAAGTCGAAAAGCTTGTTTCAATATGTCCTCCTGCCGCACTCTTTTTTCTTGTTTTCGCTTCTGAAAGAACCTAAAGATGATCCCTTTGCTTGGAGACAATAATGCTGCGATCAAGTAAATCAAAGTGGCGACCACAGCGATGGCAGGTCCCGGTGTAGTATCCAATACGATGGCTGCAACCAGTCCTAAAAAAGCAGATAGCATGCCAATGGCTGCAGCGAGTATCACCACTTTTTTTAGTCGATCCGAGAGGAGCAGTGCAGTGGAGGCGGGTGTAATCAGCATGGCTACAACCAGAATCACCCCTACCGTGCGCAAGGATGCTACCACGGCAAAAGACAGAAGTAGCATTATAAAATAGTGAATTAAGGTGGTTGATATGCCCATCGTTTCTGCAATCACCGGCTGGAATGTGCTCAAAAAGAGGTACCTATAGAATACAATTACACTAGCGATCACATAGAGGGTGATTCCGAAGGTCAAATACAAATCTTCATCTGAGACTCCAAGTACGTTTCCAAACAAGAAGTCTTTTAGGTCAAGATGAACGCCCTGACCTTTACTTATCCAAGAAATCCCTATGACACCAAGCGAAAACATAGCTGTAAAAACAATCCCGATTGCAGCGTCATTTTTCGTTTTTATCTTTTGCTGTATCCAAGTGATGCCTACAGCTGTCAATAAGCCGGCAAATACCGATCCCACAAAAAAGCCTATGGTTGAGTAACCGAAAAGAATAAAGGCAACGACAATTCCTGGAAGAATGGCATGTGAAAGTGCGTCACCTATGAGCGCCATATTGCGCAATACAATAAAGCAGCCTAAAATACCACACATGATACCGACTAAGATCGATGCCACTAAAGCACGAATGGCCCAAACTTGTTGAAATAATTCCCAAAGTTCTTCCATATGTCCTCGAAGCTAGGTTGAAAATTAAGGAATAAGAATGACAGCTTTAACTCACCTGTTCCCATTGCTCAGCAATGGCACCTTCTTTTAAAGCATATCTACTAATGCCAATCGTGTGAAAGTCTCCCAAGCGTATCACGTTGATCAGCAAGCAAACAGCGACCACGATCATGTCTACACGTGTTTCGGGAATCTGTGGGTGGGCACTTCGTTCGGCAACTGTCATTTTCGTCAGAGGTTCCAGCACCGGAATCACAGAACTGCTAGCAACCTCGGCGTAGAGCTGCCCTGGACTCACATCAAGTAAATCGGCCAACACATCAAAAGTACCCGATGCTCCGATCATGGTGCGAGGATGAAAAGTCTCAAGGGCCATACTGAGGTTGCGAAGTTCATTACACAAGAATTTGTGCAGCTTTTCGGATTCTTGCGGTGATATGGGATCGGCATGATGAAAAGTCCTATATAGTATGGATACGCCAATCGGGTAGCTCCGTGACCAAAGGACTTTTTCTTGATTGGCAATGATGAATTCAACGCTTCCACCGCCTATATCCATGATCAGTACCGGAAAGTCAGCGGGATTCCATATTTGACGAACACCTTTATAGATTAACGCTGCTTCCTTTAAGCCGTCAATAATATCTATCTCCAGGCCAAATTTAGATCTAATCCTGTTGAGAAACGCAGAGCCATTGTTGGCTGTGCGTAGAGCTGCTGTTCCCACAGCCACCACTTCTTTAGATGAAATGCCGCGTTCCTCAAGAAGATTGACGAAGATTCCTAGGGCTTGCATTCCACGATCCATTGAAGCTTTGCCCAAGGTGTTTATTCCTTCGTTTGCAAGCTTGACAAAGATCCTTTTTCGAACCAGAATATCAAATGTACCATCTTGTTGTAGACTGGCAATGACCAGATGGAAGGTATTGGTCCCTAGGTCGATCACAGCTATCTCTTTTTGGGCCATCACAGGAAATACATTATCCTAAATGTCAAAAAGAAACCACGCATTCTGGTGAAACCAGTGGGTAAATTTTGAGACAAGAGAAAGTTAATGGATTGGCTATAACGTGCAGAAAAGGCTAGGTCTTCATTAGTGAAGAAAGTGGCACCTACCAACCATGAAATATCGGTATCCTGATATTCATCCAGTACCCTAGTCCCAGTCACATCCTCTTGCTCTGCCTTCAATAATCTGCCAATTGATAATCCTCCTTCAAACCGCAATCGGTAGTGATCTTCTCGTATCCAGTCTTTATAAGCTATTGTCAATGGTATTTCTACGTAGTTGATCCGAATTGAGAAGGGATCCACAAATCGGCCGGAGGCCCGACTACCTCTCTCGGAGTATAGTAATTCGATGCTGCCTTCCAATCTATCACGCAGATCTGCAACAACCTTTAATCCTCCATGGATGCCAAGTTTGTCAAAACCTGCAATAAGATCACCATTGATCTGTGAGGCATTGAGCCCTCCCACGATAGCTGCCCGAAAAGTTTGCCCGGTAGCGATCGAGCAGCTAGAGACTAAGATCAGACTAAGTATATATATTCTTCGCATATATCTAATGGATCCTTCAGTGATTGTTACCTTTGTTTGCGATGCATAAGGGAGAGAAATATGAGTAAGTATACAAAAACGACATTGCATAAACTTGAGCATGTCTTTGAGCAACTCGAATATAAGGTAAGATATGAGAAAGGCAACTTCCACTCTGGATACTGCATTGTGGAAGATCGGAAAATAGCCGTGATCAACAAGTTTTTTGATATCGAGGGAAGAGTCAGTACGCTCATCGAAATCCTACGCAATCTGGAATTCGAGATTGGTCAGCTGGATGAATCAGCTCAGAAGGTGCTGCATAAGCTCGATTTTGAGAAAGCACCAGTGCAGCTACCCAGCCATTGAGATTTATATTCACTGGTACCGGCACTTCTCAAGGTATTCCAGTTATTGGTTGTACTTGTCAGACCTGCACTTCTCAAGATACCCGTGACCAACGCTCAAGGACAGCTGCAGTGATCCAGTCTGAAGATACTTCTTTGGCTATAGATGTAGGTCCTGATTTCCGTCATCAGATGCTGGCCGTCAACATCCGCAGTCTTTCGGCGATCCTGCTGACTCATGAACACAATGATCACATCGCAGGCTTGGATGATGTGCGACCATTTAATTTCTTACAAAAAGAACCCATGCAGGTATATGGCTTAGCAAGGGTATTAAATGATGTTAAAAGGAGGTTTGCTTACATATTCGCAAATGAGTCATATCCAGGAGCACCTACGGTGGTACTTAATGAGCTCAATGCATATCAATCGATAATCCTGGCAGGAATTGAGGTCCAGACTTTTTTAGTCCACCATGGCAATCTCGATGTCTTGGCATTTCGCATAGGAGATGTAAGTTATGTCACAGATGCAAATCATATTCCCCCTAAAAGCCTAGAGGTCATCAAGGGAAGTAAGGTGCTGGTTTTAAATGCCTTGCACCATAAGACTCATCATTCACATTTTAACCTTGCACAAGCACTAGAACTAACAGACTCCTTAGATGTTAACTCCGTGTATTTCACCCACATGAGTCATCACATGGGTCTGCATAGGCAGATCCAGGATACTCTGCCTGAGGGAAGATTCCTGGCATATGATGGGCTAGAGATCCATTTGTAATACTAATGGTATGGTATGGCAATAATCAGCGAGACCAGCCGCAGATCATATTAAAAGAGTGGCTCTGCATGTCGCACAAAGTCAAAATTGGTATGAATAAGCAGATTAGGACCAGTTGCCTATTGACTTTGATTCAATAATTGACGATCATTGATATTGAATGTGTAGACTACTCAATTCACTTCGCCAGCAATTTCTCTTTGTATTACTCACAATTGGAGTTGGGGTGGCTTTTGCTCAACAGGTCCCACAGTACACCCTGACCATGCTGGACAAATACCGGGATAATCCAGGTTATGGTGGTATGGATGCTTCGCTAAGTATAACGGGCGCCATAAAATCTCAGTGGGAGACTTTTCCTGGCAGTCCAAAATTTCAAAGCATTACTGCGCACATGCCCCTATACATAGCTGGAGGGGGAGTGGGATTTCAAATATTTAATGATGCTATTGCAGAAGAGGAAACGACCGGGTTTGAAGCCTCGTACAATTATGTATACGAAAGTAGTATTGGTCTGTTTTCCTTCGGTCTTAGCTTGGGCTTAGCACAAAAGAGACTGGATGGAAGTAAGCTCAGAGCACCAGAAGGTATCTATGAAGGATTTACCATAGTGCACAACGATCCGATCTTATCAGATACAAGGGGTGCCGGTCTAGGACCATCTACGAACTTTGGAGTTTACTTTGCCAACGACTATTTCGAAGCCGGTATTTCAATTGATCAGTTTTTGGGAAACAAGATCACCCTAAACAATACTGAAGAAACCACCTTTAGTCTCAAGCGAACGTTCAATGCTTTTGTGGAATACAGCTATCCATTGAATGATCTGGTGCAGCTTTATCCGGCAATTTTTATCAAGTCTGACTTGGTTCAAACCCAGGTGGATTTGTCTGTAAGGGCTGATTATCAAGATGTATATTTTGGTGGGCTGCTATTCCGAGGGTATAGTGCACAGACGATTGATGCCTTGGCTATGTTTGTTGGAGCAAGATTGAGTAGCAAGTTGTCAGTAAGCTATGCATATGATATCACCCTGTCCAAGATCAGTAATTATAGTGAGGGTACGCATGAGATCGTATTGCATTACAATTTGGGGAAACCAATTGGAATTGGTAGGCCTGAGCGCATAATATATAACCCTAGATTTTAGTACTATTTATGGGTTTTTTGCATGTTTCTAAGGTCAGGAGTGAATTATGGCATCTTCTTTGAAGGTAGGTAAGAAGTGCTTGCCCCTATCAAAGAAGCGTATCTTGAGCACCATAGTCTGTAAACACATTGGGAAGGATGCCGGTAGCATCAAAATTTTGGGTCCAATACCTATAAATCAGGCGATAAAATATCTGATTTAAAATTGGAATCCTGAAGAATATTGGCAAGGTTCTTGTCGTTAGGCTACCAGTATGAAGCCCACGTACAAGTTCAAATTGTGATTAATTTGAATATTATTTGAATCAAATTATCTTTACAAATTCTCAATCGGTAGCTGCAAACAGGTAAAAGCAATGGAAAGAATAATTGTATGTTTCTTTAGTTTAATGGTGCTTTCGGTCTTCATGCCCTCATGCGGAAGTAATAAGGGAGGCGGAGATCTCATTGGTGTTCAAGACAGACCAAAATGGAAAGCTAGTGTGCCTTTTGGTATGGTCTACATTAAGTCGGGTACTTTCCAACTTGGAAGCGGTGACGAAGATGTTAGTCGTTACTACATAAGACGTCCAAAAAGTATTTCCATCAATGGTTTTTATATGGATGAAACAGAGATCACCAATAACGAATATCGACAGTTCGTATACTGGGTGAAAGATTCTTTGGCGCATACCATTATGGGTGATTTTTATACTAACGATAATGGGGAGGAAAGAATCGACTGGGAGTTGGAACTTGATTGGACCGATGAGACACTCGATGAACTGTATTACCAAGGAGATGATCAGTTGTCGGGGAAGAAAGAGTTGGATGCAGGTCAATTCGTCTATTCGTATGAATGGATCGATATGAAGGCGGCAGCGAAAGATAAGGGGCGATCTCCCAGGAATTCTTTCATTCGCAAGGAGAAAACAAACATTTATCCAGATACTTTGTGTTGGATTCGTGATTTTGCATACTCTTACAATGATCCAATAGCTAAGAATTATTTTTCCCACCCAGCTTATGACGACTATCCTGTAGTAGGTGTTAACTGGCAGCAAGCTCGAGCGTTCTGTAACTGGAGAAGCACCCTTTGGAATGGAGCAAATGAGAATACATTCGGAGAAGAGTTTAGGTTGCCTACTGAAACTGAGTGGGAGTATGCCGCAAGGGGAGGGCATGAGCATGCCATGTATCCATGGGGTGATCCATATGTAAGAAATGCCAAAGGTTGTCTACTGGCCAATTTCAAACCTGGAAGAGGTAACTACCCCGAAGATGGCGGTCAGTATACAGTAAAAGCAGATGCATACTATCCAAATGACTACGGTTTGTATAATATGGCAGGAAATGTATCCGAATGGACAAGCAGTGCTTTTGTGGAAAATGGGTATTCATTTGTACACGACATGAATCCAGATATCCAGTATGAAGCATTGGAGGATGATCCAGACACATATAAGAGAAAAGTAATTCGTGGTGGTTCTTGGAAAGACATAGCCTACTTCTTACAAGTTGGTACCCGCCACTGGGAATATCAAGATACAACTAAGTCATACGTCGGATTTCGATGTGTACTACCTTTCTCAGGTAGGTCAATTAATGACTTCAAATAGTAAATATTTGACATGTGCGAAGGACGAATCATTTCGCACATAACGCTGTAATAACCGATCAAAATCCATTTGGAAGGGCTATAATACATATGCCCTTGTTTAAGAAAACCTTCTCCCGTATCAGAACACACTAATTTGAATACTATTTACGTAATAGATATTGGTTTTCTTTATTTCTTTAATTTTTAAAAACGGTTTTTACGATGGCTTTTTATAAGAGTAATTGGTTTAAGTACCTCAAGAACCTTATCATCGGTGTTGGTGCCTCTTTGGTTATGATCGGTGCATTAGGTAAAATTAACAGCGAACCCTGGGGTGGTATCGCGATCACAATAGGTCTGGTCACAGAGGCTTTCCTATTCTTAATCTTGGGTCTTCTCCCACCTGAGAAAGATTATTATTGGGATAAGTTGTATCCAGGTCTTGGAGACTATGCATCAAAAGTAGGTCCAATAGGTGGCTTAGCAACCAATGGCGCCTCTTCTGACATGAGACAATTAGACGGAGAAAAAGTTGAAACGCAATTAAATGGTATGCTCGACGAATTGCGGGGCATGTCGAAAAGTTTAGGATCACTAAAAGCTTTGCAAGAAGTTGATTTCTCTTCTACTGCGCAGCAGGTAAAGACAATGAATAACTTCTACAACAGATTGAACGAAGCGATGGCTGAGTTGCATGATACGGTGGATGATACCAAGGAGTATCGCGATCACATCACGACACTCAATCGCAACTTAGGTTCCCTGAATACGGTATATGGAAACATGCTCAATGCTATGTCCAATCCGGTAGGGAGACAAGTCTAAGTGCTGAACGTTCATAATTTTTAGTGACTAATTTTTAAAAGATAATATAATATGGCAATTCCTAAGGAGCCGCGTCAGTTGATGATTAACATCATGTATCTGGTGTTGACTGCGCTTCTTGCCTTGAACGTTTCTGCGGAAATATTCAATGCATTTAAAGTGGTCGACGAGGGGCTTATTGCATCCAATCAATCTTTGGATGAATCAAACAGTAAGCTACCAGACATCATTAAAGAGCGCGCTAAAAAGAAGAAGGAACTGGAAGTATATGCTGAAAGAGTGGGCCCAGCTCGCGAGATCAGTAAGGAACTTTCAGTATACATAGACAACATGGTCCAGATGATGATTGATGAAGCCGGTGTTAAAGATGGCGTAGTTGATGATCAGGATTATGTGATGGTACAAGGAGTACGAGAACTACGAGGTAAAAAGAATAAGGATGTGACGACTCGCTTACTCGTTGATGAAGGCAGAGGCAATGAGCTCAAAGCAAAAATCGAAGAGTATCGAGCAAAGTTTCTAGAACTTATTGATGAAGAAGATAGACCAGCCTTCGAAAAAGACATGGCACTAGTCATAGATAATGAGACGTGGAAAAACTCAAACAGGAAGAAAAAGCATGCTTCTTGGGCGGCGTTTAACTTCCGTCAGATGCCATTGGCTGCGACCCTTCCCATCTTCAGCAAGTTTAAGAATGATGCAAAGTCTACAGAATCAGCTGTTCTCAACTATTTGATGGGAAAAGTGGGTGGAGAAGACATCGTACTCGATAAATTTACCGTTGTATCGGCACCTAGGAAGTCCTACGTGATTAAAGGTGAACGATTTGATACGGAAGTGTTCTTAAGTGCGTCTGCATCTGCAGCTTCAAATACCGGTGTAAGCATTCGAGTGAATGGTACACCTGTGCGCACAGATGAGAACGGTGTCGCAAAATGGTCTGCTCCTGCAAGTAGTGTGGGTATCAAGACTTATACAGCTGACATCTCAGTTACCAATCCAGTGAATGGCGAAACATCCAACTATAAGAGAACGTTTGAATTCGAAGTAGGTGAGCGATCAGTCTCCGTGTCTGCTAGTAAGATGAATGTGTTCTACATTGGGGTGGATAATCCAGTAGAAGTTTCAGCAGCAGGTGTCTCCAGTAACCAATTGAAAGTGAGTATGAGTGGTGGTGGTGGAGCTACCATCAAGCGTCAGAGCGACGGTACCTATGTTGTCAATGCAACCAAACAAACGCGTGCCGGTGAATTTGCGAAAGTAAATGTCCAAGCGCCTGGTGTAACTGTTGCGAAAGACTTTAGAGTCAAGCGTATTCCGGATCCAGTTCCTGTACTAAGTGGCAAGAAAGGTGGTGCCATCGGCAATGGCGAGCTTAGGGCTCAGCAGGCTTTGATACCACAGTTGGAAGGTTTCGATTTTGATGCCAGATGTGCTCTTAGTGGCTTTCAGCTTATTCGTTCTGCCAAGCGTGAAGATCCAGTGTTGAATGCCAACAAAGGTGGCAAGTTTGATTCAAAATCTAAGGAGTTGATCAACAAAGCCAAGCCTGGTGACATTTATGTGTTTGACAACATAAAGTGCAAATGCCCTGGTGATGTAGCCAATCGTACGCTACCATCAGTAGTATTTAAAGTGCAATAATAAATATCAAAACTAAATAGCATGAAAGCGGCAAAATTATTCCTTCTTCTTCTCGGCTTGAGCATAGGTTCTTCGAGCATGGCTCAAATAGCTGAAGAGATCGTTACAGAGTCTTCACAGCCCGAAGAGCTGGAGGAAGTAATCATCACTCCACTTAATGACATCGTGGCAAAGAAGATTATGCAAGAAAGGTTTATCCTACCGTACGAGCCAATTCGCGAAGCAGATCTATTCTGGGAAAAACGCATCTGGCGCGTATTGGATATCCGCGAAAAGCAAAATCGACCTTTTGCTTATCCGGAAGCACCATTCTTTCAAATTCTTACTGAGGCGGTGGATGCAGGTGAAATAACTGCTTATAGTGATGAGGATTTTACCTCTCCCATTACCAATGACGATTTGAATGGCATCCTATTTAGTATTGATACGACATTTGTTACGAATCCTGACACCTACGAAGACGAGATGGTCATCGTACAAAACGAAATCGACTTTAGTGATATTAAACGTTTCAGGATTAAAGAGATCTGGTTTTTTGACGAAGAGAGTTCAACAATGAAGGTGCGGATCTTGGGTGTGTCACCAATCCGAGATAGATACGATGATAATACGGGAGAGTTTCTTTTTGAAGAACCTCTATTCTGGGTATATTATCCGGATACTCGGGAGTATCTAGCAAGGCAGAAGGTTTACATCCCTGGCAATGACGCCAACCCGCTCTCATGGGAAGACTTTTTCGAGATGCGGCCATTTTCAAGCTACATTTATAAGGAATCCAATGTAGATGATTATAGGTTGCAAGACTATCCATCTCTCTCGGGAGACGATATGTACAGTGGCATTCAGCGTTTGCTGGAATCCGAGAAGATCAAAGCTTCGATATTTAACTTCGAACACGATCTGTGGAGCTACTAGGCTCGAAAAGGGTTTGTCAGAATACCTAAAAAGAAAAAGTGTGCTGTCATTAAGGCAGCACATTTTTTTTGCCTCTTTTGCAATATTTGCATGTACCTTATTGCAAATAAGACGAAAGAATCCTTAAAAAGATCAATCATGTTTGGGACCGGCAGACCAATTGGTGCCATCTTGCTTTTTACTATATGTTTTACAAGTATCTTCTGGTGTGTGTCCTAGACTATAAAATCAATCAACATCAGCTGTGAGCTGGGTATTGTTTTTATCGTAGGTGGCTACTTTTCCCAATCTTGGGATAAAAAATACTGGCAGGATGATCATTGACATCCTTCTTGCCTTATTGGTAGTTTTTTCTTTCGGGTGGTTTGCCTTTCTGTTTCTGTGATCCTCGCTTTTAGCACTTAAAGTAGGATGTTAAATGCCCCAAGTCTCTTCCCCTACTATTATCCAAACGCGGATTCGAGTAGCAAAGACAAATTTGAGGCTAACATGGGATTTCAATGGATTTACACCCATCTAAATAGCAATCGTGATTAGCTAAAGACAATCTAGTCGTAGATAGACTTCTAAAGCTTTAACCATGACTGTACTCCCTTCCAGTACTGAATAAAAATTCCGGCAAGCGGCACACGAAATACCTCGATTAAGATCAACCCAAATACAATGCTATACTCTAAGGCTACCACCCAAAGATTCTCATGGTAGGGATCATAAGCATAGTTAACGTACGTACAACAGATCAGACCCGACCAGAAAATTGGATATCGATAGTGGGTGAATACAGAAAACAATACAGGTATTGCCAAATACCAGGGATGCACGGTTGTAGCTAATAACAGGTAGGTGGTAAATGCCAATAGTAGGCGCTCCAGCAGGCTTCGAAAACTCTTTCGCCCTTCTGTAAATACCAACACCATAATGATCACAAATGCGGATCCATAAAGAAAAGGTCCAGCGGTTTGAATGATGTTGTAACCTTTAAACTGATAACCGATCCAACGCACTACGTAGTAGATACTGGCATTAAATTCAAATTTTTGGAAATACAAGTTGATGCTTTCTGAAAGGTGGTATACCAGATCCCAACTCAGGAAAGGAGCAAACATAACGGCAAATACCAGCAACATCATAGCAAAAGCCCGAATAAGATCATTTGCCCTGGTTCTGAAAAGAAAGAATGGTAAAAACATCAATGGCAATAGTTTCGCCCCGATGGACATGCCCATGAAAAGTCCAAAGAATTTAAAACGCCTTCTGATGTATGCCCATAATGCCAGGATTAAGAAGAGAATCATCCATGATTCAAAATGAAGATTCCCACAGAGCTCAATCAGGATGAGTGGATTGAGGGAATAGAGCAGCACCCGTTTTAAGGTGAAGCCTGCCATGCGAGTGAGCTTCATTAGAAAGTAGATGGACAAGGTCTCTCCAGCCACAAAAAGTACCTTCATCAGTACCGTGGCCCAATAGATGTCATTGGGAAAAACCCAAGTACAACTTGCAAAAATAGCTTGACAAACAGGAGGATATATTGAGTAGTAATTTGGTGAATTGAGCAGTGGGAAAAGAACCTGGTAGATTTCTGAATGTGATTCTTGTCCGGCAGTAAACTCCGCTGGAGTATACAAATACGGATTTATTCCATCATTGATGAGGTGCCCATCCCACAAGAATCGATAGATGTCATCTGATAGGTTGGGAAAGGCAAAAATCAAAAGGAGGCGAAGAAAGATGGAGAGAAAAATGAAGAACAGGATGTCACTATGTGCTTTGAAATACCGGTAAGTAACAATATACAATACGAATAGTGGGGCGTAACAACTCAATATCCATAAGATATCACCCTGATCAGGAATATATCCAAGGATGCCCACCAAGATGATCCAACAGAAGGCAATTAAGTATTTCAAAAGATCACGATTTACGTCCTGATTGACATCAGTGGGATGATTTGAAAAGTAGGTTAACGGCCATAAGATAAATGCTTGACAGAAAAATAGAAAATGGCACCATATCCGAAAGCTAATAAGAGGTGAAATAGAACGAGCGAGCAATCGTCAATATAGATACCCAAAAAAATGGCAAAGATGAAGTACAGGCAAAGAAATCCTTCCACAACCGTGGTAGCGCTGAGTTTGCCGGTTAAGTACTTTCGTTTGTTCAATCGATCAGATATGTTCTTGATGGCGAATTTGGGGGTTCGGACAAAGGCTGATTTCTTTCCCAGGTACCCTTGTATGACGGCAATGGTATTGTGTAAGGAAAGACCCATTGACATAGCCAGGAAAAGAGGAAACATGAATAAGAATTTTCCTAGGTCTTTCAGCAAATTCCGATTGGGATTTGTATAGCGGTTGGAAACATTGGCTACATAGTAAACACAGATAATCGCCAGGGTACCAACAATGAAAAAGGAAAAATAATTGGAGCTGATGTGCAATGCTTGAAGTGCTAGCAACAGTGGGACACTTAATACTCCCAAGACAAAGACAAAGACAAAGACCGTGCTACCAAGGAGATGCAAGGTTGCGTGAATTTTTTTAGACCAGGGAAGAGAAGACTTCCAAATATCAGGGATCATTTTCTTAGCCGTCTCTGCACCTCCCTTCATCCAGCGATATTGCTGAGATTTGAATCCATTCATTTCAGAAGGTAACTCAGCCGGTGAACTAACATCTTCCAAGTAAACGATTTTCCAATCTTTTAGCTGGGCTCGAACACTGAGGTCAAGATCCTCAGTTAATGTATCGTCATGCCAACCACCTGCGTCAGCTATGGTCTCCTTGCGCCATACCCCTCCTGTGCCATTAAACTGGAGTAGATAGTCTGCTGCTAAACGGCCCTTCTGTTCTACCGTGAAATGCACATTTAGCTGTAAAGCTTGCAGACGAGTGATCAACGAATAGTTCTGGTTAATGTGTTCCCACCTAGTCTGCACCACTCCTACTGATGGATTTGCGAAGTGAGGGATCGTCTTTCTTAAAAAATCTGGTCTTGGCAAGAAATCAGCATCAAAAATTGCAATGAATTCACCTCTGACAAAAGGCATGGCATCTCGTAAGGCACCGGCTTTATATCCAGCTCTATCTTTTCTTCGTATTACCTGAATGTCGTAACCCTCTTTTTCATAAATAGCGCATTTTGCATCAACCAACGCTACGGTCTCATCTGTGCTATCATCCAAAATCTGAATTTCCAATCGATCTTTTGGGTATTCAAAGGCTACCACCGCATCGATCAGGCGTTCCACGACGTATTGCTCGTTGTAAATGGGCAGTTGGACCGTGACTTTGGGGTTATCAATCTCTTTGCCTTCCGACTCAATAGTCATCTTGATCCCCAGCTTCTGATTGCGTCCATAGTGGTACAAAAGGTGAAATTGCATTAGACAATACACCGTAATATATATGAGGACCAAAGCGTATACTGCCAATAGAATATAATAGAGAATTGTCATCGATGTTTACCAGAGTTTAAAGATGGTCCATAATATTTTATGACCAGCTAGTATAGTGCCTTTAATGGTGCCAGAGACCTTGGATACTCCAATTCGCCTCCTATAGTTGACAGGCACTTCTATACATTTGAGTTTTTGTTTAGCAGCCTTTATTTGCATCTCCACTGTCCATCCAAAATCTGGATCTTGCATATCCAGATCCAGTAGGGCGGAATAACGTATGGTTCGAAATGGCCCCAAGTCAGTAAAATGATAGCCATAAAAGAGTCGTATCAAATTAGTGGCCAGCCAATTTCCAAAAACTTGCTGTGGCATCATTGCCCCTTCTTCCACGTTGCCAAGTGCCCGCGAACCAATGACTAGGTCCATATTTTTTTTAATAATTGGATCGACTAATGCGGGTAATTCCTCAGGATGGTCGGAAAAGTCCGCATCTAGGAATGCTACAATATCAGGGGGTACTTGCTTTCGTTTGAGGTGATCCATACCTGCGAGACATGCACTCCCATAACCTTTCCTCGGTTGTTTTACGACGGTTGCACCGGCATTGATGGCTACCTCTGAGGTGTCATCGGTACTGGCATTGTCACACACTACGATTTCTCTCACCATTTCCATGGGAATGGCCTTAATGACAAGGCCTACAGAAGAAGCTTCGTTGTAAGCAGGAATGATTATATCAATGATTGGATTCATCTAATACGCACTTGCATTGCACCACCCATTCAGCTTTTTAGAAACTGTACTGGGTCAAGTAAGGAGATATTGCCATTGGTAAGGTACGTATGATGCATTTCCACAACTGTAAATGTACGTCAAATCGATTACTCAAAACGTTTTGGCATTGACACTACCGTCTATCTCGCTGGAGAATCATGGATTACTGCATCATCATCGTAATAAAGACAACCATCAAGCGTTTAAACCGGGATTGGCGATTTAGAATATGGCAGGGGATGACTATAAATCATTGGTGTATTGGCCTCTTTTTAGTGACTAAAGGTCTTCGTCGGCTCAGTAGAGGCCACATCTGCGGTAGAATATTAGGTTACAAATGCTGGCCAATGACTCAGTTGTGTATGTTTGTCAAAATTTAAAGTAGGTGCGAACGACTCATTCAAAGCAACATAGTTATTTACTTCAGTTCATTGCCATCTCAGCATTATCCATGGCCATGCTGATTAGCGCTTGCACCAAAGATGAATTCATCACTGATGGTGATGCAAAACTTGTTTTTTCGCTAGATACTATCAGTTTTGACACTGTCTTTACTCAACGTGGTAGTGCTACACTATCCCTAAAGCTTTATAATCGGCACAATCGTTTTATCAAGGTGAGTCGAATTTGGTTGGAGGGGGCACCACAAAGTGCGTTTCGCATGAATGTCGATGGTATTGCAGGATCGGATATCTCAGATGTGGAAATCCCACCTGATGATAGCATCTATGTATTTTTTGAAGTAACCGTCGATCCAGATCAACCCATTTCAATTAGTCCGTTTGTTATCGAAGATCAAGCCAACTTCATGACCAATGGCAATGCGCAATCGGTCGTACTTGAAGCATGGGGTCAAAATGCGAATTACCTCCCTGGTCGTTTTTTTGGAGGCCGGCAATCCTTATTCACATGCGATCTCAACGAATGGGTCTGGGATGACCCCAAGCCGTATGTCATCTTTGGAGCCATGGTGATCGACAGTTGTACATTGGTCATGCCACCAGGTACACAAGTCTATATCCATGGTGGAATAGGAAGAACCGAAGACCGGTCTCCTTACAGCGATGGCATTCTGTACTTCTTTAGACACGGGAAATTACAAATTCAGGGTTCTTTTGATGATCCAGTCGTAATTCAAGGAGATAGACTCGAGTCCTCATTTGGGGAGGTTCCAGGTCAATGGGGACGTATTCAACTGGGTCCGATGAGTACTGGACACAATATTAATCATGCAGTTATCAAGAATGGAATCTTGGGGTTGCTGGTAGATTCTCTAGCGGATCTTACCATTCGAAATTCACAAATCTCCAATGCATCTGGTACCAATCTTGCCGGATATAATGCCTCCATCTTAGCGGAGAATTGCTTATTCCACACCAGCGGAGGTACCAATGTTTCGCTGATTCTTGGAGGCGACTACGATTTTAGCTACTGCACCTTAGCCAATTACGGCTCTCCTACCGAGGCTTTGCGTGCTTCAAACTTTACCTGTCTGGACGGCACCGCTCTTTGTGAGAGACCAGTAGCCGCCCCACTAAACATGTCCTTTAGAAATTCGATCATATATGGCTCATCCCGAGATGAAATTGCCTTGGTCGATGGTGTAGGCGAGCAAGACCCTCGCTTTTTTCGCTATGAATTCAAACACTGCGTCGTAAGGGTGGATGAATTAGTATCAGAAGAGGGAGGGCACCCAGACTTCTTCGATTTTTGTGATCCATGCATCAATGGTGATTTTCAGTCCCTACTTTTTGCCGATCCTGACATGAACGATTACCATTTAGACAGTCTTTCCATCGCCCAGGAAATCGCCCAACCCGTCGCAACCTTGAGGCGTGATCTAGAAGGAAATGAGCGCGATCCTACCGCGCCAGATGCCGGGTGTTTCGAATATCAAGATTGATATAAAATTCGAGAATTAAGCATTTGCAGATGCCTTCAGAGGTGGATGATACCACTTTACTTTGGAGAGTATGAAAATGCCCACTAAAAAATAGATGCCTAAAACTAATATGCTGTTGCGCATACCACCAGAGATGTTGTCAATCAGGCCAAAACTCAAAGTGCCAAAAACTATAGCCAATTTCTCTAGCACCTCATAAAAACTGAAGTAAGAAGTGCGTTCTTCAGTATGATCACTGATTAGTTTGGAGTAGGTTGATCGCGACATTGATTGAATGCCTCCCATGACTAGGCCGACCAAAATAGCAATTAGGTAAAATTGATTTTTTTCGACTACAAGAAAAGCCAACAGACAAATGCTTAGCCAAATGAATAGCATGGTCATAAGCGAAATTTTATTTCCCCGATGTTTGGACAAAGAGGCGAATAAATAGGCACCCGCAATGGCCACTACTTGTAGAATGATGATTAAAATGATGAGTTCGCTTGTGCCGAAACTCAACTCTTTTTCTGCAAAAGTAGCAGCCAAGTATAATATCGTTTGCACACCGGCGCTATAGCAGAAAAAAGAGACCAAAAAGCGTTTAAGATTTTTCTGTGGACGCAGTGCCTTCCATACTGAGCGAATCTCCTGATATCCTTTCTTAATCACCGATCGATTTAGTGTCGTCGGGAGGTCTGAGGGTAGACGTCTAAAGGATATTTGTGCTAGGGAAATCCACCACAGCCCAACGGAAACGAAGGAGATTCGAACTGCCAGCGTATCATCGTTGATACCAAACCACTGAGGTTGGAGGATCATGACCAAATTGAATATCAACAGGAAAATACTACCGAAATAGCCGTAGGCAAAGCCTTGGGCACTGACTTTGTCATAATGCTCTTCAGTGGTTATGATGGGGAGGTAGGAATTATAAAACACCTTGCCACCGTCAAATCCAATAGTTGCCAGAATAAAGCATAGCAAGGCAAGGCTAACGCCCGTGGGTCCGTCAAAGAGAAAGAGGAATAGACAAGCTATAGATCCCAACCAGGTAAAGAACTTAAGAAAAAGCATCCGACGGCCACTATAATCCGCTATTCCCGAAAGAAATGGAAGCAATGCCGCTATAATCAAATAGGCAGAAGAAAGGCTAAAAGCATACAACGAGCTATTGGTGATGGATACACCAATTATATCTATGGTATCATCGGTCATCCTGATGTAGTAGTTGGGAAATATCGCAACTGAAATGACAAGGGCGTACGAAGAATTGGCAGCATCAAATAATGCCCATCCGCGGATGGTCCGCTTATCATTTTCAAGTGTGTTCACGATCGAAAGATTGACTGGTAAGATAATGGTAAATCTTATTGTTCACCTTGCACGATAGCAGGAATGCATAATGAAGTTGGTTTCCAGAGCATTTGATTGCCTACTCTTCTACAGGAGGTATATCACTTCAAAATAGACTGAACCCAAGGGTGGACTAAACATTTGTTGCTATCTTGGATTTCTATCGTATGCAATCTGTTGATGTCCTATGCGATTTCTGATACTTTCTCGAAATCCATCTCTGTACTCTACACAAAGTCTCTTGAGGGCCTGCTATCGTCGTGGTCATCAAGCTCGGGTAATTGATCACGTAATGTGCGATCTGATGGTTGACCAAGGTGAACTTTCCATCTTTTATCAAGGTGTAAAGATCGAAGGATATGATGCCATTATCCCAAGAATAGGTAGCTCGGTGACGCTCTATGGTACCAACGTCATTAGACAATTCCAGCTTCAGGGAATTTTTAGTGCCACTAGGGCAGAGGCGATCCTGAAAACACGCAATAAATGGCGGTGTTATCAACTACTTGCTGCAGAGGGAATCCAAATCCCCAAGTCCTTACTGCCAAATTTTGCCCAACTAGATACGATGCTTCTGCAAGAGCATTTTGAGACACCACTTGTAGTCAAGTTGCAGGAAAGTACGCATGGACTGGGTGTCATTCTTTCAGAATCTTACCATAATGCCGCAAGTACCATTGAGGCATTCAGTCGATTGAAGGAAAGTGCAATGATCCAAACCTATGTCAAGGAATCAAAAGGAGTCGATATCCGAGTACTGGTAGTTGATGGCCAGGTGGTGGCTAGCATGCGTCGTGAAGCCAGAGATGGTGAATTTCGATCTAACCTACATCGAGGAGCTACAGCGCGCATCGAGACCCTTTCAGAGGAAGAAATCTTCCTATCTAGAAAAGTGTGTAAAATTATGGGTCTTGATGTGGCTGGAGTTGACATTTTACGCTCGAAAAAAGGACCTCTGGTATTAGAGATCAATTCTTCGCCCGGGCTGGAAGGCATCGAAACCGTAAGTGGAAAGGACGTCGCTGGTGATATTATCAAATATGTGGAGCGTAGGGTCAGAAGAAGGAAGAAAGGTAGGACCAGCAAAACAAGAATATGAGCACAGGCATATTGCTAAATGGTATTGAGGTACAAGCGGGTTCTTCCACATCACTGGGCTTATACATGGGAAGGCTGCCATCAGGGGCTAAGATTTCTGTAAAGACCTATGTGTATGCTGGTGAACAAGAGGGGCCTACTGCATTGTTGCTCGCTGGATTGCATGGGGATGAGATTAATGGTGTTGAGATTCTCCGGCGTGCGATGGACAAGGGACTGTTCGACAATATATTGCGAGGCAATATTATCGTAATCCCCATTTTAAATATCTATGGCTTCATTAACTTTTCTCGTGAAGTGCCTGACGGTAAAGATGTCAACCGGAGCTTTCCGGGTACAATGACAGGTTCACTCGCTTCACGGGTGGCCAGGATTCTGACGAAAAGAGTCTTACCCCTGGTGGATTTTGGAGTAGACTTTCATACCGGCGGAGACAATAGATTTAACTACCCACAAATCAGATACTCCCGAAAAGACGTTGAAGCACAGGTCCTGGCTGAAGCCTTCGCCACACCATATCTACTTGAAAAAGGCCTCATTTCGAAATCGTTGCGCAAAGTTGCTAAAGATATGGATGTGCCCATGCTCGTATTTGAAGGTGGAGAAGCACTGCGATTGGATGGCTTTGTCATCGAATCAGCGCTCAAAGGAATCGAGCGGCTATTGGCAAATAAGGGATTGATCGAATCTAATCTACCTACTGCTCCTTCACTAGTATTTAGGAAATCAAGCTGGATAAGGGCCACTGATGCTGGGATTTTTATCTGGTCCAAGAAATCAGGGACCAAAATCAGCAAAGGGGAAGTGCTAGGAAGTATTTTGGATCCTTCGGGGCAGGTAAGGGTGGCGGTCACAGCCAGCAGAGATGGATACATCTTGGGCCATAACAATACACCTGTAGTACACCAGGGAGATGCGCTTTTTCATGTGGGATATGATGTAAAAAGCATTGAACAATGATGAAATTTAGCCATCTCTTTGTAATCTTATTATTGATGATCACTTCCATGTGCACAGCACAACCTCAGATGGAAGATGACATGCCGGTGGAACTCACCAATATTTTGCAAAGTGAATGCTTTCAACATGCCAGCGTGGGCCTGGCTGTCTACAATCTCACCAGCTCTGCTTATGAATTTCTCTATAATGCCGATTTGTCATTGACTCCAGCTTCAACATTGAAGATCTGGACTACTGCAGCAGCATTAGCTGTACTGGGTCCAACATATCGATTTGTTAGTGAGGTAGGCTATAGCGGAAAAATCAGTGGAGATACCCTATATGGCGATCTCATTATAAAAGGCAGTGGAGATCCTAGTTTGGCATCAAATCATTTACAAAATGATGCACTGGAGAAGTTGCTGGTGTCCATTGCAGAGATTCTTCAGGCTTCTGATATTCGTGTAATCACGGGTGCTGTAATAGGAGACGCCTCTGCCATTCCCAAGCAAACATTGCCTAGAACATGGCCGTATCAAGATCTCGGAAATTATTATGGCAGCCACTGTACGGGATTAAACGTGGTGGATAACCTCTTTGAAATACGATTTCAACAAAATCAAAACCAAGGTGAGTTGGTACCCATTGCTGAAATAAGGCCCTCAGTACCGAGGCTTGAATTAGTCTCTTATGTGACCACCGGTCCTGCCGGAAGTGGTGATCAGGCCTATGTAATGGGTGCACCTTTCCAAACAGAGCGGTTAATCGTTGGCACTATACCTCCAGGATCTGGGATTTTTAGGATAAAAGGGTCTCTACCAGATCCAGCTAATTTTCTTGCACATCATCTGCACCAGTTTCTGAAGGGGGGAGGATACACTATTTCTAATGGTTATACATCAAACTATGCACCGATAGATTATCTCACAATATTGGGAGCTATAAGATCTGATGCAAATGTTTACGCACTTTGTGATTTTACGAACAAGAAAAGCATCAACCTATTTGCGGAAGGATTGGGTCACCATTTGGCGAAGGAAATGAATGGTGAGGAGCACCCCCTACTAGATTATTGGTCTGGTTGCAAGATCGCTGTTGATGGATGTAAGGTCTATGATTATTCAGGATTGTCGCCAGAAAATACGCTGACTGCTAGAGCAATGATTGAAGTGCTGGCTGAGATAAATCGTCATCCTGAGGAATATATTGATTTCAAAAAAACACTTGCCCAGGCTGGTGTTTCTGGTACGCTATCAAATATGTGGAAGAATTCTCCTGCTCAGGGAAAGATCTGGGCTAAGAGTGGGTCTATTTCTGGTGTGCTCAACTATGCTGGCTATATGGAAAGCAAATCGGGAAAGAACTTGGCCTTCTGTCTATTTACCCAGCATGCCGATTGCATAAATGGCTCCACACGTAGAAAATTGGAACAAGTGCTCGAAATCGTACACCTATCTTATTAAAGAAGTCCCTACTTTAGGGCTGTAGTTTGACAACAGAATGCGCATTTCATCTACTCTACCTAGGATTTCATTATGGCTTGGCTGTTTAGCTATGGTGGCATCATGTGGCTTACAGCAAAATGGTCAGGACCAGATTGCGGGAGATAAAACATCCTGGAGTGAAGAAAGTGAATTCGAGGAAAAGGTGTCGACTTACGAAGATGAAAATCGAGACATTTGGCAGAAGCCTGACCGAGTCATCCATTTGTTAGGACCCTTGGAGGATAAGACTGTAGTGGACATTGGTGCTGGCACCGGCTACTTTGCATTTCGATTGCTGGCAGAAGCCGACAAAGTTATTGCAGTTGAGATCGATCCCGAATTTGTGACATTCCTGGAGGCCAAACGGGCTCAGCTCCCTACCAGGTTGCAGAGAAAATTTGATGTCAGACTGGCTCAGCCTGATGATCCCAATCTGGCACTGCATGAGGCGGATGCCGTTTTGTTGGTCAATACTTATGCCTACATGCAAGATCGAGTGAATTATTTTCAAAACCTGAAATCAAAACTATCTGAGCATGCAAAAGTGGTAATTATCGAGTTTAAGATGAAAGAAATACCCAATGGTCCACCCGACGATGAAAAGGTAGAAATGAAAACCATAATGGAAGAATTAAAGCTGGCTGGCTATTCCGATATCCTCTCTGATGATCGTACTTTGGACTATCAGTATATAGTGACGGCTAGATCCAGTCTGTAAAAATTAGCGTGGTATCAATTTAGAGCGCTCAGGTCCTGTCGAAATCATACTAAATCCCACACCTAACTTAGCCTCAATACTCTCAATGAAGTGTGTAGCTTCTTTGGGCAGTTCTTGGTACGTGCGCACTTCATCCAGTGATTGACTCCAACCAGTAAAAGCTTCTAAACTAGGCTTCATTTTTTGATCTACGATATCAAATGGTAAGTGATCGATGCACTTGTCACCGACTTTATAGCTTGTCGAAATTTTGATTTCAGAAAAGGTATCAAGCACATCAATTTTTGTCATGACCAATTGGGTAACTCCATTGATCATAACTGTATATTTCAGCTGGGGTATATCCAGCCAACCACAACGACGTGGTCTTCCGGTTGTAGCGCCAAATTCGTTTCCCAATCGTGCCAAGTTTTCTCCATCTCCGTCAAAAAGCTCGGTGGGAAATGGACCACTGCCCACCCTAGTGCAATATGCCTTAGTAATGCCGATCACTTCGCCAATTTTCGATGGAGCGATCCCAAGGCCCGTACAGGCACCTGCAGTAACCGTGTTGGATGAAGTCACATATGGATAAGTGCCAAAATCTATATCTAGCATGCTGCCTTGAGCACCCTCCGCCAAAACGTGCTTACCTTGATCTAAAGCTTCGTTTACAAAGTACTCGCCATCAATAAATCGAAGTTTGCGCAGGGTTTCCACCTGCGCTAGCCAGTTGTTTTCTTCTGCCTCAAGGTCAAAATCAATTTCTGGGTAGAGCTTGAGCAGGAGTGCGTGTTTTTCTTTGAGGACACGATACTTTTGCTCGAAGTCTGCACTTTCCAGATCTCCCACACGAAGGCCATTTCTGCCTGTTTTGTCCATGTAGGTGGGACCGATGCCCCGCAGCGTTGAACCGATTTTTGCTTTTCCTTTGAATGCCTCAGACGCTTGGTCCAACATACGATGAGTTGGGAGGATCAGATGGGCTTTCTTTGAAACCAGCAGGTTGTCTTCAGGTACCACCCCGGCTGCTCGCACAGCCTTCAGTTCTTTTGCAAGGGTGATTGGATCAATCACCACACCGTTTCCGATTACGTTGACTAGATTTTCCCTAAAAATCCCCGAAGGGATGGTGTGAAGCACATGCTTTTCTCCACCAAAGTTAAGCGTATGCCCAGCGTTAGGTCCACCTTGAAATCGACAAATGAGATCATACTTAGGGGCAAGATAGTCCACAATTTTCCCCTTGCCCTCATCTCCCCATTGGAGGCCAAGTATCACATCTACTGCCATGAAAGGTTATTGATGATAACTAAATGGCAAAGATAAAAAACCTTGTGTCTTGGAAAGTGAATGACACTAAAAACAGAATGTGGCTCATTTAACAGGTAGGATTGAATTGACTATTTCCTGGTCCGATCGGGTGGATGTTCGCAGGCTCCATTACAGAGACCATATAAGTTGAGGGCGTGATCGACGATTTCAAAGTTTAACACACTCCCGACCGTATTTTTTATTTGTTGAATACGAGGGTCGCAAAATTCCATGACTTTTCCACAATCTTGACATATGAGGTGATCGTGCTGTTTGTATCCATAAGATTTCTCGTAACGAGCAAGATTTTTACCAAATTGATGCTTTTTAATCAGTTCACAGGTGACTAGAAGCTCCAAAGTATTGTAAACGGTGGCTCGACTCACGCGATAATTCTGATTCTTCATATGGATGTAAAGTGCCTCAGCATCAAAGTGATCGGTTCGACCATAGATCTCCTCCAATATGGCATATCGCTCTGGAGTTTTACGCAGTCCTTGAGCTTCCAAATGTTGTGAAAAGATTTTCTTTACCTCGTCGATAATTTCTGGACTGCTTACTTGTTCGGCCATTTTGCTAGTTTTCCCTATTTACACTTGACACACCAGATAGTGACTTGAGTGCTTCGATGGCTCTTCCGAGTTGATTAGTGCTACTTACAATGAGACTGATGCGACCTTCATAGAAGCCTTCCTCACCTGTGATAGATAGTGATCGGATATTCATGCCTAGTTTTGAGGAAATTTCGTTAGTGACTCTTTCAATCACTCCTGGGCCATCGTCGATACCAGTGATGATCAGTTGAGCGACAAAATCTTGATTTGATCTTGTGCCCCAAGCGGCTTTTAAGGCACGATATCCATAGTTTGTCATCAAATGCTCTGCATTCGGACAGGCTGTTCTGTGAATTTTCACCCCCGTACCAGAACCCACAAAACCGAAGATGTCATCACCCAATACCGGATTGCAGCAAGAAGCGAATGCATAATCATACTGGTCCCCAGGTTCGCCATTGATAGAAATCAGAGGTTTGACGGGTTCCTTAACTTTCTTTGTCTTTGGTGCTGGAAGCTCATGCTCACTCTTTTCTGGCTCAAAGTTGACTCTTCCATGCTCTAAAGGAAAATGCTTCAAATCAGTTAAGACAACATCACCCTTCATGATGCCAACATACAGATCCAGCCGAGTCTTAAATCCAAAATGCTTCGCTATGCCATCCACATTGCTACCAAAGTCAATCTTATAATTTCTAAGCTTTCGTTCCAAGATCTCCCTACCCAAGTCTCCTGTCCGTTTTCGATCCTCACGCAATGATGATTTTATCTTGGACTTAGCCCGGCCGGTCACTACCATCTTCAACCAGCCTTCATTTGGCCGTTGGTTTTTGGTAGTTGTAATGTGAACTTGGTCGCCATTTTCGAGCTTGTATCCCATCGGAACCAATCTATTGTTCACTTTGATGGCGGTGCAATGCTTGCCTACATCTGTGTGGATACTAAAAGCAAAATCAAGCGCTGTTGCCCCTTTGGGAAGCACCTTCATATCACCCTTTGGCGTGTAGACAAAAACTTCCTCATTAAAGAGATTGCTCTTGAAATCTGACACAAATTCTAAGGCATCCTTATCAGAATCCTCCATCAAATCACGGATGTTGTCCAGCCATGATTCATAAATGTCTTGTTGATTCGATACTTTCTTGTACTTCCAATGGGCAGCAAATCCACGCTCAGCTATTTCATCCATACGTTCACTGCGGATCTGCACTTCTACATAGCGCCCTTTTGGCCCAATAACCGTAGTGTGCAGGGATTCATAACCGTTTGATTTGGGTGTAGTTATCCAGTCTTTCAAGCGCTCTGGAATGGGTGTATGCACATCTGTGACGATCGAATATACCTGCCAGCAGATTGGTTTTTCCATCTCTCGAGGCACATCAATTATAATGCGCACGGCAAAAAGGTCATAAATTTCCTCAAATGGGACCTTCTTTATCTTAAGCTTGTTATCTATGGAAGAGATGGACTTTGGTCTTCCATGAATCCGATAGGTTACCTTAAGCTCGTCCAGCTTTCTCTTTAGCGGATCAATAAACTCACGGATATATAGGTTTCGCTCCAGCTTGGTTTCTTGTAGTTTCTTTGCGATGGCGTCATACCGGTCTCGCTCCGTAACCTTCATACAAAGGTCTTGAAACTCCATCTTAATGTTATACAGCCCCAATCGGTGTGCTAGTGGTGCATAGATATAGCTGGTTTCTGCAGCTATGAGTACCTGCTTATGGGGTGACATAGCTCCGATAGTACGCATATTGTGTAGTCGATCAGCCATTTTGATCAGAACGACGCGTACATCATAAACTAGGGTGCTTAGAACCTTCTTAAAGTTTTCAACTTGAGCTGTACTTGGATTGTAATCACTTTTTAGCTTGGTCAGCCCATCAACTAAATTGGCGATCTTTTCATCAAATTCTTGATGAATATCTGCGAGTGTGACTTCGGTATCTTCCACCACATCGTGCAGCAAGGCCGCTACAATGGCAGTAGGACCCAAGCCAATTTCCTCTGAACAAATTCTGGCTACTTCAATGGGATGCAGTATGTAGGGCTCACCGGATTTTCGTCGCTGTTTACTATGGGCATCAACAGCAATTTCATAGGCACGACGAATGTTCTTGCGATCTGCATCATCCAGATCCGCAGTGATGGACTTCAACAAATGTCGATAAGCAGACTGGATAAGTTTGCGATCGTCCGTATTCGTGGTTACTGCTTGTGCCATAAGAAAGTTAATGTCTTAGTAATCAACGATTGTACCATCTGTATGGTTTCCTCGCAAAACTAAAAAGTTTTACTCCGAATTCCGGTGTTTGCACATCGCTCCAAGAATGGTTTTCCATGGCATTCGATATTCTCTATTGCCGGAAGCACTGTATGACTAGCCATTTTGTGAGGCAGCATTGCTGAAGCTTATGCTATCATCTTGTTTGCAAGTTCCGAAATATCTCAAGCACGTTGGCGACTAACTTGATTATGCACTAATAAACTTTTCTAGGTTCCAGTCAAGATTTAAAAAGATTTTATCTTTGCAGCGCTTTAGCAGAAAGCAGATGCGCTCTGTACCTTTTGGAGTGCATGAATGATGATAAGTATGCGGGTGTGGTGGAATTGGTAGACACGCTAGACTTAGGATCTAGTGCCGCGAGGCGTGGGGGTTCGAGTCCCTTCACCCGCACTTTTTTCTTCTTTGACATCATCTTGATAAGGAGTCGTTATGATTGGAGACGCTGGGAGGCGTTTCAATTTCGTAAATGTCCATATTGAGATCCGTTAGAAGTGTTGGTGTCCTAGCAAAGTATGCAACAATTAACGTTAGAAGATCACCGCTTTTCAACTTTTATAAATGATAACAAATGAGCGTAGAGCGAATAGAAAAGTCGCCCATCGAATCAGAACTGGCGATTAGTATTCCGAAATCTGAGTACGAGCCCAAGCTAAAATCTGAAATGCGTAAATATCAACAAAAGGCGCACATGAAGGGTTTTCGGAAAGGTAAGGTTCCCATGAGTGTAATCAAGAAGATGTATGGTAAGGCCATGTTGGCAGAGGTGGTGAATGAGATGGTGCAGAAGCAACTCGGTGGTTATCTACAAGAAGAAAAGCTTGAAGTGCTCGGACAACCCATCCCTTCGAAAGATCAGGAAAACTATGATTTCGAAGATTTGCAGGATTTTGAATTCAAATTTGATGTGGGTGTAGCACCTCATTTCGAAGTTAAGGGTATAGAGGAGGATACGCAGTACAATCAATATCTGGTCAAAGTGACGGATGAAATGATTGACGATGAACTTTTGGGACTGAGGAAAAAATCAGGGAAAGAAATTGAAGTTGACAGTGACTTTGAGGAGGCTGATCGATTTACTTTCGCTGCACGCGAGTTGGAAGATGAGCATGGAGATCTTAAGAAAAAGGGATTTGAAACTACATTTAGTACTTTACTCAGTTCTATTGAGGATGAATCGTTGCAGGAAAAAATCAAGAGCATTGGCAAGGGTGAAAAGATTAGGTTCAACATCTTCACTCTGGAGGGTGACCGATCAGAAGACTATGTCAGAAAGTACCTGCTCAATATATCTGAAGAGGAAGAAGAATTGGAAGTTGGCGAATGGTACGAAGCACAAGTCCAACAGGTGAATCGCATTGCTCCGGCAGACTTGGATGAAGCTTTTTTTGAACAGGCTTTTCAGGAGAAGGTCAAAACCGAGTCAGAGGCAAGGGATTTGATCAAGAAAAATATCGAAGCATATTATCAAGGTCAAACAGATGCATTGATGTTTAAAGATTTTCAGGACAAACTACTTGAACTGAATAAACTGACGCTCCCTGACGAGTTCTTACAACGGTGGTTGCTGGTGACAAATGAAGAACTTGATGAAGCACAATTAGAGACCACTTATCAAGGGTTTTCGCAAAATCTAACCTGGACCCTCATTGAAAGGGCCATTCAAGATAAATTTGATCTGAAAGTGGAGCGTGAAGAGGTCAGAGCCGTGCTAAAGGCCCAATTGTTGCAGTACATGGGTAACTATGGCCTTCCTGAGAATATGATGGATGAATATGTGGACAAGATGATGGCAAATCAGGAGCAAGTCGAAAAGGCTTATCAAGAGAAAATGACGGATAAGGTATTCGAAGCCATTAGAGACCAGGTGACTTTGGAGAATCAGTATATGGATGTCGATGATTTCCGGGAAAAGATCGAATCTGTACAAAAGCAGGTATCTGCTAAAGAGAAGGAGGAAGAAGAATAGATCCTCGATTGAACCTTTTCAGTGACGAAGACCTTTATAGTTTACTTTTGCATGTTGCAAAAATCAACCAAAGAGAATTTATATGTTCCACCAAGACGAGTTTAAAAAATATGCGGTCAAACATTTGGGTATGGGTAGTGCTCATTTGGAGAAATATATGGAAACGGCTGTACCCAACATTCATGGATTTACCCCTCAAGTCATTGAAGAGCGTCAGATGAATGTGGTGGGTATGGATGTATTTTCGCGACTAATGATGGACAGGATTATATTCATGGGTGTCCCAGTCAATGATTATGTGGCCAATGTTATTCAAGCACAACTACTCTTCCTAGAGTCGACTGATCCCAAGCGAGATGTGCAGATGTTCATCAATAGCCCGGGAGGATCAGTTATTTCAGGTCTCGGTATTTACGACACCATGCAATACGTTTCACCGGATATTGCGACCATTTGTACAGGTCTAGCTGCATCGATGGGTGCTGTTCTTCTTGCCGCCGGTTCTAACGGAAAGAGAACCGCACTACCTCATGCTCGCGTTATGATTCATCAACCATCGGGAGGTATGCAGGGACAATTTACCGATATGGAAATCTCATACCAACTCATCAGGACGATGAAAAAGGAACTTTATGATGTCTTAAGTAGGCATACTGGCCAGGAATACGATAAAATCGAGGAAGATTGTGATCGTGATAATTGGATGACTTCCACAGAGGCTAAAGAATATGGATTGGTAGACGAGGTACTGGCTCGCGGTGATGCGTCTTCAGACAATGCTTCTAAATAGATTTGAAAAACTCTGATCTGAGTAAAGATTTCGAATCTTCAGATATGGTTAACTTTGGGGTGCACCAAAGCTGATTTGTGAGACATGGAAGAAAAAAATGTAAGATGTTCTTTCTGTGGCCGTGATAAGGCCGAAGCTCTGATATTGATTGCGGGAATTGATGGACATATCTGTGAGGTTTGTGTAGAGCAAGCTACAGATATAGTCAAGGAGGAGCTCTTTGCTAATAAGGACAAGGACAAGAGCAAGTTCTTACTTCCATCCAACCTGACTCCCATGAAGATCAAGGAGTATCTCGATGACTACATCATCGGTCAGGATGATGCTAAGAAATATCTGGCAGTAGCGGTCTACAATCACTACAAGCGAATCGGAGTAGATGATAAGGATGATGTAGAGATCGAAAAATCCAACATTCTATTCGTGGGCCGTACTGGTACAGGCAAGACCTTGATGGCAAAGTCTATTGCCAGAATGCTGAATGTTCCTTTTGCCATCGTAGATGCGACGGTATTTACCGAAGCGGGATATGTTGGAGAGGATGTTGAAAGTATATTGAGTCGCCTACTGCAGGTTTGTGATTATAATGTGCAAGCAGCACAAAAGGGCATTGTCTATATCGATGAAATTGATAAGATTGCTAGAAAAAGCGACAATCCATCGATTACTCGTGATGTTTCAGGTGAGGGTGTGCAACAAGCGCTGCTGAAAATGCTCGAAGGTACTGAAGTGAATGTGCCGCCCCAGGGAGGAAGGAAACATCCCGAACAGAAATTGATTAAAGTAAATACGGAAGAAATACTTTTTATCTGTGGCGGTGCTTTTGATGGTGTTGAAAAGCTAATTGCTAAGCGCTTGAATACGCAGGTCATTGGATACAATGCTAAAGAAAAGCAATTGGTGGATCGGGAGAATCTTCTCCAATATGTGAACCATCTTGACCTGCGCCATTTCGGACTTATTCCGGAATTATTGGGAAGATTGCCCGTGCTCACATTCCTTAATCCGCTGGACAAGAAGACATTAGAAACCATTCTTACTGAGCCCAAAAATGCGATTATCAAGCAATACCGCAAGCTATTCCACCTCGAAGGGATAGACTTCAAGATCACCAAAGGTGCACTCGAATACATTGCTGCAAAGGCTTATGAGTACAAGCTTGGTGCTAGAGGTTTGCGATCAATATGCGAGGCGGTAATGACCGATGCCATGTATGAGATCCCATCTAAAAAAGACGACATAAAGAAATTTGAAGTCGACTTACGATATGTGAAGGATAAACTGAATAAGTCTAAACTGTCGCAGCTCAAGGTGGCATCATAACGAGATTGTGCGTTAAATTTTACTTAAACTAGAATTCGTTGGTTGTCATATCCATCTTTTTTTGATCGTTTAGTTCTTCTACAACTAGTGATTATTTTCGATTACGCTATCAGCTTTCGGTGATTCTCCGAAGATTGATCGAATTAATGTAATTTTGCAGCCCTATGGTAAGAAAGCTCTGGATTCCTTTCTTTTTTGCGCTTTTTCTGCTGAGTTCTTGTCGGACCGAATTTGAGCGCATTCGAACCAGTAACAATCCGGAGCAGATCTATGAAAAGTCGATGGCTTACTATGAGGAAGGTGAGTATGTAAAAGCTCAAACACTCTTCGAACTGGTCTTGAATAGTTTTAGAGGCTCTGCCAAGGCAGAAGAACTGGCATTTAAATATGCATACACTCACTATCATCAAGCAAGCTATCTGTTGGCAGCACACTATTTTGAAAATTTTTCGAACACCTATACATCTAGTGACCGAAGGGAAGAAGCAGATTATATGCGTGCATATTCAAACTATCTGCTGTCACCCGTCTTTCGTCTAGATCAAGAATATACCGAGAAGGCCATTGATCAGTTTCAATTGTTTATAAACACCTACCCCAATAGTGAACGTGTGGCGTCATGTAACGAAATCATTGATGAAAGCCGGGCAAAACTAGAGCAGAAGCGATTCGAGCAAGGGAAGTTATATTTTGATCTAAAAAACTACAATTCTGCAGTAACAAGTTTTGAAAATCTTCTCAAAGATTTTCCAGAAACGGGCAACGCAGAGGAAATCAGGTTTCTCATCCTGAAATCGGCATTTTTGTTGGCGGAGAATAGCTTCTATGAGTTGCAAGCAGAACGCTATGAACAGGCACTAGAGAAATATGAGGATTTTAGAAAGAAATTTCCTTCAAGTCAGTATAGATCGGAAGCTCGAGATATGTTAAATCAAAGTAGAGCCAAACTAAAAACATTTTCTTCATGAAAGATATCAAATCACAGGTACAGGGATTTAATGCCTTTGCCAAAGCTAGAAATATTAGGGAATTGGTTGAGGAGACAGGCAACATCTACGAAACCTTGGCCATCATTTCCAAGCGAGCAAATCAGCTGAATGTAGAGATTAAGCAAGAGCTTTCTGAGAAACTTGATGAATTTGCCATTTCTTCAGATACCATTGAAGAAGTACATGAAAATAAGGAGCAAATCGAGATTTCAAAGTTCTATGAACGTTTGCCCAATCCCGCATTGATTGCAACAGAGGAATATTTGGAAGGTCAGATAAACCACCGTTATCGAGATCAAGTAGGCGATGCAGAGGAATCCAAGGAAGCTCAGGATTAAGTAGTCTGTTGCCTCATGCTGCCGGGAAAGAAAATTCTGTTGGGCATCTGTGGGAGCATCGCTGCCTACAAGGCCGCCTTTCTCTGCAGGGGCTTAATAAAGGAAGGTTGTGAGGTGAGGGTGATCATGACCGACAGTGCTACAACGTTTATATCTCCACTCACCCTTTCCACCCTTTCTAAGCATCCGGTACTCACCTCCTTGTCTCAAGATGGCCAATGGCGTAATCATATTGAGCTTGGCCTCTGGGCAGATCTGTTGCTTATCGCCCCGATCACAGCTCATACGTTGGCCAAGATGGCAACTGGTCTTTGCGACAATTTGCTGACAGCCACTTATTTGTCAGCTAGATGTCCCACAATGGTTGCACCTGCAATGGATGTAGATATGTGGAATCATCACACTACCCAACACAACATTGATCATTTGCGGCGTAATGGTATTGGAATCATAGCTGTACAGGAAGGGGAGCTCGCCAGTGGTCTGGAAGGGCCAGGCCGAATGGCTGAACCGGATGATATTGTTAGAGAAGTGAAGTTATCATTGAATAAAGAATCTGATCTCGAGGGGCTAACAATACTAGTGACGGCAGGTCCTACATATGAGGACATTGATCCAGTGAGATACATCGGCAATCGATCAAGTGGAAAAATGGGAGTTGCCATCGCTCAAGCGTTGTTGCAAAGAGGGGCTGAGGTGCAGCTGGTCCTAGGACCGTCAACTGTATCAGTAGAGCCGCATGAAAGGTTGTCCTGTGTGAGTGTACGTAGTGCCGCACAAATGGCAGTTGCAGCCCGAAAGGCTTGGAACGAAGCTGACGTTGCCATTTTGGCTGCTGCGGTAGCCGATTTTCGTCCAAAAGAGATGGTAGCAGAAAAAATCAAGAAATCAAGTGGAGGTCTGCAGATCCCGCTAGAGGCTACCGAAGACATAGCCATGTCACTAGCAAAATCGAAAAGACCAGACCAGTCCATTATTGGATTTGCTCTTGAATCTGATCGGGGTTTGGAAAATGCAGTAACAAAGTTGAAGAGAAAGAACTTTGATCTAATCGTTTTAAATTCACTCAGAGATGAAGGCGCTGGCTTTCAGCATGACACCAACAAAGTTACATTTATCGGACCTGATGGTGAAAAAAAGCGATTCGCACTTAAATCAAAGACTGAAGTAGCAATGGACATCGTTGATCAATTAGTAGAATTAAGAAATACAAAGAAATAATGAGGGACTGGCAGAGAAATCATATGGCATTTGTCCTCCTTTCGATATTGGGATATTTGGGTTTGCCGGCACAAGAGTTCAACATGCAAATAGATGTGAATGCACCCACGCTACAGACAGCTGATCCAGCCTTGTTTGAGGAGTTGGAAGGAAAGCTCATTGAGCTCATAAATACTCGAAGGTGGACCAATGAATCCTATGAAGAACATGAACGCATAAAAGGGAATATCAACTTGACTGTTTCCGAACTGTCAAGTACTACTTTTTCTGGAGAGCTGAGTATTCAAGCAATTCGCCCGGTCTTCGGCAGTAATTATGAGACAACCCTATTGAATCATTTGGACAAAGAGTTCATTTTTCAATTTGAACAAACAACTCCTTTGATTTACTCCGAGAACATTTTCACAGACAACCTCACGTCTGTTTTTGCCTTTTACATGTTTTATATCCTTGGTTTGGATCACGACAGTTTCGTATTGTATGGAGGTGATCGCTATTACCAATTGGCGAATGAAATTGTGAATACACTTCCAACAGCACTATTATCTGACACGAAGTCTGGGTGGAGCAGTAAGTCGAATGGTCGAAATCGCTACTTCATGATCGAAAACATACTTAGTCCTCGATCTAGACCTTATCGAAAGGCTCTTTATGAATATCATCGAAAAGGAATAGATGTCATGCATCGTGATGTGGAAGGAGGTAAGAATGTACTGGTGAGTGCTCTCAAGGATGTGCAAACGGTTAATAAGGATTACCCAAATTCTATGATTGTCCAGATGTTTGCCAATGCCAAAGCTCAGGAAGTGGCGGATATCTTTGCTGTGGGTGCGAGACCCCAAAAAAATGAAGTTTACCAGATCATGACGTCCATTGATCCGGCTAATCGCAATAAGTACATTCCCATAAGAAGATGATGAAGCGCATCGCCATTTTTGCCTCTGGTACAGGTAGTAATGCCAAAAAAATCATCGAATATTTTCAGGAGAGCGAGGATATGGAAATCGCCCTGATCGTCAGTAATCGAGCCAAGGCAGGAGTGCTAACCATTGCTGAAGAAGAAGAGATCCCCTCGATTATCATCGACCGGGCCTACTTCTACGAGTCCGAGCAAATGCTATTTGATTTAAAGCAGCAATGCATTGACTTTATCGTACTGGCTGGGTTTCTATGGCTCGTACCGAAATACCTAATCAATGCCTATCCCAAAAAGATCGTCAATATTCACCCGGCGCTTCTTCCCAAATTTGGCGGAAAGGGTATGTATGGTATGCATGTTCATCAGGCAGTAATCGATGCCGCTGAGAAGCAAAGTGGCATCTCCATTCACTTCGTTAATGAAGCTTTTGATGAAGGAGGAATTATTTTCCAAGCCAGCTGTGCCGTCGATAGCGACGATACCGCCAAAGACGTGCAGGCCAAGGTGCAGAAATTAGAGCACGAGCACTTTCCCCATATTATTGAAGAAGTCATTGGCAATACTTTCTCTCAGTTATAGCGATGGAAATAGATGCGGTACAGGAAGATCCGTCCCAAATCGCATGTTGTAGCCAAGATTGCCTTGGGTTCCTCCGGTATGAATAACCAATATGGAAGCAGGATAAATATCCACCTTGTCATTGAGCGATTCGTATAACTTGAACATCATCTTCCCGGTATATATTGGATCAAGTAAGATGTTGTGCTTCGCATAAAAATGTTTGATGAAGAACTCTATTTCACTAGAACGTTTTGCAAATCCCCCCATATGTGCAGGATACGGGATCAGGCGCTCTAGTTGCGAATGATATAGACCATAGGGTTCGAGTATCTTTCGTGCATCTGCTCCTTTCAGTACGCAAAATGTCCAAAGCTCTGTTTTACCTTTTAAACTGCTGAGCATTCCAGCTGCAGTAGCCCCGGTCGCTATCGGACATGCCCAGTAGTCAAAAGTATGTGCTGTTTGTTCATAGACTTCCCTTACCAGGTCTTGAATGCCCAGCATGCCTAATTTACCAGATCCTCCCTCAGGAATAATATAGGCTTTAGGATACTTATGCTGAAGTCTACCCAAGAACGATGGGTCATGTCTCTTTCGATATTCAGTGCGCGTCAAAGACATCAAGTGCATTCCCCATTGCTGCATGGCTTTGATGGTTGGATTGGATTGATCTATTTCTCCCCTAACTATTCCAATGGTCGGCAGCTTATTTTTCCACCCAACATAGGCCAGGGCAAATAGATGATTTGAATACGCTCCACCGAATGATATCAATTCAGATTTTTCCAGCGTAATAGCCTGTGCAAGATGATGAGTCAGCTTGCGAAATTTATTCCCTTGTGATGGGCCATAGAGTAGATCATCTCGCTTTACATAGACTTTAATTCCTCTGTCTGCTAGATCTGGTTCTTCCAGTTTGACAATTGGTGAAATATTAGGAATTAGATCCGATTGATCAGTATTCATACGCTATGGATAAGGACTAATTCGTTCATATACAAAATTACTGAAGGAAATTGACGACCGTATCTCGCCGTATTGGCTTTACCATAGACGAGGAGAGGGCACATACCTGGACGCACTTGTTGGGGGTGTTGTTCATCATCGTGGCAGGTCCTGTTCTACTTTTTCTGGCTTCCATAGGTTCCCGAATGTTTATATCAGTAGTTATTTATGTGATTACTTTTTTGGGTGTTTTCGCAGCCTCTGCGAGATATCATTATGCAAAGGATCCAGCCAAGAAGGACTTTTATCGAAAAATAGATCACATTGCCATCTACTTTTTTATAGCAGGTTCGAATACACCTTACCTGCTAGGCTTTAGTGGCTATAGTTTTGCCTGGATTTTTCTTATCGTGATGTGGTTACTTGTTTTGATTGGTTTTTTATACAAGTGGTTTGCGATGAGCTGGCCAGATTGGATTTCATTAATTTACTACCTGCTTATGGGGTGGCTGGGTGTGGTCACAGTTTATGTGATATTTGACCGCATCGATCCAATAACATTCTTATTGCTTCTAGTAGGAGGGATTTTCTATACGATCGGCACCTACTTTTATCGAAGGGACTTCATAAAATGGTATCACTTCATCTGGCACGTGCTCGTTTTGTTAGCTGCCATTACTCATTATGCCGCCTTAAGCTATCAGCTACTTCTTTCATCGTAGTCTTCATCCAGTACTGATTGAATGTCGCAAAAGGCTCCTGCAATCTATTGGACATGTCTTATCATGTGGTTAAGGTGACTATGGGATGAAAAATCTGAGGGTGATTCTGCAACACTGTTTCCCGTATACTGCAATATTTCCGCATCACTATGGGTAGGTATATCTGTGCTTTAATAATTAAGATTAGAGTGAGAAGTAGGGCTACCTAAGGTAAAATTGAGCAACCCTTGATCGTAGGAACTATTCCGTTGAGAAGAGTTGTTAGTGTTACGCAAATGACCTACATTGTGTACCCCTCAAGAGACCTATTCTTCACTTTTTAATTGAGCTATTATGAATCTATTAGACATGATACAGGGCCAAATGGATGATGGCGTTGTGTCGCAATTGAGTAAAACCATCCGTGCAGATAAAGGTGCAACAGCAACAGCAGCTAATGGCGTATTGGCAACTATGGTAACTGCACTTTCCAAGAACGCAGCTAAACCCGAACAAGGTCAAGCTTTGCTGAATGCACTTGACAGAGACCACGATGGTGGGATACTGGGTAACCTGATGAATGTAGTGAGTGGTGCTGGCTCGCAGACCTCTCGAGCTACCAATGGAATGGGTATTCTAGAGCATGTGCTAGGGGGAAAGACCAACAACGTGATGCAAATGGTAAGTAAATCAAGTGGATTGGATTTACTCAAAACTGGTGAGCTTATGAAGCTACTGGCTCCAGTAGTCATGGGTGTATTGGGCAAGACCAGGAAGGAAAAAGGATTGGACCTAGGTGGTCTTACAGGTTTGCTGTCAGGTACAGTCAGTCAAGCAGCCAAAGGTGGTCAGGAAATGGGGATGATCTCCAAACTCCTGGACGCTGACGGCGATGGCAGCATCATGGACGATGTTGCAGGCATGGGTATGAAAGTCCTCGGCAACATGTTTCGTAAGAGGTAGGTTACATTAGAGGTCCGAAAGAGTTATGCTATTGGCGGGGTTTATACTTAGACTCCGCCAATATTTGTTGAGCATCTTCGATTTGTAGTAGGTCTTCAAGTGTCTGGTCTTGGTTAGTTTGCATGTAAGCCTTGACAATGCGATACCCAACCCAATTTCCTGCTCTTCCTGGGGCCTCTGGTGGCATGTTAGGGACATTGGGACTCGGGGTGATTAACTTCTGAAACTTTCGATACTCAATGCTGTACAAGAGTTCTTGCTCTAACAGAAATGCCCATATGGCAGCCTCGTTTTCCTTGACCCAAGCCATTTGTTTTTCAGTAAACTCGTGAATTATTTCCGGATCTTCTTCGGGGAGTAATTTTTCCTTGATATATAGTTCTGCACCATTTTTTACCATATAATCGATCAGACGAGTACCTGGCAGGTCAGACATATGATTGGCTATCAAGGCATGTATGGTCTTGGCTACTAGAAATTCGGGCTTCATCGTCTGCTGAATATAGACCGGAAACAAGTTTGGATCATAGTGAGGATAGTCGGCACCCAGGTAGAATTCAAGGCCAGCACCTAGAAGTTCATCTCCAATCGAGAAAGCCCCAACCTCAAATCCACTTATGCATGTGTAGATATCAGGGATGGCTTTATCTGGAAAGTAATAAGCAAAATATTGTAGCGCAGATTTTAGAGACTTGGCCTGTGGTGCAAAGTCTCCAAATTCTTCACCAACCCGACGAGCCATATCTTCTATCAAACTATCCCCTAAAAACCAGCTTACCACCTCCTCCACTTCATCTCGATTTTGAGGATCTGCTATGATTTGATAGAAGAATACATCGCTGAAACCAGGATGATCCTGCATGAGTCGGTCCAACGATACTCCCAGCTGATTAGTATCTAGGGAAAACAACTCTTGTTCAAAACGCACAATCTTAGATGATACCTCTATATGTGACACATCTGGAGCTTTCTGCGGGTTTTCGCAGGCTAGCAGTAGACCTGTTGTCAAGACTATTAAGACTACAGAGTAATTGACCATGTTGACCTACCGTTTTATTCGTACTATCTTTAAAGACTAGAGAAAGATTGTGATTCACACTAGCTGATCGCAAAGGTACAAACCGAAATATGGTGAAAAAAATTATATCAGTTCTATCAATCCTTATCTTCTTTAGCTATGTTAGGGCGCAGGAGGGTGAGACTTTCTTGGGGCTGCATATGAGTCCCACCATCTCCTGGATGAAAAGTGACGATAACCTGATCAATAGCAATGGAATCAGGCTCGGTTTTCGGATAGGTGGTACTGCTGAGTACTATCTTGATGATTGGTTGGTCGTTTCTGGTGGCTTTGGATTTTCATTTTCTCAGGGAGGCAAGTTGCTGCACAAAGTCGGTGGCAATCTACTGCCCGATTCAAAGATAGATGCTAAATTTAGAGAGGGGGATAAGCCCTTGCCCGATGATACAGATATTAGATATAGCTTGCAAATGATGGAGGTGCCCATGGCTTTGAAGTATGTCATTGGTCTGCCCAACCAAAACATCGACGTATTTCTATCTTTTCCAGAAATTAATGTGGCATTGGTGGGTAGGTCCCGCGGTAACATTGACGCCACTGGGATAGAGCTGACGAAGCAAGACATCGGTGGTGATGTTCGTCCATTTAACTTGTCTTGGGGTGTGGGTGCAGGCATCAGATATTTTACTGCAGGAGATCAATTGGTCAGTGCAAGTCTGCATCTCGAACAGGGTTTGTCAGATCTTACCAGCAACGATGGTGTGCAAACCACTACCCTCCCTGCTGGATCTTTCTCAAAAAAAGCTGAGGAGTCAAAGGGTACATTAAATGCGTTAGTTTTTAAATTCGCACTCTTTTTCTAAAGTTCGCAGCCAATGATCGACCAGTCTAAAATTAGTGAGTTTATCGCAGCAGCCTTGCAAGAAGATGTGGGACCAGGTGATCATACTTCCAATGCCTGCATAGATCCAAGGAGCCGCTCTCAGGCAGTCCTTTTGGTCAAAGATACAGGGGTGATAGCAGGAGTTGATCTTGCTAAAGCCATCTTCAGCCACGTGGATCCAACGGCTCAGGTAGACATTATGATTACCGATGGGAGTGACATTGCCTTCGGTAATGAGGCTTTTCGAGTTTCGTGCAATACGCTCGCCCTACTTCAGGCTGAGAGAATCGTGCTGAACACCATGCAGCGAATGAGCGCTATTGCCACTTTGAGCAGCCGATTTGCAGTAGAAGTGGAAGGTCTGGACGTTACCATTCTAGATACTCGAAAGACTACACCGCTGATCCGCTTTCTGGAGAAATGGGCAGTGGAAATTGGTGGGTGCACAAACTATAGGAATGGATTGTATGATTGGATTATGATCAAAGACAACCACATTGATGCATCTGGAGGAATAACTGCTTCTATCCAAAATGTCAATCGCTATTTAGCTCAGAATAATCTAGATCTGGGCATCACTATTGAAGTTAGAAATCTGGTAGAATTGCATGAAGTTTTAGAATCTGGTGGTATTACCAGAATCATGCTCGACAACTTTGAAATTCCCTTGCTCAGAGAAGCTGTACATACCGTCGCCGGTAGGTTCCAAACGGAAGCCTCAGGGGGAATAAAACTGCAAAATGTAAGAGCCTACGCTGAAACCGGGATTAACTACATTTCGGTGGGGGCGCTTACACATTCTTCGGGATCGCTCGATTTAAGCCTTAAGATTCTCAAATAGGTGCCTTAGTTACAAAGATCAGGAAAAGGATGGTCATGATTATTACCATCCATATCCTCAAGTCTCCTAAATGGGTCTGTTCATTGTTCTTCTCCATGGTCAGATTTAAGTGTATTTTATTTATTCGTCAATTTATCTTCATCAACGGGGGGATGCTTAAGAAATACAAAAAGAATGCCATAGCACTTTACCATAATATCTGGAAATTGCTAACAACCAGATACGTAGCTAGATACATAGCTTATGGCTTGTTCACATGCGGGCGATCTATCTTTTGGATCGATACTTTATAAAGGCGAAATCGCTTTGTTAATCTTATAAACAGGAGACATATCCGCATTTGAGGTTAACTACCTCCGTAAACCAAAATACATGGCATCCCGGTACCAGAAAAAGCAAGCAGAATTCTTCAAATGTAATTCAATGCCGTCCTTGTTTCAGTAATTGTACCTTGATGTCTTTGATTAGCTTAGGTCCCCTATAGATAAGGCCTGTGTAGAGTTGAATGAGATCGGCTCCTGCATCTAATTTTTCGATGGCATCATTCGCCGTGACAATGCCTCCTACACCAACAATTGCTAGCGCATCACCAGCTTGATCACGTATGTATTTAATCACCTCGGTAGATCGACTTGTGATCGGGGCACCACTCAGACCTCCGTGGCCAATGGCTTCGAGGCTAGATTTTGATGTCTTCAATCCCAATCTATCAAGACTTGTATTGGTCGCTATGATGCCATCAACACCGTTTGCCTCCACTACTTCCAGGACATCATCAAGTTGTGGCCACGACAGGTTTGGAGATATCTTTAGCAGTAGTGGTTTAGCAGCTGTTTGCCGTTGATTTAGGGTCTGTAGCATGCTGAGAAGCTTATCTAAAGGTTCTTTTTCCTGAAGCGATCTGAGTCCAGGGGTATTGGGTGAACTCACATTGACGACGAAGTAGTCGACATACGGAAAAAGTGCCTCGAAACAAGCTTTATAATCCTCATTGGCCTCTTCATTGGGAGTGACCTTATTTTTGCCAATGTTGCCACCAATGATGATATTGTGCCACTCGACTCGTTTGAGTCTTTCTACCATAACTTCGACCCCCTGATTGTTGAATCCCATGCGGTTGATTAATGCTTGATCTTTCTGGAGTCGAAAAAGCCTTGGTAGTGGATTTCCAGGCTGAGCCTTTGGGGTAACGGTGCCTACTTCAATAAATCCAAAGCCCAGGTTTGAGAAAGCCTCGATGTATTGTGCATCCTTGTCAAATCCGGCGGCTAGCCCAATGGGATTTTTAAAGTGTAGCCCTAGTACCTGCCGGTGAAGCCTGGCATCATCTAGTCCCCAGGTGGCATGCAACAATGTTTTGGTTATGCCATATTTTGACAGCCATTTTAGCTGATGGGTAGTAAATCGATGTGCATATTCAGGGCTAAGCTGAAAGAGGATGGGTTTGATGATCTTTTCGTACAAGGGCTGCTTCTTTTTTGGCTATGATCCAGTTCCGACTTCTGCTGCTAGTCTCTCTCGATCACGAATCAATAGTCTGCGCCTATCGAATTTAATAATCTCCTTGCTTCGCAGCTCATTGAGGACGGTGGTAACCGTTTGACGGGAAGTTGCGGTGATATTGGCGATTTCTTGATGAGTAAGAAACTTTCTGACAACAGTCTCAAATCCAACACGCTCACCCCTCTTTGCTGCCAGTTCAACCAAGAAATCTATGATGCGACTGCGTGAGTTTTTAAACACCATACCTTCCAATCGACTTTCCATTTGTAATATTCTTCTGCCGAATAGGTTTAGAAAAAAACCCTGTAGTGGACTGCGTTCTTTGAATAGCCGATTAATGTCATCTTTTTGTATAATGCACACCTCAGTCTCCTCCATGGCTATCGCGAAATCCCTACGCTTACCTTCTTCCACCAACGCCAACTCACCGAAGACCTCACCCTTACCCAAGATTGCTTTTATGATTTCCTTGTCGTCGTCTCCAAAGGATCCGATTTTAACCCTGCCCCTAAGAAGAAAGTAGATTTTGTCACTGTGTTCTTCCGGCAGATAAATGTATTCTCCCCTTTTAAAGACCTTCTCCTGGTGTTTTTCTGGATTGGACATCATCTTATCTGGACAAAATATGCCGGTGACATCAATGTTTTGGAGATACCAGAAGTTAGATTGTTCCATAAGGACTGTTGTTTATCTCAACCAACAAGATCATCCCAAATGTTGTTGGTCGTGGCTGCGATCAACGTAAAGATAGCTAATTCAAGTCTGAAGAAGAATAGGTCATGGGGTCTAAATCCTTCCTAAGCAGATAACAAATCTCGATCTTCCTCTGGCCATAAACCATGTAACGACGGGCTACATCAATACCACAAGAACCCTTCCCTGTAGATGTTCTGAAACTGTAAAAGATCTTTTGTCAATTGCAATCGGGGACGTATCTAATTAAAACTCTTGATCGAGTTTAAGTCCAAATTTCTCCTGAAAAGTTCGGAAATGTGGGTTCTGCTGACAGAGAATTTCAAATTTTTCTTTGGCGGTCAGGACCTTTCTTTTTACCGTTTCAGATTGGGCACTTTCGTCTATTTCAATTTTGATGGTGAGGCGGGGCAGGCCTAATTCCGATCGCAATTGTTCGATCAATTTAGTTTCCTGTAAGATCACAGACTTTGAAATCATCGATCCCACGGTTGCGACAATCCCATTGTTTTGTACATCCAATGTTGTTTTTTCAAGTACTGCTTTGACCGTCTGAGACGTTTGTTCGCTGGCATAGTTTAACCATATGGATCGGACCTGATCAAGAGAAACAACTTGGCTCTGCAATTCCTTAAGACCGGTATAGTTTTTCTCAACTTCTTTTACCATTTCACTCAACGAACCCAGGGCAGGGCTGGTTTCGAGCGAAGTGGTGGCTTCGATTTTAAATGGAACAGACTCTCCCACTGGGTGCATAATTTCCCGATCGCTCCGGGCTTCTGGCACTAGATCATTAGGTTTAGGGACGGCCTTTTTACTTTCAGCGATTTTCTCATTTGTGAGTGGAGCTTGAACACCTTCTTCGTCACTACTATTGACCATTGTTGGATTTTGTATAACAGCAGTTCGTCGATGTTCATCGTCGACTGAGGAGTTCAATTTATTTTTTTTTTGCTGTCCCTCATTTTCTCCATCAGCATTCTGGTGTTCCAAGGCAGCAGGCAGACTTTGAGCATCACCTTCTACCTCTGTCAGGTAGGGTAGGTACGTCATCTTAATCAAAGCCATCTCAACATGCAATCGCTTGTTCTTTGCCATCTTATAGTTGACATCGCACTCATTAGCGAGGTCGAGTGCGCTAAGGATAAAATTTTCATCAGTCAGCTCTGCCTGTTCGAGATATTGCTTGTTCAGTTTATCGCTCAGGTAAAGTAGGTGTTGGATTGATTTGTGCTTACACACTAGTAAGTTACGCAGGTGCTCGATGAGTCCATTTAGAAATACGTCTCCATCAAAACCTTTGCGTTGCACTTCGTCAAATAGTTGCATGATCCCAGCTAGATCACTACTAAGAAATCGCGATACGACCCGAAAGAAATAATCATAGTCCAGGACATTTAGGTTATCTATCACATCCTGATAAGTGACTTTCTTTCCGCCAAAAGAGGCCACCTTGTCAAAGATGGAAAGGGCATCTCTAAGTGCCCCATCAGCCTTGGATGCAATGGTATGCAGTGCCTCATCTTCTGCAACTATCTGCTCTTGGTCGCAAATCATTTTCAATTGCGACACAATCTCTGCATTTTGGATGCGCTTAAAATCAAATATCTGACACCTGGAGAGGATGGTGGGGATTATCTTATGTTTCTCGGTTGTGGCTAGGATAAATATTGCGTAAGAAGGCGGTTCTTCCAGTGTCTTGAGAAATGCATTAAATGCTTGTTGAGACAGCATATGAACCTCATCGATGATGAATATCTTGTATTCACCCTCTTGCGGTTGAAAACGCACCTGCTCGATAAGCGATCGAATATGCTCTACACTATTGTTTGAAGCCCCATCAAGCTCCATTATGTTTAGCGATGCATTTTTGTCAAAAGAGAGACAAGAATCACAAACGCCACAAGGCTCGGTATCTGATGTGACATTTTGACAATTCAATACTTTGGCCAATATGCGGGCACAGGTTGTTTTACCCACACCTCGAGGACCACAGAATAAGAATGCATGAGCCAGGGTGTCCTGTTTGATGGCATTCTTCAGCGTTCTACCTACATGTTCTTGTCCCACCACCTCGTCAAATCGACTAGGCCTATACTTCCTTGCTGAAACTATAAATTGACTCATAAATTGCTTGGATGCGCTTTGAACAAAGCTACAAAAAGAAGGGACACTCATTGAGAAGGATCTTGGCAGATAACGGTCAATACAAACATCATTGTTGCATGATTCATTGATGCATATCAGGCTTATCCCATAGGTGGCTTGCCTGCAAGAAATGTGAATAAACAGATGCCGCTGCACCTCAACCGACTTTTATGCCGGGTTTAAGGCTACATGTCCAGCTTTCTTCCCTTCGTGGTCGTAATTTTTCTGATTTTTACCCATCGACTAACCAGTTGTCACCATTAAGACCAGCAAGATCATGCGCATAGCTCTAGCACAATTGAACTACCATATTGGAAATTTCGAAGGAAACACGGAGAAAATGATTCGTGCCATCGAGGAAGCACGCTTGCAGGGTGCAGACATGATCTGTTTCGGAGAGTTGGCCCTATGTGGTTATCCCCCCAGAGACTTCCTGGAATTTGATGATTTTATTCGCCTAGCCCAAGATGCGTTGATGCAACTGGCAGAGGCTGCAAAGGAAGTAGCGGTCGTAGTGGGATGTCCAGCCGTCAATCCAGTCCCGGAAGGAAAAGATCTATACAATACGGCATATGTGCTGGCAGAGGGAAAAGTGATTCACCAGGCGCGCAAGGCTTTGCTGCCTACCTACGACATATTTGATGAGTATCGCTACTTTGAGCCTGCCAAGGAATTTCAAGTGTTTACCTTCAAGGGAAAGCGAATCGCCTTGACCATTTGTGAGGACATTTGGAACATCGGCAATGAGAATCCGCTGTACACGGTATGTCCCATGGATGAGATGATACATCAGCAGCCAGACTTTATGATTAACATCTCTGCTTCTCCTTTTGCTTATGATCATGCTGAAAAGCGAGTAGAGATCGTAGAGAAAAATGCGATCAGATACAATCTTCCAGTTTTCTACGTCAATCACGTTGGGGCACAAACTGAACTAATTTTCGACGGTGGATCTCTTGTCGCAGCACCTGATGGTACAGTTGTTTGTGAAATGTCCTATTTCAAGGAAGAACTTAGGGTGTTTGAGCTCGATTCAGTGTTGGAGGGCTCTGCTAAGCAGGTGCAAGAAAAGCAAAAATTTCCGCTCATCCATGAAGCTTTGCTTACAGGTATTCGAGACTACTTTAACAAGTTAGGTTTTGAAAAAGCTGTACTTGGTTTATCTGGGGGCATTGATTCTGCTGTTACAGCAGTGTTGGCGGCACAGGCGTTGGGTTCTAGGAATGTGCGTATGGTATTAATGCCTTCTCAATATTCATCTCGTCATTCGGTAGATGATGCCAAAGAATTGGCCATTAATTTGGGAGTTGATTACGATATTATCCCTATTGAACAGGCTTATCGCGCCATCGAATCTACAATGGATCCCATCTTTGGGGACCTGCCTTTTAACTTGACAGAAGAAAATATCCAAGCACGTTGTAGGGGAATCATCTTAATGGCGATTTCAAATAAGTTCGGCAATATTCTGCTAAACACATCCAACAAAAGTGAAGCTGCAGTAGGGTATGGTACACTATACGGTGATATGGCAGGTGGCTTGAGTGTGATTGGTGATTTATATAAAACTGAAGTCTGGGAGTTGGCACGATACCTCAATAGAGCAGAAGAAATCATACCAGAACATACCATCATAAAACCACCCAGCGCAGAACTGCGGCCGGATCAGAAAGACGCTGATAGCTTGCCACCTTATAAGGATCTTGATGAGATCCTTTTCCAATACATTGAACGCGAACAAGGTCCAAAGGAAATCATTAGGCAGGGCTTTGATGAAAAATTAGTGAACCGAATCTTGCGACTAGTGAACATCAATGAATTCAAAAGACATCAGACAGCACCTGTATTGCGGGTATCTTCTAAGGCATTTGGCATGGGTAGAAGGATGCCAATCGTTGCCAAATACCTATGCTGAGTTTCGGACGAAGAAAATTGGCACCTAAGTACTTGGATTATTAGTCACACAGAATATAAATCAGTTTCAAGCTTTTTAAAGAACAATTTCTCCTGATTTACAACCCTTGGACGAAATTTTTTCGATGTTCGAAATGTGTGTTTCCACACTGCCATTCAAGGCAAAAAATCTCCAATTTTTTAGGGAGTCAATCCAGCTGTAAAAAAGGCAGTGCAAGATTTCTTTAGAAGGCCTAAAATCATACCTTTGTGGCGAATTTTACGGTAGGGATTCACTGTCTATGAGAAAATCGAGAAGCTTTGTTATTTGGGCATTTTTTGCAGTGGCATACTTTTTTAGCTTGACGCCAATTGCGGCGCAGCACGACGATAGCCATGCCCAGAATGAAGCACATGAACATCATACGGAGGATCTTTGTGCTCATGTAGGTCATCATGAAGGAGACTTCGATCCTGGAAGTACTGCCTTTCATCACATAGCTGATCCTAATCTATACAGCATTGGTGTTTGGAACTTTCCGTTGCCTTGCATATTGTACAATAAGGATCAGGGCTGGGATATATTTATGTCCAGCAAATTCGACTTTGATTTTAGGGGTCATGGAGATGGCCATAAAGCCTATAGGGGATACGTACTCGATGGTGGACGGGTGATGCGTATAAAAGATGGATCCCTAGTGCAAGGGGAAGCAGTGGTCGGTGGGTTTGCTCACCTCGACGATGAATCGTATGCCTGTATAGATGGTACGCCGCACTTGCTTGAGGCAAAGAGCACAATGGATGGTGGCTTTCTGGGCGGTGGCATTACGTCATTTTATGATTTTTCGATCACGAAAAATGTAGTAGGTATGCTGCTTATAGTGCTTTTGTTGGGATGGCTATTTTTGCGCATTACCAAAGCATATCAGCAGCGTGATGGCATGGCTCCAAAGGGAGTTCAATCTTTTATTGAACCTATCTTTTTATTCATTCAAGATGAAGTTGCCAAACCTTTTTTGGGTGACAAATGGCCTAAATTTCAGCCATTATTGATGGCCTTGTTCTTTTTCATTCTAGCACTCAATCTTTTTGGGCAGATTCCTTTCCTTGGCGGTGTCAATGTTACAGGCAACCTAGCTGTGACAATGGCTTTGGCCTTAATTGCTTTCATAGTGACGAATATCAATGGGAAAAAGCCATATTGGGAGCACATTTTATGGATGCCCGGTGTGCCAGGATGGGTCAAATTTATCATTACACCGGTTGAGATTCTAGGTCTGTTCATCAAGCCGCTTACCCTAATGCTGCGGCTTTTCGCAAATATCACGGCGGGGCACATTGTTGTCCTCACCTTCGTTGGATTAATCTTTATTTTTGGCCAGTCAGGACAGAGTTATGGCGGCAGTGCCATTGGTATTGGATTGTCTATTCCACTGACACTATTCATGTTGGCAATCGAGTTATTGGTAGCATTCATTCAAGCATTTGTTTTTACCATTTTGACCGCTTCGTACATTGGAGCTGCCACAGAAGATGCGCATCATTGATTTTTTTAATTACATATAAATTTTCTGAATTATGACAGGTTCATTAGCTGCAATCGGAGCAGGATTGGCCGTGATCGGAGCTGGCATTGGCATCGGCAACATTGGCGCCAAAGCCATGGAGGCCATTGCTCGTCAACCAGAAGCCGTTGGTGATATTCGTGCGAATATGATCTTGATGGCCGCACTGGTAGAAGGTGCTGCATTGATCGCGATCATCTTAGCTTTCTTTGGAGGTTAAAGATAAGCCTGAGGGATTGGCCAGCAACGGTTGGTTGCCCCGATCCCTCATTTTCATTCTTTTAGAATAATTAAATACGGACTATGCTTTTTCTAGCGGATTTTAGTGTGATTAAACCAGACTTTGGACTTTTCTTTTGGTCCTGTTTAATTTTTATTCTGTTTTGGGTTTTGATCGGCAAGTTTGCCTTTAAGCCCATTGCCGATGCATTGAGGAAGCGAGAAAATGACATTCAATCAGCCTTGGATGAAGCGGGAAAGGCACGTGAAGAAATGGCCAAAATGCAGGCAGAAAATGAAGCGCTTCTAAATCAAGCCAGAGAAGAACGCAGTCAGATGCTGAAGGATGCCAAAGAGACCAAAGATGCCATCATCAAAGAAGCCAAAGAAGGAGCAAAGGAAGAAGCCAGTAAAATTTTGACCAACGCCTCCCTTGAAATAGAAAATCAAAAGAAAAATGCAATCGCCGAGGTGAAGAATCAGGCAGGTCTGATGGCCATTAGCATAACAGAAAGATTGGTAAAGGAAGAACTTAAGGATAAGGCGAGCCAGGAACAACTCGTTCGAAAGCTGGTGGATGAAATTAACCTATCCTAAAATCACCCAACTCGTATGTCAGCTCATAGAATTGCCGTCAGATATGCCAAGTCTCTTTTAGATCTTGCGATTGAAAGAGGGGAACTCGATCAAGTATTGCACGATATGGATCAGTTGAAGGCCAGCCTATCTTCCCGTGATTTTTATTTGATGGTAAAGAGCCCTATTATATCTACCGGTAAGAAAAAGGTGATTTTTGATAGGCTCTTCAAAGACTCCTTGAACAAAACCGTAAATAGTTTTCTGCAGATCATGGTTAGAAAAGGTAGGGAAAATCTCCTGCCAGAAATCGTGGATTCATTTAAAGAACAGTATCGCACCCATAAGCAGATTTCTCCGGTAATGCTTACCACAGCGGTAGCTCTAGACGAAAAAACCATTGCACAGATAAAGGAAAAGTTGATACAATCAGGACAGACAGAGAAAAATGTTGAACTCCTGGTCAAAGTTGATCCATCTTTGATCGGTGGATTTAGACTAGAGTTTGAAGGCAAAGAATACAATACGAGTTTGGCATATCGACTCGAGGAAATGAGAAAGCAATTTTCGACTAATTGAACATTAGATAAGTAATAAAGTATAATAAACATGGTTGATGTAAAACCTGATGAAATCTCAGCTATCCTTAAGGAGGAACTTTCGGGATTCAAGACTGAAGCTGAGCTTGAAGAAGTAGGCACAGTGCTCCAAGTAGGAGATGGTATTGCCCGTGTATATGGACTCACTCAAGTTCAGGCTGGTGAACTGGTCCAGTTTGAAAGTGGCACCAGGGCCATCGCACTAAATTTGGAGGAGGACAACGTTGGTGTGGTACTTCTAGGCTCACCTGAAGGAATAAAAGAGGGCTCCACGGTGAAAAGAACAGGGGAGATCGCTTCCATCAACGTAGGAGAAGGTTTTGTAGGTCGTGTACTCAATCCACTGGGTCAACCCATTGATGGAAAAGGGCCAATTGAAGGTACTACCTACCCCATGCCATTGGAGCGGAAAGCACCTGGCGTCATCTTTCGTGAGCCGGTGAGTGAGCCTCTTCAGACAGGTATCAAAGCCATAGATTCTATGATTCCCATCGGTCGTGGCCAGCGAGAACTGATCATTGGCGATCGCCAGACTGGGAAGACAGCAATTGCGGTAGATACCATCATCAATCAAAAAGAATTTTACGACGGGGGAGAGCCTGTTTATTGTATATATGTAGCTTCTGGCCAGAAATCATCTACGGTAGCTCAGGTTGCCAAAGTGTTGGAAGACAATGGAGCAATGGCATATACAGTAATTGTATCGGCATCAGCCTCTGATCCCGCTCCACTACAGTTTTATGCACCTTTCGCCGGCGCATCGATCGGGGAGTTTTTCCGCGATACTGGTAGACCCGCCCTCATCATATATGATGATCTGTCAAAGCAAGCGGTTGCCTACCGAGAAGTATCGCTACTTTTAAGAAGACCTCCGGGTCGAGAAGCATATCCAGGTGATGTGTTTTATCTCCATTCTAGGCTTTTAGAGCGAGCAGCGAAAGTGCTCAACGATGATGACATTGCACGCACAATGAATGACCTGCCAGAGTCCCTTAAAGATGCCAAAGATGCCGATGGCAATCCATTGGTCAAAGGCGGTGGTTCGCTGACAGCACTACCCATCATCGAAACCCAGGCAGGGGATGTATCGGCGTACATACCCACCAATGTTATTTCCATCACCGATGGCCAGATTTTCTTAGAGTCAAATCTATTTAACGCTGGTATACGACCAGCCATTAATGTAGGTATCTCTGTTTCTAGGGTTGGTGGATCTGCTCAGATCAAATCCATGAAAAAAGTCGCAGGTACCCTTAAGCTCGACCAGGCTCAATATCGCGAGTTAGAGGCTTTTGCCAAGTTCGGTTCGGATCTGGACGCTGCTACCAAAGCAGTCTTGGACAAAGGAGCCCGCAATGTGGAAATTCTCAAACAACCTCAATATAGTCCAGTAGCCGTTGAAAAGCAGGTAGCGATTATCTATCTGGGGACAAACGGATTGTTACGCAATGTCCCGGTTGTGAAAGTGAAGGAGTTCGAGGAACAATTCCTAACTACCTTGGAAAAGAGACATCCCGAGATATTAGAAACATTTAAAGCAGGAAAATTAACGGACGAGGCAACCGATGCATTGCGAGCATTGGCAACTGACCTCTCCAAGCAGTATACTTAATGAGCTGACCACAAAAATTATTTAGATCGCAGTAAGATGGGAGCAAATTTAAAGGAAGTAAGGGAACGAATCACTTCAGTGAAGTCTACTCAGCAGATCACTAAAGCCATGAAGATGGTATCTGCATCCAAGCTGAGGCGAGCTCAAGACGCGATCACCAGTATGAGGCCCTACGCTCAGAAGCTGAATGAAATACTGCGTAATATCATTTCAAATGCGGATCAGGATGAGGGTAGTGCATTTGGCCAAGAGAGAGAAATAGATCGTGTGCTTATCGTTTGTGTCACCTCTAATCGTGGACTTGCTGGAGCCTTTAACACGAATGTAATCAAGGCCGCACGGGCACTTCTTGACAGTAAATACGCTGATCAATTTAGCAACAACAAAGTTGACATCTTACCCATTGGAAAGAAGGGTTATGATTTTTTTCGTAAGGGTATTCCTGCGGGCAATATCATTTCAGATCACGTAGCCCTCTTTTCAGACCTCAGCTTTGACCATATTGTTGAGGTCCCAGATATGATCATGGACAGATTTTTGAAAGGGGGATATGATGCCGTGGAAGTGTGTTATGGCCGATTTAAAAATGCCGCAGTTCAATATGCGGAAGCTGCACATTTTCTTCCGGTACAACGGTCACTAAAGAAAGATGTTGAAGATAAACTCAAAGCGGATTATATCTTTGAGCCAGACCAGCAGGCGCTACTGAAGGAACTGATTCCTAGTATTTTACGCACTCAGTTTCACAGCTACTTACTAGATACCCATGCTTCAGAGCATGGTGCAAGAATGACGGCCATGGATAAGGCAACGGAGAATGCAGATGAGCTCCTCCAGGACTTGAAACTTAGCTACAATAAAGCTCGCCAAGAAGCCATTACATCCGAATTGTCAGAGATTGTAGGAGGTGCTGCAGCCCTAGAGGGTTAATGTCCTTTGAGCTTGCGGACTATTCTTTTGAAAGTATGCCTACCTAGCTTGCTTTGATGTGCACAGCTTTGAGTGCTTCAGTACGCATATTGATGTCTGCAGATCCGTTTTCTAAGCGCAGCACTCCACGTGGACACACAGCAGCACAAATGCCGCATCCTACGCAAGAAGCTCTGACTATATTTTGCCCTTTTTGTGCATAAGAACGCACGTCAATCCCCATTTCACAATAGGTGGAGCAGTTACCGCAAGATATACACTGACCACCATTGGTTGTGATGCGAAATCTACTGAAGAATCGCTGCTGTAGCCCCAGAATAGCGGCCATTGGACAGCCGAACCGACACCATACCCGACTTCCCATTAGGGGGTAAAATCCTACGCCAATAACACCTGAAAAGGTAGCACCGATTAAAAACCCATACCATTCACGAACTGAGTAGCTATTTATAAATAGCACTTGGCTGTTGCCGGTGAAATAAGTGTACAAGACCACGGCTGTCATGACCACGGCAAATACCAACACTCCGTGTATCAGCCATCGCTCGATTTTCCAGGCCTTCAATGATTTGTCACTTAGATGTCGGAATGGATCACCAGCCGTCTCTGCCAATCCACCGCATCCACAAACCCAACTGCAATACCATCGTTTGCCATAGAAGTAGGTGAGAAGCGGGGAGATTAGTACGATTAGTGCGATTCCCCAGACCAGCATGAAGATGCCCAGGTTTCCACCATTGAGTAGCTTGTCTAGATTCCAATCAAAAAAGAAGTAATAGTTTAACGGCCACATATTCTTAAGATCCATACTGGGCTGATTCATTCTTTCCAGCAATTCAGGAAGCAGAAAAGCTATGCACAGCTGAAAAAATATGACCGATAGGGTCCGAATGACTTGATAGCGATTGTGCCGATACTTAAGTATAAATTTGAACCCGAAGCATAGGATGGCGAGTGTGTAGAGGGTGCCGTAAACAAACCATTGACTGGCAGGTTTGCCCTTTAATGCGATGCTTAGTGGATCAAAAAACCCAACTACGCCGGTGTTGGTACCCTCTGCAGAGAACCCCAGCCACTGCGGGTACCAATATAGGCAGACGTAAAAGAAGGTGATGAGAATACCTGCCATCCATGCCCAGAAGCCTCGTGAAGTCAGATTGCCAAACCAAATCCCATCGTTCTTTATACCTGGATGGGTATCATGATATTGCCGCCAACTGTAGAGGCCTACCCCAAAGGCCATACAAAAGAGACTTAACCATAAATAACTGCCGTTTTGCAATAATCCGAATACCGAAATAACCGTCATGGCCAAGCCGATGAATGCAATAATGGTCGCAATACGTTGAATCCCATCTAACAAAGGTGGATGTGGATTGGCTACTGACATACTGGGATATACTTGCTCACTCATAACTTAATTTCTTAGGAATGAAAAAACTTGGTTGAACCTGCGCCGCTTATTCGCTATTGCATGATCCCCAAACCTCTGGTTATAGATATCTACAACCTGGGAATGAAAGTGTCTGGTAAATTCTGGATCAAAGCTTGCTAACGCCAATTGCTCTACCACGTCTTTTAGGGGGGTACCTGCACCAATCCACTTCTCACAGACCTCATGTCGTAACCTCACACCCATCAGATTAAAACCAATCACAGCTCGACTTTGCGCATCGAAAACGAGTCGAATGCTTTTTTCTCTATCATCGCTTTGCCAAAATATGGATTGCTGATTTTCTGGAGGTTTTGCCAGTACGGTACCATATACCTGATACTCCATGTCCATAAATTTGGCTGAGTTGAACCATATCCCAGGATCATAGGCGATTTCTTGTCCACATATGCTATAGGCAGCAGTTTCTCCCATCATCCTGCCTACATACCAAACTGCTTCGATCGCTCTTCGTCCTGCTGGAGGTTTTCTTAGTTGAGCACAGTCACCAACTGCCCATACGTCAGGAATGTTGGTTTGCAAATACTCGTTAGTAAGAATGCCCCTATCGATATCTAGTCCTAGGTCTTTTAGCCACCCAACATTAGGATGAACTCCCGCAGTAAGACCGACGAAATGGCAATCAATTCGCTCATCCGTGTTGGTCAAAACGGCACAGGCATTTCCCTGTCCATCGTCGATGATTTCTTTAAGTTCCGTATTCAATCTAAGGTCAATACCAGCATTGATAATCTGCTCTCCGACCATAGCAGATTCTTCTTTAGGTAAGACCATATTCCAATACTGCTGTTCTCGAACCAGCAGCGTCACTGGGATGTGTCGAGAATGGAACATCTCTGCCATCTCTATTCCGATAAGGCCACCACCCACAATCACTGCCCGATCTAGATTCTTACTATGAGCCTCCATTGACTGGAGGTCTTGAAAACTGTAGAGCCCCTGCACACCATTCAGATCTTGTCCAGGCCAGCCAAATTTATTGGGTGCTGAACCTAGAGCGAGAACCAAGCGGTCATAGGAAATTTCTGTGGGAGCGGGATCGAAGGCGGTGTCATGGATGTGCTGATTTTCTGCAAATTGCAGTTTCTTCTGACCAAAATCTATCATAGATACTTCACCACGTATCAATTTGATTCGATTCTTTGCCCAGAACCCTTTTTCATAGGGCTGCGTATCCTCAAAGCGCATATGGCCCATGTACATATACATCAATGCCGTGCGCGAAAAAAAATAGTCCGTCTCTTTGGAGATGACTGTAATGCGGTGGTCTGAAAGTTTTCTTATGTGACGTGCAGCAGTAATTCCACTGATTCCATTGCCCAGAATCACAATATCCATATGGTACTAGTTGAACCGTTATTTCAATAAGATTATTCCCACTACACCCTAGTGCTCATAGGGGCACACCTAAAGTAGATTCACATGATGAAGCATTCATTGATCAATGGTTTCCCTGCCGAAGTATCATCCTCGATGTAGCTCAAAAGCTCAGCATCATCTGCATATTACCTTTTCGTGGCAATCAACATACGAAATAAAAGAAAAAATGGTGGATGCAGGGACAAAAAGCTGGCATGGTCTTTTCTGCCACAATTCTAGGTTCTTTGCGGTTACGCAAACGTTAAAAAGAGCTTAAGTAAGGTATCTGAACGGTTTTTTTCCTTACTTTATAAGTATTAGAACATGCTCCCGGTCAGTTTCACTTAACTAAATCTACTGGATGAGGCAAACTCTACTTTTCTTTTTTTTCTTAATTTATTGTATTCACCTTGGGGCTCAGGTGACATTATCGTTGAGCCCTGAAGTGGCCTCCGAAGATGTGCCTGATCCTTCGGTAACTGAGGTCGTCGCGCACTCCTTTCTCAAGAATATTGGAAATACAACCGTCACCATTAAGTGGTTTCGCAACGCTGAATCTATCACCGATACCTGGGAGAGTGCCATCTGTGACTTTAATGCCTGTTACTCCACCACTGTAGATTCTACCCCTGATGAACAACCCGTCGTTTTGCAGCCTGGAGATTCTACCAATCTTGATGTGCACATCAGACCCAACAATACCGAGGGAAGTGCCAAGATCATACTCACTGTGATAGATGTGAATGATGCTAAAAATACCGTGGAAGGCACTTTTTTATTTAATCAAACGAGTCCGACCGTCGATGTAGATCAAGATGCACTCAATATTTATCCCAATCCTGCCATCGACTATTTCGAACTGTCAAGATATGAAGGCATCCAAACCCTAGCCATCTTTAATGTTGCGGGAAGAAAGTTGCGACAGCACAATGTAATCCAAGGGCAGAAATTTGACGTCAGTTTCTTAGATAGGGGAATGTACTTGGTCCGACTGGTGGATCGCCGTAATGATGTGGTCAAGACCCTGCGGCTTAACAAACGTTAGCGAGTACACTTTCTACTGGAATTTGTTGAATAATTCTGAGATTATTTTTTCGAGAGGCGAGGCGACAGAACGTGGGCATAACCTGAACTATGGCGTGACGATAGATAATGGCATGCAATAAAGCATCTCGGATAAAGAGGCCAGAATTAACGATAATCTTTCTGTAGACGGTTTACTGGGTTGGATATTCTACAAAGTTTCTGGGAGTCTCAAACAGTCTGACATGTAGATCATATTTTCCGTGGATCTGTGCGCGTAGAATCTGCCAGATAACAACACAAATGTTCTCTGCAGTGGGGTTCAGCACTTTGAAGTCATCGACATCCAAGTTTAGATTTTTATGATCAAATCGGTCCTCCACGTGCTCTTTGATGATATCTGAGAGCTCTTTGAGATTAATGACCATTCCAGTGACAGGATCTACTTCTCCCATTACCTTTACTTCAATGTCATAGTTATGACCATGATAATTCGGACTGGTACAAACCCCAAAGATCTCTAGATTCTTTTCAGCAGACCACTCTGGAACAGACAATCTGTGGGCTGCATTGAAGTGAGCCTTTCTGACGACAGCTACGCGCATTTCCTTTTTCAATTTTTGCTGAAGATATAACCTCAAAAGAATTTAATTGTTTTCTCACCCTATCGAATGGATTTTCATAATTTTACCCAGCAATGATCTAATCATTAGCCAGCATTAAGGGTTTAGAGGATGCAAAGATTTTGTAGGAGCGCGAATGAGTTTATTGCATCTATATATTTGATTGTCAATAGTTTAGAACTAAATATAATAGGAGTTCCCATGATAAATGGGTTTATTTGGACATGCAGAAGAGACATTTGATAGCAGCTAGGAATGAATATTTGCATGTAGGCGGCCTTAAATAGTTGGCCATTGATTGGGTGTAATACCCGAGAAATGGATTTTGGAAGTGTAGTTGGACAAGATCTGATCAAGGACTCTCTAAGAGATGCTGTACAGCGTCATCGACTCCCCCACGCATTACTCTTTCTCGGAAAAACTGGTCACGGTACTTTGGCTGGTGCACTGGCACTAGCTAGATATATAATGTGTGAAAATCGCTCAGCTACAGATGCCTGCGGAAATTGCAGCAATTGTCATAAGAGCGCCAAGCTGATTCATCCTGATATTCATTTTACGTATCCCACCCTGGGTGCGAAAATGACCAGCCTCGATTTTATAGTTCAATGGAGACAATTCGTGCTAGAAAACACTTACCGAGAAGTACAGGACTGGTTTGCGTTTAATAATGCTGAGAATAAGCAAGGAAATATCACTGCCCTAGAATGTGCCCGGGTGTTGAAGAACTTGAGCCTCAAAACTTTTGAAGGCAATTTCAAGATTCACATCACATGGATGGCTGAATATCTGGCTAAACAAGCCAACCGTTTGCTCAAGATAATAGAAGAGCCTCCACAAAATACATTCTTCATTATTATTGCTGAAAATCAGGATCGGATCTTGAATACCATCATATCGAGATGCCAATTGGTTTCATTCCCGCCAATCAATGATGAAGAACTTATTAGGGCATTGCAGGACGGTATGGACAGTCTGGACCAACAATGGGCCACGCAGGTTGGATTTTTATCCTCTGGAGACATGGCAAAAGCTTTGACGTTGGTTAAAGCTCCAGAACAGGTTCAGGCTGGGCAATGGCTGACATGGATGCGGCTTGTTTACAAAGGTTCAGGCATTGAGATGAAAGAATGGGCAGATGCTTTCGCCAAAATGGACAAGGAAAGTCAGAAAGGGTTTATCCAGTATGGCCTATTTTTTCTCCGAGAAATGACACTTTCGAAGCTGAACCCTTCGCATCAAGTGCGGTTATTGGAAAAAGAGAAGGCTGCGCTGATCAAACTGCAGCAACTTATTGACCTGGCAAGCATCCAGGAAGTCATCGATCTAGTTGAAGGCCTCATATTTCATCTCGAACGCAATGCCAATGCCAGAATTTTGATGCTAGATGCGAGCATTCAGATGCATTATTTACTGCGTAACAATATTCATCACGTAGCTGATATTAAATCACTCTCAAAATAGATCATTGATATGGGCTGTGCAACATGTGGTAGTAAGAATGGATCAAGCCCGAAAGGCTGTAATAGCAATGGTGGTTGTAGCACGGGTGGTTGTAACCGACTCAATACATTTGATTGGCTGTCAGAGACACAAATTGATGATTTTGCCGACTTTGAGTTTGTTGAGGTAAGCTTCAAGAATGGTGCTCGGAAGGACTTCTATCGGATATCTCCACATATGCATGTGCAATCCGGAGATATGGTAGTGGTTGATAATGGCAGTGGTTATGATGTAGGAAGAATCAGCTTGACTGGTCAATTGGTTGGGCTTCAAATGAAGAAAAAGAAGGTCAATAGAGACCGCATACTTCATCCAGTAGTGAGGGAAGCCGGTCAACGTGACCTTGAAAAACTTGGTGAAGCGCGAGATCTAGAAAAAAAGACCCTGGTTAGGGCACGAGCCATTGCTAGATCACTCGGATTGGAAATGAAGATCGGTGATGTTGAATATCAGGGTGATAAGCGTAAGGCGACTTTTTATTTTACCGCCAATGGCCGAGTAGATTTTAGAGAATTGATTCGTCATTATGCCAAAGAATTTCGGGTAAAAATCGAAATGAGACAAATAGGTTCTAGACAGGAGTCCTCTCGAATTGGGGGGCTGGGATCTTGTGGTAGGGAGCTTTGTTGTTCCACTTGGCTCACTACCTTTAAGAGTGTATCCACCAGGGCAGCCCGCTATCAAAACCTGGCGATCAATCAGTCAAAACTATCTGGACAGTGTGGAAGACTGAAATGTTGTCTAAATTATGAGTTGGACCTATACACCGAAGCATTGGATCAATTTCCGATGAAGGCAGAGGTTCTCAAGACTAAGAAGGGAACTGGCCAGTTGATGAAAGTGGACATCTTCAAAAAGCTGATGTATTACTCAATCAAAAATCAGATCGGTAAGATTAGTTTTGCCTCACTACCTATAGACCGTGTTCGGTTCCTTTATGAACAGAATAAGGCAGGTGATCTTCCTGATGAGTTTGAAGATAGATCGGCAATGCTTGATGAAGTCAGCCTCGATTTTGAGGATGTCACCGGCGGCGTGGAATTAAAAGAATTGCCGAAACATCAGCGACGGAGAAAATCGAGGGGTAAGCGAAACAGTGGACGAGGACGACGCCGAGGATCGAAAGGATTTAAGAAAAAAAATTAAGCGATAATATCATGAAGTATGACCTCACCATCATTGGATCTGGTCCCGGTGGTTACGTAGCTGCAATTAGAGCAGCACAATTGGGCATGAAGACTGCTCTTATAGAAAAATATGATGCCTTGGGTGGTACATGTCTAAATGTTGGATGCATTCCTTCTAAAGCATTGCTAGATTCATCAGAACACTATCACAATGCCCAACATCAGTTTTCCAATCATGGCATTAAACTGGAAAAATTATCGGTAGACCTAGAGCGGATGATTGCCCGAAAGGGAGAAGTAGTTAGTCAAACTGTACAAGGGGTAAATTTTCTAATGAAGAAGAATAAAGTGGATGTCATGCATGGTCATGGTTCCTTTGTTGACATCCATACCATTGCGATAGAGGACCATAGTGGAAAAGTTAAAAAGATTGAAACCAAAAAGACGATCATAGCCACTGGTTCAAAGCCCATTACTCCCGATGCATTCAATTATGACAAGAAGCGAGTCATTACAAGTACGGAGGCGCTTACGCTTTCTAAGCTGCCAAAGACCATGGTAATCATTGGAGGTGGTGTAATAGGGCTTGAATTAGGATCTGTATATGCACGACTTGGTACCAAGGTGGAAGTGGTGGAGTACCTTGACCGCATTATTCCCGGTATGGACAAAGATTGCAGTAAAGAGTTGATGCGATCACTCAAAAAACTGGGCTTTACATTTCACCTTAAGCATATGGTGACCAAGGTACAGTCTTCAAAAACTAAGGTGAAGGTCGATGTTCAGAAAAGGGACAGCGAAGACACCTTTACCCTTTCAGCAGATTATTGCCTAGTGGCCATTGGAAGACGTCCCTACACCGATGGTCTGGGTTTGGAAAATGTGGATGTGGAGGTTGATGAAAAAGGGCGTATTCAGGTGGATAAACATCTGAGAACCAAGCACCCGGACATCTATGCCATTGGAGACGTCATTAAGGGTGCTATGTTAGCCCACAAGGCAGAAGAAGAAGGGATACTGGTCACCGAGCAATTGGCTGGTCAGAAGCCACATATTGACTACAATCTCATACCCAATGTGGTGTACACCTGGCCTGAAGTCGCTGGGATCGGTAAAACAGAAGACGAACTCAAGGAAGCTGGTGTTTCGTACAAAGTGGGTAAGTTTCCTTACAAAGCGTTGGGTAGGGCCCGTGCAAGTACCGATGTAGATGGTATGGTCAAGATATTGGCTGACAAGGAAACTGATGAAGTGCTGGGTATGCATATCGTGGGCGCGCGTGCAGCAGATATGATCGCCGAAGGTGTGGTGGCTATGGAATACCGTGCCTCTGCTGAAGACATTGCAAGAATGAGTCATGCACATCCCACTTACACCGAAGCCATCAAAGAAGCTGCTCTGATGGCGACTGAGGATCGTGCATTACATATCTAATCATGCAATTTTTTGACTCCACCTTTTGGCTATTTATGGTATTGATTGCCGGTTGTTCTACCGGAATAGCTGATGATCCCGACAGAGATACCCGTCCCAATGTCATTATTCTATATGCTGACGACATGGGGTACGGTGATCTTGCTTGCCAGAATCTCGATTCTAAGATACCTACTCCACATCTAGATCGGTTGGCTTCAGAAGGGCTTCGATTTACCGATGGTCACTCCTCTTCAGGAATTTGCACACCCAGTCGCTATGCTTTGTTGACTGGTCGGTATCATTGGCGAGATTTTAACAACATCGTCGGACCGATGGGAGAATCTGTCTTTGATGATGGTCAATTTACGCTGGCACGCATGTTCAAACAAGTAGGATATAGGACTGGATGTGTGGGCAAATGGCATTTGGGCTGGGGCTGGGAATCTGTTAGAAAGAAAGAATGGACACAGAAAGATTCGCTGGTTCGGGAAAATAGACGCAACTATTACTTCTATCCCTCTGAGGCTTATGATTGGAGCTTACCCATTCCTGATGGACCATTGGACCAAGGCTTTGACTACTACTTTGGAGATGGCACCATCAATTTTCCACCATATGCCTGGGTAGAAAATGATCGGCTATTAGAGTCGCCAACTTGGACTATGCGGCATCCGCAGGGAATGGCATTGGAGGGTAACTGGGAAGCACGTCCCGGACCGGCAGTGGAAGGATGGGATTTCTTTGAAGTACTCCCCCGCATTACCAAGAAGGCCAAGGAGTATATTGTCGGTCAGCAAGATCAGAAAGAACCTTTCTTCCTATACGTACCATTTAGCGCTCCTCATGCTCCAATTATTCCCAATGAAGAATTTCGAGGATTAAGCCAAGCGGGACCGTATGGGGATTTTGTACATCAGACGGATTGGTGTGTGGGCGAGATCTTGAAAGCCCTCGAACAGATCGGAGAATCCGACAATACCATCGTCATTTTCACAGCAGACAATGGCCCCGAACGCTATGCTTATGAACGAATTAGGAAGTACGATCATCACAGCGCTCATCCGTTTAGGGGATTAAAAAGAGATGTCTATGAAGGAGGCCATCACGTTCCTTTTCTGGTTAAATGGCCAGGAAAAATAAAGCCAAACGCTTTGAGCAATCAATTGATACATCAGGTCGATTTACTAAAAACACTGGCCGCCATAGTTGATGTCACCCTTCCCGCTGGACTGGCTCATGACAGCCACGATTTTAGTGAAGTTTGGTTGGGAGAAACAAGCAATTTACCAATAAGGCCGCTCGCCGTACACAATACCTTCCAGGATAAGTATGGCTTACGACAGGGAGATTGGATATACATCAACAGCAGAGATGGCTATCATTCTAAACCACCCGATTGGGTAGAAGATCATTTTTCATACGAACCTAGCGATGCTGAAGTATTGCTATTCAATTTGAAAGATGACATTGGTCAGGGAAAAAACCTAGCCCTAGAAATGCCCGAAAAAGTGCAAGAGATGCAAGCATTACTGACCAATATAAGAAGTGGGGAAACCTTCATTGAACAGTAATTCTATCTCAGTTTAATACAATCTAATTATGGTGAGAGGTCTGAAAATGAAGGTTAGCTATTGAGCTTGTTGAAAAATTTGTGTAGCATTAAGAAAAAATCGTGATGAGAACTGTGTGCTTATGGACCATCATCCTTTTCTCTTTGCCTCCCTTGGTCCGTGCCAAGGTTATTAAACCTCCAAATATCCTTTTTGCTTTCGCCGACGATATGGGTAAGTATGCCAGCTGTTATGCTCAAATCAAAGAGCATCATGTTTGGCAAGACATAATTTCTACACCGCATATGGATAGAGTTGCGAAGGAAGGGGTGCTTTTTAACAATGCTTTTGTCAATGCCCCCTCATGTACACCTTGTCGCAGTTCCATTTTATCCGGGCAGTATTTTTACAGAACCAATCGGGGAGCCATTCTTCAGGGTGCCGTTTGGGACGAAAGTATTCCTACTTATCCCTTGATGTTGGAAGATCATGGCTATCACATCGGATTCACCTACAAAGTATGGAGTCCTGGCCAGCCGAAAGATGCAGGGCACGGAGGTGTGCGGGCAAAGTATGAGCCAGCGGGAAGAAGGTTTTGCCAATTCAGTCAGCAGACCAAGAAAATGGTTGAAATTGGCAAATCTGTGGCAGCAGCAAAGGAGGTATTGCTTGACGAGGTAAGAACAAACTTTCAAGCATTCTTAGAGGCAAATCTGTCTGACAAACCTTTTTGTTACTGGTTTGGACCGACCAATACGCATCGGAAATGGATAGCTGGATCAGGCGAAGCTTTCTGGAGCATTGACCCAGATCAACTGAAAGGACAGATGCCGCCTTTCTTGCCTGATGTGGATGAAGTGAGGGAAGATTTTAGTGACTACTTGGGTGAAGTAATGGCTTTCGATGCTGGTTTAGGTGTTCTGTTGGATGTATTGGAGCATATGGGAGAACTTGAAAACACTTTTATTGTAGTGAGTGGGGATCATGGATTTCCAGGGATCACAAATGGCAAATGCAATCTTTATGATTTTGGTACTAATGTGCCTTTGATCATCAGGTACCCACCAGCCATTCCATCGAGTCGGATCGTAAGCGACTTTGTGAGCCTTATGGATTTGGCACCTACCTTCCTTGATCTTGCCAAAGTTGAAGTGCCAACTGTCATGACAGGAAAAAGCCTGATGCCCATGTTGAAGCGTAGAAAGAGTGGAACGGTGGATAGATCCAGAAGCTATGTCATCACTGGTCGGGAGAGACATGTTGCAAAAGCCCGGGAAGGCAACCTGCCTTATCCCCAACGAGCCATACGTACCAAAGATCATTTGTACATCATTAATTTTAAACCCGATCGATGGCCCATGGGCAGTCCGGCGGAAGATGAAGATCAGCTAAGATTTGAGAAATTGGCCAATGATACCTTTGTCACATACGCAGATTATGATGCCAGTCCCAGCAAGGCTTGGATCATCCAGCACAAACACCAAGATCAATACAAGATCTACTACAATTATGCTTTTGCGAAGCGTCCGGCCGAAGAACTATATGTGTTGGATGAAGATCCTTTTCAAGTAAACAATGTGGCTGAATTATCTAAGTATGATAAGATCCGCATCTCCCTGCGTAAGAAGCTGTTGGATGAATTGCAGCATACTGGCGATCCCCGCGTGTCTGGTGATGGAAGTACATTTGACAGCGTACCATATGCCGGACCATATGAATAGTCATTGGAGAATAATTTTGGGATTTATCATCTCGGTGCCTTTCCTGTTAGGAACGTGCATATGTCATCTGTCCTGCCAAGGAGAAAGGTATGACACGCAGCCTAATGTCGTCTATATTTTTGCCGATCAGTTTAGACAGTTTAGTCTAGGATTTTGGTCCCAAGATGATCATGCCCGGCATATTCAAGGAAATCCAGATCCTGTGCATACGCCCATTCTAGATGACTTGGCCAATAACGGAATCGTTTTTAGTCGTGCGGTTAGTAATTTTCCACTATGTAGCCCATACAGAGGTATGTTGTTGTCGGGAATGTATCCCCATCGAAATGGCCTCATGAACAATTGCAGAAGGGATCGAGAGGTACAGCTGAAAGATGACCTGACCTGCATTACCGACGTATTTTCAGATGCAGGATATGAGGTCGCCTATTTTGGAAAATGTCATTGGCAAAAGACAGAACCATTATTTGACGAGTCAGGAAACTATGTTGGTACTACAGAACCGCCAGGAGGACATTATGTAAATCACTACGACACCTATGTGCCTCCTGGACCAAGTAGACACAGTGTTGATTATTTCTTCCAGTTGTTAAAGGATGATCATTTCAATCCGCGATGCTACTCCAATGATCCTAAGAATGTAGGCGGATTGAAAGATGGCGAATTGTACTTACCAAAACGTTTTTCTTCTGAGGTGGAGGCAGCATCTATTAAAAACTACCTTTCGAACACGCACAATCAACGTGATCCCAAAAAGCCCTTTTTTCTCATTTGGTCCATGAATCCTCCCCACAATCCATGGACAGCAGAGAGTACCTATATGCCATTCTTTGACCAATATACGGAGGATGGTGTGGTCAAACTCGACCAGCTTCTAACGCGCGAAAATGCAGATTCTACCGTGGGACACTATGCACCCTATTATTTTGCCAATGTGAGTGCGGTCGACTACTTTATCGGAGAGGTGATGCAACGCTTGGATGAACTTGATCTGGATAAAAACACCATAGTCGTTTTTTCATCTGATCATGGCGAAATGTTAGGAAGTCATGGGCGATCAGGCAAGAACAATCCCAAAATTGAGTCTTTTGCCATTCCTTTCATTATTCATTGGGCAGAAAAATTGCAGCACAGGATAGAAGACCTAGTAATCAGTGTGCCCGATGTAATGCCAACGTTATTGGGATTGGCTGGCCTAGAGGCAATGATTCCATCAGGAATGCAAGGAAAAAACTATGCATCCATCTTGACATCTAGAGTTCAGCCTGAAATGAAGAAGCCAAAATCTGCCTTGTTTCTACACAATACTTCCCGCGGCATTTATACTGGACGATACATGTTTATTGTAAAAGAACAAGGGGGTGAATTGGAAGAAGCCTATTGCTATGATAACAGTAAGGATCCTTACCAGATGGAGCAAATTCCATTTGACGAATTAGACGCTGAAGTGGGTGCGAAGCTCAGAAAAGAACTGTATGCCTTGCTCCTGCAGACCAATGACAGCTGGATTCAGGAGAATATTTGTGTGTCTTTCCTACAAGATGGCTAACAAAAATGCTTCTATTCATGACCCATTTTAAATAGACATGAGATGGATATTTAGATTCTTTGATGATGAATAACCTCACGAGAGCTTGCGCTACATATGCCTTCCTGGTAATTGGCTGGATTTTCTTGGTGATAGTTCATACAAACTGTGCCAGTAGGGTTGCTAGTACCGCATCCAAGAGGCCGAATGTCATTTGGATAATTCCTGATGATATGTCGGCAAATTTTTCGTGCTATGGCGAGACCGCCATTCAAACTCCTCATGTCGATCGCCTGGCAGCAAGAGGTGTCAAATTTACCAATGCCTATGTAACTGCTCCTGTTTGTTCGCCATGTCGGTCCGCTTTTATCACGGGAATGTACCAAACAACCATCGGATCACATCACCATCGCAGTGGTAGAGGAGTGCGAAAGATAGCACTGCCAGAAGGAGTGAAGTTGGTTCCACAACTATTTAAAGATGCCGGATATTTCACCACCTTAAGTGGATGGCCGATAAGCCCTAATAAATTGGGGAAGTCAGATTACAATTTTGAATGGGATACCGCAGTCTATAATGGAAGTGATTGGTCGCAGAGAAAAGAAGGCCAACCATTCTTTGCTCAAATTCAGACACCAGGTGGCAAACTTCGTGGTGCCCATCCTGAGCAATGGGAAAAGGTTTGCGAACAAGCTGCCAAACGACTAGGTAGTCAGACACCATCAGAGGCAGTAGACTTACCTCCATATTACCCACCTGATCCCGACATCGTCAAGGACTGGCAAGCTTATTTAGAATCGGTTCGGCTCACGGATGCGATGGTGGGCGAAGTGATAGAACGCTTGAAGGCTGAAGGTGTGTTGGATAATTCCTATGTCCTTTTCATGACTGATCATGGTATTAGTCATGCCCGAGGTAAGCAGTTCTTATATGATGAAGGAATTCATGTGCCATTGATCATTACTGGCCCTGACATACCATCCGGATCGATTCGGGAAGATTTAGTGGAGCACATAGACATTGCTGCACTATCACTGGGGCTAGCAGGCATTGAAGTGCCTAAGGTAATGCAAGGACGGCATATTCTGGGGCCAGACTATATCCCTAGAGAGGCTGTATTTGCTGCAAGGGATCGTTGTGACGAAACCATCGACCATATACGATCGGTTCGGACTCAACGGTACAAGTACATTCGTAACTTCCTATCCTACAGACCTTATCTTCAACCCAATGCCTACAAGGATGCCAAGGCGATCTTAATTGCATTACGCAGATGCAAGCAAAGGGGAGAATTAGACGATGTTCAAATGCTGCACTTTAGCCAACGTCGTCCAATGGAGGAGCTATATGATCTCAGCTCAGACCCTTACGAGATTCACAATCTGGCTGAGGATCCTGGTCATGGCGAAATCCTATTGGCCATGCGTCAACGGCTAGATAGCTGGATGGAAGAGACGGATGACAAAGGTCGGCAGTCAGAATCTATCGAAATGTATGATAGCGATATGGCTTTGTATCTGGATCGACTAAAAGGCCGCTTCCCAAAACGCTTGCAAGTCATTGAAGAGAATATCGCCCTTATGAAAAAGTGGTCAATTGAAGGTCGATAGAAATTGCAATCACTACTGATGATTGCACATAATTGTTGTTGCGGACCCAATTCTTCGGAGACAGAGATATAGCCAGTGGCCCTTAAGGGCTATTTTGCGTATTTTCTAAAAAAATGTAGGTGACATTTTTCATGGGAATATAATTATCTGATAATAAACCAAAAAAATTAGATCATGAATTCAACAAGATGGCTGATGCTTGTAAGTGCTTTGACTTTATTGGTAAGTGCGTTTAAAGAATTTCCCTTTCCAACCAAGAAAATGACAGCCGATGTGGAGATTCTCAAAACCCTCTTTCAGCATGTGCCGTACCGGGGGATCTTCGACACCCGAACCCTTAATGAACTACGATGAACCAATTGCGCCTAAACTTGATGGTCTGGGGGATTTGCACTTTGCGGTGACAACAGAAAGCAACGAAGCTCAAGCATTTTTTGATCAAGGCCTCCGCTTAGTATATGCCTTTAATCATGCAGAAGCCTACCGCGCTTTTCAGGAAGCCAGCAGGTTAGATCCTGGGATGAGCATGGCATACTGAGGACAGGCACAAGCTCTGGGTCCCAATATTAATGACCCACTGCCAGATATGGCGCGCCAGATAATAGCTAAGCAGGCCATTAAAAAAGCTGCTGAGAAAATGGGACCAGCATCTGATCTTGAAAAAGCAATCATCGGAGCGTACGAAGCTCGTTGTACCAATCACGAGGTCGATCAAGCAATCCTAAACGAGGCGTATATGAAAAAAATGCAAAGTGTTTATGATCAATTTGGAGATCATCCGGAGGTGAGTGTGTTGTTCGCGGCCTCCGTCATGAATACCATGCCTTGGAACTACTACGACGAGCACTTGAAGCCGAAACCCATGACAGTTTGACCGTAGATGCGCTCGAGAAAGTAATCAAGGCATATCCTAATCATCCTGGAGCTCACCACTACTTCATCCATATCATTGAGGCTGTAGATCCAGATGCTGCAATTGCCACTGCAGATGCGCTAGGTCCTCTCATGCCTGCGGCAGGACATTTGGTCCATATGCCTTCGCACATCTACATTGGAGTCGGTATGTACGAAAAAGCAGCCGAGGTCAACCGTAAGGCAATCAAAGCCGATGAAGCATACATTGCCCAATGCCAGGCCCAGGGCATATATCCAATGGTCTATTACCCGCATAATATTCACTTTTTGTGGGCAGCAGCAAGCATGCTTGGAAACAGTGAAGAGGCGATAGATGCTGCGGAGAAAGTAGCACTCCGTGTACCGAGAGAGCAAGCCTCACAGATTCATTTCATACAGGACTTTATGTCGGTACCATACCAAGCCTATGTACGGTTTGGAAAATGGAATGATATGCTTAGCACGCCAGGTCCTGATATCTCCCTGATGCATACCCGCATGATGTGGCACTACGGTCGTGGGATGGCATTTGCCAGGAACGGTTTGTTAGAACTTGCTGATGTTGAACTCGACCACGTGAAAAGTATCGCTAAAGA
>JABDMH010000154.1 GCA_013001595.1 Saprospiraceae bacterium | reverse complement strand
GCCTACATATTTGTAAATCGTAAGACGCAAAAATCTATCCTAATTGGCAAAGGTGGACAAGCCATCAAGAAGCTGGGCACAGAGGCAAGACTAAAGATTGAAGCCTTTTTGGACAAAAAAGTGTTTCTACAACTTCGCGTCAAAGTCCGTGAAAACTGGCGCAACAACGATCAGCTCCTAGATAAGTTAGGCTACCGTGGTTAGCTTGGATGAGAGGTAAAAGTGATTAACTGCATATTCAGGGCAAGTTCACATGGAAGGCTCAAACTTATATGTAGTCGATGATTCGCGTTATCCATTTGCTGTGTACCTTTACCAGCAATCAAAGACTTGCTTCTCATGAATAATGTGGTAGCCATTGTCGGGAGGCCGAATGTTGGCAAATCGACCCTCTACAATCGGCTCATTGGTGAGCAGGAAGCCATTATAGACAATGTTCCCGGTGTAACCCGAGATCGACTATATGGAACAAGTGAATGGAATGGTGTTTCATTCACGGTTGTAGATACTGGAGGGTTTGTGCATGGTTCGGATGACATCTTTGAAGCTGCCATTCGTCGCCAAGTGAAGATCGCCATTGATGAAGCCAATGCCATCATTTTCATGGTGGATGTGACCACAGGCATCACTGATATAGATGAGGAGATTGCAAGGATGCTGCGTAAAGGAGATAAACCAACGCTCCTGGCGGTCAATAAGGTAGATAATAATCGTCGACTCCTCGAGGCAAACGAATTCTGGAGCTTGGGCTTCGAACAAACCCACTTTCTATCGTCAATCACCGGCAGTGGCACAGGAGAAGTCTTAGATGCCCTTGTTGAGAATTTGCAAGACACACCCGAAAGCTTAGATGAAGAAGTCCCCAAATTTGCAGTCGTGGGCCAGCCCAATGTGGGCAAATCTTCTTTGACCAATGCCCTGCTGGGAGAAGAAAGAAACATCGTCACAGAGATAGCTGGAACCACGCGTGATTCCATCCATGCCCTCTATGAAAAGTATGATCGAACCTTTTATCTGATTGATACGGCTGGGCTGCGAAAGAAATCTAAAGTTCATGAAGACCTGGAATTTTATTCTGTGATCAGAGCTGTTAGAGCAGTGGAACAGTCAGATGTGTGCTTTCTCATGATCGACGCCACTCTAGGCATTGAGTCACAAGATTTACAGGTGTTTCAGTTGGCTGTAAAAAGGAAAAAAGGGGTCGTTGTATTGGTGAATAAGTGGGATCTGATAGATAAGGAAACCAATACTGCCAAAGCCTATACCGAGACCTTACAGCGGAAACTTGCTCCATTCAATGATGTCCCTATTCTATTCATTTCTGCTTTGACCAAACAGCGGATTTTTAAAGCCATAGAAGTTGCCCTGCAGGTATACGAACGCAGGAAACAGCGTATCAAAACATCTCTTTTAAACGAGGTCATGTTAAAGGTGATTGAGCAATATGGTCCACCGGCAAAGAAAGGACGGTTCATTAAGATCAAATACATCACCCAACTACCCTCCAAAACACCAGCTTTTGCTTTTTTTTGCAACTATCCGGACCATATCAATCACAGCTACCGCAATTACTTAGAAAATCAGATGCGCAAACACTTTGAGTTTACAGGTGTACCCATCAGTATCATTTTCAAGAAAAAATAAAATACCCATATCTAAAATATGAAGATCGAAAAAACAGAATTTGAGGGTCTACTTGTGGTTGAGCCTATAGTTTGGCAAGATGATAGGGGGTATTTTTTTGAGAGTTTTCAAAAAGATAAATTCGCGGAACATGGAATCACTTGCACGTTCAAACAAGATAATGAGGCCTTTTCCAGAAAAGGAGCCTTGCGTGGCTTACACTACCAGTTGCCTCCTTTTGCACAAGCAAAATTAGTACGCGTAATCCAAGGTGAAGTACTCGATGTAGTGGTTGATATTCGACCAGGCAGCAAGACTTATGGTCAGCATTTTAAGATCGTACTCTCAGCAGCCAACAAATTACAACTCTTCGTTCCACATGGCTTTGCTCATGGTTACCTTACCATAAGTGATGAAGCCATTTTTGTATATAAATGTGATCAATATTACGCCCGTGATTACGAAGGTGGGATAAAGTATAATGATTCGCAATTGAATATCGATTGGAATTCAGCTGATATCGAATTCCTAATCTCGCAAAAAGATCAACATCTGCCCACGTTAGGCAATCATGCGCAATGGCCTCAAGTATGAAGTCGATACTGGTCACTGGCGCCGCTGGCCAACTTGGATCTGAATTTGAACGACTGAGTCGTTCCATCAAAGATTTCCACTTCATCTTTACCACCCGCACTCAAATAGATCTGGCACGACCCGAAACTTTCGAGACCATCAATGATTTGCAACCCGACATAGTCATAAACTGCGCTGCCTACACGGCAGTCGACCAAGCTGAATCAGAGCGAGAAACCGCGATGGCCTACAATGCCAATATTCTCGCTGACCTCGCCCAAATATGTGCTGCACGGGAAATACCCATTATTCACTTTTCTTCAGACTACGTATACCACAATGCACTGCGTCGACCTCTGCGAGAGACGGATCCCACCCGTCCCAAAGGCGCTTATGCAAAATCAAAGCTCAAAGGTGAAAAAGTACTGTTGCAGCACCATCCAAATCCTCTGATTTTTCGTGTTTCATGGTTGTATTCCTCATTTGGACATAATTTTCCTAAAACGATACTGAGATTGATCAAAGAAAGAGATCTGCTGAATATCGTCAATGATCAGATTGGAGCCCCTACCTATGCTTCTGATGTGGCACGAATGGTTGTTGAAGTCAGCAGACAGATGGAAGGCCTATGGCACGAAAAGTTTGGCATCTACAACTATTGCAATATAGGAACGACCACCTGGTCAGGAATTGCGCAACACATAGTAGACCGCACTGGGAGTTCTTGCAAAATAAATCCGATACCCAGTGTCCAATATCCGACGCTTGCACCGAGGCCCAGGTACAGTGTGTTAAATCTTAGTAAATTCAAGAAGAATTTTGATCTTCCCATCCCTCATTGGCAAGATAGCCTTGATCACTGTTTAGATCTTTTGCTAAACGAAAAGGGGTAAAGATCCGTTATATTGAAACAGTAACTCACACCATGCGTCTCCAGCAGCAGGGATATGCCTTCAGGATAAAAAGTACTTTGACCTTTCTTGGGGTCTTGCTCGGTCTCGTTTGGGTTCATGCCACACACAATCGCGCCGGGGAAATTACCTATGAACAAATTGGTGAATTGACCATCCGAATCACCATCACTACCTATACCAAGACCTCTAGTGTGGCTGCAGATCGCGATACTTTAACTGTCTTTTGGGGTGATGGGACTAGGAGCGAAGCGGGGCGAATCAATGGCGAAGGGGATCGCCTGCCTAATGACATTAAGCGCAATTTTTATGTGGCAGAGCATACCTATCCCGGAAGAGCCACCTATCATATTGTGACTACAGACCCAAACCGTATTGGCAATATCTTAAATGTCAATTTCCCCAGTTCGATTTCCATACCTTTCCATATAGAAACTAGTTTTACTTTCCTTAGTACTCAATTTCAAGGCTCTAATAGCTCCGCCATTCTCTTGCAACCACCCATCGACTATGCTTGTGTGGGACAACGCTTTGTACATAATGCCAATGCCTACGATCCTGATGGGGATAGCTTAGCATACGAATTGATCGTACCGCTTCAGGAAGTGGGAGAAGAGGTACCCAACTACCGATTTCCTGATCAGATATCACCGGGAGCAAATAATGTCCTATCCCTTGATCCTCTGACCGGAGATTTGGTGTGGAATGCACCACAACGTCCAGGTGAATACAATGTAGCTTTTAAAATATTGGAATACCGCCAGGGAGTACTTTTGAATTCCATCATCAGAGATATGCAGATCTTGGTTGAGGACGATTGTGAAAACGAGCCACCCACCATTGAAGTCGCTGAGGAAATCTGCGTCATTGCCGGTGAGCGAATCTCATTAGACGTGTTGGCTTCTGATCCTGATGAAGACCAGCAGCTTTCACTCTCCGCCTTGGGAGGGCCTTTCGAGGTGGCCGTTAGTCCGGCTACCTTTTCTAATAATGGCAGATATATGGACCAACCCGTTTCCGGAGTTTTTGCATGGCAGACCACCTGCGATCATATTTCCGAACAGGCCTATTCCGTCGTCTTTAAGGCCGTCGATGATACACAAGATACCTCTGGCCTAGCAGACCTAAAAACACTTCGAATCAGAGTGGTAGGCCCGCCTCCTGAAAACCTACAAGTCAACTCCGTACCAGGGGGGCACAGGATATCCTGGGATAAGCCTTATCAGTGCGAAACTACCGAAGCGGATTTCTTCCGAGGCTTCACAGTATGGAGAAGACTGTCTAGTAGTCAATTTCCCTTGGACACGTGCAATCCAGGTATGGAAGGTCGGGGATATACCCGCATAGCTGCTTCTCTTCTCGACTCAGAGGGTGACGAGTACTTCTTCATTGACACTGATGTGGTTGAGGGAGAAACCTACTGCTATCGAGTCACAGCAGCCTTTGCTCGCAACACGGCAGGAGGATATGCCTTCAACACAGTACATAGTCTACCCTCCAATGAAGACTGTATGGGCATAATCCTTGATGCCCCATTTATCACCAAGGTGTCAGTAGAAGAAACGGATCTATCTAACGGTGTCATTGAAGTTGTCTGGACTCGTCCTGGTTTGCCAGCTTTTGACACCGCTTCCAATCCCGGTCCTTATCAATTTGTGCTTACCAGGGGAGAGGGATTCGCTCCAGCAAGCTTCATGCCTATACCGGGAGCAACTTTCAGCAGCGCCACTTTTGGTGGTTTGGTAGATACGATGTTTACAGACCAAACTGGTCTGAATACACTGGAAACCCCCTACACCTATCAGGTCCTTTTCTTTGCCAATGGATCAAGTACGGTAACCAAAGAATCCCCGACTGCCTCTTCTGTTTTTCTGACAGTCTTCGGTGGGGATAAAAAGAGTAATTTATCATGGGAGGCAGCAGTACCATGGCAAAATTATCAATACAAAATTTTTCGAGAAAACTTAACTAGTGGAGTGTTCGAGTTAATTGGAAACTCAACTGAGACTTCTTATGTGGATCTAGGACTCGTGAATGGAGTTCAGTATTGCTATTATGTAGAAACTGAAGGTTCATATGGACAAAGGGGCATCCCCGAACCACTCTTCAACCGCTCCCAAATAGCTTGCGATCGGCCAAGAGATACTGAGCCACCCTGTCCACCTAATTTGAATGTGACCAATTCATGTGATGATCCAGCACCATCACAAGCTGGAATTTTTGTCAACCGATTGTCATGGAATATTCCTGCCATTGGATGCGATAACCCTGACGACGTTGGAGGATATCGGGTATATTATGCTCCTAGTCTTGCTGCCTCATTTGAACTTATCTCAACAATCGATGATCCCTCGGTCACCCGCTTCGAGGATGGTTCTGACCTCGGTATTGCAGGTTGCTATAGCGTCACTACACTTGATTCTATAGGCAACGAGAGTGATACCTCCAATATCGTATGTGTGGACAATTGTCCGTTTTATGCACTTCCCAATGTATTCACCCCAAATGAGGACGGTGCAAATGATCTATATAAGCCCTTCCCATATAAATTTATTGAGCGCATCGATCTAAAGGTATTTAACCGCTGGGGCCAGCTTGTTTTTGAAACCGCAGATCCCGACATCAATTGGGATGGTACAAACCTTCAGGGCAACGACCTGAGTCAAGGAGTATATCATTATGTATGCAATGTTTTTGAAGCCGGAGGATCGGTAGATGCGAACGATGGTTCTGAGGTATTGCGAGGCTACATACAACTAATCCGTTAATCAATGTTTACTGGCATTATTGAAACAATGGGGATTGTAACCGATGTTGCCATCCAGGACACCAATAAAGTATTCAAGGTTAAATCTGACCTTTCTTCAGAACTCAAAGTCGATCAAAGTCTAAGTCACAATGGCGTGTGTCTAACCGTAGTAAAGACCGGTCCAACAGAACATTGTGTGCAGGCGGTGGCAGAAACACTAGAACGATCTAATCTTGGTCAACTCAAAATCGGTGACTACTGTAATCTAGAGCGAGCCATGGTCTATGGTGGTCGGCTTGATGGACATTTAGTTCAGGGTCATGTTGATGGTCTGGCCATTTGTACTCAAATTGTAAATATGAATGGCAGTTATGAATTCACGTTTTCATTCGATAAAGAAAACAGCCATCTCTTAGTGGACAAAGGTTCTATCGCCATCAATGGAGTCAGCCTCACTATCATCAACCCAACTGAAACAAGCTTTCAGGTGGCGATTATACCCTATACTTGGGAGCATACTACATTTCGATCAATAAAAGTGGGTGATACAGCTAATCTGGAGTTTGATATCCTTGGAAAATATGTAGCTAGGCAAATGATAGGCTACACAGCTCAGCGTTAATCCATGTAGCATTCAGCCAATATGGCATGGAGGCAAGGTTAGGATCTAGGTTAAAAAAAGGGGACACTAACTATATATAGTAGCATCCCCCTAACTTTGTCCTGGATCTGACCCATTTTTAGGTCATCATCACTTCTTCTGCTTTTGGCTCACCACCATTCGCTGATGCAGCCTCTTGCTTGCCCTCAGTTACAATAAGTGATCTAAACTTTCGCAGGCCGGTACCGGCTGGAATTGGTTTTCCAACAATCACGTTCTCCTTAAGTCCCAATAGATCATCCTGGCGCGCACCTATGGCAGCAGTACTTAGTACCTTGGTAGTCTCCTGGAACGAAGCAGCTGAAATCCAACTGACGGTACCCAGTGAAGACTTGGTAATACCTTGTAGAACTGGACTAGAAGTAGCTGCTACAGCATCTCGATACTCAACAGGCTTGAGGTCGTTTCGCTTGAGGTAAGAGTTTTCTTCCCTCAATTGTCGTAAAGTAACTAACTGACCAGCTTTGAGCTTATTCGAATCTGAAGCTTCTGTGACAAACTTCTTATCGAAGATCCAATCATTTTGCTCTAAGAAATCATACTTTTCAACGGCCTCACCCTCTAGGAAGCTCGTATCTCCTGGGTCTTCAATGATTACTCTACGCATCATTTGACGCACTATCACCTCAATATGCTTATCATTGATCGTGATTCCCTGTGCCCGGTATACTTCTTGAACACCATTTACCAAATAGGTTTGTACGGCAGATGGCCCCTTAATATGTAGGATATCCTTGGGTGCAATAGCACCATCAGAAAGCTGCGTTCCAGCTCTCACAAAGTCACCCTCTTGAACCAAGATGTGTTTTGACAATCCGATCAAATACTTTCTGACTTGACCATCTTTGGCTGTTACAATCACCTCGCGGTTACCACGCTTGATCTTACCAAAAGAAACAACACCATCAATCTCAGCCGTTACGGCAGGATTTGATGGGTTTCGTGCTTCAAATAGCTCAGTCACCCGGGGCAGACCACCCGTAATATCTGATATCTTGCCAAGATTTCGAGGAATCTTTGCAATGATCTGGCCGGAGGTTATTTCCGCACCTTCATCGATAGAAATATATGCACCAACCGGCAGATTATAGGTACGAAGTTCCTCCCCATCTTTATCCACAATACGGATGGTCGGGATTTTACGCTTCTTCTTGGATTCAACAATTACCTTCTCTGCATATCCAGTTTGATCGTCACGCTCAATTCGATAAGTCTCTCCTTCTTCGATAGATTCAAACTCTGCTATACCGCCAAATTCTGAAATGATCACCGCGTTAAACGGATCCCACTCACAGATTGCATCTCCCTTCTTAATCTTTTGCTTGTCCTTTACGAATAGATGTGCTCCATAAGGGATGTACATCGAAGTATAAATCTTGCCTGACTTAGGATCCACCAACCTAATTTCCCCAGTCCTGGACAATACAATGACTCGAGTATTGCCATTCTCCGAAAGTTTGGTTGTCTTGATACCATCAAATTCGATGACCCCTTCAAATTTCGCAGTCAGTTCAGATTCGGCTTTGGTCACAGATGCGATACCCCCAACGTGGAAAGTACGCAAGGTCAGCTGCGTACCGGGCTCACCAATTGACTGAGCTGCAATGATACCCACCGCATCTCCTGCCTCAGCAATTCTACCGGTGGCTAGGTTCTTACCGTAACACTGCCTGCAAACACCACGCTTGGTCTCACAAGTGAGTACTGAGCGAATCGCCACCATTTCCACACCTTCACCATCGATGTATTGTGCCGTCTTATGGTCAATGTATCCATCTGCCTCCAAGATCACCTCATCAGTAACAGGATGAACGATGTCATACAAAGTATATCGACCTTCAATTCGGTTGGCTAGTGGCTCGATCACTTTTTCATTGTCCTTCAATGCAGTGGTCTCGCTGCCCCTCAAAGTACCACAATCCTCTTCCATGATAACCACATCTTGAGCGACATCAACCAGCCTTCGTGTCAGATAGCCCGCATCTGCAGTCTTCAGTGCGGTATCGGCAAGACCTTTTCGAGCACCGTGGGTAGAGATGAAGTATTCTAATACAGAGAGCCCATCTAAGAAGTTAGACAGAATTGGATTCTCAATAATCGCCGCACCTGTATCTCCTGATTTTCTCGGTTTTGCCATCAGTCCCCGTAAACCACAAAGCTGCTTAATCTGCTGCTTTGATCCACGGGCTCCGGAATGGAGCATCATATACACTGAGTTGAAACCATCCTTATGTTCCGATAACTCTTTCAACAAATTATCAGTAATGGTATTATCCGCATAGGTCCATTTGTCAATAATCTGGTTATACCGCTCATTATTGGTGATCAAACCCATGTTGTAGTTCTCCCACACTTCATCCACCTCGGTTTGAGCTTCTTCCAAGATATTCATCTTCACAGTAGGCGTGATCAAGTCACCCAAATTGAAAGATAGACCTCCTTTAAAAGACCAATGGAAACCAAGATCCTTGATATTATCAAGAAATTTGGCAGTGATCTCGAGATTTGTGCGATTGATGATGTTACTGATTACTGTTTTCAAGTTCTTCTTGGTCAGCAAGTCATTTACATAGGGCACTTCATCCGGAACAGCTAAGTTGAAAATGACCCTTCCGACCGTTGTGTCGATCAATTGAGTTTCAAGTACTCCTTCCTCTGTCTCGACAGCTGCCTTCAAGCGAATCGGAGCGTGCAATCCTATTCGATTTTCATTGAATGCAATCTGCACCTCCTCTGCAGAATAGAAAACGGTACTTTTCTTTGAGCCATTTTCTTGTGTACGCTCCTTACTCAGATAGTATAGCCCCAATACCATGTCTTGCGAAGGCAGGGCAATTGGAGAACCATCCTGGGGATTGAGAATATTATGCGAGGAGAGCATCAAAACCTGTGCTTCCAAAATCGCAGCCTGGCTTAGAGGCAAGTGTACCGCCATTTGGTCACCATCAAAGTCAGCGTTAAAGGCACCACAAACTAATGGATGCAGCTGAATAGCCTTACCCTCAATCAGTTTGGGCTGGAAGGCCTGAATCGACAATCGGTGCAATGTAGGTGCTCGGTTGAGTAAGATCGGGTGACCCTTCAGAATATTTTCCAGGATTTCCCATATTACTGGATCTTTCTTATCAACCAGTTTTTTGGCTGACTTTACGGTCTTGACAATACCACGCTCAATCAACTTCCTGATAATAAATGGTTTGAACAGCTCGGCTGCCATGCCTTTAGGAAGGCCACACTCATGCAGTTTTAGAGTCGGTCCTACTACAATCACAGAACGACCTGAATAGTCGACCCGCTTTCCAAGCAAGTTCTGCCGGAATCTACCTTGTTTCCCTTTCAATATGTCACTCAAAGACTTTAGGGGTCTTCCCCCTTCCGCCTTAACCGCATTAGATTTACGGGAGTTGTCAAATAGTGAATCTACTGCCTCCTGAAGCATTCGCTTTTCGTTGCGCAAAATCACCTCAGGTGCTTTGATCTCCAAAAGTCTTTTTAATCTATTGTTACGAATAATCACCCTTCGGTAGAGGTCATTGAGATCTGAACTTGCGAATCGACCGCCATCAAGTGGCACCAATGGCCGCAACTCTGGTGGTACTACAGGAAGGTATTGAATGACTGCCCACTCCGGCCTATTTTCAATTCTCGTCAATCCATCTCTAAAGGCCTCCACTACGCGTAATCTCTTCAGTGCTTCTGATTTCCTTTGCTGAGAAGTCTCTGTAGCAGCTTGAAGCCGCAGTGCGTATGACAAACTGTCCAGATCCAAACGCATCAGAAGTTCACGTACTGCCTCTGCGCCCATCAGTGCGATAAATTTGTTGGGATCGTCATCTTCGAGGGCTTGGTTCTCACGTGGCAACGTTTCCAAGATCTCGAAATATTCCTCTTCAGTGAGTAGGTCCATCTTAGCTATGCCTTCAGCTTCTTTTGCTCCGGGCTGAACAACTACATAGCGTTCATAATAAATAATGGACTCTAACTTCTTGGACGAAAGTCCAAGCATGTATCCAATCTTATTTGGCAATGATTTAAAAAACCAAATATGTACGACAGGCACCACCAATTTGATGTGGCCCATACGCTCTCTTCTCACTTTCTTTTCTGTCACTTCAACACCACAGCGATCACAGACAATGCCTTTATAGCGAATACGCTTGTACTTTCCACAGTAGCATTCGTAATCCTTTACTGGTCCGAAGATTCGTTCACAAAACAATCCATCACGCTCTGGTTTGTAGGAGCGATAATTGATGGTTTCAGGCTTAAGCACCTCCCCATAGGACCTTTCGAGGATATCGTCAGGGGAGCATAAGCTTATAGTTATGCTATCAAAATCGGCTCTTTGTTTATTTAATGACTTCTTCAAAGACATATGTTGACTTTTAGAGAATTTGTAGACTAATCAAATTTAACATCCAGTGCCAGACCACGAAGTTCATGCACGAGCACATTGAAAGACTCTGGGATGTTTGGTTCCGGAAGATTATCTCCCTTGACAATGGCCTCGTAAGTTTTCGCTCTACCGATAATATCATCAGACTTGATGGTAAGCAACTCTTGCAATATCGTAGAAGCTCCAAAGGCCTCAAGCGCCCATACCTCCATCTCTCCAAAACGTTGACCACCAAACTGTGCTTTACCACCCAGTGGCTGTTGAGTAATCAAAGAGTAGGGACCAATAGAACGAGAGTGCATCTTGTCATCGACCATATGCGACAATTTAAGCATATAGATCACGCCTACTGTAGCCTGTTGGTGAAATCGATCTCCAGTTCCACCATCGTAGAGATAAGTTTGACCTAGACTTGGCAACTTAGCATCTTGACAATATGTATCGATTTCATCTAAAGAAGCACCATCAAAAATCGGGGTAGAAAACTTCATATCTAGCTTCTCACCTGCCCATCCCAACACTGTCTCAAATATTTGTCCCAGGTTCATACGTGACGGAACCCCTAGTGGATTCAATACGATATCTACTGGCGTGCCATCTTCAAGGAACGGCATATCTTCTACACGAACTATTCGGGATACGATACCCTTATTTCCGTGGCGTCCGGCTAACTTATCCCCTACCTTAAGTTTTCTCTTCTTGGCCATATATACTTTGGCCAATTTTAGTACACCGGCAGGCAACTCATCACCAATCGAGATATTGAATTTTTCGCGCTTGTATCGACCGATCTCTTCATTTACCTTAATGGTATAATTATGCAGCAATCGAGCGATCAGCTTATTCGTATCTTCCTTCTTTGTCCAAGCGGTATAGTCAACTACGGTAAAATCTATATTCTTAAGAACGGTTTTACTGAGCTTAGTACCCTTCTTAACCAAGGCTTCATTGTAAATGCTCTTAATGCCTTCGGTTGTAGCCGATCCAATAAGCGCATTCAATTTATCAACCAGCAGTGTCTTGAGCTCGTTGAGTGCAATGGCATGCTGATCATCCAACTTAGTGAGTAGATTCTTCTCTTGAGCTTTCTTCGTCTTATCCTTTTTTGCTCTAGCGAAAAGTTGCTTATTGATGATGACACCCTGAGTTGAAGGAGGTGCTTTTAGTGATGCATCTTTTACATCACCTGCCTTATCACCAAATATAGCACGCAATAGCTTCTCTTCCGGTGTTGGATCAGACTCTCCCTTAGGGGTGATCTTTCCTATCAATATGTCACCTTCTCGAACCCAAGCTCCAATCCTGATGATTCCATTCTCATCTAAGTCCTTCGTAGCCTCCTCACTGACATTCGGTATGTCATTGGTCAATTCTTCCTCTCCAAGTTTGGTGTCTCTCACGTCAAGTTCAAAGTGCTCAATGTGGATGGAAGTAAAGATATCTTCCCGCACCACACGCTCAGAAAGGACAATGGCGTCCTCAAAATTGTAACCCTTCCAAGGCATAAAGGCCACTTTCAGATTCTGACCTAGTGCCAATTCACCCTTGTCTGTAGCATACCCATCACACAAGATCATGCCTTTTGTCACGCGCTGCCCCTTACGCACAATGGGTTTCAAATTGATGCAAGTACCTTGATTGGTCCTGCGAAACTTCGTCAGATCATAGGTACGTAAATTGTTCTCGAATGAAACCAGCTGATCCTCGTCCGTAATGTCATATTTGATAACAATACTGTTGGCATCCACATATTCAACCACTCCGCTGCCATCTGCATTGATTAGCATGCGAGAATCCTGCGCCACTGTACTTTCCAATCCTGTGCCTACAATCGGCGAGCTGGGTCGCAGTAGTGGTACTGCTTGGCGCTGCATATTTGATCCCATCAGAGCCCTATTTGCATCGTCGTTTTCCAAAAATGGGATCAATGATGCAGAGACACCAACAATTTGGTTGGGAGCCACGTCCATATATTCCACCTCCGTGGGTGTAAGGACCGGGAAGTCACCATGTTCTCTACATTTTATTCGATCGGATACCAGTGCTCCCTTATCATCGAGTGTTGAATTCGCCTGAGCTATTCGCTTGAAATCTTCTCCTTCAGCAGAAAGATATTCTGCCGTATCCTTCATATCTACTTTTCCAGATTTAACCTTACGGTAGGGAGTCTCCAGGAATCCCATCTTATTGACTTTTGCGTGTACACAAAGTGTAGAGATCAAACCAATGTTCGGTCCCTCAGGCGTTTCGATGGTGCACAATCTACCATAGTGGGAATAATGCACATCTCTGACCTCAAAACCAGCACGTTCTCTTGAAAGTCCTCCTGGTCCGAGTGCGGAAATACGTCGTTTATGAGTGATTTCCGAGAGCGGATTGGTTTGATCCAGGAACTGTGAGAGCTGGCTGGTACCAAAGAAGGAATTAATCACCGAAGAAAGTGTTCGCGCGTTGATGAGATCGATGGGCGTAAATACTTCATTGTCACGCACATTCATGCGCTCACGGATGGTACGTGCCATTCTGGCCAAACCAACCCCAAACTGCGCATATAGCTGCTCCCCTACCGTTCGCACTCGGCGATTACTCAAGTGATCAATGTCATCCAGTTCAGCCTTTTGATTGGTCAGCTTAACCAAGTATTTCACGATCTCAATGATGTCTTCTTTGGTGAGAATCAGGGTATTGCTTTCAATATCCAAATCCAGCTTGCGATTGATTTTATATCTTCCCACCTCTCCCAGATTATATCGCTTATCTGAGAAAAAGAGTTTATCTATGATTCCTCTAGCAGTTTCTTCATCCGGTGGATCAGTGCCACGCAATTGTCGATAGATCTGTTGAACGGCCTCGACTTCAGAGCTCGATACATCTTTTTGCAGGGTATTGTAAATTATGGAATAGTCTTCATCTATATCATCCCTCTGCAGGATCACCAGGTCAACATTAGCCTCTAAGATGTGCTCAATGTGTTCTTCTTCAATTACGGTATCCCTTTCCAGAATGATTTCATTCCGCTCTATGGATACAACCTCACCAGTATCTTCATCTACAAAATCTTCCACCCAAGTCTTCAGTACTCTTGCGGCCAATTTTCTACCTACAGCTTTCTTTAAAGTCTTTTTATCAGCTTTAACCTCCTCAGCCAAGTTGAACAAGTCTAGAATTTGCTTATCGGAATCATATCCAATAGCTCGCAGAAGAGTAGTCACAGGAAATTTCTTCTTCCTGTCTATGTAGGCATACATCACTGAATTAATGTCAGTGGAAAACTCCATCCAGGCTCCCTTGAATGGAATAACACGGGCAGAATATATTTTGGTACCGTTGGGGTGAAAGCTCTGGCTGAAGAACACTCCTGGAGACCGATGCAATTGTGAAACAATGACTCGCTCAGCACCATTGATCACGAAGGTGCCCTTGGGTGTCATGTAAGGAATGTTGCCTAGGAAAACATCTTGAACGATGGTTTGAAAATCGACGTGTTCCTCATCATTGCAAGATAGCCTTAGTTTGGCTTTTAATGGTACGCTATAAGTCAAGCCACGCTGCATACATTCCTCAATGGTGTAGCGTGGTGGATCGACGAAGTAATCAAGGAATTCCAACACAAAAATATTCCGGGCATCCGTGATGGGAAAATTTTCTTGAAAGACACGATAAAGCCCCTCGTTGGTTCTATTTTCGGGAGTCGTTTCCAACTGAAAAAACTCCTGAAAGGATTTCATTTGAATTTCGAGTAGGTCTGGGTATTCAGACGCCAAATTGATTCTTCCGAAATTGATTCGGCCATTCTGTTTATTGGTAGCTACAACATCCGTTGCCATAGAATTCCTTGTTTTAAAATTATCAATCTTAGAGGCTTTCCCCTTAGTTATATACGACGATAGGCTTAGCTCGGTGATGACACACCGAGCTAAGCCTTATAAGCGTTTTGACCCGTTTCGCCGACCGGTCAAATGCTGTCCAGGGCAGGATCTACTTAAGTTCAACCTCTGCTCCTGCTGCTTCGAGTGCTGCTTTAATACTCTCCGCTTCTTCCTTAGAGGCACCTTCTTTGATTACTGCTGGTGCTGAATCAACTAAATCTTTAGCATCTTTCAAGCCCACACCCAACAATGTTTTCACTTCTTTGACCACTTTCAATTTACCAGCACCAGCTGAATTCAGCATGATGTCAAATTCTGTTTTCTCTTCAGCGGCTTCTCCACCTTCACCAGCTGGACCTGCAGCTACAGCTACAGCCGCTGCTGCCGGCTCGATGCCATACTCATCTTTAAGTATATTCTTCAACTCGCTCACCTCTTTAACTGTGAGGTTTACCAATTGTTCTGCGATAGCACTTAATTCTGCCATTGTTCTCGATTTTAAAATTTTAATTCAATGATTATATGCGTGTGTACTTGGAAGCCAAATTTTATGACGCCTCTGCCCTGTCTTCTAATGCGGAGAGAAGGTTGGCGATGGTTGAACCAGCGTCGAGTGCCCCTATGACACTCTTAATCGGTGATTCTAGTAATGAAATGATCTCACCTATAACTTCTTCTTTCGATTTAAGACTGGCAAGTGTGTCTACGTGTTCATCTCCGATGAAAATATCAGAATCAATGTACGCAGCCTTCAGGACTGGTTTTTCATGCCCTTTTCTAAAATCTTTGATGATCTTAGCAGGTTCATTGGCCGTCTCTGTAAACATGATGGCGGTGGGTCCCTTTAATGCTTCATACAACTTATCGAATCCTCTATCAGCTGCAAGAGATTGCATGGCCTTGATGGCCAAGGTGTTTTTAACTACTTTCATCTCAACACCCTTCTCAAAACACTTGCGGCGAAGGCTATTCACTTCTTCAACACTGAGTTCTGAGGAATCTGTCAAATAGAAAAAGTCATTCTTCTTGAATTTCTTCTTCAAGACTTTTATTGCTTTCTCTTTTTCTGTTCTTGTCATAGTCCTATGTATTTAAGTCCCTTCAGGGATCGGATGTCGGATTTAAAATTTAGTGCTTACCTTAATTCCTGGACTCATGGTACTAGCCACAGTCACAGATTTTACAAAGCTCCCTTTTACAGATGCAGGCCTGGAGCGTATGATGGTATCGATCAGTTCCCTAGCATTGTCATTGAGCTGCTCGGCACTAAATGATATGCGTCCTATCGACGAGTGAATGATTCCAAACTTATCCACTCGATAGGAGATCTTACCACCTTTGACATCGGCTACTGCGTCACCAACATTGGGTGTTACTGTGCCCGTCTTCGGATTAGGCATTAAGCCCCTTGGTCCTAATACTCGACCTAATCTACCTACTTGTGCCATTACATTTGGAGCGGCCACAACAACATCAAAATCTGTCCATCCACCTTGAACTTTTGCGACCAGGTCATCCAAACCAACGTAATCAGCTCCGGCAGCTTTAGCTTCCTCTTCTTTGTCTGGTGTACAAAAGACCAATACCGTTTTTGTTTTGCCCGTTCCATGCGGTAGTGTAACGGTTCCACGCAATGCTTGATCCGCTTTTCTTGGATCTACACCTAGACGCATGTGTACGTCTACGGAAGCATCAAACGAGGCGGTATTGACCTCTTTTACCTTCGCCATGGCGTCAGGTAAGGAATATTGAGCCTCTCGATCTACCAAGGCCTCTGCTGCTTTCCGTTTCTTTCCAAGTTTAGCCATCTTAAATTTTTTAGGTGCAAGCGCCGCCTTGAGTATATACTCCTGAGCGACTCCCTGTTATTATTTAAATGAAATGAATTACTCTTCTTCCGTACTAAAAGGTGCGGTACCGGTCACCGTGATACCCATACTACGAGCAGTGCCAGCTACCATCTTCATCGCAGATTCTACTTTAAAAGCATTGAGGTCGCTCATTTTACTTTCTGCAATCTCTTTAACCTGGTCCCAAGATACTTTTCCGACTTTAAGCCTATTTGACTCAGCAGAACCCTTTTTCAATTTGGCTGCCTCTGCCAGCTGTACTGCAGCAGGCACCGTCTTTATGATGAATTCAAAGGACTTATCCTTAAAGACTGTGATCACAACCGGTGTAACTTTTCCTTGCATGTCCTGAGTCCTGGCATTAAACCGCTTGCAAAACTCCATGATGTTAACCCCCTTGGCACCCAGTGCCGGTCCAACCGGTGGTGCTGGATTGGCTTGTCCACCCCTAACCTGCAACTTGATAATCGACTCTACAACTTTTGCCATTTTCTTCTTAAGCTTTACGTACCTTATGTTTGTTTTTCAATCTGCATGAAGTTGAGTTCTACTTCTGTGCCTCGACCAAAAATCTTAACTATCACTTTCAATTTCTTCTTCTCCTCGTTGACCTCTTTGATGTCACCCACAAAATTATTGAAGGGGCCATCAATAATCTTGACAGTTTCACCCTCAATGAAAGGTTCGATCATTATTTCATCACCTTCCTCTGATTCATCAGCTTTGCCCAACATTCTATTGGCCTCGGCTTGTTTCATTGGTATTGGATTTGTCCCACCTAGGAAGTTAATTACATTGGTCATGCCCGAGATGGTTTGAATCATCTCGCCTGTAAATTTTGATGGCAACGTCTCAATTAAAATATACCCTGGCAAAATGTTCCGCTCCTGGATCACTTTCTTTCCATTGCGGATCTTGTATACTTTTTCTGTCGGTACGACCACTTGACCAATAACTTCATCCCAACCCGATCGTTTCACCTCAAGCTCTATTCTCTCTTTGAGTTTACGTTCCTTTCCACTGATTACCCTCAGGGAATACCATTTTCGTTCTTCGTCCATAGCTACTATTTCGTTAGATGCCATAAATAACGTCAACTATTTGGCGAGAAACTGTATCGAACGCAAAAACCAACAGGGCAAAGATGACCGATGCCACCAAAACAAGAATTGTGCTGCTTTGGAGATGTGACCAGGTAGGCCAGGTAACCTTATTGATAAGCTCATAATAGCTTTCCTTAATACTCAGAATCAGTCGTTCCATCTTTGCACTCTTTAATAGACATTCACGAAAAAGACCTAAACCATCTTCCTTTTCTTTTGCACGGGCAGGAGGACTTGAACCCCCAGCCTACGGTTTTGGAGACCGTCGCTCTACCAGTTGAGCTATGCCCGTATTCACCTCAAAATTTCCAAAACCTCATGCAAGCTTTAACAAGTACTTCTAAAAAAAGTAAATTAAGCACCCCCTCAGAGGTGCTTAATTTCCTTGCATTTTATATTAAGATATTCTGTATCTAATCTAATATTTCGGTAACCTGTCCGGCTCCAACCGTTCTCCCACCCTCTCTAATCGCAAAGCGAAGACCTTTCTCCATGGCAATGGTATTCAGCAAGGCGACTTCCAGAGAAACGTTATCGCCTGGCATAACCATTTCAACGCCACTTGGTAAGTTGACATCACCGGTTACGTCAGTAGTACGGAAGTAAAATTGTGGACGGTATCCGTTGAAGAAGGGTGTATGACGACCGCCTTCATCCTTGCCAAGGACATATACCTCACACTTAAACTTCTTATGTGGAGTCACAGACCCTGGTGCACAAATTACCTGACCTCTCTTGATCTGTTCTTTATCGATACCTCTTAGCAAAAGGCCGGCATTATCACCTGCTTCACCACGAGATAATATTTTTCTAAACATCTCAACTCCCGTAACAACTGATGTCAAAGGCTTCTCACCTTCTTTCATCATCCCGATGATCTCCACCGGATCACTAGTATTGATGACACCTCTTTCGATACGTCCGGTAGCTACTGTGCCTCGTCCTGTTATAGAAAAAACATCCTCGATAGGCATCAAGAAAGGTTTGTCTACGGCCCGCACAGGCTCAGGAATCTCCGAGTCAACCGCGGCCATCAATTCTCTAATCGATTGCTGAGCACCGTCGTCTCCTTCAAGGGCTTTCAAAGCAGAACCTTGAATGATTTTAGCGTTGTCGCCATCAAATTCGTACTGATCCAATAGTTCGCGCACTTCCATTTCAACCAACTCCAGCATTTCCTCATCATCAACAAGGTCAACCTTATTCATATACACTACGATATTAGGGACACCTACCTGCCGTGCTAGAAGGATGTGTTCCCGTGTCTGTGGCATAGGGCCATCTGTGGCAGCAACTACCAAAATGGCGCCGTCCATTTGTGCGGCTCCTGTCACCATATTCTTTACATAGTCGGCGTGACCTGGGCAGTCAACGTGCGCATAGTGACGGTTAACTGTTTCATATTCAACGTGAGCGGTATTTATAGTGATACCCCTCTCTTTTTCTTCAGGTGCAGCATCGATTGCCGCGTAGTCCATTTTCTGAGCCAATCCTGTTTCTGACAACACATACGTGATGGCAGCAGTCAAGGTTGTCTTTCCGTGGTCTACGTGCCCAATGGTACCAACGTTGAGGTGCGGTTTATTCCTTTCAAAAATTTCCTTCGCCATCGGATAGTTTTTTTACGATTCCAAAAAATAAATTAGTTAAACAAAAATGCATATAACGATCTGCCTACTTGAAAAAGCACCTTGCTTGTCTAGCAGGCATCACCTTTATCATCTATCATTATCTATATGAGCCAATGAAGGGATTTGAACCCCCGACCCCTTCCTTACCATGGAAGTGCTCTACCCCTGAGCTACATTGGCATTCCGTTTCTGAGATCAGCTAAATCCCAATTTATGCCCAGTCGTTTCTTGGCTACCTCCAATACTACAGCCCTTGCAAGTAAAAAAATGAGCGGGCGATGAGACTCGAACCCACGACCCTCAGCTTGGAAGGCTGATGCTCTACCAACTGAGCTACGCCCGCACAAAATAATTCGACATCAGACCAAAAATCATCAGCCGACAGTGGGGGCGATAGGACTCGAACCTATTCAGTCGTAGACAACAGATTTACAGTCTGCCCCGGCTCTCCAACTCCGGCGCGCCCCCGCATGCAACTTTCTAAGCCACTGACAAAACCACCTCTTCTTCCTACGGCGCACGGACTTAACCGCTCCTTGAGCCAATGGAGGGACTCGAACCCCCGGCCAGCTGATTACAAATCAGCTGCTCTACCAACTGAGCTACATTGGCTAATAGTCTCTCAATCAAGCGGATGCAACTTAAGCAACCTCGACATGCCTCCATCAACATATGATGAGGTAGTCATCGACCCTTTTAACCCAAGAAAGCAGAATCGAGTTGAGTACTTCACGCATTCATCGCAACAGCCAATATGAAGTCATTCGATCCAACAGGTGCTGTCTAGTAACCTTCTTTACATTCAGCCTTTCAAATTTTCGTACCAACAGCAATTACTATCTTCGAGACATTAAGATTTATCACATCTGTAATGTACTGAAAATGCATGCGTAATACTTCGAAGACCAGGTACTACAAACATCTGATTTTCAAACCTATGCACTACCCCTAAGAGAACTTTTTCTCAAAGCGATTGCAAAGATATTACTTTTTCCCTAAAATGAAAATCGAATTTTGTTTTTACCAAAGATTCGCTCGCCAGTGAATACGGGCGTTCTAACCCTGTGTATGCAAAGTCAAAATCTACCCTAGCGGGTAACAAAAATCACCGATTACTGAGCAGCCGAATGGTGCTTACCTTTTTATGAATATGACCTGGCTCTCTCTTTATATCTGATGAGCTGACGTTTGAGAATATCGGCAGCTTCGTCTGTAGCCGACTCGAAGGATTTTGAAGTGCATTTGGCGATTAGCATGTCACCAGGTACCGCGATTTTTACTTCCACCACTTTGTCCCTGATCTGACCACTATTCTCCAGCTTTAACATGACATGACAATCGATGATCCTATTGAAATACTGATTTAACTTGTCAAGTTTTCCTTCGATAAACACAAGTAATTTTTGATTAGCTGTAAAATGGATCGCTTCAATTCTTCTGTTCATAATGTTCATGTTAAAATAGTTTGCAAATATTTCCTATGCCTTGGGATGAGCAGCATAGGCTCTCTTCAATTTCTCTATGTTATTATGGGTGTAAATCTGTGTCGCACTAAGATTTGCATGACCGAGTAGGTCCTTAATGGCATTTAGATCTGCTCCTCGATTCGACAGATGCGTCGCAAAAGTGTGTCGTAGTGTGTGTGGTCCCTTCTGGGTCGTAGTAGAGTATCTAGTCAGATATTTTCTCACTAGGTTGTAGACAAACTTAGGATACAACTTCTTTCCCTTGTCAGTCATAAACAGATATTCAGAAGGAGGAAGCGCTTTTTCGCGCTCTGCCAAATAATGAATCATTTCGTGAGCATAGGACTTACTAATAGGGACCAAGCGCATTTTGTCGCCTTTGCCCGTTACGGTCAGACAGCGCTTCTCCATGTCGATCGAACTTACAGTCAAATTGATTAGTTCTGCCCTTCTCAATCCACATGCGTACAGGGTCTTCAGTATCAAAATATCACGCATTTCTGTAAGATCACTCAACTCGACTACTGACACATCCAGAAAAGTTATTTCGTGTTCCTGCAGATAATTGGGTAGGCGCCGAGGCACCTTCACAGCCCTCAATTTGATCGTTGGATCCTTGCTCACCACTCCTCTCCTAATTTGGTACTTGAAAAAAGTCCTAATGGATGAAATCTTGCGATTGATTGATCTTGCGCCCTGTTTTCTTGCCATAAGATCGACTACCCAGGATCGAAGATGAAATGGTTCAATCTGCGAAAGCTGCGTTATTTGATACAGCTGAGCAACATAGTCCAATGTATACCGCACGTCTGTACTGTATGCCGCAATGGTGTGCTCTGAGTATCTTTTTTCATATAGAAGGTATTGCTTGAAAGACTGAATATCTATCATATATCGATTAAATAACGAACTTAATTTCCTAAAAAAAAGGCATTTATACCAATTATTTATAGATGGCTCGTGCGTTCCTACCCTTCTCATAACATGAAGTATGCCAATATTCACCATCATCTTTCCAGCGATGCCATCTTTACCCTAGATCCTCTAGCATCAGATCATTAACCTGAGTTTAACTCAATCATAGCATACTTTAACAACTGATTTTTTGTCCTTTGAATATAGAGGACAGTGACTTAAAACATCGTTGTTATGAAATCAATATTTAGCATTACTCTAGCTTTCTTAGCATCCATCGTACCGGTGTCAAGTCGGGGGGCCTCTCATCATATTGATGGCATATGGGAAAATTCACGGACCAAAGTTTCTGTGATGGTACAAACAACTGCCAGTGGAATCAAGGTCCAACGCATCAACAAGAATAGGTGGTATTACTATCAAGAACTGCGTGATGATCAATTTCGTGATGATGAGGGAAACACCTACTATTTAATCAATGAAAAGACCTTAGAGTGGGAAGATGCCACGGGAGCCAAACGCATAAGATTTTACAGAAAAGGTAGCTCCAGTCAGGCGGAGGTCAGAAGCGGTGATAGCAAGCGTAAAGAAAATACGCACATACAACGCAACCACTACTACGGCCAATCGGGCAAACATGCCAGCTCTAGGGTCAATCCAGATTTTCTGGAAGGTCGATGGATAAATCAACATACGGGCCAAACGATCAGAGTTAGGGGAAAGCGAAGAAGTATTCTGGTTAGGGCGCGAAGGACCGGTTGGATTAGATTCTATCAAGACCGAGGCACCAGTTTTATGGATCGAGAAGGAAATAGGTACCTATTTGACCGAGGCAAACTTGCTTACGTAAGCAGGCAAAATGATTTTCGCATGCAATTCCGAAGATTCTAAATCGACTCATTATTTGGGTGGGTCAAGGACCACCTCAAGATCCATCTCTTGCTTACCTCTTAGCACAGTAACCAAGATGGTTTCCCCACCTTGATATTTTTCAAGTGCCAATGTTAGATCAGCATTGGTTTTAATTGCCTCATCCTCGACTTTTACGATGATATCACCGAGCAATATCTGACCGAGCCGATTTCTACGCATGGGTCTAAATCCAGCTCTTGCTGCTGCAGTTCCTTCTTGCACACCGTAGATGACCGCACCTTCAATGCCTGCCCTCGTACTATAACTTTGGGTCAGTAGATCAACACCCAATGTAGGTCTTTTTACTTTTCCGTACTTTATTAGATCCGGTACTACCCAACTCACTTGGTCTACTGGTATCGAAAATCCAATCCCTGCATAAGCCCCTGAGGGACTATAAATGGCGGTATTTACACCTATCAATCTTCCCTGCGAATCAAGTAAGGGACCACCCGAATTTCCAGGATTGATGGCTGCATCTGTCTGAATAACGTCTCGAATCGGGCTGCCTGTACGTGATTTAATTTCTCTACCCAATGCACTTATAATGCCTGTGGTCAGTGTCTGATCTAAGCCAAAGGGATTCCCAATGGCGTACACACTCTGACCCACCATGAGATCTTGGCTACCTCCCACTGGTATGGGTACTAGTTTATTTCTAGGCGCGGATATTTTCAAAATTGCCAGGTCTTTCTCCGGTGCATACCCTACTAGGTCTGCCTCCCAAGTACTTTGATCAGATAAGGTAACGGTTGCCTTGTCAGCATCCTGTATGACATGAAAATTGGTCACAATATGGCCTGCCTTATCCCAAACAAATCCAGACCCACTACCTCGAGGAATCTCGTTTATGTCGCTGGTCCAGTAGTTTTGGCGATAATTAGATGTATTGATGAATGCCACCGAGGGAGCTGCTGCTTCAAATAAGTCAATCGTAGCAGACTCCTCCGCATTGAGTACTCTGGGTTTAGGTGCGGTAGAAGTATCTCGAAGTGTTACTTCTTCTGGCTTTGGCTCGCCATTTGAACCAAGTAGCGGCTTATCCGAAATGTCACCTGCCTTTTCATTGCCCACCAGATAGCCGGCACCGAAAAAGACGAGCCAGGAAAATGCCCATAATAATGATCGATATCTCATATTCATCTAAATATTTTCATCCCATAGAAACGGTGGCTGATATGTCAACTATTATTCAAAGTTCGACATTTTGCGCAGATATAAGTTTGGCCTATGCCAGAACACCTTGACGACAGGGACTTTACTGCTATTAAGTCCTTTCTAAATATTTCCCCGTAAATTCGTATCCCATTTTCTCGAGTGAAAAATAAGACTATGAGATTCATTTTCCACACTCTGTTCCTATTGACCCTGGTGATATGCACAGGGCATGCACAAGTCTTAGAAGATGTAAACGCCGTTATTCGTAAGCATGCTATGGAGCAAGGGGAAGTGATGGATATTGCGAGTTGGATCACTGATGTATATGGACCGCGCTTGACAGGATCTCCCATGTTGGACAAAGCTACCCACTGGGCGACACAGCAATTGGCCAGCTGGGGTATGCAAAATGTACATTTGGATGAATGGGGCCCTTTTGGTCGAGGCTGGGAATTGCAACATTTCGAAATGCATATGACCGAACCATCTTATGCTCCGATCATCGCTTACCCAAAAGCTTGGTCTCCATCCACAGACGGAGAAGTAGTAGGAGAGGTAATTTACCTGGACGCAGCTTCTGCAGAGGAGCTAAAAAAGTACCAGGGTAGGCTGGCTGGCAAGATTATCTTTTTGGATACGAAAAGGGAGGTGAAAGAGCCATTTAAACCTGATGCAGAACGGTTGGATGATGCTCGACTTTTGTCTCTAGCCAACCAAGGGATGCCTACTCCTAGACGCGGTCGTGGCTATCGCAGAAGTGGTGAAGGTTTCAGTTCGAAGCTCTGGTCATTTCTAGCAAGAGAAAAACCACTGGTAGTCGTGGATCGAAGTTTCAAAGGGGACCTAGGAACTGTCTTCGTTGCCGGTGCAAGTGTCGTCCGAGGTATGCCAGAAGACCCTGGTCAAGAAATTGTGCCCCAAGTAACCATGTCAGTGGAGCATTACAATAGAGTACTTAGGCTTATGGAAAAGGGAATCTCCGTAAGCATGTCCCTAGAGATTAAATCCTCCTTTACGAATACCGATCAGACAGAACATAATGTGATCGCCGAAATACCAGGGACCGACTTAGTCGATGAGGTAGTCATGTTTGGAGCTCACTTCGACTCTTGGCATGCAGGATCTGGAGCTACCGACAATGGTGCAGGATCGGCCGTCATAATGGAGGTGGCCAGGATACTATTAGCGACCATTAAAGAAACAGGTATCCGCCCCAGACGAACACTTCGGCTGGCACTTTGGACCGGTGAAGAACAGGGTATGTTAGGATCACGGGCATATATTCGAAAACATTTGGCAAAGACTGACCGATTTGGCAATCCTTCAGCGGTTTATCCCGCTCAAGATTCCATTTCTGCCTACTATAATTTTGACAATGGTACGGGCAAAATCAGGGGCATCCATCTGCAAGGAAACACGGAAGTGGCACCGATATTTCGCAAATGGTTAGAACCCTTTGGAGACCTCGGTGCCAAGACTTTGACTTGGGGGAACACGGGTGGTACAGACCACCTCTCCTTTGACGGGATTGGTATTCCTGGATTTCAGTTTATTCAAGACCCCATAGCTTATGGTACACGAACTCACCATAGTAATATGGATAATTGGGATCATCTAATTGAGGAAGACCTGAAGCAAGCAGCTACCATCATTGCCTCGCTCGTATTTCATACTGCCCAACGAGATGAACGACTTCCAAGAAAATCTTTAGAAGACTTATTAAACTAATTACATATGATACGTCACCTACTGACAATAATATCCTTATCCATAGTATTCCTGGCTTGTCAACCGACAGCGCCCAATGAAGTCCCCCTCAACTATGCAACTGCACCCAACGATGATAGCCTTCAGCTGCCTGCTGGATTCGATGTTGTCGTTGTAGCTGACTCTCTGGGTCGGGCTCGTCATTTAACCATTCGAGAAAATGGAGATGTATTTGTACACCTTCGAGGGAAAACAGCCGATGGTAATTCCATCATCGCTCTGAGAGATACAACTGAAGATGGAATAGCTGATGTCATCAAAGATTTTGCACCCTATGCCGGAACGGGAATCGAACTCTTTCAGAATTACCTCTACTACTCTACGAAAGACCGGGTTTTCAGGCAAGCACTTGCACAAGATGAGCTCGTACCTTCCGGACCTATGGATACCATCGTCAAGTTAGACAGCGGCACCGAGGGTCATTCCGAAAAACCTTTCGTAATTAATGAGCAAGGAGAGATGTTCGTCAATGTAGGTTCTTTCTCAAATGCTTGCCAGGAAGAAAAAAGAACAAAAGGCTCAAAAGGCGTTGATCCATGCATCGAACTAGAAACAAGGGCTGGCATTTGGAAATTCAGTGCCACTGAATTGGGACAAGAACAAACACTCGATCGACGCTATGCAACCGGCATCCGCAATGCGGTGGCCATCACATGGGATAAAAATACGCAGTCGCTATATGCCATGCAGCATGGACGAGATGATCTGCATCGGTTCTGGCCAGATCTTTTTACCGAGGAGCAAAATGTTGAGCTTCCTTCTGAAGAATTTCTGCAGGTTTCTGAAGGTGACGATTTCGGCTGGCCTTATTGTTACTATGATCACATGCAGCAAAAACGGTTCTTAAATCCGGAGTATGGTGGTGATGGCATGAAGGTGGAAAGATGCAGCGACGCCAAGCGTCCGTTGCTGGGATTTCCGGGACATTGGGGAC
>JABDMH010000022.1 GCA_013001595.1 Saprospiraceae bacterium | reverse complement strand
ACGCTATCTCCTTGCGCAGCTATCGAGGCTATATTGGTCACCAGCTCACTTACCAGTATACTGGCGCTGTCATTAACACCTATCGAGGCATTAATGTGTGTACAGTTGGGTCCTATCTGGGCTTGTAAAAATGTCGTTACAAATAGACTTGCAAATAGAAGAAAACATTTCAATCGGTTTCTACTCTGATATAGTAGTTCAAGATAATACGTACCTCGATCGGAAGAAAGGTCGAATTTTTCCATGGTGTTAGTTTCAGATTAAATATCAACTAACAACACATTCAAAAATGATACCAATTATTTATTTAAGCCATATGTTAATGTAAGAAAGAAGAGCTGATTATCGATTATGAAGGCAAGAATCAAATTGGTACAGGATGACGCTATATACATATAAAAGGCCTGCTTAAACCCTATTAAATTATCACCTTCAGCCCAAAATGCGGTAATCAGATTGATTAATTGTAGTAGGGAGTGACAAGAAAATTCAAGAAGGATTGAATATTTGCAGGCATAAACAAGAAAAGCCGTCCTCTTTAGGACGGCTTTTTACTAGAACTCATGTATAGTAACTAACTCAAGGATATACTATTTGAATTGTTAAGGAAAGCGGGGAGCAAAACTGCTCCCCTTTTTCCTGCTCAATTATCTCACGATCTATTCTATGATTACCATTTTACGCGTTGCGGTATATGTATCACTATCCAACTGATAGTAGAGTACCCCGGTAGCGTTTAGATCGTTTTTCTTCAGGCTAACCTCATTGTAACCTTTCTGGAAATCTCCATTGATTACTTTGAGTACTTTTCCTGTTACATCGTACACGGTAAGTGCAGTTGCTGTGGCCTCAGGCAATCTAAATCCAATCACTGTGTTCTCTTTGAAAGGATTTGGACGGTTCTGATACAGTGTGAATGCCGCATCAACTGATTCTGCGTTTGTAAATTCAAGCGCTACGCCCAATAGTTCATTTGTACTATTATAAGCTTCGGCATCGGTGATCTTACTGTTTACCGTCAATACTTCACTTAGTTGACCTTCAACCTTCGCATCAAATACAAGGCTAAACAGTACATCATCGCTATTCAACTCGATTGCTTCAGCACTGTGCCAGCTAGTTGCGATCATTCCTTGCTCAACGGCCTCGAAAGAGAAGTTCTCTTCTTCCAAGTTTAGACCATCAGCAATCTCAACATCTACCAACTTCACAGCTTGAGCATCAAAGTTTAAGGTGAACTGATATCCTTCAATATCTCTGAAGTTGCCTGCAGTGATATCCACTTTATACTGCTCTCCTACTGATAGCTCCTGATCACTAGTTTGTAGTACCAGGCTCTTAGCTGAGCGTGCACCTCGACTTGGGTCGTTACTGATATTGACATCTCCCTTCTTCACACCAATGAAATCGACAGCCATAGCGCCATTTATACCTTTAATGGTATAAGTCGATCTACCATCAACATCATTTACGAATGACCATGAATCTGAATTCGGGAAGCGATCGGTTTTACCCAGAATCAATCTTCTGATATCTAGGAGATCAAGTGCTGAGATGCGATCATCGTTATTGACATCTGCTGCCATTAGACGGTACTCATTATCAAGCTGCTCTCTCCCTAGGATGTGCTTCTGAATCTGAATCATATCCGCGGTACTGATGCCATTATCATGCTCGATGTCTTTGATTGGTTCAACTTTGACATCTACCCCTAGCGTGCTCGCAAATCCATATGCTCCACTACTTGTGGTCAAGAAGTCAAGGCTTGTGCCGTTAGACAGACTTGCCTTCACCTGTACTTGCTCTACACTTTGATTAAGCTCCGTAGCAATCGAACCAGTAACGCTTCCCTGGTTGGCACTTACATCGCCGCAGCCGCCCATGTTATTCTGTACAATCAGCATAACATCGCAATAGTCAGCACTTCCCGTAGGGCTCAATACCCACATACGTACCACCTGAGGTCCGAAATGCTCACAACCCAACGCCAAACTATCTAAGTCTTGACCCAAATCTAGCGTAGAAGAATCAGCATCATTTTTAAATTCTATATAGAACTCAAGATCGTCGTCATCACTGCCACACGGTGCAGAGCTACTTGAATTGAATTCTTTTGCCCAAACTGTTGCGGCAGCTGTATCTATAACTCCATCATTATCCGTATCCCAGGGAGTTAATTCCACTGTGATACTAGAAATACACACCGGTGAAGGTTTCTTGCCAGTTTCCACAGTGAAACTATATACGCATAGACTCTCATTTTGACAATCGTCTGTTGTGACCGCTGTAAGTTTGTAATCACCAGCAACCAAATCTTCGACTTCCAGAGTGGCTTGACCACCTACCAAAGGATTGGTACTACTGTTCCAATTAGCAACTACTACCGGATCTTTAGTGATGTCTTCAAGCCTTGCAGAGTAGCTGATGATACCACAGGCATCTTCCACATCAATAGTTGCACTTAAGTCATAGACACATCCACCTGCTTGGATGGTTTCGCCATCACCAATTGGTCCTGTGATCGTACACATTGGTCCAACAGTATCACGCACTATAATCTTCTGCTGATATTCGAATACCTTTCCTCCACCATTTCCATTCACCCAGTTATCACCCACGGGCTTACCACTTTCACACCAGTCGGCAAAACACCAGGTTCGAACGATCTTGAAGCAAGCTTCGTCTCCTCCGACTACTCGGAATACTTTGTCGTAGTGACCGATACCCACTAATCTACAATCATCATCGAAATCATAGGTAGGAAGTCCTACATTGTCAGGATGTGCATCACCAACAACATTTCCATCATCTCCATATTCCAGTCCGCACAAATCAATAGTCGTGTCTAGTGGAAAAGTAAACATGCCAGAATCGAGTTCACATTCGTTGCCTACCCAAATCTGTTGAATACGAGTAATGGTATCAGGAATGTGACCTGCAGAAGTACCCACGGTTACGGGACAGCCTTGATAGATCTTAAATTTACGATAGATACTTCCTTGTCCACATTCGTCAAAATCATACCAGATTTCTTGATCACATTGTACATTCTTTGGACAATTAATGGAGATCACCCCATGATTCAAATCTTCCTCTTCAGCATCGTAACTGCAATCCCTTGTCCACTTGTCCACATATGTATAAGCACCTGTATGATCATCATACACACGGACTGGTACTAAAACATTTTCGCAATGACACGTACTATCTATAAGCGTGATGTCACAATCCAAGACATTTCCTCCCAAGTCCACATAATTTCCGTATGGATCAATCCATGCCTTAGCATATCCGCCAAAGATTTCATCCAAAGCTGCAAAGGCGTCAACATCTCCAGCTCCAGCTGCAGAAACTAAATCGCCAATACTTGCATCGATTCCTCCTAACTGATAATCTAGCGCTCTAAAGGTTTTGCAAGTGATGTCTACTACTGGCACTACGTCCTTGGCTATGGTTATTGGTGTTTTATCCTCAACCCAAACATCTGTCCAGCATTTGCTCCAATTGCACCAGTAGTCCATGACCAGAATCTCTACAGATACAGGCCCGCAGGCATCATCGCAGCTGAAGAGCACATCTTCGGCCCATCCACCACCAATTTGTTTGATATCGGCAGCAAGATCACTATCATGAGCACCTAGGTAAGCATCATCAAATGCATTCCCATCCATCTCATTCTTGCAATCAACCGTAGCGTATTTGATTAGATCGTAATTCCAAGCTCTAGCTATCAACTTACCACAAGCCGTGCCGTCATTAGCCAACCAATCTATCGCCTTAGCATAATGTGCCTCAGCTTCCTCTTCTAATTTATTTTCATTCAACACTGGTTGCCATATTGTTTCTCCATAAAGGGATACACTATGTACGACCAAGCTATCACAAAGATCAACACATGCTTCTCTCCAATCTCCACGTCTTGCGAGTATCAGATGTACCCCACAATTGTCCCAGCTTCCCTCATCAAAAGTCTCAGCATCGACCCAGACCTTCTTACCGGTCAGCGAGACATTAATGCCTTTGTCACAGACAGCGACTGGATTCGTTAAATCTTTCACCTTTATGTAGCATGTATCGTAACCTGGATTATGGCAGGCGTCGAATGCTTCATAAATGATTTGTATGGGTTCTTCCGCCAATGGAAGCTTGATCAGATTGTTAGATACCCATTGTGAACCGTTGTACTCAAATGCAAAGCTGCCATAACCTTCGATCATGGCTTTCACAGAGACTACATCTGTACAATCATCAAAAGCATTGGCTGGAGGCAAAGTAAAGTGCGCAGCACAATCATGTGAACCTGTAGGAATCAAAATGGTGTCGCCATCAAAATTGGTGAAGTGACTGGTGTCACATTCTACGGTTGGTCCAAGTGTATCTAGATCAATGAGCCAGAACACACAACGTAGATATCCTGGAGCAACTACTTCCAATCCGTTTTCAGGCACATCCTGGTCATCACAGACATCTGGATCAGGACCATAGCAACTTTGCTTGATCTCGAGTGTGTATTTTAAAGTGCTTGAACATTTGCCGTCAAATGGCTCAACAGTTAAAACAGTAGAAATACCACACTTGGGATCAAACTCCCGCTTGGTTCCATCCGGGTTAATAAAATAGATCGGCTCACAAGTTGTTGCTCCAATTGACTCAGGCACCAACATAAAAGGACCAAAATAATCCAAGCCGGAGCCACAATATGTGGTATCCTTCTCGGCGCAGAATGTATTATTTCTCGTGATTTCTGGCAAGTTAAACACATAGATGGTGTCTTTGCCAACGCCCCTATTGCCAAACTTGTCAAAAGCTTCGTACTCGCGAATGATGATCTTGGCTGTATCCCTACCGAGAACACAGGGAAAGACTTCAATCCAGTCGGCAACAAAAGTAGCCGGTTTGTCATCACCGCATGGCACTTCTGCAGTTGGCGCCACACCATCAATGTGTCCACCCACTACTAGAGGATCGCCACAATAAACTGTGTCAGCCCTACCTTCAATAATAGGTCCATTACTTTGCTTGAAGGTCATCATGCTCATACATGCACCGTGAGCATTTTGCACCTGCAACATCAGTTCTCTAGAAACATAAGGACAAGCCAGGATTCTAAATTCTGTGTTTTCATCTGCATTTTCTTCTACAGCGATAACACCGCCATAGGCATTCAAGAGCTTCACCTGTAAAGGTGTAACTCCTGCGTCCGTTATATTAGTAACAAAATTAGCTACGGCAATCGTTGCCGAGTCATCTCCCCCAATTGGGATATTCAAGCCTGCTATACATACCGGACCATTATCCTGGGCATAAACCAGTGCTCCGATGCACAATAGACATGACATAAAAACAAATCGTAAAGTATTTTTCATGGTGTCAAATTTTGGTAACCAGGACAAATATATATATAAATAACACATATATAATAACGCACTGAGGTTTTTTTTTCTCAGTATGAATTAGTTAGGCATAGTTATATCTTATATATGATCAATTATTTATGCATAACTTTATAAAAAATGTGCCTGGTCAGCAACAGAGGTTCACGGCAGTAACATATTGATAATTAATATTATATATATTCATATATATAATAATGTGATTCATTAAAAGGCCCTTACATGTTATGGATTACTACCATGTATTTCCGACAGATTTTCTGTGATTTATAGATGGCGTTTCTCGAGATATCAAAGGATTTAGTGGGATTTTACCACCAACAGTTGGTTTCATGGGTCCTCAGGATTCAGCTCATCACTAGGTGAGCGGGCCTCTAGGTGTAGAGTATTGCCTCCATCTGACCTAAGCAGATGTGGTGATTATTTTACCTTTGCAGGATATATCAGAAAGATGAAACTCATTCTTCCATGGGGCATGGCCCTTAGTCTATTTTACTTCATGAATGCATGCTCCACTCCTGAAGATGTTCCAGATCCCAACGATATAGCAGATGCTATGGATGTTCATACGTATGCTCACCCACAAGAAGCCCGCATTGATCATTTGACACTCCAACTTTCCGTAGACTTTGACCAGCTTCAACTTTCTGGTTTCGCGGAGTATCAGATATCGAGAGACAGTGCGGCAACACAAATCATTCTTGACATTCATCATTTACTGATAGATAGCGTATGGGCCATTGGTCCAAGGCAACAACAGTCTGCTACTTTTTCAGTCGGACAGACCCGAGATTTTCTGGGTGCACCTTTGACGATAGATCTTCCTCTTGATGCGCACACGGTACGTATATATTATAAGACAACTCCCGAGTCCCTTGCGCTACAATGGCTTAATCCAGGTCAGACCCATGATAAGGAGCATCCATTTCTATTTACCCAAGGACAGGCTATTCTTACTAGGACCTGGATCCCATGTCAAGACAGTCCGGGTATCCGTTATACCTATGAGGCAACCATATCAGTGCCACCGGGTCTGATAGCAGTCATGAGTGCCAGTAATCCTCAAGAGATGACCCCCGATGGACAATACACTTTTAAAATGAACCAACCGATTCCGGCCTATCTCATGGCTTTAGCGGTTGGAGACTTATCCTTTCAAGCCATTTCGGATCGCACTGGAGTCTATGCGGAACCAGGCATGCTGGGGGCATCGGCATATGAGATGGCCGATTTAGAGAAAATGGTCAAAGCAACGGAGTCTCTCTATGGACCTTATCAGTGGGAAAGATTTGATTTAATTGTCCTGCCGCCTAGTTTCCCTTTCGGTGGTATGGAGAATCCTAGACTTACTTTCGCCACTCCAACCATTATTGCAGGTGATCGCTCTCTTACCGCTTTGGTTGCTCATGAACTCGCACATTCCTGGTCGGGAAACTTGGTCACCAATGCCACATGGGATGACTTCTGGCTAAATGAGGGCCATACGGTCTATCTAGAGCGGCGTATTATGGAGACACTATATGGAGTTGATTACAGTAATATGCTGGCCTTGCTTGGTTACCAAGATCTGGAACGCACCATTGTTGACTTGGGTGACCAAAGTTCAGATACACACCTTAAGTTGTCCCTTGATGGAAGAGATCCTGATGATGGTATGACCGACATAGCTTATGAAAAAGGATATCTCTTACTACGCACCCTTGAAGAAAAGGTCGGTAGACAAATATTCGATGATTACCTAAAGCAGTATTTCAAAGATTATCAATTTCGCAGCATTTCTACGGAGCAATGGGCAGCCTATATCTACAAACACTTGATTCATGAGCATAAAATTGACTTAAACCTAGACGGCTGGCTTTACAATCCCGGCATCCCCATCGATCACGCTCAAATTCAGTCCCGTCGTTTTAGACAGGTAAATCAAAGAATAAAAGAGTTTACCAGAATAGGAAGATTAGATAAGTCCAACACTAGAAATTGGTCAACACATGAATGGCTACATTTTATTCGCCACATTCCTTCTGACCTACATATCAGCTTCTACGAAAAACTAGATGATGTCTTCGAGCTATCCAATTCGGGCAATTCAGAAATTCTAGCAGTCTGGCTGGAGTTATCCATTAGAAGTCAGTACATGCCATCTCATAATAGATCCATCCTCGATACTTTCTTGACAAATGTGGGACGAAGAAAATTCTTGACACCACTCTACAAGGCATTGCTTGAAACCAACCAGCTAGAGCTTGCAGAAAGTATCTTTAATAAAGCTCGAAATAATTACCACTCTGTCTCAGATAATTCAATTGCAGCCCTAATTGCTGATCATAAACAACCCGGGTAATTAATAAACACCAGATTTAATTTAGAAATAATATGCTCGAAGCTATTTCGCCGATCGACGGTCGCTACAACAGTAGAACAAAGGTTCTATCAAAATACTTCTCAGAGTATGGTCTGATAAAATATCGTGTCATAGTGGAAGTTAAGTATTTTCTAGCCCTACTTCCTTTAGAGCTGAAACCTCTGGTAGGTTTTCCGGATAACAAACACCAAGAGGTAGCCAATATAATTGAAGATTTTACAGTTGATGACGCACTAGAGATTAAACGAATTGAATCAACTACAAACCACGATGTTAAAGCTGTGGAGTATTTTCTGCGCAGCAAATTCAAAACACTTGGATTAGAACAATACGGTGAAATGATTCACTTCGGCCTAACCTCGCAAGATGTAAACAACACGGCCATTCCTCTGTCACTTATGGAAGCATCCGAAGAAGTGCTCTTCCCCTCACTCAGTGACCTACTAGAAAAATTGACCCTTAGGAGTAGATCATGGTCTGACATACCACTTCTGGCCCACACTCATGGCCAACCAGCTTCTCCGACCACCTTGGGTAAAGAATTTTTTGTATTTGCCGATCGTCTCCAAGCTCAAATTGAAAAAATAAAATCAATTGTCTTCTATGCAAAATTCGGAGGTGCTGTAGGGAATCTAAATGCACATGTAGTTACTTTTCCAGCTCATGATTGGATTAATTTTTCTAATAATTTCATGGAGTCCTTAAAATTGAAAAGGTTGCCATACACTACCCAGATCGATCACTATGATCATATGTCAGAATACTTTCAAAATCTGATTCGAATAAATACAATTTTGATTGATCTCTGTCGCGACATCTGGACCTACATCTCCATGAATTATTTCACGCAAAAGGTAAAGAGTGGAGAAGTGGGATCCTCTACAATGCCTCATAAGGTTAATCCCATAGATTTTGAAAATGCCGAGGGAAATTTAGGTATATCAAATGCCCTGCTATCACACCTTTCTCTCAAACTTCCGGTTTCTCGTTTGCAACGTGATCTGACAGATAGTACCGTCTTGAGAAATATAGGGGTGCCGCTCGCCCACACAATGATTGCACTAAAGTCTTTAGATAAAGGTTTGGGAAAGCTTGAGGTGAACCAGCCTAAGATAGCTCAGGATTTAGAAGCAAATTGGGCTGTGGTTGCTGAGGCCTACCAAAGCATTCTTCGCCGAGAGGGTGTGGAGGCTCCATATGAACTCTTGAAAAGTTTTACTAGAGGAAAACATACTTTGGACAAACTGCACATGCAAAACTTCATCGACACCTTATCGGTTGATGATGAGATCAAAGATGAACTAAGGAGAATCACACCGGAAAATTATACTGGCATCACTGATTTTCCGCGGTAGTGCTTTTGTAGTATCCGATCTAGTAGCATCAGTACGAATACTCCCAAGCTTACTATAAACAACAGTTGAAAAACGGGATGGTCAATGATCGAGATGGTTTGCTGATAAAGACGATCACCAATTTTACTTCCCGAGCTAAACTGAAATGAGGACCTCATCCCGTAAAGTATGATAAACAAAATCAATGCTTGGGCTCCCAGGTATACTCTTCCCATAAGACTTTTGGCATCCACCGGACGTTCATATCGTTTAGTGACCATGACCTGCTGCATGACCCGATCCGCAAAGTCGTTGCTTGGCTTTTCCCAGTTCAACTGTTCGAGCTCGTTGTGTACTCCTAAACAAGCTTGATAATAATCACTCCAAGTCTGATTGGAGGAGATCATACCGGAAACAAATACTGTTTTATCAGTACTTAAGGTGCCATCCACATACTGCCAGATCAGTAGCTCATCTTTTTCATTCATACTCATTTCATTCGGATATTTACCAATAATTTTTTTAATGCATTTCTGCCCCTGTGCAAATCGACCTTCACCTTTGATTCTGAAAATCCTGTGGCCTTTCCTATCTCCTTTATCTTTTTTTCTTCCAAATAATATAGGGTCACTACCAAAGCTTGATCAGGCTGCAGTTGATCGATAGCCCGATGGATTTGATCTTTATCTTGGATGCTCTCCATCTGATCCTGTTGACTAGGTGCATGGTCAACCACATCGTATTCCCCATCATCACTACCCACGGAAGAGAATACGGGGCGTTTGCTCCGCAATGCATCTAATGCTGTCCGATAGGTTATTCGAAAAATCCAGGTTTTCAACGATGAATTGCCAGCAAAGGTTTCTAACTTTCTAAAGACCTTCACGAATACTTCTTGGCTCACATCTTCGGCCAACATGCTATCTTTTAGGACCTTCATGTTTAACGTATAAACCATATCTTGATATTCGTCGACAATAGCGCGATATGCCCTCTTGTCACCTCCCAGAATTCGAGAAATAAGTTGGTTTTCGTTGCTCACAGTCTGTCTTTGACGAAGCCTAGAGACAAATGGTTACAAATTAGTTGAGGTTTTGGTACAATCGTAGCTACTGAAAAAAGTCAAATCATCCAATTGTATGACCTATGCTTTCTAAAAGTGAAAACAGTCTTGATCATGCGTACACTAAGAATATGGAGCATGTGAAAAAATAAATTTGCGTTTCTGTAACCATGTCTCCATGTTCATCGTCAAAGGACCGAAAACAATATCAATAGCAAGAATAAATCAAAAAGTCATGAATGAATTAGTTCCAATTATAGCGATCCTTAGTGTATTCGGCAGCTCAGGTTTCATCCTCTATATGTTTATAAAAAGTAGAAACAAAGAGCGTCTCGCCCTAATAGAATCCGGCAGGGATGCTTCCATCTTCAGCAAGGAGCACGATCTCAACCAAAACATCAAGTGGGGGTACTTGGCGCTCGCTATAGGCCTAGCACTGTTCGTTGGTCACTTTGTCGAAGAATATACAACTATGGATGATGGAGCCGGCTATTTTCCCCTCATCTTTATTTTCGGAGGCATTGCCCTCCTACTTTTTCATCGCCGGGTTAGTAATGAAGACGATACACTTTAGTAGGTGTATACGTTACCCTCATGAGAGATGGTAACCTTGGAGCCTTGATGGTCTTCGACACGTCCCACTATCTTGGCATCCAGACTGAATGACTCTGCTAGACTAATGATATCCTCTGCCATTTGTCGATTGACATATAATTCTATTCGGTGCCCCATATTGAAGACCTGAAACATCTCTTTCCAGTGAGTTCCCGAGGCCTCTTGAATCAATTGAAAAAGTGGGGGGGTTGGAAAAAGATCATCTTTGATAATATGTTTATCCTGTACAAACTTGCTCACCTTGGTTTGACCACCACCCGTACAATGTATCACGCCATGTATATTAGGGTGATGGGCATCGAAAATTGCTTTCAGCACTGGGAGGTAGGTCCGTGTGGGAGACAGGAGTGCATCTCCTATAGATAGATCCCTAATCCCGGAGGCATCTCGCAGATCATGTGGACCAGTGAAGACAACTGAGTCATCTGTATTAGGATCATAACTGTCTGGATAGCGTTGGGCATATTTCTTATGGAGGACATCATGTCTTGCGGCCGTTAAACCATTGCTGCCGATTCCTGAATTGTAGTAGGTCTCATAAGTAGTCTGTCCATACGATGCCAGACCTACAATCACATCTCCAGCTTGAATATCATTGATGATCAGTTTTTCCTTGGGAAGTCTTGCAAAAGTGGTAAATCCCACATCAATTGTGCGTACAATATCACCAACATCTGCTGTCTCTCCACCTGCTAAGACAATATTCACCCCCTGATTCTGCATAGACTCGATGAAGGATGTAGTACCATTGATCAATTCTTGAATCACTTCACCCGGCATCAGGTTTTTGTTACGACCGATGGTAGAAGAAAGTACTATCTGATCAGTGCAGCCCACACAAGCCATGTCGTCAACATTCATCACGATGGCATCTTGCGACACGCCCCTCCAAATGGATTTATCTCCGGTCTCCTTCCAATGTAAATAAGCCAGACTAGTCTTTGTCCCTGCGGTATCGGCATGCATTATATTGCAGAAATTCTCATCTCCACCCACCAAATCTGGGAGAATTTTACAGAAAGCAAGAGGATACAGTCCTTTGTCAAGATGTTTTATGGCCGCATGCACCTCATCCTTGGTAGCGGAGACGCCTCTTTGTTCGTACTTTGATCGTTCATCCATGATGCTGCAAAAGTAAGAAAGAAAAGATCGACCAATCCATAGGTGACGGCTAAGGAAGCAATCATTCAAAAGTCCAGGTTATATACCAATAAAGTGATCTAACCACGCAACTTTCTGGGCAGGTCAATGTATTTCATTTAGATATATTTGATAGAAGGCAGGATCTAGTTGTCAAACTTCTTTCATACATTTGATCTTATTTATAATTAGTCTAATTTACCATTGTGAGTAGCAAAATCCAGGTGGCTTTAGCTGATGCAGATGTACTCTGTAGAGTGGGTCTCAGTGGGCTGCTTGCAAAGATCAGTGATACGGAAATTGTGGGAGAAGCTGGAAATACGGAAGAGCTGCTAAGAATTTTGCAAGATGACCATGTGGATGTGGTTATCGTCGATTATAATCAGCCGAAATACTTTGACTACACTATTGCGGCGCAGATCAAAAAAATCTCTACTGATACTCAAATTTTGGTGATTAGCAGTGATAGTAGGCGAGAACGGATTTATCAGGTGCTTGAAGACGGAGTCAGCAGTTTTCTAACGAAGCAATGTGATGAAAATGAGATTTTAGATGCCATTGCTGCAACAGCAAAAGGTGAGAAATTCTACTGTCATAAGATTCTCGATATGATCATTGAGCGTTCTTTTCCTTCCAAGGATGAGGATTGCACCCCTACGTCACTGACTCCTCGGGAAAAAGAAATTCTCACCTTGGTCGCAAAAGGTAAAGTGGCCAAGGAAATTGCTGCTGAGTTGCACATTAGTCCACACACCATCTATACACATCGCAAAAACATCCTGAAAAAACTTCAACTTACTTCTCCGACTGAAATGGTTGTCTACGCACTAGAACATGGCTTAATCGACCTTCAGTCTCTCAATTAAGCATTCATTTCAGTTCTTGATCCCGTTCACAAGGTTTTCCATTCGAAGTCGCCTTTGCATAGTTACCTTAGGGCGGTAATACCACGGGTACAATATATTTACTTCAATCAAAAGGGTAAGCAAAAAGTGCGTCTAGCTTTAGGGATTTTGCTAAATCAAAAAGCGTCTCGCCGTACAGCCGAAAGTATCATCTTGATGAAGGCCATTTTCAGAAATGGATCAGTGAAGTACTTTATGACAATGAACTTGCACGTAGACTACGAAAGATCAAGAATCGAAATTTAACGAGAACGGAATTGGCCAGCACTTTACACCAAACTTGACACGCAAGATTTAGTGAACTTGAACAGCTCATTTAGATAGAATGCAATATACAGTAGAAGCCTTTACAAAATTACGATGGAGAGTTGAGGTGAATTCTTGCACTATACGCAGCAAAATGCGCCGCGCCCATCAATGCTGCCTTATCATTTAGAATGACTTGTATGGTAACCTCGCTCAACAATGGCCCCATGCGGCCTGCCTCAAGAAAATATTTAACGAAGTCATCTTCTTCTATTAGGTGCAGATTCTTTGGAAGTATACCTCCACCGATAAAAAGCCCGCCGAAAGCATTCAATTTCATAACAACGTTCGCTGCCTCGTTGGCAAGATTTCTCAAGAAAATCTGCATAGTCTCATGAGCTAAAGCATCTCCAGCAGCAGCAGCCTCACTGATGACTGCAGCAGATTGGTTTTTCTCTAGCTTTTGAGCCAGTGTTTCATCAATTTCTTTTTCATAATGGGAAACAAGAAACTCATAAATTTCCAAAATACCCCTACCCGATACTACGCGTTCCCAACTTACATGTCCATACTTATTTTGCAGGAATCGAAGGAGCCCAATGTCCTCTTCCGTTTCCGGCGCATAATCTGTATGCCCCCCTTCAGTAGCAAAGGGATGGTAGGCCTCTCCATCCCAAAACATGCCAGCTTCGCCCAGTCCAGTACCTGGTGAAATCAGTGCTGCATTACCTTTGAATTCCCGATTTCCAGGATGTAGTTCCAGCAAGTCTTCTGCCTGTAAGCTGGCAAGTCCATAGGCGTTGGCCGCAAGATCATTGATCAAGTATACAAAGGGTGTACTTGTGATCTGAGCAATTGATTGCCTTGAAATTTTATAGGGCAAGTTCGTAATGTTGACCGCACCATTGATCACCGGACCGGCCACACCGAAGCCCATGACATCCACTGATTTGGTACGCTTCTGAAAATCTTCTAAAATGACCTCTAATGATGCATACTCCTGCGAGCGATAGGTCTCCTCCTCGAGGATATCGAATGTATGTCCCTCTACTTCAAAGAGGGTCAACCGAGCATTGGTACCACCAATATCTCCAGCAATCAACAACATGTTAGGCAATGAACCCAATCCATTTGGAAAAGCTATTGGAATCATAATACGTATTTATTAAATCAATGGCCATTTTGTCCGGTAATTTAAACAATTCATGCATCTCACTGATAAATTTTCTATCTTAAAATCGCTGGAGTTTCTAGGCTTCATTTGACAACCAAACCTACACGACTGACCATGGACCTGGTTGCATCCTGGTGCGGCACTTGAAATTAAAAACCATTACATTCCACTCCATAGACTTTGGTCGGATTTTGAGATTGTTCCGGGAGAGGGGTATAAAAGTTGCTGATTGATTTCTATCATGTTTGTGGATGATTGAGATCGGTGCATTTCGATAGTGCCTTTCGTATTTTCTTAACATTGGAAGGATACTATCTCTAATTCAGTGGATCCACCCATGGAGATGATACTTGTTAAATATTTTTTAACGGATGGTCGAAGACCGTACAGTGAAATTTCTCGTTATCACAGTACAGTTTTTGCAACATCACAAAGTTGAACCTTATCATGCTAGACCAAAAAAGTAATCTATCGACCATCACAATGCCGAATTCCGGCTTACCCACCTATCCTAAGACGAGTAAAAAAGCTAGTACGAAAGGAATTGACCTCTGGCTCAAATCTGTTGAGAAGTGGATGTCCATCATCAAGACTTGGAAGAAGGAAAGCGCCTTGTTGCAAAAACTAGTTACGCTCAGTGTTACAGGCCGATCTGCAAATATGCAGCGTATGAAAAAGGTCAATGCAACAATGACAGCGATGGTTGGCGAAATCGAGGGTTTCGAGAAAGAACTTTGCCATTTTGTTGAACAGATTCCACTTATGCAGCGCAATGGGCTCTACTATCATAGCCAATTCCAATCAGCCAAAAAGGAAATGAAGGCACTGGCTAAAAAGTATGAGGAGACCAAATCCCAGTTATTGGAAGAGTTGGCAGTTTCGTACCCAATCAGTATTTTCTAACTCTGTAGACTATCATCTTGGTTTGCACCTTACATATACTGGATTTGAATAGCATCCTGCAAGCGGATGTATGCCAAAGCATTTCCTTCTTCAATAATATATGTTGTCATTCTTGAGCGCCTTGCCTTTTAGCTGAATAGTTTTGTTAGTATCTTTTGGGCATGATCGCCACTTTGCTGTATGTGCTGTACACACTAGTCATTGCAGCCCTTATCATCAACCTCCTACTATCAGGAGTACGGCCCACTAAAACACTGGCGTGGATCATGGTGCTGATCTTCATTCCTATCGTGGGCATCATCCTCTATTTTTCACTGGGTAGAAATCGAAGAAAAAATAAGTTTTTTAAGCTGCGAAGGACGCGCCAAATTGAGCAATACTTACGCACAGTAAAAAAGTACTATACTGAAGTGGATCAGCATCATGAGGAACCGGAAGTGCTAGAAAATATAGATCTGGTAAGACTCATCATTAAAAACTCTAGCTTTCTTCCGAGCAAGGGTAATCAAGTTCAAATTTTACAAGATGGTGAGCAAACGTTTAGGGCAATATTTGAAGCACTAGAGCAGGCTCAGAACTTCATACATATACAATACTACATATTTGAGAATGGTGAACTTGCCGATAAATTTGCAGAGGTATGTAAAAAAAAGGTTAGGGAAAATGTCGAAGTAAGAATGATCTATGATGGTGTTGGCAGTAGGCACCTGTCTAATTCTTACATTCAGGACTTAGCAAGGAACGGCATAGAGATTCATGGATTCATGCCACTACATATCTGGGCAACCACCAAATGGATCAACTATAGAAACCATCGAAAAATTGTGGTAGTAGATGGCAAGATTGGTTTTGTCGGTGGTGTTAATGTCGCGGATAAATATATCAAAGGTGATCCTGTTCTGGGAAAGTGGCATGACCATCATCTTTGCTTAGTTGGACCTGCGGTCGACAATTTACACACGGTTTTCGCCATTGACTGGAATTTTGTTACTGGTTCGGGAGCACTGCTTGCAGCACCTTATTTTAATAATCACAGTACTGCTGGCGACATGACGGTGCAAATTGTATTTAGTGGCCCAGATTCAGACTTTGCAGCGGTGAGGCAACAGTATTTTAAAATGATCAATGATGCAAAGAAGTACATCTATCTGTCCAATTCCTACTTGATTCCAGGTCAGTCCATCATTGAAGCGCTGCAAACCGCTGCTCTTAGCGGTTGCGATGTTCGAATAATGCTTCCAGACAAATCTGATAGCTCGATCGTGCGATGGAGCATCCGTTCATATTTTGAGGTTTTACTGGAAGCAGGCGTGCGCATCTATTTATTTCAAGATGGCTTTTTACACAATAAGACGATCGTCTCCGATGACGAGATTGTTTCCGTTGGTACTGCCAATTTGGACATCAGAAGTTTTGAGCAAAATTTTGAAGTTAATGCACTCATATATGATCGCAGTTTTGCTATTAAGATGCGGGAATTCTTCTTAGAAGATTGCCGCAAATGTGTCGAAGTAGAGCTCGATCAATATCGCATGAGACCAATAGATGACCGACTAAAGGAGGGCTTGGCCAAAATCTGGAGCCCAATCTTATAAAAAACTGTAATAATTTAAATCTACTATACAGATGATCAAGCATATTATACTGCTAGCAGCTGGCCTTTTACTTATGCTCCATTGCACCGATCCGGAAGAATCCATGCAAATGTCAACTTTACCAAATATTGTGCTCATCACCGCTGATGATCATGGCATCCAGCTGGGCTGCTATGGCGATTCCATCGCACAAACCCCAAATTTAGATCAGCTGAGTCGTGAAGGCGTGCGCTTCACACGGGCTTACGTTACTCAAGCCTCCTGCAGTTCATCACGCAGTAGTATGCTGACTGGACTCTATCCCCATCAAAACGGACAGATAGGCCTTGCTCATAGAGGTTTCTCCATGGATAGTGTGTATCCGAACCTCGTATCCATGTTAAAGCAACACGGATACCGAACAGGGATAATCGGCAAACTCCATGTCAATCCCTCGGAAGCTTTTCCCTTTGACTTTGCTATGACTAAATCAAGTGCAACCCGTGACGTACGCTGGGTGTCAGATACGGCCAGGCAGTTTGTACAATCTGGATCGGCCCCTTTCTTTCTCTACCTCAACTATTCAGATCCGCATGTTAAATTTTTTAATCAAGTTCGTGGGATCCCACCAGATCCTATTGACTCAACCGAAGTGATCCCCTTCCACTTTCAAATGATCGACCATGATCAACAACTTGCTCGCATAGCAGGATACTATAATTGTGTCTCCAGACTAGATCAAGGAGTTGGAATGATAATGCAAGATTTGCAGACCCTAGGGATGTCTCAAAACACGGTCGTTATATACCTAGGAGATCACGGAGCTCCTTTTAGCAGGGGAAAAACTACGTGCTACGAGGCAGGAATTCAAATTCCATTGATGATCAAGTACCCGCAGCATGTCAATCCCAATAGTATTTCATCCAAATTGGTATCCACCATTGATCTCTATCCTACCATTCTGGATATCCTGGGTTTGCCAAAAGCCTTCAACTTATCTGGTAGATCATTGCTAGCGGTGCAAAAGCCAAACAACGAGATTTCCAGATCATTTCTATTTAGCGAGATGAACTATCACACCCATCTAAATTTTGCTCCAAAAAGAGCAGTGAGAAATGACCGGTTTAAACTCATTCACAATATTCTCTTTGACCAGGCAGAGGTAGTGCCATCTGTTGATGCCGACCAAGCCTACACTTATAGCCGTAACCCAAAGTATGCCGGCACCAAGGTCAGGGCCATCTTTGATCGCTTAATTTCTCCACCTGAATATGAACTTTACGACCTGGTCAATGATCCTCATGAATTTATAAACTTGGCTGAAAATGATGCCTTTGCCCCAATGCTTGACACGCTCATGGATGCATTGCACTCTTGGCGCACACAGACCGGTGATCCATTTCTAGATAAGGAAACAAGAGAATTGCATATGGAATTGACCCAAACCGACAAAGAAATGCAAACCAAACGTAGGATGTGACCCTCCAGAATGGCAATAGCCTAAAGACTTATAAAAGTGATGCCACCTCAGCAGTTGACATAGCTGATCAACAAGCTAATTCGACAACACATACCAAAGGTAGTTGGCTAAACAACAAAAGGCTCAGTGATTAATCAGGTTCAGCATAAAGGGTGTCAGGCTCTCTCTCTGCCCTAAATTCACTAAGGGCATCTACGACTTCACTACCTGCCACAAGAGCTGGTGTCCCTCCCATCATTATAGCTACTTCGATGGTCTCGATAATCTCTTGGTCACTGGCACCACTTTTTATGACATCTGGCAATTGCATGGTGGCAGCAGCTGTTGAACCTCCGCTTACCGCAAGACTGAGCGCGATTAGCTCTTTGCACTTCGCACTCAAGGCACCTTTGTTTGCCTTATGTCGATACAATTTATTGAAGCCATCCATGGTATGTGGCATATATGTTTCCAAACCTTTCAACATCCTACGCAAGCGCAAGTATCGATTCATATATCTTTTCATGGCCACGTATTTACCGATAAACAAACACTATTTATCGCTCCTCTTAAATTTACGTTATTTAGAACAGAGATGCAGAGAAAATCGTATGATAAAAATCATGCAATCGATATTCAAGTAAGATCTCGTAAACCGGAATCATCTTCGAAGAAAAAAACTAGCACCCATTGCCATGACAAGCCCCAAACTGGAGAGGAGAAATACAGCTTGATAACTCCAGCTGGCATCAAGAAGAAGGCCAAAACTGATGGGTCCAAGCGCAGTGCTAAACACCATAACCGTGGCAAAAACACTTCTTACGGTACCAATCATTTCCGAACCGAAGACCTCTGCAAACAGCGCATTAATTGTGGTACTCCCTGCACCATTAGATAAACCCAAAAGGGCTAAAGCAGCAGGATATACCAAAGTATGATGACTGAAAGCCAATAAAAGGAATCCCAATGTAAATGGGATCAAAATGTAAGGGAAAACACGTTGGGCTGTCAAGCGATCAATCATTGGTCCAGACAGCATCATTGCCAGGGCATTAGCAAGGGCATATATAGATAAAGATCCAGCAACCCAAGTAGGATCCCACCCACGGCTGTTACCCAATTTTATTTGAAAAAAGAAAATGGCCGTGCTTAAAAAGCCCAACATAAAAAGAACTGGAGCGATGATCCAAAATCTGCCATCCCGAAGCAATCGCAATGGATTTTTCTGGCTGAGAAGCTGTTCACTAGAGAGTACTGCGGGATGCAATATCTTAGCTGGCTGAGCACTAAGCAGAATAAATATTAGCGGAAGCATGGATCCAAGGAGTACCAAGCTAGATATCTGTAAAGTACTGCGCCATCCCAAATATGAAATAGCAAACGCAACCATAATGGGCAATAAGGCTTCACCCAATGGATGACCTAATCCAGCTATACTGATGGCCTTACCGCGGTCAAGTTCGAAAGCCCGTGCCATCGTGGACACCGAGGTGTGACTCAAAAGCCCTTGTCCAAACAACCGGAGTCCGAAAAATCCAAGGAGCACCACAATGGTATGGTGAGCCAGAGACAAGATGACACACGCTAGGGCGCATCCCAGCACCACCCCTGTGGCAAACCGCTTCAATGCAACTACATCTACCTTCCTACCGATCCATGGTAAGGTTAATGCCGATCCCATCGTTGCTGCGGCATATAGGGCACTCAATGTAGTATTAGAGAATCCAAAAGCTGCTTCGATCTGAGGAATATACAATGAGACTAGGAAAGTCTGTCCATAGCTCGAAAAGAAAGCCAGCAGAATTCCAAAGGTTAAAAGCCGATAGTGACCAGTAATAAAAGTTAAAAATGCAGACATATGTCAATTCAAGCCGCAAAAGTACTGGAATTGAATCATCCGTACGATATCAATGCCATTCAACTCACAAAGCAGCACAACGGTTCTTTTAGCTTCACAATCGCTGACTTGACGCACAGTGAGAAAGGTAGTAACTTGCAGAAGTAAAGATCATTCAATGCATAACCTGTTCAACGTCAAACTATGGCTTCTCGTTATTACGATGTTTGCAAACTGTGTTCATGCTCAAGTTTTGCGTTATTCAAAGGGCGAGCCACAAACTGGTAAGCACTATCTTTTTCCAGAGTTTCAAGAAGGCATCATTAAGTTAGCAGCTGGACAGGAGACAACTACACTTTTAAACTATAATTTCATTACTCAGGAGATAATCATTGATCTGGGGCACACCAAAGCCCCCTACCCTGGCCTGGAACACGTCAGCAAAGTCGTGATCAATGACATTCTGTTGATGCCTATAGAAGGTATCATTTATGAATTGCTCCAGGACGGTGCCTCATCGCTGCTGGTGCATCGTAGACAAGCTGTCAGCCGGGATGGCACCTCTTCGCAGACAGGTTATGGTCAGAGTGCTGCAACTTCTTCGGCTACGCTTCCACCTAGCTTACATAATAAAGAACTGTTGTATGGTCTGACTTTGCCTGGAGATTACCACCTGAAAATGATCAACAAATATTTCCTGATGCAAGATGGAAAAATCGTAGCGTGGACTAAGCTTAAGAGGATTGAAAAGATATTTCCCAAAGTGAAGGAAGAACTAAGCCGTTACATAAAAGAAAATAAGATCAAAATGGACAAAGAGGAAGACCTTATTGACCTCTTTCGTTACAGTCTTAAGATCAGTTCCTAAATTAGTCTGCAAACATGCACCAAAGTCTGACCACTGCGCATCCTCACTATCAGGATTCGTTACCAGTACTTATTGGTGAGGAGTAATGGTTTATGATCGTGCATTGCCACAAACTGACGATTTTTAAACCTTCAATCCCAAAGTTATGCGTTACATTATTCTTCTGGTTGCCCTTTGCAGTAGCCCATTGCTTTTTGCTCAGGCCCTGGATGTGCCTGAGAAAGAAGAATTGCCAAAGGGACGACAGTATCGATTCCCCGATTTTCAGTCTGGTACACTTGCTCTTGTCACCGGGAGGGAAATCCCTGCAGAACTAAACTACAACCTGGTGACCGAAGAAATCGTGGTGCAGATAAATGATGTGCGGGCCCCATATCCCACCATACATCTTGTAGCCAAAGCCTCTATAGCTGACGCCAGCTTTATTGTCCTAGAGAAAAAAGTATACGAAATCTTGCATCAGGGATCTGATCTGCTATTGGCCAAAAGGAAGCAGATAGTCACACAAATCGGACAGCAAACGGGACTCGGAAGAACTGCCAATCAAAATGACCTACGTGCCGAAACCAGACTGCAAGACACCCCAATGGTCTACGAACTGGAGATTCCAAGTAATTATATTCTAAGGGATGTAAATCTTTATTTCCTTTACAAGAACGGACAACTCTTACCCCTGAGAAATTTCAAAAAACTAGCGAAACTATATGCTGAAGAGGTGGACTTGAAATCTTTTCTAAGAGAACAAAAATTGAATTCTGACACAGAGGAAGATCTTGTTAAAGCTTTCAAATACTGTATGCAAAATTAAATTATCCTAAATGGGATCTCGCGTTGCTCCCGTTCGAATGAGGATAACGCCATTTGCACCTTCCCGGCCCCACATGACCGTCTCGTTCGGTCTCCTCAGGACTTCCACCGAAACGATATCTTGGATGTTAATCATACGATTTACTTGCGCATAGTTTCGACCTACACGAACACCATCTACAACAAAAAGTGGTACTCGTCCCCTCACCAAAACCACTGGGCTTCCAGACCAATCGTCTACATAGACTCCTGGCACCCGAACTAAGAAATCGCCGAGTGATTGTGGATTAGTTATTTTTAAGGCCGATCTTTGATAAGGTTCAGATTTATCCACAGTGCTAGTAGTAACACAAGCAAAGAATCCAAAGACAAAAAACATTAGGAAAAAAAATATTTTAGATTTCATGGCAGATTTTTTAGGTCACATATTTAATCAGCTCGGTTTTTACTTGAATGTTTAATAATTTAAACGTAACCTTATCGGCATTGGTTTTCCCAGAAATCCGATTAACAGAACATTAATACGATGGTCCGATTCTAGGATCACATGATCCAATAGCTCAAGTACTCACAATCGTTTCATACCTTCATAGATATTTCATGACATTTATTCGGAAAGCCCCAACTCAAGGGCGCTCCTTTACAGATTAATAATATTTCAACTATAAATGAGCAGAATCCATATCGTATTCGGGCCCCAAGGTGCAGGAAAATCCACCTATGCCAAGAATCTTTCTGAAGAGCTGAACGCCATACATTTATCCATAGATAAATGGATGTGGCAATTGTATGGGCCAGATCTTCCAAGGCCCTTGAATCTTAAATGGATCATGGAAAGGGTGCATAGATGTGAGCAGCAAATTTGGTCTGTGACCAAAAAAATATCTAATTCTGGTAGTGCAGTAATTCTTGATCTGGGATTCACGAAGTTGGCAAAAAGAGAGATGTTTATATCCTTAGCAAAAGAGGAAGGCATCCCCATTCAATTGCATTACATACATGCTCCCCGTGCGATCAGGCGTAAGCGCGTGTTGAACAGAAACAAGACCAAGGGTGAAAATTTTTCTTTTGAGGTTACTCCTGGCATGTTCGATTTCATGGAAGGAGAATTTGAAAAACCAATAGAACAAGAAATTGCATATGCGACTGTAGTTGATACCACTTGAAGTATTTCAAGCATAGAACTGAATAAAATAATTCGATCAGCCCTTGATACGAGAAGTCAGGGGATTAAATTTTAAACCATCACGAATGCTACAGCCATCTTTTTCGTCTAAAAAAGTAAAACATGGCAATGATACATGCAATCATTAGACCCCATACCATTAGATAGCCATATTTCCAGTGCAATTCTGGCATATGTTCAAAATTCATTCCATATACCCCGACAATAAAAGTGAGTGGAATAAATATGGTTGCAACGATTGTCAGAACTTGCATTACCTTGTTCATTTTGAAGCTCAATTCTGACAGAAATAGATCCTGAAGTCCGATAAGGTTCTCACGATATATTTCAAGCATGTCCATGGCATGTACTGCGTGGTCGTAGAGGTCCCTGACGTATAATTGTGTTGTATCCTCTACGAGATCAGAATCGGCCTTTACAAACAGGTTAATAGACTCTCTCATCGGCCCCAGAGATCTTCGTATTAAAAGTAAGGATCCTTTTAGTTGATGGATTTTATCTTTACTCTCTTCATTGGCATCGTCCATAATCTCTAATTCAAGCTCCTGCAAAGATTCGCCGACCAGTTCAAAAAGATGATAATAGTTGTCCATCATTCTATCCATCAAGGCATAGCAAAGATAGTCAGCGCCGTATTTACGCACCTTTCCTTTGGCGGTACTCAGTCTTTCACGGATATCTCCAAATAGATCAGTAGATGCCTCCTGAAACGAAATAATAAAGTGGCTACCAACGTAGATGGAAACTTGTTCGGGTAATACTTGTAGCGTTTCTTTATCAAAAGTAAACGTGCGGAGAATAATAAAGAAGCCATCATCATAGTCTTCAAATTTGGGACGATGCTGCACATCTAAGATGTCCTCCAGCACAAGTGAATGTATCTTAAATCCCTTACCAATTTCACTAATCAGGTCAACATCGCTCAGACCACGTACATCGACCCAAGTGACTTTTTGATCGTCCACTTCAAAAATCTCCTCCAGCACCAGTCCTTCATCCTGGTAACTTGCAAAATCATACTGACAAATACTCACATATGGATTCAATGCTCGCTTAGTTCCTGTATATACCAATGAGCCTGGTGGGAGACCAATCTTGCGCTTTCTTCTAGCAGTCGACACCTCGTTATCGTTAGTCATTTTTATTATTTATATCATGGCAATATCAAAAATTAAACTCGACCTGGGCTACCTAATCATATTAATGCAGAAATTCCTGTGTTTGTAAAAAACGAAATATCCATGAATAGTTTTGATGAATATCAGCCCGACATGGCCCAGCGCCATAGATCTGCATTTGATATGGTCCTCATTTTCATTATCTCACATGCTAAATAGACGCGGACTCACTTGTCCGATCATCATTATTTTATGCATTTACGATCGATCGCACCTCTGGCATTTTGCCCTTTTACCCTGGCATCTCAGTTTTAAAGCATACCTTCGCCGCTTTTTGATCAGTTACTACTTTTATGACATTTGCAGATCTTGGCGTGATTCCTCCCATCTTAAAAGCACTGGAGGTGCAAGGCTATAGCCAACCAACACCCATACAAACACAAGCAATTCCTTCGCTACTTGATGGGTCAGACCTTTTGGGGTGTGCTCAAACAGGGACCGGAAAGACAGCAGCATTTGCCATACCCATAATCCAGCAATTGGCACTCAGAAAAGACCGGCAGGCAGCACCTCGTAAAATACGTGCGCTTGTGGTCTCGCCTACCCGAGAATTGGCCATTCAAATTGGAGAACAATTCTCTGCATATGGCAGATACACCAATGTAAACAACACCGTTATTTTCGGAGGCGTCAAGCAAGGAGCTCAGACACGAATCTTGCGAAATGGCGTGGATATACTAATCGCCACTCCAGGTCGGTTGTTGGACCTGATTGGACAAGGCTTTGTTCACTTGGGTGAGGTGGATTACGTAGTTCTAGACGAGGCTGATCATATGCTTGATATGGGTTTCATCCATGATATTCGTAAGATCATAAAACTACTTCCTAAAAAAAGACAGTCACTTTTCTTCTCAGCAACCATGCCACCGGAGATCATAAAACTTTCTGCCAATATTCTGGGAAAACCAAAAAAAATCACCATCCAACCAAAACAGCAAACTGCAGAGCTGGTCGACCAGGGACTCCTGCATGTCAGTAAGAAAAATAAGGCCAAATTGCTCACTCATATCCTTCAATCCAATAACTATGATTCGACCCTGGTTTTTTCGAGGACAAAACATGGAGCCAATAAGATTGTCAGAATCTTGAATAAACAGGGCATTGCAGCCAAAGCCATTCACGGTAATAAGTCGCAGGTTGCTCGCCAAAAAGCCCTAGACAGTTTTAAAAAAGGACATACCAATGTCCTTGTAGCTACGGACATAGCTGCTAGAGGAATCGATGTCGAGGAGCTTTCATTGGTTGTCAACTATGATCTACCTAATGTGCCTGAAACATATGTGCATAGAATTGGAAGGACAGGAAGAGCAAAAGCTTCCGGTATTGCCTTGTCCTTTTGTAGTCCAGAGGAAAATGTATGCCTCAAAGACATCGAAAAGCTCTTGAAGAAACGCATTCGTGTCATTGAAGACCATCCATTTGTCAACGATGTGCCGGACATTAGTGAACAACACTCTGCCCCACAAAGATCTGTACCTCATACCTCACAAAACAATGGTCCTCGTCCCAGTAGAAAGGTGCATTCTCGAAATAGACGAAGGAGCTACCGATAAGCCTACGGTCTTCCCTTAATAAGTTTGCAGCAGTCGGTCATTCCATCCAATGAAGTTCAGGCCAAACCTCTGGGCCGTCGTTGTGCATTGTTGTTCCGGCTGTACTTCGACCATTTTTGATGTACTTTGTTAACAGCTCTTTTAAAGCTGCCACTTTTTCAGGATGACTTTCTTGAAGATTGTCCAATTCTTGCGGATCTTCCGCTAAGTCATACAATTGGATCGAAGGTGAATCCGGTGCAACATCACCAGGGCGGGGTGCACTCCATCCACCAGAATCAGCGCAAAGTATTAGTTTCCAAGTTCCTTGTCGAATGGCAAAACTGCCATTGATCGAATGGTGTACGGTAGCTTCCCTCAATGGCCCCTCAAAAGATTGCTGCAACAATATCGGTAGTAAACTATAGCTGTCTTCCGCAGCATCATCTGATAGCTCATAGCCCACCACTTCCGCAATTGTCCTCATAAAATCAACTGTGGAGATCACTTCGTCAGAAACGCTACCTGCCTTGATTTTTGAAGGCCACCTCACAACAAAGGGGACACGATGTCCACCTTCAAATATATCTGCCTTATGACCACGGAAAATATGACTGGGGTCATGCCCCACTTGAGCAAGTTCTGCAAAATCTGCTCTGGGAGAACAACCATTATCACTCGTAAAAATGATCAGCGTGTTTTCATGCATGGCATGCTTCTCCAATGCAGCCATTATCTGACCAACGACGTCGTCTACTTGAAGAACAAAATCACCGTAGAAATTAGTGTTGCTCTTGCCCATAAATTCAGTGATGGGTAAGATGGGTGTGTGAGGTGCCGGTAATGGAAAATACAAGAGAAAAGGATGCTCATCCGCTGCTCTTGCATCAATATAAGATACTGCTTTTTCAGTGAGGTGCGGCAGTACCAGGGTATGGTTGAAATCAGGACTGGTTAGTCCATTGCGCCAGAAACCCTTTTCATCAGTACATACTGTTGAATCCTTGGGTATTGCCGTAACGTAGCCATTCTCCACATAGACATAAGGAGGCATATCCAACGATCCACTAAATCCATATGAATAAGTAAAACCATGATCTTTCGGGCCATTTTTGATGGGCTGACTGAAATCCACTTGCGGTCGATCAGAAAGCTTATCGATGGAATCATCTTGATCGGTGGTAAATTGCCAATCCCATCCCAAATGCCACTTACCAACATACCCCGTATGATATCCCTTCTCCTGACATATTTCAGCTACGGTCAATCTGTTCCCATCAATTAAGGCCTTTGAATACCCACTCAGCACAGACTTTTTCAACCTGGACCGCCAATTATACCGCCCAGTCAGAATGCTGTATCTGGTTGGAGTGCAAACTGAAGAAGTGGTATGTGCATCGGTAAATTTCATCCCCTCGCGTGCTAGACGATCCACATTTTCTGTGTGCAACTTCCCGTGTTCGTTAAATGCTGAAATGTCACCATAGCCAAGGTCATCTGCCAAAATGAAAATAATGTTAGGGCGATCTGATTCACTTTGACCTGTCAATACTCCTGGAGCTACCAATATAGAAAGGGCAAGAATGAGAAATACTCCGATGCTAGTCTGGAACAGCCTACTGACAAATTGGTGCAAGAACGAATACTTATACTGGCTGGTAATCATGTTGTTATTTGCTAATGAATTAATGGGGCGCAATGACTTTAAATATAGGATAAAATCAAGCACCAATAGCAGTATACGATCACAACCTAACCATTCCCAATGGAAGCATCAGCGGACTCTACCTAGCCGTGGAAACCATTGAAACATCAGATATAAATGTTGTGGAGAACGATGGGACCCTCAGGGTCCTAAACACTGTTGAGTTAAGCAGGAGTTTTCAACACCGGCAGGCAAGGTCTTGGCAATTGAACTCTAAAGGCTGTGAATGAGCCATTTCCAGCAACAATTTAGTCACTTGTGAAAAAAAAAGATCCGATCGAGCCGTCAGTTCTTCACGATTTAGAGGATGTCAAAATCACCTTCTTGCCTATTGATTTCCTTCATGTTTTTGCTACCTTGAGACATTCAGAAAAGGGTCAGAAATGAAAAGACGAAAGTTCACTCGACTTGCAGGTGCCTTACCTGTATTCTCTATTTTACCCCGTCACACCTTGGGTGGTAAAGATCACATCGCCCCAAGTGACAAGCTTCAAATTGCTGCCATCGGTGCCGGAGGAAAAGGATGGACCAATATCACTAGGGCATACAATGATGGCAGCGATGACATCGTAGCGTTATGTGATGTGGATGATCGGCGTGCAGAAAAAACGCGGAAAGCTTTTCCGAAGGCACCATATTATCGAGACTTTCGAGAGATGCTTGATCAGGAAGGAGATCACATCGATGCGGTGCTGATCAGCAGTCCCGATCATATGCATGCGGTGCAGGCGTTGGAGTGTATGAGGCGAGGCAAGCACATATATTGCGAAAAACCTTTAACCCATGACATCTATGAAGCTAGGATGCTAACCCAGGCAGCCAAGAAATATAAACTTGTAACCCAAATGGGTAATCAGGGAAGCAGCGGAGACGACACTCGCTACATCGAATCATGGATCCAGGAGGGTCTCATTGGTGAGGTAAAAAAAGTGCACGTTTGGACCAATCGGCCAGGCTGGCCGCAAGGAATTCCCAAGCCTACCGCACATCATCCAGTACCTCCGGAGGTTAGCTGGGATTTATGGCTGGGCACTGCTCCATATACGGAGTATTATGCAAACTACCTCCCGGGAAAATGGCGTGGATGGGTGGATTATGGTACTGGTGCCCTGGGTGACATGGGGTGTCATTTCATGGATGTACCTTATCGGGCATTAAAATTAGGATATCCCACCTCAGTGTATTGCAGTGCTGCTGCCAATTGGGTTGGCTACTTTGAGGAGGCTCACTATACACACAGTTATCCATCTGCTAGCAAAATCCATATCAGCTTCCCCACTCGAGCTTCCATGCCGGCCGTGGAAATGGTTTGGTATGATGGTGGAATATTGCCAGAACGTCCCAATGAACTGCTTCCCGAAGAGGCGCTGGGAGAATGGAATGGAGGCATACTGTTTGAAGGCTCCCAGGGTAAGTTGATGGCTGGGCTATTTGGCACCAATCCCACCATTCTTCCAACAACAAAGATGGAGGAAGTCTCACAGCCCAAACCCTCTTCACCCCTCGTAGATGGCGGTAATGAAGCGCATCAGCAACAGTGGGTAAAAGCTTGTAAAGCAGGATATGGCACTTATACCAGTTCTTCTTTCGATAAGTCTGGACCCCTTACGGAAACGGTCCTTATGGGCAACTTAGCTGTGCTCAGTCACAACTACTATGAAAAAGAAAAATCAGCACGCAGACCATCCTATCCTGGTAGAAAGGAACTGCTATGGGATGGTGAATCCATGAAAATCACCAACTTTGAGCCTGCCAATCAATTTGTGAAAAGAACCTATCGAGGTGACTGGGATTTTGAATTGTGATCATATACTTCCATCGTGTTCCAACCAGTTAGATGGGAATGATTGTAAGACTAATCGCAATTGTCTATGCAGGCCGCGGGAGCCGAAATTACTCCTCATGAGATAATTTAGGTCTAGATCGTCCATTCTCAATTAATTCTGCCAGCTTTTCTCTAAGGTGCTGTACGATTTCTGGATGCTTATAATAAAGATTATTTGTTTCTCCAGGATCTACATCAAGATTATAGAGTTGAGCGGGTGCATCCACTGTGTTGTTTGGTAAATCTACGTATTGGGCTCCCCATTGACCATGTCGCGTGTAATCGTTGCCTCCAGAACCCTTATGATCCAAATACTTCCATTTTCCCTTGCGTATGGACTTTGCATTATCTCGGCGTGCCTGTTGAAGGCTATATTCTTTAAAAGCCAAAGAATCCGGTTGTTCACCTGTCAGCACTTTGAGAAAGCTGAAGCTATCTTCTGCTGAGTTATTTGGAAGTTCATAACCTACCAAGTCAGCTACAGTTGCCATGACATCTGTTAAACTAACAATCTGTTTAGAAGTGGATCCCGGTTTTATGATTCCTGGCCAACTTACAATGAATGGCACTCTGTGTCCTCCCTCCCAACTATCTCTTTTCATTCCCCGCCAAGGATGGGAGCCATTGTGATCGTGATCCATCGACATGGCCTTCACGGTTGGTAGCTCCGGACCATTATCACTGGCAATCATTATGATGGTATTTTCCACAAGGCCTGTTTCCTCAAGTGTTCTCAATATCTCGCCGACCATCCAGTCAAACTGAAATATAAAATCACCATGCGGACCAGCACCGGATTTACCTTTGAATTGATCTGCTGCAAAAGAAGGCAAATGAACTGCCTGAGTAGCGTGTAGCAGGAAGAATGGTCTATTCGGATTTTTCGCGCTGTGATTTCTGAGAAAACTTTTGCTTTTATCTAGAAAGATGAGGTCTACGTTTTCCATGTCAAAATCAGGCGCAATTAATCCCTCACGGCAATCTTTCGAATATGGATGATTGGGAAGGCCAATCTCACTTTTCAAGGCTTGATCAAGTTGCTTCGTTGGAGGAACTGGAATGCGATCACCGTCAACAAAAGCGTATAGCCAATCGGTTGTAGGACAGCAGACTGTGCCAAAAAAGTCATCAAATCCCCGATGAATTGGAGCGTCGGAAGCAGGCCTCGAATAATCAATTTGCTTTACAGGTTCCAGACCTTTTTCATTGATGGCGCGACCGCCTTCATCATAGAAAGTCATACCTATGTGCCACTTACCAAACAAAGCTGTTTGGTAATCTTTTTCTTTTAAGAGTTGGGGTAGGGTTAGTTGGTTTTCTCTAATCATGTTTGGCCCTCCGACACCTGTGAACACACCGTAAACTCCTGTTCGAAAGGCAAATTGCCCCGTCAGCAAGCTGTATCTGGAGGGTGTACATACCGTTGAGGGACTGTGGGCATCCAAAAAGCGCATACCTGCCTTGGCCAGCTTATCTAAGTTAGGAGTTGCCACTTTCGAATCGGTGCTATAGCAGGCTACGTCTCCATAACCAAGATCATCGGCGAGAATAAAAAGGATGTTAGGATTTTTACTTGCCGACAGGAAAGTTGTCAAGAATAAAAAAAGTAATGTGGCATTCTGCTTCACTATTTGTCCCAGTTTTTGTCGATGATTGCTAAAATATGCTCATTCATATCCTGTTCACCCAATTCCAGTCTAGCATCTTTCAACTCCTGCTTCATTTTGCCAATGAGTGAAGCGTATGCTGGTTTATCATAGAGGTTATTCATTTCATGCGGATCTGTTGACATGTCGTAAAGCTCCCATGCCGCAGGAGTGGAATTTTCGGAACTTCCGTCTTTATCTGTGCCGTAGAAGAAAATGAGCTTGTATCGCTCACCGCGAATGCCGAAGTGTGCCGGAACCCTTAGCTTATGGGCCATATGCATCCAGTAGCGATAATAGGTAACCTTGCGCCAGTTGGCAGGTCGATCGTTTCCCTCAATTGCGTCTAGAAAACTGATACCCTGCATGTAGCCTGGGGTCTGTATTCCCGCCAATGCCAAAATTGTCGGAGCAAAATCAGTGTTGTTAATTAGCCAATTATTCACGGAGCCACGCTTAATGATTTTCGGATAATGAATGATCAATGGCATACGCATGGACTCCTCATACATCCAGCGCTTATCCATAAAATCGTGTTCCCCCAGTAAAAAACCCTGATCACCGGTGTAAATAACAACTGTATTTTCATACACACCAGATTCCTTCAAGAAGTCGATCAATCTTTTGACGTTGTCATCAACACCTTTTACACAGCGAAGGTATCTTTTCAAATATTTTTGATACACAGCCTTACCATATGCCGGCTCTGAAAGACTTTGATCTATTCCTAGTTTCTTTCCAAGCCCCCAGCTTGGATGCGCTTTGGTCACACCAGCACCATATGGCCTTGATGCAGCCGAACCAAATCCTTTCGCTGGCTGATTGTGTAAATTAACTGGTTCTGGGATAATTACATCTTCCAGATAGGAATCGTATCGCGGGGCATTTTCAAACATGTCGTGTGGAGCTTTAAAGTGATGCATCATAAAAAAAGCTTTTGATGTATCGCGTTTTTCTCTCAGCCATTCCAAAGAAATATCTGTGATCGCATCGCTTGAATGAGTTCCGGTCATTAACATCGTATTTTCTGGCCATGGCCTTTCTCCCCTCAGTCTGAACTCTGGATTAAAATATTTCCCTTGCCCAGGAAGGACACAATAATAATCGAAATTCTGAGGTTCGTTTTTCAGATGCCACTTACCTATCATTGCTGTTTCATATCCAGCCCTTTTCATCTCAATTGGTAAATATTGTTTATCAGTAGGCAGGGAGGCCCTCAGATCCAAAATCCCATTCGTTTGAGAATACTGGCCAGTTATAATACTGGCACGACTGGGAGTGCAGATGGCATTGTTACAGTACACTCGATCAAACCGAATGCCTTGGTTGGCGAGCAAATCTAAGTTTGGCGTCATGTTCAATGCAGCCAACCGGCTTCCATAAATTCCAAATGCCTGAGTCGTATGATCATCAGACATTATAAACAAGATGTTTGGTTTATCTGCTGCATGAATTGAAAAAACTGTAAAACAAAAAAACAGGAAGCAATATTTCATATTGTCTTATTCAAAGAGCGTATATTAAAATTTATTCTTATAAAATCGGAAAATGAATCATGGATGCAAGTATGGAGTGTCCATCAATGAATCTAAGTGTAGAAATAACTTCTCATAATTTGATAAATGTGATTTCCGTGTAAGATCTTCTTCAATATCTGGTATTGTAGGTGAAGGTAACAATCGTTGGCATCGGAAATCAATTGAAATTCATCCGACAGTCGGACGACAGATGGACCACAGTCAGATGAGCAGCCGGATATTCCAATGGTCCAGTTCGTAGGCACAATTTTGACCGCTAACAAATCAAAATGATGTAGACATTTAGTTGCCCTTCATTTGTAGTGACAAGATCCATTCCTTTCCATGGCTTCGCTCCGAAGTAGCATTCACAAAATCGCATGTTAAGTTGCATCAAATAGAATGACAGGCTCTTCGCAACATCTTGATTTCATATGTCTCAAAAATCCTGCTATCGTCATTTCTTCCAGGATATAGTACTAATTTGAGAATAGTATGTAGATTAGTCAGTCTCAGATGGATCAGACAGCTCAAAATGCTGCCGATCGGTTTAAGATTGGTAGCTTTAGAACGGTGTAATAGGATACTTTCAAACTAAGTATGCTTCCAATATCCTCCTCTGATTGCACTCGGCAAATACAATGGAATGACTACAATAAAAAAAAACTTGCTGCTAACTATATGTTGTACTATTTTGCTGGCCTGCCAGCAAAAAGCCGACGATGTAAGCACTACTTCCCATCCTCCCAACATCATCTATATTCTCGCCGATGATTTGGGGTATGGAGACCTCAGCTGCTATGGACAAAAAGAGCTTCATACACCACACATCGACCGGCTGGCATCTGAAGGAATCTTGTTTACGCAGCACTATGCCGGAGCTACGGTATGTGCACCTTCTCGAGCCAGCCTGCTTACTGGCAAGCATACTGGTCACACTTCGGTGCGAGGTAACTCACCAGCCCCGCAGTTGATTTCTTCCGAAGAGTGGACCATAGCTGAAGTGCTGAAAGAAGCCGGGTATCGCACTGCCATCATCGGAAAATGGGGTGTTGGAAATCCACCCGAACCTGATGACCCGATCCAACATGGTTTTGATGAAGCTTATGGATATATCAACATGTGGCATGCTCATAATTTTTATCCCGAATTCCTATACAAGCAAGCTAAAAAAGTCATCCTACCTGGAAACAAGACCGATCAACAATTTCCATATCGAGCAGATATGCCGGAAGGCACCGGTGTAGCTAAGGAGAAGAAAACCTATGTATTGGGTGAATTCGATAGGGAGGTATCTTCCTTCATTACCCGCCACAAAGATCAACCCTTCTTTCTCTACCTGGCCCTCAATATGCCACACGCCAATAATGAAGCCGGACGTTTCACAGGTAATGGCATGGAAGTACCAATGACGACCATTGATGGAAAGAAAATACCTGATTACGGATCTTACACGGATCGAGATTGGCCCGAACCGGAGAAGGGATTTGCACAAATGTTGCGTTTGATAGATCAAACGGTTGGAAAAATTGAGAGTACGTTGACACAACATCGCATTGTGGAGAATACGCTGATTGTATTCACAAGTGATAATGGACCGCATCAAGAAGGCAAACATAACGTCGACTTCTTTGATAGTAATGGCAAGTTTAGGGGCAAGAAAAGAGACCTCTACGAAGGAGGTATACGTGTGCCTATGATTGCAAAATGGCCTGCCAAAATTGGAGCAGGCAGCATCACAGATCATCTCTCTGCATTTTGGGACGTGTTGCCCACTTTCTGCGACGTTGCACAGGTTGAGATACCAAAAGATATTGATGGCATTTCATTTTTACCAACGCTAGTAAACAATCCTTCCAATCAGCCAGAACATAAGTTTCTATATTGGGAGTTTTATGAACAAGGTGGGAAACAAGCCATTAGAAAGGACAACTGGAAATACATTAGGCTTGATGTGAGGGATTCCACCAAGGCCATCAAACAAGAGCTCTATGATTTATCAATAGATCCCTCCGAATCAACTAATATTATTGCTGATCATGAAGAGATGGCTCAATCACTTGAGCTCCTGATGGAGCAGGCGCATACCCCCCATCAGCTGCTTTCTCTTTTCTGAGAAAACACAAATTGAAATGGCGGCACTTTCTTACTACATACTATTACCATTCATATATCTCATTTCGCTTCTGCCCTTTCGAGTCCTTTACATCCTTTCGGACTTCCTCTACTTCATTCTGTACAAACTATTAGGATATCGTCGGAAAGTCGTTGCCAATAACCTAGAGAATGCCTTTCCTGAGAAGACTGAAGTGGAAAGGCTCGAGATTGAACGCAAGTTTTATAAATACTTCTGCGACCTCATTCTGGAGACTGTCAAGACACTGACCATCAGTCCAGAGGAATTGAAAGAAAGAGTATCTGTGCAGCATCCTGGAGTGTTTCAGTCATTCTATGACCAGACACAAAGTGTAATCATCGTCATGGGTCATCTGGGCAATTGGGAAATCGCTGGTGCCCGCTTTAGTCAAGAGCCGTACCATATCCTATATGTGATCTACCACCCCATGCGAAATCCCTATTTTGATCGGCTGATCTATCATATGCGCACCCGGTTGGGCAACCGACTATATGCCATGAAAGAAACATTCCGAGGGATGGCTAGAGACAGAGCGGTCATTAGTGCTACTGCTTTCATCGCCGATCAAACTCCTTCTCCTGATCATGCCTATTGGACAACTTTTCTACATCAGGACACACCAATATTTACGGGAACAGCAAAGATTTCTAGGAAAATGAGGTATCCCGTTATTTACGTATCCGTGCAGCAACCCAGACGTGGCAGATATGTGATAAACGCTGAAGTGCTGGTAGAAAAACCGGAACAGCTGAGTGAAGACGAGATCTCTGAACTATACACAAAGCGTTTAGAAAAGGACATTGTTGCCACACCTCACCTCTGGCTGTGGACGCACAGAAGGTGGAAACACAAAAGACCGGAATAGAGGTGTATCTTTGTGCCATGCTACATGGCAAAGAACTTATCCTGGCAACGAAAAGATTTGCCGTCGAAGATAGATCTAAAAGTTGGCGTCTTTTCCTAGGCACACTTCTGCTACTGGTCCTTGCATATCTGGGTGCCTTGGTCAATGTCCACATCATACCTCAGTTGATTTGTGCGGTCTTGGCTGGTCTGCTATCTGTGCGGATGTTTATCATTTACCATGATTATCTCCATAAGACGATCCTACAAAAATCCAGTTTTGCTAAGGTGATTTTCTTTTTTTTCGGCCTGTACATACTGGCACCGTTCAGCATTTGGAGGCGTTCTCATGATTATCACCATGCTCATAATTCAAAACTTTATACGAGCAGCATAGGTTCCTTCCCTTTAGTGACAAAAAATGATTTCTTAGCGGCCTCGAAAAAAGAAAGGCGTATTTATTTATTTATCCGACACCCCTTTACGATAGCCCTTGGCTATATATTTGTTTTCTTCTGGGGCATGTGCATCCGCACGCTGTTGGTTAATCCAAAAAAACACATTGACTGTCTAATCGCCCTATTTTTTCACCTGGCCATTGCTACAGGTATCTATTTTACTCTTGGATTTCAAAGTCTCTTACTTGGTTTTTTTGTCCCACTATTCATCAGCAATGGGTTAGGCGCCTATCTTTTTTATGCACAGCATAATTTTCCGGCAGCAATATATAAGCCTAAAGAAAAATGGAGTTATAGTTTTGCAGCCCTTCATTCTTCCAGTTATATGAAAATGAGCCCAATAATGCATTGGTTTACTGGCAATATTGGTTATCACCATATTCACCACATTAACCCGAGAATTCCTTTTTATAGATTGCCAGAGGTGTACGCTCAGATGCCAGAGTTCCAACAACCGGGAACTACCTCACTTGCACCCAGCGATATTCATGCTTGTTTTAGCATTAAAGCATGGGACCCAGAACATCAAAGAATGATAACCTTAAAAGAAGTCTATACTTCCAACTCATAGTCCTATTAGGTTACGAACCAATTATGTTTAGCATCTCCTCACATATGTTTTGAAATGATATAAAGTCAATGAATCCAGATAATCTACATACTGGTCTAGCAGAAAGCCATTCAAGCTTTGCCAGATTAACCAATGCACATGTTAATTAATTATCTTACATGCTAATATTGGAGATATGGCTCAAAGACACTTAGCGGCCATTATGTTTACCGACATTGTTGGCTACACCACGATCATGCAGCATAGTGAGGAGCGCGGAAGGAAGATCCGTGAACGTCACAGATCGGTTTTTGCCGAATACACTGAAAAGTACGGAGGACAGATCTTGCAGTATTTTGGTGATGGCACCCTAAGTATTTATCCCAGTGCGGTTGCTGCCGTAGAATGTGCTGTGGAAATGCAACGACAGTTTAAAATATCACCAGAAGTGCCGCTGAGAATGGGCATACATACTGGTGACATTACCTACGACAAAGAAGAAGCCTACGGTCATGGAATGAATGTTGCAGCGCGCATCGAACCCATTTGCGTGCCGGGTGGAATCTTCATTTCAGAAAAGGTTTTCGATGACATCAGAAATCATACTTGGTTAGATGCTGTGCCGCTAGGTCCATATCAGCTGAAGAATGTGGATAAAGATATTGAGTTGTTTGCTGTCAGCAATAAGGGCTTAAACGTACCTGACTTTTCATCCTTACAAGACGAAGAAGCAATTGAACGCATTGAGTCTACAGTGGTTAGATCAGGAAATAAAAAGAAGGGCATAGCTGCAATTCTTGCCATTCTCTTTGGTATGTTTGGATTGCATCGATTCTACTTGGGAGATAAAAAAAGTCGAGGTATAGGGATCGCATTGCTCACCGTCAGTTTAGTCGGCATCTTCACTGGAATTGACTTTATGGTTGCTGTACCTGCAATCCTTGGATTTATTGATGCAGTGTTATTCATGGCTATGTCTAGGCTTGACTTCGACCGAAAGTATAATGAGGCAGTGATCGATGAAAGGGTAGTAGATACGAGAAAAAGGGACGAACCTCCCATATTCAAAACAAAGCCATTGAGTGATACTCCGTTGAACAGAGCTCTTCGGAAGGTACAAATGCGAAATTACGAAGGGGCCATTGATGATTTTGAACGATTTCTAGAAGAAGATCCAGCTGATCCCTTAATACACTTCAACTTGGCCACTTGCCACGCTATGTTAGAAAATGCTGATCAAGGTTTCAATCACATCGCTCTAGCTGTAAAATATGGATTTGATGACTTTGTCAAGATTAGCAATCATTATAGTTTGGCTTACCTAAGATCTCGAAAAGAATGGGATCAATTTGTTGAGAATGGATATAGACATGTCCGTCTACTCCCATCTCCTGGCGAAAACTTGCTCAACGATGAGAGGCCATTACTGCTGAAAAAATTAGAGAAAATTGAAGAATTGGGAGAAATGAGAGAAAAGGGTCTAATGACTGATGAAGAATTTCTCACGAAAAAGAGGGACCTCCTGGATCAGTGATTCGCTTCGGTCTCTACCTCTAGTTGATTTGTAAAGCGCAACAGTGGGATTCCTATTGCACTTTCACAAGTGTCTAAAATAAATCCAAAAAAAACCTAGAGGATTAAATATAGTTAATGGCAGGGATTCAACCCGGGTGTTTTATGGACTGCAATCGGCTTGGCGAGATTTTTGGCCAAAAATCATGACAAGCCCAACCTTCCGACTCAACTTGCCTGCCGAGGATTATGACGACATATCTACAACTATAAATGCCATTCTGCGCTAGGATTTAATTAGGGTCTCCACATGCAATAGACCAATTGCTTTATTCTGAATAGAAATAAAGAACACTCCAGACGGAAGGGATGTAATATCAAGGGTCAGAGAAGTGCCGGATGAATTGAGGTTTTGGTGAATCATACCATTTGCATCAAGAACATAAATATTAAAATCACCGAGCAAGCCATCGATAATTACCTCATCTGTTGCAGGACAAGGATAAAGCTCAATACTAGAAGAGCCCAGATCAAATTTTGCTGAAGTAATGACCTCGGATGTCACTTCGGGTCTGATCTCCAACGCCAGCTGCCAGCTTGTAGGATCGGCACCAAAATAGGCTCCTGCAAAAGTCCCATCACGTTGTTCGCCTTCAAAATCCAGATCATAATCTGCGTAAGCACTAAATGTAGATAAGGAAATGACCGTAATCTGTAGGGCGGACATCAATGAGGTTAAATCCATCGTAGACAAGGGCAAACTCGATGCCTTCAGGGAGTTGGCAGCTTGATTATATACTCCCGTTATATTTCCAGACACATCGGGAGAACCGGAAATCTGGGTTGGTGCAAAAATGGCATTGGCCCAAGCCCTTTGGGTGAAGGTGACATTAAGTCCAGAAAAGGATAGCCCCGTGCCTCCACTCACCAGTAGGGTATTGTGAAACACATCAATATCGCATGGTTGAAATCCATTGTGTGTTTGGATGGATATACCCCATCCCCCAAGACTATTAAATAAAACATTATCATAAAAAGCCACATTGCCTGTAGCCTGGAATAATCCTTCCGTAGGATTCTGGAATAAAAAATTTCCGTAAATCTCATAATGATCCGTAGATCCATTGCCACTAGCCGGAAAATTGCCGACCAATAGATTGGGACGCGCAGAACCGCCGCCTGATGCATTCTGCGCCTTGCTCAGCACATTATAACGAATGATGGTCTTAGCACTGGCAGGCATACCAATACCCAAATCCCTGGTATTCACATTCTGATGTTTGATCTGACCATTATATCTTACAGTATTGGTGATTAAATTATACTCAATGATTCCATCGACAAAAGGCTCTTCTCCGTTGGAATCACCCAGATAAAATCCAGTCCCAGCCCCTTCAATGATGTTGTGATGAATGTGCCAAGACCAACTCGGACATTTGGTACTGATGCCCACATTTTGTTGATCAGCACCATACCCATAGGCTTCTAGCCCTTCGACTTCAATGTGGTGCGCCCAATTGCCGGTACCACCCATGGCTTTCAGTGCGTCAATACCGAAAATATTCTGACCCTGACAAACAAGATCTTTTAAATGAAGATGGCTACAACGGGTGATCGAAATTGTATTGCAACAAGCATTTCCCAGGAACGTGGGCTTTGTCTGGCCCGGTTGACCAGCGATCATTATTGGGGGCGGAAGCTGTCCCGGATAAATCAGTCAATCTAAGAGACAAGGAATAGTCACCAGGTTGTAAGAATAAGGTATCACCAGGTACTAGAATGGCCAGCGAATCCCTGAAGTCGCTAGGACCAGCGAGTAATGTGCGGGCTTGCGGCATACTGGTCCAGAAAAGGTGTAAGCTTAGAGTGAGGGTGAAGAGCGCAATGCATCGATTCATAAGATCAGCGGTTAATGATCGAGCATGTTCAATAGATGACTTACCTTATGGAAGTACAACGACCATACCAAAGGATTATTTACCAACAGTTGGGATAATCATGACCTTGCTACAAGATCATCTTTATCAGTAGGCTCTGCCTATAAAACTGTAGATTTATCATAAAAGCACATGACCGATCGACGGACATTTATTAAGCAGTCTGGTGCAGGGCTCCTAGCTGCCTGCATTGGAGCAAGCATGCCTAAGCAGCCCAAGCACATTCTGGTCCGATCTTCCTGGGCTACGGTGAATATTGGAGACATCGCACATACACCTGGCATACTACACATATTAAGTACTCATCTGCCCCAGGCAAAACTTTACTTGTGGCCCTCCAAAATTGATAATGGTGTAGACCAGATTTTACGGTCTCGATTCCCCGGTCTTATTATCGTAGATACCGATGCCAAACGAAGGGAAGCTTTCCAAACTTGTGATTTTCTACTTCATGGATCTGGAGCATCATTAGTGGCCGAACGAGATGTCAGAAAATGGAGCGTAGAAACGGAGAAGCCCTATGGCATCTATGGCATCACCTTTCCCCCTAAGAAATCTTGGAAAACTACACCTGAACCAGCGGCTGCGATTAGCAGTGCTGTGCAAGTGCTGAGTAAGGCAGCCTTTGTCTTTTTTCGGGATTCCAAGTCGCTGGCTTTTGCCAAGACAAAGGGATGTTCCTCCCCCATCATGAAGTTTGGTCCAGATGCTGCCTTTGCGTGCGATCTACGTGATGATGCACGAGCAAAAGCCTTTATAGAGCAACATGATCTCGAAACCAAAAAATTCTTCTGCTGCATTCCGCGGTTGCGTTATACACCTAGCTGGCTGATCCCTGATAAGAAGCGTAAGATCGATCTGGTAAAGCATGCTCGAAATGAGCAAATGCAAGAACATGATCATGCACCTTGGAGGGAAGCCATCATGAGGATCATTAAGGAGACTAGCTACAAGGTGCTCCTTTGCCCAGAAGACCAAACCCAGATGCAAGTAGGCAAGGACTTGCTATATGATCGCTTGCCCAGTAAGATTCAAAAATCTCGAGTAGTATGGCGACCTAATTATTGGTTGACAGGTGAAGCGGTAAGTATCTATCGACATAGCCTAGGCTTGTTCGGCAACGAAATGCACTCACCGATCATGTGCATTGGCCAAGGCATTCCGGCACTGGTGGGCAGATGGAAAGAACAAACCACGAAAGGATTTATGTGGGCAGATATTGGACTGGAAGATTGGCTATTCGATCTGGATAATCCAGAAGACATCGATCGTATTGTGCCTACGGTGATCGATATGGCGCTAAATAACGACGCATTTCAAGTCAAAGCCGTCGGGGCCCAAAAATTGGTCCTCGCCAAGCAGGCCATGACTATGGAAATATTGGCCAACGAGCTAGTTGGCTGATTAGCTGGTTAGATGGTTAGCTTGTTGGCTGGTTAGCAAATGTGACAAGTAGCCAATGCGCCAGATTTATCGTCTTGCTTCGCCCTCCAATTCCTTCAGTAGTGCCAGTATTCGTTGCACCCGGGTGTCTTGCATCTTAGACGCCACGATCCTCTTGATGTGATCGTTTTTCTTTGCTATTGGAAGTTGGTCAAAAGCAGCTTTGAGCTCCCGCTCATCGGCCAATACTTCCTCAAGATCATCAGGAATGGGCAGCGCACCTTCATCATAGTATAGCTTCAGGCTCACCTGATCACCCGCTTTCTTATTCAGGGCCTTGCGAAGTCCCGCTTTTACCGGAAGGAAGAGCGTTCCATTACCCATGGGCAAAAGTTTAATCTTTTCTAACAGTATCTCATCGATCTGGCCACTTACGGACACCCAACCAAAAGGAGCATTTGGATCCGGAGGAATTTCCGGCACAGAGACATAGGTCCAGCCCCCTTTCCCAGGGAACTTTTCCAGAGCGTAGTACTTTCTGTGCAAGAGATTATTTTCCATCTGTAATTACATCAAGAATATGAAAAATTCTCAATGCACTGTCTCAGAAACCAGAGCCACGGGAGATGAAATCTTTCACTATTTTTATGAGCTTAGGATGTGACCTACACCATGTTCCTATTTCATTTCAAGAAATTATTATGATTCGATCTATATGTCAACTTGCACTGATCTGTGCCATCTTCTCTTGTCAAACAACGGATGAAAAATCTTACAATATTGATTTTGGCAGTTTGACGGAGGATGAAAAACGAGACGTCAAGCATGCACCTGCCAGTTTCGAACTTCATGATGATGTTGGGCTACAGGTGTTTGCCAGTGAGCCTATGATGATCAATCCTACCAACATTGACATCGACGCAAGAGGTCGGGTATGGGTATGCGAAGCACAAAACTATCGAGGATTTCGCAACGATCATCCGCAGCGTGAAGCAGGCGATCGAATCTTGATTCTTGAAGACTCAGATGGCGATGGAAAGGCCGACACGGAAAAGGTATTTTACCAGGGAACAGATATCAACTCTGCCTTAGGTATTGCCAAGCTTGGCGACATGGTCTATGTCGCTGCTAGCCCCAGCATGTTGGTTTTTACCGATAGTGATGGCGATGATGTACCAGACCAAAAAGACACCTTATTTACGGGTCTAGCAGGGGTAGACCATGATCACGGCGTTCATGCAGTCGTATTTGGGCCAGAGGGGAAATTGTATTTCAATTTTGGCAATGCCGGTGAACGCCTTCGCTTAAAGTCTGGTGAGTTGGCTAAAACCAGACAAGGGGACCCCATCGAGATGGGTAAGACCTTTCGACAAGGCATGATATTTCGTTGCAATCCCGATGGTACTGACATAGAAATATTGGGTCATAATTTCCGAAACAACTATGAGGTTGCCGTTGATCCATACGGTGCATTGTGGCAAAGTGACAATGATGACGACGGCAATCGAGGCACACGCATCAATTTTGTGATGGAATTTGGCAACTATGGGTTTAAAGACCAAGTAACGGGGGCAGGATGGCGTACGCCACGCATCGGCA
>JABDMH010000135.1 GCA_013001595.1 Saprospiraceae bacterium | reverse complement strand
TTGACACTTTGATGCGGAACAATTTTTGCAATTTTGCAGCAATGTGTCGCCGGAAATTTGAGGACTTCTTTTTCGTGAGGGAAATACTTTGTTTACTTGTATTTGGGTGTTTATTATGCCCTCAATTTAGCTGGGCACAAGTAGACAATGAAAGACTTGCCACTTTTGCTGTAAACACGCAAGCATCCATCTCTTACCATAAATCTACCGGAAGGCCCAACTTTATCAGATTTCCAGCACAGGTGGGATTAAAAATCGCGGAAGCATCAGCCACGGAAAAATGTCGATCATTCATGCATGCACATGGAGATGTATTCGGTATTTCAGATGCAGATAAAGAACTTATGCTTATTGATGAAGGAATCGATAAATATGGTGCACAGCATATCATCTACCAGCAATATCATCAAGGAGTACCGGTCTTCGATGGGCAACTAAAATTTCACTTTGATGCTGCAGGATCTCTGACAGTGGTAAATGGTGTTATCATCCCAGATATTAAGATCTCGACTGCTCCAAGTTTGACTTCTGACAGGGTTCAGAAAATTGCGGAGGAGGAGCTGAGACAGCAAGATCCAGGCATCCGTTCTTGGCTAAACAGGCCAGCAAAACTTTACATTTATCGAGGTGGTATACTAAGTGGTACTGCGGGCACAAATCATTTGATTTATCAATTAGAGTTAAATGATGGTGTGGATATCAGAGAGTTTTTCTTTATAGACGCACATACCGGTGAGGTCATTGACCAGATCTCTGGCATCCATGGAGCTTTGTTTCGACGACTTTATGAAGTTAATACGACCAACCAGATTTGGACCGAGGGAGATGGATTTCCAGGAGGATTAGACCAATGGCAGCAGAACGAGATAGCGGCTGCTGGTCAGACCTATTATTTTTTTCATCACGCTTTTGGGTATGATTCCTATGATGGTTCAGGTGCCGAAATGCGTACGATAAACAATAGCCCAAATATTAATTGTCCGAATGCAAATTGGAATGGAAGTACAGTCAATTATTGCACGGGCACAGCTTCAGATGATATTGTCGGACATGAATGGGCTCATGCATACACAGAATACACAAGTGGGCTGATCTATGCTTGGCAATCTGGAGCACTCAATGAATCATATTCAGATATTTGGGGTGAAACGATAGATCTTCTGAATGCTTATGAGGATCAAGGTGAAGACCTGGCCCAAAGGAGCAGCTGTGGTAGTTCTGATAGATGGCGCATGGGAGAAGATGCTTCAGCTCTTGGTGGAGCCATACGAGACATGTGGGATCCCACTTGCAATGGGGATCCCGGAAAAGTCTCCGATACGGAATATTGGTGTTCAGTAACCGACCAAGGGGGAGTGCACACAAATTCAGGTGTACATAATCACGCCTATGCACTTCTGGTGGATGGCGGCAATTATAATGGATATACCATAGCAGGTTTAGGATTTACTAAGGCTGCCCACATTTTTTGGCGAGCTCAACATATATACCTGACGGCAACAAGTGATTTTGAGGTGCAGGCAGATGCGCTGGAAGCTGCCTGTACAGATCTAATCGGTGTTGATCTTGAAGGATTGAGCACGACCGAAGCTGCGACAGGACCTTCTGGTGAAATGATCGATGTCGATGATTTAGTTGAGTTACAAAAAGTGATAGCTGCCGTTGAACTACGAATGGCCCCTCCTTGTGCCTTTGATCCCCTGCTCGCTGCTAGTTCGCCATGTGTTTGGGAGCTACCAAAGATTCAGCGATCTTTTACGAAGATTTTGAGTTTGGATTAGGAGGTTGGCAAACTGAAGAACTGCCGGTCAATGTCCTTACCTGGGAAGATAGGTCATGGGAAGCAGTAGGTTCTTTACCCAATCAACGTCCTGGAAGCGCAGCTTTTGGCGTCGATCCAATAAATGGCGATTGTGTAGCTGATATTGAAAGTGGAGTTATGCGAATGGAGTCACCACCCATTACTATTCCGTCACAAGTTGTTGGGGAAATCAGACTTGCTTTTGACCACTATGTTTCGACAGAAAGTCGATGGGATGGAGGCAATATAAAGTACAACATTGATGGGGGCAGTTGGAAACTACTACCAGAAAATTCGTTCATGATTAATGGTTATAGTGACCTTCTACATCCCTCGATTATAGGTAGTGACAATCCACTGGCAGGAGAATACGCCTTTACCGGATCTGATGAAGGCAGTGTAAGTGGCTCTTGGGGTACAAGTGTGGTTGATCTTTCGAATTTGGTTATGCCTGAACAGGTTCTTAGGCTGAGATGGGAGATGGGTACGGACGGTTGCAATGGTAGGATTGGTTGGTATGTGGATGATGTGAGAATATACAGTTGTCAACCTTGTTCGTCACAGCTATTGCTAGCTGCTGCACGGTCGTCTCAAGAGATTCTTTTTGAGGCAGCGGATCAAATCATCACTGTAGATACGGTTCTGGGCCTTTCACGAATTCACTATAGTGCTGGAAATACCATAGAATTTTCTACGGGTTTTTCGCTAGATAGTGGAGCAGTCCTTGAAGCTATTATTGATGGTTGTGATGAATAATGATCCCCCAACACCATCTTGTAGGCCACACAGATTGTCTACCAGTGAATGTACTCCGGAAAGTGCCAACTTCATAAAATGAGTCTATTTTGGATAAGATTTGCACTTTTTCGAGACGAGCACTCTAACTAGATAAATAATTTTGGTTCATTCGATTTCTTTTGAGTTATATCATCGTTGTAGAACCCAGCCCATAGCATTGGCTATGAGCTGGAACCCACGCCTTGATCTAACTCTAAAATATTCTCGAATGCTTCTAAAATCTTTATCGAGTCAGAGCACTGGGTGATGCCAGAGTATCAGCACGTGTAAAGTCTGATAGGTATGTATACAGCAGGGGCGCAGTTATTTTGTGCCCAGGATAAGGTACAGGTTCGCGAGTATAGCAGTGCTACAGGAGTGGTTCTGCAACTCAATACTGGTGCAAAAGTATCAACCAAGCTGTATAGATATTTTTCAGACATTGCACTAACTGAGAAAAATGGAAAGATTGCCAAAAGAACCATTTTTGATTTGGTGATCTTTTCGGAGCGGATTCACTAATAGATGCGTTTAAGGCTTTTCTTATTCTTACAGGACTTTCTGGTTACATGTTGATTTACATATAGGTAGGCCAGCGAAATTCCAAAGAATTGCTGTTTTATTGCGGTTCCGTCAAACCGTTTGCCCATTTCGGTAGCGCCCAATTGAGCATGAAATTCAATGTCGAAGCTCCAGATATGAACACCGGCTACCAGATCCAGCCCATAATCAAGTTCCTTGAGCTCCTCGGACTCCCAGTAGTTATCGGTATTGAGATCTGACTCAATTTCTTGATCAAAGAGAAAGGTGCCATAAATTCCGGCACCCGCATATCCGTGAATGAAATCATTGCCGATTTTGAATAGTAAGGGATTCAAAGCTGCCTTAATGGCTTGAAGATTCACGTTCACTTCTCGAAAATCGGTTTCGGTCGGAAGAAATTCTTTGCCGCCTAACTGAATATAGCTAGCCATTAGATTACCTCGTAAATAGGTGGTGCGATAAATTTCACTTTTAATCCCAAATTCCCAACCTTGATGGTCGAGAATCGATGTCTTCGGTTGTCCTTCGATCATCGGCTGTCCCAGATTAGATACTACTCGTCCGATGAAAGGGCCAAAACCACCAGCTTGGTCCGTGAATGACAGCTGGCCAATTGCATGTAGCGAGCCCAACATAAAGAGTATGAATGCAAGAGCGGATCTCCTACACAGATAGGGGAATTGGATCATATCAATTATTGTATCTCAAAAGTGACTTGATCGGGGAACTAAGGAAGTGACCACAGAAATTATACCAACTTGCAAGTATAAACAGCAGTATACCTACCCGATTATTGATCAAGTGCATATAAAGGAGATATTAAACATTTGTTTCGACTATAACTAACATAAAGATAGATAGATAAACCTTACATTAAAGTTTATATCGAGAAAATCATCAGATCACATCTTTCATAAAAAAAAATTAGGGTCTAATTGGAGTACCATCTTTCCTTCTTACCTGAGTCCAGTTGTACTTGAACTTATCTGGTAGGGGATATTTTGCAGCCAATTCTTCGTTGACATCAACGCCCAGGCCTGGTTCATCAGAAACATACATATAGCCGTTCTCGACATAAGGTGCACCAGGAAAAATCTCCTTTAGTTCATCACTAAAATGCACAGATTCTTGAATTCCAAAATTCCATACGGCAAAGTCGATGTGGGCATTGGCAGCGTGACCAACTGGCGATACGTCGCCTGGACCATGCCACGCTGTTCTTATGTTAAACCACTCTCCCAAGCGTGCCACTTTCATTGCAGGGGTAATGCCACCGATCTGACTAATGTGTATGCGAATAAAGTCAAACCATCCTTTCACCATCGGATCTACCCATTCGTGCGGACTATTAAACAATTCTCCCATGGCTATGGGCACAGTGGTATGCTCTCGCAGCATTTCGAAATATCGATTGTTCTCTGGAGAAAATGGATCTTCAATAAAGAACGGATGGTAATCTTCCAGTGCTTGGATCATTCGAATGGCATCCAGTGGCTGAACACGTTCATGAATATCATGGAGTAGTTCCACCTCTTCACCACATCGTTTTCTTACCGTCTTAAATAGTTCTGGTATAGACCTCAAATAACGATTTTGATCCATGTAGTTGTCGTCAGGCATGCCATAGCCAGCGTCCTTAAAGTCGGGTTGTTCCGCCAGGTGGGTTGCCCCGTACCCACCCATTTGAATGCGGACATGGCGGAATCCACGTTCCATATATTTGGTCACATCCTCAGCCACCTCTTCCGATGTTTTACCATTGGCATGTGCATAGCAGTCTACAGCAAAGCGAGATTTTCCTCCTAGGAGTTGATAAACTGGCATTCCAGCCATCTTGCCTTTGATGTCCCAGAGTGCCTGATCCAGGCCACTGAGCGCATTGTTAAGTACTGGACCATTTCTCCAGTAAGAGCTGACATAAGTAGTTTGCCAAATGTCTTCGATATTCTCCACCCTTTTGCCTCGGCAAAAATCATCCAGGTACTCATCGATGGCCGCCACTACAGCATGAGCACGCTGACGAAAGGTAGCACACCCATAACCCACTAAGCCGGGTTGATCAGTCTCTACTTTTACGACAATGATCTCAATGCCATGTGGACAGGTCACAATGGACTTCACTTTCGTAATTTTAACTGGATTTAATGTTCCTTCGTCTTTCTGGGAGATGGATGGTACCAACGGTAGTAGTGCTGCCGCTGCTGAATGCTTCAATAAATTTCGTCTGTTCATCTTGTGATGCTTTAAAATTGATCGTGAATTAAGGTACTAATAAATGTGCAGAGCCTTTACCCCAACTAAAGCTTATTTTGCTACATGAATCCACAGTTAATTAATGACTTGACAGTAAGTGACTACGAGCACCCGCTTGAGACGCAAGCCATGGCCCGCTTAAAGAAGACGCGTGGCATTAATAAAGTAATTTCAAAATTTCATGAGTTGAGTTTTGAGACCAGCATCAGGATCCAATATTTGGGCAGCAGTTTGGCCGTGACTCCTCGTACTTTTCCAGATTTACTGTACTTGAGAGATAAGGCTTGTGAAATATTGCATTTGTCAACGATCCCCGAACTCTATATTCAAGATGGAGAGACCCTCTCTGCCGTAAGTATTGGAGTAGAAGAACCTGGTATAATATTGAATACTGCCTTAGTAGAAAAAATGACACCTGAAGAACTACTGTTTGTCATTGGTAGGGAAGTAGCACATATGAAAAGTGATCACATACTGTATCAAGAAATTGGGATGATTTTTCCGGAAATAATGGAGGCATTCTCTGCCATTACTTTAGGACTGAGTACAGTGCTTTCCACTGGATTGAGATATGCCCTTCACTATTGGAAGCAGACGGCAGAATACACTGCTGACCGTGGAGGCTTGATCGCCTGTCAGGATGTTGAAGTTACCAAGTGGATGTTGGCAAAATGGGCTGGTTTGCCTGAGCGATCCTGGTCTACTTTTCCCATTGAAGAATTTATGTTGCAAGTCGCCAACTATGACGATGCGACACCAAATGCCTTAGAGAAAGTCATTGGCTTCTTCCTAGGAAATAACAATTGGTCGGTGGTACGGGCAAGGGAGCTCTTTGCCTGGATCGAAACGGACGAATATCGGAGCCTTTTTCAGCGCAGGATATAAGTATCTTGAAGGGATGACTCGGAAATACTCAGTTCTGTTACATCCTTCACCCATAATCTCAAGAACCGCACCTTACATTATAACAAAATCAGGAAATAGGGTAACGTTGGGTGCACTGTACAAAGCCGATGAGCTGACTGTGGTAATTCCATTTGTATAGACCGATCCAGCAGCTTCATAGGTGCCATTGCCGTCATTGCTTACAACCATTTCACTAGGGCAAGACCCGCAATCTGAAAGACAAGGAAGCATAGGAGAGGACAGTGTTTATTGCATCTTTGGATAGCTGAGACCAGGATCCTGATCCATTCACACTAGAATACATAATGTGACCAGGAATGGTGTCGTGTTTTGAGCCAAAATTATATCCTATTTCATGTGCAGTTAGGGTGCTAAGTCTGTTATGATTGTTGGTATAGTCCTCCAGCAGATGATACTTGCTGTAACATACACCTGGTCTCCAAGCAAGGGCGACCACATATGAATTTCCTTCATATTCGATGTTTCTATTGGTCCAAATTTGCCCCAAGTCAAAATCCGTGCTGAATCCACTGGTGCCCGCGGCCCCAGTGCCAAAATTGTTCAGTAGCTCCAAGGCATCCAGCGTACTTGTCCATGTACTTGGATCACATTGAGCACAGGTGGACACGAACATTTCTACGATGGCAAAGTCCACATCAGTATTAAATGAATCATCGAAATACATATCAACGGTGTTCATTACACCGATGGCCTTATTGACTGCTGAAGTTTCGCCGCCATTGCTACTGACATAGCTATAATCCAGGGCTATGGCCAATTCTGTGGTTTTGCAACTACTGTTTCTGGCAGTACGCAGCTGTTTAACACCCTGTATGATAGGCTCTCGTGGTACGATGTGGGGCATCAAGAAAAGGGCACTCAGGGTGATCTCTCGAATCAATTAGATCGGCATTTCGATAAACGATAAAATGGTTTTCAGGACTCTGGCGATCAAAGAAATGAGCTGGTTCAATGATGTATTCTTCTGTTCCATCACTGATGTAGCCCATGAGGTAATCGTCTGAGATCAAAAAGCGGACCTGACTATCGGGATTCTTTTTGAGATGGCCTCTGTAGGTTATGTTTTTATCCATTCGTCGCTTTACCTTACCCTGAGGTGTAGCAAGATTCAAGTAAAAATCTGGACCTTTAATATCATGACCGGAAAGGATAAAATCCCAATGGAATTGATCGCCGATAATGGTCGTAATGCTTCCCGGGTAATGATCACCCTCAACGTAGGCACTGAATCCATCTGCATCGAGTTCGAACAGGGTGACATGCTTAAATTGCTGAACTAAAGTCGAGCTGCGTGAATGGTCTTCAATGACCTTAGCCCGAAAGACACCTGGGTTGGGCTGGCATTAGCACTGTACCAAATAGCAGACAGCCAACAAAATGGCAGAGATTTACCAAACTCTTGATAGCAACAGAATTCGATACATGCGACTAAACCAACAATATTAGCAGCTGATTGAATCTTATGAATGATAGGATAGGAGGTCTTTAGCCAGACGGTTTATCAAAGAAGTTGGTCTCAAGAGTTATACCAAATAGTGGCTTATCCTTTACTGGGTGCCTTTATTGCCGTATTTGCTATTATCGAATCGGTAGCTCTGCGAATGTTTTTTCGATATCAGCCATTAGATCAATTACCGACTGGACTCCCCATTCGAGATAGGTCTCTCCTTTGTCGGATGATGCCTTAGTGGCATCTCCCCAGGTACCACTTTTTGTCATGGCATAGACACTGCCTGGGGCAGAGAAAAAGAACGCGGTGTGAAGGGCGGGAGACTGCGTTTTGGTGTCGGGGAAATTGGGAAATTCGGTGTTGAGGTGCTCCATATCTATGAGGTCAGGTCTGATCGCCAAGATCATAGACACTTCTCCTTCGCCGGCATGCAGACCTTTACCCTGTTCAATGACATGCATCCACTTGTCATTTGGTATGCCATCCCAGTAGTTAAATGGAAAGGCTTTTGTACCCTCCGGCAATTGTTCTGCTGCTTGGGCACATGCATAAGCCAAAGCATAGGTGTTGTCATAGTGACCGTTTAAAAAGACGATGCGTTTGAAACCTGCTCGAGCGAAGGAGATGGCTAGTTCTTTGATCGTAGCCATGAAGGTTTCGATGCTCAAACTAAATTCACAAGCAAACCCTCGGTGGGGATAGGATAAGGTATAGGGTAAGGCGGGGGCCACGAGTGCATTTTCTTGTTTTTCAGCCACCCTTTTTGCAATTTCTTGGGGAATTAGTACATCAGTGCTAACAGGTGAATGTGGACCATGTTGTTCAGTCGCCCCCACTGGGATATAGATTGTATGGTGATCTTTAAGAAAAATCTCCAATTCTCGGTTGGAGATGTCTGATAGGAACACTGATTTTTTTGACATATCTGAACAATTATATTTGCGCTCAATGTAGGAGGTTATATGGGGGAGTGCAACTATTTGACTTGCAAATCTTACTACTTAATTATATTGTCGGCCACAGTGTGTAGTATATTTTTCCTGATCAGTGTAAAAATGAAGATTTATTCAATTCTAAGTTCACCATAATAATGAGCATTCAACGGTATTATTTTAGATCACTAGGTGTCATCTTTTATTTGGCTTGTACACTTGCCATCAGTGCGCAAGATCCTCCTAATATCGTCCTAATTTTTACAGATGACCAAGGATGGAATGATGTAGGCTGCTATGGATCTGAAATTCCAACACCACATATAGATAGGCTTGCCCGAGAGGGCATGAAATTCGAACAATGCTATGCTGCTTCAGCCATTTGCACCCCTTCGCGCTTTGGTCTACTCACTGGCAGAAATCCAAGTAGGTCTCACGATCAACTGTTGAGTGCCTTAATGTTTATGGGAGATGAAGATCTAGGCATTCGGCCTACCGAGACCACCATTGCTGCCCTCCTGCGTGAGCATGCAGACTATGAGACTGCTTTGATCGGTAAGTGGCACTTGGGCCATGGCCAACGAGAGTTTTTGCCCAACAATCATGGCTTCGACTTCTTTCGAGGTCATACCGGAGGCTGTATAGATTACTTTACCATGACCTATGGCAAGATTCCTGATTGGTATCACAATTTCGAGCACGTCCATCAGGACGGATACGCCACTGAATTGATCACTAGAGAGGCGGTAGAGTATTTGAAGGACAAAAGAGATTCGGACAGGCCTTTTTTCTTGTACTTACCTTACAATGCACCTCATTTTGGCAAAGGATATAGTCCTGCTGACGATGCACCGGTCAATATAATGCAGCCCCAGGCCAAGGACCTGCTTAGAGTGTCTCATATCAAGGACAAGGTAAGACGTGAGTTTGCGGCTATGACTGTCAATCTTGATGATGGAATAGGTGCAATACTTGCAGCGCTGGATGAAACGGGTCTGGCTGGAAATACACTTGTCCTATTCATCACAGATCACGGCGGCGATCCTGTTTACGGAGGTAGCAACATTCCATTACGGGGACGCAAAGCCACTCTTTTCGAAGGTGGAATCCGAGTTCCTGCTTTGGTGAGATGGCCAAGAAAAATTGAGGCAGGAGTGACTTCTGATCAGGTCGTTTCCACACTAGATCTTTTCCCCACACTATCAGCCATTGCTGGAGTGTCAACTCAAGTTGAGAAGCTAGATGGCATTGACATCAGCCCAATGATTTTTAGCGGTAAAGAGTTGCCACACCGCATTTTATTTTGGGAGCTGGGGGCACATGCAGAATTGGGGCGGGCACCATGGGAGGCCTTGAGAAGTGGAGACTGGAAGTACGTAAGAGATGCAGATGGTCAGCAATACCTATTTAATCTACGCTTGGATCCGAACGAGCGCACTAATGTAAAGGATCAGAAATCCAGGCGGTTAACCGAGCTGCAAGGCTTGTGGAATACGCTGGCTCGTGAATATCACGAATAAGCCCTAGGGAATTGCATAGCTCAAAATGTGGAAAGGGATGCGTAAGTCGGATATGATGGTAACTTTGGCAGAATGAAAAATAACATAGGTAAGCTATCAGTTTTTACAGCGATGGTGTTTCTCATTGCCTGTGGAATGGGAAATTCGGGGTCACAAGAAATTGAGAAACATGAAGCAATTACAAGTATGCCACCTAAAGTTCAGGGTGAAGGTCAAGATCTGCTTGATAAATGCATATTGGCACATGGAGGTATGCAGCGCTGGAATGAATTTGAGGGATTAGCATACACCTTAATAAATAATGGTACGCCTGTTTATCAACTGACCCACTTGAAAGATCGCAGGGCCTTTATCGAATCGGAAGCCTATACAGTAGGATATAATGGAGCGGTAGCTTGGGCGCTTCCGGATGCAAGTAAGTTGCCCGGTAAATCTGTCGCATTCTATTACAATTTGGATTTCTATTTTGTTGGGATCCCCTTTGTGCTTATGGATCCCGGTGTCAAACTCGAAGATCTGGGTGTGCAAAGAATAGACAGTACTGACTACTTGTGTCTAAAGGTTGCTTACGGTGAGTCTGTGGGATTGACACCTGATGATGTTTATTTCTTGTATTTGGATCCCAGCACATACATGTTGCGAATTCTCGTATACTCCATTACCTACTTTAAGGACACGCCACCTGACCAGGCTTTTAGCAGTGCTAAAGTGTATTCCGGATATCAATATGTACAGGGAATAATGATGCCAGGTAAAATGGAGAATTTTGTATGGCAGGATGGAAGTCTTGGCACATCTAAAAACCATGTTCGGCTATTTAAGGATTATCAATTTCTTACCGAAATCGAGGATAAAGCCCGTTTTGAACCTCCGCAAGATGCAAAGAAAGAAAGTATAGAATAGTGCGATTAATTGAGTGTAGATAACACATTAACTATTATTTTAATGTGTATTTTTGCTCAATGATATCTGATGACCTGATCCTCAATCTAGTGGCCGCCTTCTTCGGACTGTTCGGTCTATTCCACTTCTTATTTGGTCGACATATGGAGCGGTACGCCGTTGATGGTGGGCTCTTAAATTCCTATGTGGCCATTCGTATGAGTGGTGCTTTATTGCTGGTCGGAAGTGCTGCGCTGCTGATAGAGAAATATCAGACATATGGATTCTATGCCATCTCAATTTTCTTAATACTGTCAGCGGTTATTATGCACAAGTTTTGGGATAAAGAAACGTTGGAAGAACAGATTAAAGAGTTGCTACATTTCTCTAAAAATTTACTATTGGCAGCTTTTGTTTGGTATTTAAAGGATCAGTTCTGAGTGTTGCGAATATCAATCCTATTTCAGTTTGCTAATTATTTCTACGGTACCCTCCTCATGCTCTTCTACTCGATACATATACTTAGTGCGGCCAAACAAACTAAATCCCAGATATCCTCGAACTTTGAGTTTATCTTTTGAAATCATTTCAAGATAACAACTGTAAATATTTCCGGTGTCGGGATCAAGCACTTCTCCTTGGTCCCACCTAACACCGTTTTTTTTTCGTAAATCTTTGAGCAGCACCATACCTAGTACTGGCTGATTATATCGAAGGTCATTTTTCTTGCAATTGAAGCACAGTGGGTTTTTATTTTCTTCTTGAGTGCGGAAGAGTTTGATCACCTTCCCCCATAATCTATCTTCTTTTTCATAGATTTTGATCAGAGAGCGGGGTTTCTTGTGTTCACTATCATAGGCTTTCCAGACACCAATTGGATTTTGCCCCCATCCAAGGATGGGAAAAAGAAAGACTACCGTAAAAAATACAAATTGAGACCTGATCAAGAATGACTTTTAGCCCGGAAGTTTGGGCGACTCCAGCAATTTAAAAAACTGATCCAACTTTGGAGTAATTATTATTTCCGTTCTGCGGTTAAGGCTGCGTCCCTGGGTATCTGAATTATCGGCTTTGGGCAAGTACTTTGATCGACCAGCTGCCGTGAGACGCTCCGGTGTTACGTAGTAGTCATTCTGCAACGAACGGACAACTGATGTTGCCCTCTTTACACTGAGGTCCCAATTGTCTTTGACACATTCGGTATTCATGGGCACATCATCGGTGTGTCCCTCCACAAGGATGTCCAGATCATCATGGTCATTAATCACTGAAGAGAGCTTCCCCAATACAGTCTTCGCTTGTGTTCCTAGTATGGCACTACCTGAGCGGAATAAGAGTTTATCAGATATTGACACATAGACCACTCCACCGCGGACTTCCACTTGCACATCTTCATCATTGATGTTTGCAAGCGAGCGCTTAATATTGGTGACTAAGGCTAGGTTTATGGAATCTTTTGTCTGAATTTTGGTTGTCAAATCCTCAATGAAGGCGTATTGCTGATTGATATTTTCCAAGGAATGTTGAATGCTTTCAGCACCGGCTTTATTGATCACGGACATATCTGAGAGTCGATCTAGAAGACTACTATTTGTCTCTTGAATATGGTCTAGTTGGCTTTGAAGTTGCTCCACCTGCTCCTTTTTGAGCTCAAGTTCCGTCTTTAGTTTCTTGTTGCAACTCATCCATAAGATAGCAGATAAGAAAACGAAGGCAAGTTTGCTAGAATACATAATCAAATTTCTAAGGTCTTGCTACTCAAACTGATTTCAGTTGTCCTTTAGTATGCAGGCAGAGATTGCACTCGCTATTACCGAATACTGGTCGTAGAACTGTGTTATATTATATATCTTTATAATAGTATCAGGAAATATATCTTTGAACATACGGATTTGACATCATTTACCGTTACTTATCTTTTGATTTCAATTCTTAAACATGCATATGCTTAGATTTCTTACTTGCGTTTTCAGTACGGCTACATTTATCTTGTTTCTATCCTCATGCGCTGGCGAAGGCGATCAATCGGTGAGGGAACAAGCTCGCGAGTCTTTAAGAGACATACCTGCAGGGAGTGTAACACCTCCTAGTGCGGTTACCAATCCGGCAGCTGCAGCTGTGCCCACGGGTGGCGTTCAACACTATGTATGTCCCAATAATTGCGAAGGTAGCGGCGGTCCGGCCCAGGCAAATTGCCCGGTATGTGGTTCAGCCTATGAGCACAATCAGGCCTATCATGCTCAGCAGCAGCAAAGTATACAGACATCGCCCATTACTCCTGGATCTCCTCCAGCAACGACCATCACGCCAGGAGCGAATCCGATCACGCCTGAACCGGCAGTAAATGCTGCAGGAGTTTACCACTACACATGCCCCGATGGACATGCAGGTGGAGCGGGAAGTGCAGCAGCATGTGCCACATGTGGGAAAACCCTGGTGCACAACACTGCATATCATAATTAGGTCGCACTCAGCTACACCAGTCCAAGAACTACGGTAGACCAACTACTGAAATATGAGCAGAAATTTTAATCCCTCTCGGCCTCATACTGCGTAGCAACTCGATAAAATACCGGGAAGCCCTGACCATGGATGGCATCCCACTTGTTTAGGTAGTTGATTCGCTTGGATGTCCCCTGGACAATCGCGGCTTTACCGATCGTTGTGGTTTTGATGCCCGTCCGAATGGCCCAGCCGGGTGGGCCCTGTCTGAGACCAAAATCACAATGCAAAATCTCAATGGTCGGTCTAATAGCGGCTTTGCCTGGGTCAGATTGATCTTTATTGGAGTTTCAGGTCTGACTCCACTGGGAGTTTATATCTTTAGCTTGGTTGCGAGGGGGACCTCAAAACCATACTCAGGTTCAATTGACGAAGGTAGATCGATACGAATTTTTTAACAATATTTCTAGATGGATAAGATGAAATCAAGCAAACGTAGGGACTTCTTAAAGCATTCAGGCATGGCTGCTGCTAGTTATATGATTGTACCACGGCATGTGCTTGGGGGAAGGGGCTTTATTGCCCCCAGTGATACATTGCACGTTGCAGGTATTGGGGCCGGTGGTAAAGGGCGCAGTGACATATCAAGCTTTGCGGAAAGTCCACATGTGAAGATTGTAGCTCTTTGTGATGTAGATGATAGGCAGGCAGTAGAGTCAAGGACAAAGTTTCCCGATGCCCCTTATTACAAGGATTTTCGGAAAATGCTTGAAAAGGAAGGGAGCCAGATAGATGCCGTTTCAGTGTCGACTCCTGACCATATGCATGCGGTAGCAGCCTATGCAGCCATGCAGATGGGTAAACACGTATATGTGCAGAAACCGTTGACCCATGATATTTATGAGGCAAGAATCTTGACCCAGGCTGCAAAGAAGTATAAAGTGGTCACCCAAATGGGCAACCAGGGTGGTTCGGGAGATGGTGTTCGCCAGATGAAGGAAATCTATGATGCTGGCATGATCGGCAAAGTGCATACCGTCAAATGTTGGACCAATAGACCCATTTGGCCGCAGGCACTTGAGACTCCCATCGAAAAACAACCAATTCCAACCGAACTAGATTGGGATTTATGGTTAGGAACAGCACCCTACCGGGATTATCATGAAGCTTATGTCCCATGGAATTGGCGCGGCTGGTCGGACTATGGAACAGGAGCATTGGGTGATATGGCTTGCCATATTATGGATCCTGTGTACCGCATCTTACCCATTTTGTATCCTAGCGAAGTAGAGTGCAGCATGTCAGGCAGCTACAAACAAAAATTTGAGGAGTTACAATACCCAGACAGCTTTCCTGATGCCACCAAAATACATCTTAAGTATCCACGTACAGACGGAGATGGTGAGATCGATGTCACTTGGCTAGATGGAGGACTACTTCCCGATAGACCTGATGAACTGGGAGCAGATGAAGAATTAGGCAACTGGGACGGGGGTGTCATCTTCGAAGGAGACAAAGGAACCCTGATGGCAGACTGTTATGGGGCCAACCCTCGACTAATACCTACTACACGCATGGATGAGGAAGAATTGCCTAAGCAGACGATCGAACGCGTTCCTGAAGGACATTACCTACAGTGGGTTAATGCCTGTATGTCCGGATATGAAGATGGTAAAACCAGTTCCTCATTTGATTATGCCGGACCATTTACAGAAAGTATTTTGATTGGCAATCTGGCCATCAAGAGCTTCTTCATAAAGAATCCGGAATATAAAGATGCGAACATCTGGGCTGGAGGTAAAAGGTATATCGGTCGAAAGAAATTGCTTTGGGATGCAGAAAACATGAAGATCACAAATTTTAATCAGGCAAATGCATTTGTGCGCAGGAAGTACCGAGATGGATATTCTATCGGATAACGACTCCTACATCGCAGCAGCGGATGCTTCTAAATATTACAAGTCGTTAGCATTAGTTACGCGCGTTTCGAATTTCTTCTTGTAAATGGTCAAGGTAGAGGATGCCCTTAAGGTGGTCTATTTCGTGCTGAAAGATGACCGCAGTGAAATCCTCTACCATCTCTACATGATTTGTGGCGTCGGGTCGATCATACGCTAACAGAATCGCATAAGCACGATTGTTCGTTGTATCTCGGCGATCGGGAATCGATAAGCATCCTTCTAAACAATCTTGTTTCAGCATAGAATACTGGAGGATTTTTGGATTAATATAGGGCTCAAAAGGAAAACCTTCCTTGTCGAATCGCTGAACCCAAATAATGTTTTTCAATACGCCAACTTGCGGTGCTGCTATGCCTACGCCCAAAGACATACTATCTGTAACAGTCATATATAGACGGCTGAGAAATAATTCCAGTGCTGGATCTGATCCTGATAACTGAACATCTGTAGATTTACGTCTGAGAACTAATGAATCTTTATGATTGGTTATTTTTAAAATACGCATGGGTTGGTATTGGTCTCCTTTAGAGATCAACATCCTTTGCTTTTGTGAGAAAGTATTTATGTTCTGTGTCGTGATTTTCCTGTTCAGGCAACTGGCTAGGAGTAGGGACACAATACTTAAGAAAGCTAGTCTTTTGATCATCATTGGAAGAGAATCACAGCTATTTACTTGATTTTTCAGTAAAGTATGCATTAATCTTATAGTCGGAATATTTTGAAAGTGGTGCCCAGGTCCTAGGTATGAATTGCTGCAGGCGGGCAATATGACCTTTTTCACTGGATACCGGAGCTAGGTTCGACCATTCATTGGGATCGAGTGACATGTTGTATAATTCTTGGGAACCATTTTCATATTGAATAAGCCGATATTGTCGGTCCCGTATGGCTATATTTTTCTCACCATAAAAGGTAAGTGCAGGATATGGCCAGGAAGTATTAGGTTTCTTGATCAATGGGACTAGGGAGTGACCTTCAGCAAGGTGATACTTTGGAAGATCGCATAGCTCAAGTAAGGTCGGATAAATGTCTAAGAGCTGTACGGGTGCATGACATTCTTGGTTCGGCTGAGCCTTTGGTGTTTTGAAGATCAGTACGGTACGCGAATTTCTCTCCCAGAGCGCTTGCTTTGCAAATCGGTTTTTTTCCCCAAGATGATATCCGTGATCAGACCAAAGCACTACGATGGTGTTGTTGGCATACTTAGATTGCTCAAGAGCAGAAAGCACTTTGCCAACTTGTGCGTCCATGAAGGCGATACATGCTAGGTAGGCCTGTATTGCATTTTTCCATTCTCCTGAGGCAATCATTTCTTCGGTAGTTGGCATACATGGAGTATGCGCTACAGCTCTTCCGAAAGGGGGAATATCGTCAAGGTCATTTGAAAGGTAAGGAGGTGTGCTAATTTCATTTATAGGAAACTGATCAAGCCAGTGCTGAGGGACGTACCAAGGCACATGGGGTCGTAGGAATCCCACTGCTAGAAAGAATGGCATCTCATGCCTTTTATGGAGTTGATCAATCGCCCAGTTAGCCACCTTATAATCCGTCATAAGACTATCTTCAGATGGATAGGCACCCCAATCTGTCTGTGTACTTCCAATCTTGTGATCATACCATGCAGGATCATATTTTAAGCGCTGCTCTGGCTTAGGTCCAAACCAATCAAATTTTCCTCCATACTGATCAAAGGTCTTCGCACCGTCACCATTGTGATAGATTTTACCAACTCCCAGGGATTGATAGCCGTGTTGTTCAAAGTAGTCAGGCATAAATACTGCGTCGGCAGCTTTAGCATTAGAGCTTTTAATTAGCTTATCCCTGACTTGTAAATAATTTCCAGTAGTTGAGGGGTAAAGTCCAGTCATGATGCTTGCTCTGGAAGGTCCACAGATGGGGGCTTGACAATGAGCATTTGTAAATAACGTTCCCATTTCAGCCAGTCTATCGATATTAGGTGTACGTGCTTGAATGGAACCTTGCATACAACCTACGTAGTCATTTAGATCATCTATTGCTATAAAAACAACATTCGGTTTTTCCTGACAATAGAGTAAACTAATACTAAATAGGAAAATAAAAGGAAGATAAGTCAGTATTTTTCTCATAATATTTCCATAATTGTTTAGGTAAATTATTCGCTTGATTTTAAAGCACATTATGCAGTAGGTCTACCGCAATGATATCCGAATTTGATGACCAACAAGGGTTTTGTTCTAAATTAATTTCTAGCGGAAATTAAATGTGAGTGGCTTACCATTTAATAATTCTATGAGTACTTTGACTATTTTTCGACTGAAGTATAATGCAATAGGTTTCATTTGGATACTGGCCTAAATCTATCGAATGATTTTGTTCTATCTCTGTCTCGAAAAGGATCTGTCCCGATAAATTAGAGATCTGTATTCGGTGATATATTTGTTCGATGCCCTCGATGTAGACGATGTCCTTGGTGCGATTGGGGAATACTCTGACTTCTTGAGAAATTTCACTACGAAATGGTCTTGTTTGTGTGCATGGAAGTTGAATGGCTTCTCTACTACTGCAGGTTTTTCCATTTCTCCAAATATTAATTCCGGATGAACGATCTAGAAAATAACTGCATAGGCCCTTCATCTCGCAACTGGCCAACTGGCCATTAAAAATGATTGTCAATGTCCCTCCCAATGTTCTCAGATTCCGAAGTTTCTCAATACTGTGTAGTGATGGATTGTTAAAAATATAGAAACAATCTTTGATCGATTCCAAGGATTCGAGACCTTGAAGACTACTTAACTTCCTATTCTCGCCCAAATCAAATTCTCCGCCAATACGAACTAGTTTATTTAATCCAGACAAATCTCTTAAGGCAGCTGAGTTATAGATGTATATGTTCCCTCCTACACTTCGCACATTATCGAGGCCAGTAAAATCGACAAGGTTGGGATTGTCACATAAATCTATGGATCCTCTGATAGCTCTTACTCCTTCTAGGCCTTGAAAATTGAACAGGGTAGCATTTTGCAATGCCGTAAGGTCGCCTTCTATTCGTATAATGGGTCCCAGCCCCTCAAGGTTTTGCAGCGATTCATTTCTTTCGATGGTTACATATGCACCGATATTTCGTAACCTACCCAAACCATGCAAATTGGTCAGTCGACTATTATCTTGTAAAATGAAGCCTCCTCCAATAGAATGTAGACTGTCCAAACCTTGCAAATCGCGTAAACGATCAGTGTTATGGATATACAGGAATCCACTGATGTGATGAATAGAATTTAGTGCATGCAGCTGTTGTATGCCTGTACTGCTGATGATTAGATTGCCCAATAGGCTAGCCTCCACCGTGAGCCCAAAGTTATCAACCTCGGCTTGACTACTTAATATGAAGTTTTCTTGAGCTATGCATTGATGGGCAATAGATAATAAAAGTACTACAGTAGACAAATAGCAACGCATGCAGACATTGTTCGTTTCCTACAAAAAATACGATTAATTACTCGGGACTTCAGAACAAAAATCCTGAATGGGAAAAATTTTGACTTCGAACGTGCTTACTGATTCAGAACCAATCTTTGGCACGCAGCATTTTTTGCTGTTCAGCCGGTAGAGAATCTACCTTAGTGCGCACCCATGAGCGAAAGTCCTTGGTGATTTCATCGGTCCAGGTGTCGTCTATTTGTCCGGCGGTATATTTGCCTTCTTGTAGTCGCATGTGCCCGAACTCATCCTTCAATCTTATGTATTCAGATGTCTCCACTACCTCTTGGGCAAGGTGGGCCGGAATGAATACAATCCCCTCACGTAAACCAAGGACCACATCTCCAGGCATGACCGAGGCCCGACCTACTGTTATTGGAGTATTATACCCTATGACCATCGTTTTACCGTAGGACGACGAAGTTGCCGGATCCCAATTTCTAGTGAACACTTGGAAATCTTCAAGTTCAAGCACACCAGCGAGATCACGGGCACTGCCCCAAATTACTGCACCCGTGCCGGTTTTTTGATAGACCATATTGGCAAGATTGTCCCCAATGAGTCCTCCGCCAATTTGTTTATCCATCAAATCAACCACCAATACATCTCCAGTTGTCAGGCGGTCCATGACCCAGTGTTTATCTCTTCCTGCAAGGCCTTGTGTACGTGCTTGTGACACGACCTCCTCAGCAACATCGGGTCGGTAGGGTATAAAATCGCAAGTCACAGCTCTGCCCACTAGATTAGGGTTCTCGTGAGTCATTACCCATTTACCTTGATATTGGTTGTTATAGCCATGGCTCTTTAGAACACTCCAAGCCTCTTCGATGGTTACCAGACGCATCCGCTCTAAAATTTGATCCGACACTTTCGGACGATTGTCTGCAAACCGTTCTCCCTCAAACGCTTGACTGTAGTCTTTCATTTGTTGGGCTGATAGTGTATAGGGTAGGGGTGGAGGCTGGTCCTGACTCTTGAGAAATGTACAGCAGAAGGCAAGTAATAGGCACATTAAATGGGCTTTTCTTAGGGCTATTTTCGTTTGTGGTTTCCGCATCTTTCCATGGTTAAAATCAATAAAAAAAATGTTACTGCATCATTCGCATCACACCGCGGACATAACCGATTGATTCGGCAAGACCGGCTATGGGATCATCGCCGTCTTTCTCATATTCGAGTCCCATAATACCAGCATATTTTACCTTGACCAATGCCTCCAGAACGGCGGGGATGTCAATTATTCCACGTCCAATTTCTACACTGTGTCCATCAGCTTCAGCCTTATTGACGTCTTTAAGGTGTAGGTCAAATAATCGGTCTGCGAAGTTTCTTATATCCTCAATGGGATCCTCGTCAATCCGGACGACATGACCTATATCTATGCAAAGCCCCATCCTTGGGTCCATATCTTTAACTAGTTCGTAGGCCACAGCAGGCGTGCGATAGAGCTCATCGCCAGGTCCATGGTTGTGGATGGCCAATTTTATATTGGTGGCTTTAACCTTTGACTCTACCAGGGGTAATAGATCATGATTAGGCACCCCGATGATAACCTTCATGCCGGCTTTTTGCGCATAGGTGAAGGCATTGGTCACTTCCTCCGGAGATTTCATGTAGACAACCCCTGCACCATAAAGATTAATTCCAGCGGACCTCACCTCACCAGCGACTTTTATAATGTCTTGAGGTGAGCTATCTAATGGGAGGTGCATACTCTTGAGTGCCAGTTCACCAATGCCGAGCAAATGGCAAAAGGTGATGACTTGATCTAGCGTAAACTTTCTCAAAGTGTAGGAAGCCAACCCCAACTTAAGCCCACTTTCTGACTTAGCAGGGTCGTACATTGGTGATTTAAGGTATAGGCCGGTGCTAAACAAAGCTCCACCTAGTGTTCTTAAAAAGGACTTTCTATTGATATTCATAGAGTGTAAAATTTACAGAATGTACGAGTTTCTTGGCTAAAAGCTGCAGTTCGAAGAGTATAAGCTACCAAAGACTATGTTAGTACAGATATTGTGCGATACGTTTTAAGTGGGTTAGTTGAAATTGACGAAAATTGCAAATCGTTTTGATATGAATTGTCTAGTTTCGGCGTGATCTCTAAGAGAGCTCTGTTAGTATGATGAACCTGCGTGGCATTGCAAGAGACTTTATCCTACCTAAGGCAAAATTTGCCAGTACCTCCCTACTGGCAACTATTGTAGACTACACCTTGTACTTAGCGCTTTACTATGCGGGGCTGGGCAAGATCTCATCGAACATCATTTCTGCCAGCTGTGGATTTCTTGTCAATTTTTTCTTACAAAAGAAATTCATTTTCGCCCTGAAGCGGAAGGTGCGCACAACTTTCTTATTGTCGATGTCTTTTTCTATAATAGGCATTGCGGTCAGTACTTTATTGATCTACTGGATCAGTAAAATTGAGTTTTTTGACGACCACCAATACGTCACGAAGGGCATTGTGACGGGCATCATGTTTTTCTACAACTATTATACGAAGCAAATCGCTTTTGAGAAGAAAGTCAATAAGCTGTAGACCCAGTAAGGGATGCTGTGAAGTGATAAACACCTTCTTAAGCAAAGATTCGCCTGAGGATATAGAGTTACATTATCCAACGACCTCAGTGTGCTGAGCAAAAACTTCTGGTGGCATTTCAGCCTGAGACTTAATGTTCTTTTCCTTCATCTCCTTTTGAATTTGACGTACGGTTTTTCGCGATCCATCCTCACTCCATCCCGGAGGGCCAAAGGCGTACATAAATCTTCCTTTCCAGGTTTTTGCATTCTTCACGTCACGCCAAATATCTCTGTACTCATGGGTTAGAATGTGCCATGGATGATACGAATTGGGTGGATGTAGAACGCCAAAGTGTGTCTCATTGGATTCATCAAGGTCCTTGAATGTACCAAACAACTTGTCAAATAGATTAAGGTATCCACCGTGATTTTTGTCAAGATATTCAAGGTTTGAAGCATGATGCACATGGTGATGCTTATGGGCATTAAGAAATTTTTCTAGCCATCCCAATCTAGGAATAAATTGGGTGTGAAGTTGGAATTGCCACAAAGACTCGATGATCATGCAAGTTACTACCATGATTGGGTGAAAGCCAAGTACGGGAAGCCACATGTAAAAGAGTGGCTTGTAGAGTAGTGTGAACCAGCCGTTGCGAATACCCGTACCTAAATTGAAGTGATCGGATGAATGATGTACAATGTGAGCAGCCCAAAAGAACCTCACTTCATGATTCGCCCTATGAAACCAATAGTAGCTAAAATCATCCAAAAATTGACAAATCAGCCAAGTATACCATGCCCAACCAAAAGCCTCGTAGCCGAGAAGATTGATGCGGATACCATCGACCTCTGGATTGAAGAAGTAATAAACACTGAAGAAAAAGGCAAGAGTCAGCGCCTTAGTGCCGATTGCTACAAAGACAGAACCAATGCCCATTGATGAACTGGCGGCTAGATCTTTCCATTCGTATAGTTCAGGCTCATATTTGAGACTGAAGATGATTTCGATAATGATTAATACGACAAAAGCGATGCCGCCAATGAGCTGGAGTGTGCTATAGTCCATAGAGAACATTTTGTGAGCAGCCAAAGATATACAATCCTATCTTCTTGACATGCGATATGATAAAGGTGCTTATGTCTAGGTCATTAGATACGGACTTCATGGACCATAGGTCTACTAACGATAATCAGCGTTCGTTTCGTATACAGGCCTTAACAGGTCTTTAAAGTTGATGTTAATTTATGTTTAATGGCCTGATAATGCGTGTTTTACATTAAATGATCTGGTAACTTGAAGTTAAAACCAAAAGCAATACAAATGAAGCACTTGTTACTCTGGCTATTGATAGGTGTTATAGGTGTCTCCAGTTGCACTAAGGAAGGGATAATACGTCGAAAGGAAGATCGACTGATTGGTGCATGGGTGTTCGACAAGGTCTTCTACAAGAGAGACAACGCCCTTTTTCGGGACAACATTACGCACGAATACCATAATGATGTGGTAGAGTTTTTTCCCGATTATACGGCAGCTTACGATGATTTTTCTCTACGCTCAGTTTTCGCAGGTGAATGGTCCATCATTGCAGATGAGGATGTAGACGACCTGGAGATTTTCGTGGATGCTGTTTTTTACGATTTTCTCAACCGCGAAGATTTCTTTCTTTTTGGTAGCATCGATCGTCTCAATCGCAACAAATTAAACCTGGAAGCCAGTGATCGGAATGGCAAGTTCACCTTTAGACTGCGCAGATTGTAGGCCCACTGTCCTATTTTTCGAAGAAGTATGCTAATCATTCTCTACCAAATGTTGACATTCGTCGATCATTTTGCTTCGTTTATATAGTATTAGGTGTCATTATAGTACTTTGTATTGCATAGTACTATATAAGTGCTTATATTTGTTGTCATGAAAGTAGAAAATACCAAGGCACAGATGAGGAAGGGGGTATTGGAACTATGTATTTTATCCCTTCTTTCAGAAGGTGAGATGTATCCGTCAGATATCATTACCCGGCTGAAAGAGCAAGAGCTCATCGTAGTGGAAGGTACCATGTATCCACTACTGACGCGCCTAAAGAATGCGGGCATATTGGCGTACACCTGGAAAGAATCGACCAGTGGACCTCCCAGGAAATACTTCCATCTGACAGAATCTGGAACACAATTTTTAAAAGAACTGCTTGGCACCTGGCAGCGGCTGGTGCATGTAGTAAATCAATCAACTAAAAACCTTGTAGAGAATGAATAAGACACACACCATTAATGTAGGAGGAATGCCATTCACCATTGACCAGGATGCGTATACATACTTGCATGAGTATCTGGAGAAAATTGCACAGCATTTTAGCCATGCCGAAGGTAGTGATGAGATCATTGATGACATTGAGCAACGCATGGCCGAGCTGCTTGATGAACGAACAAAGGGCAAGCAAATAGTTTCCTATAACGACGTCTCTAAAGCCATAGCAATACTTGGTACGCCTGCAGAATTCGATGATGAAGATTATCAAGTCGACGACCAGCGGTCGAAGTCCTCTGGTGAGTACGCTACCGGGCGAAAACTATTTCGTGATCCCAGTGACAAAATGGTGGGTGGTGTCTGCTCCGGTTTAGCAGCCTATTTTGGAATTCAGGATCCCATTTGGATTCGAATAGCCTTTGCACTCGCTGCAATAGGAGGTGGAATGGGAGCAGCGATTTACGTGCTCATGTGGGCCATAGTTCCAACCGCCAGCTCACCCAAAGACTTTCTAATGATGCGAGGAGAACCTATTAATGTGACCAACATCGCACGCATTGTAGAAGAGCAGGTAGATCACATTACAGACCAACTTTCGGAATTGGGAAATGAATGGAAGGAAAAGAAGCGAAAAAAAAAGTCGCGCACGAAGGAACGAAAGTTATAAACGTAACCCCGTTTAGATCTGGCTTCCTACTCTAGTTTTGAATAAGCAATGTCTGTCAGGATTGGGTGCTGAGAGAAGTCATCCTTTGTCAGCACTTCAAAAAGGAATTAAATGGATTTTTCTGAGACCGAAGTGAAGCGAAGGGGACGGTAAGCCCCTCGACCAAGGATGAAACTCTAAGCTTAAATTCGTAGGTATCTCCGTTCGTTCGAGCTTGCCAATCTCTGTGGGCTAGCGAATCATTCACAAAGCCCAATTCATAGTTCTAAACCCAGACCCCTTCGAAGGGGTCAAAATGGCGTGTAAGTTTTTCCAATTTGAGAAATGTTTAAAGAGAATTTGGACACCTAGAAATGGATCAAATTAATATTGCCATTTTAGGGGATGAGCGATCCAGGTTATATGTTCTTGACGGATTTGGAGTACCTACGTCCTAAAAGAAACAAGGCCGGGTCCTTTTTAGGCAACCACTTTTCTGGAAATTGCATCATGGGATACTAAGCACGAAGCAGAGCGAAAGGATTGGTAATCCCCTTGAAAAGAAAGCACTCAATCGCACGTCGAAATCGGTGATACAAGCTAGTTACCGTTCGAGCTAGCCAATCCCTACGGGCTTGGGATCTCTCACTTAATATGGATAAAACAACATTATCATTCGGGGTATGACTGGCCTGATCCTATCTCTAAATCTCGAAATTGAGAATTATCATCTAGTTTTTGGATTTATACGAAAAAATAGAAAGCTGAACAGTGATCACTATTCAGCTTTTGCTTGAGGTTAATTTTTTCTCTGTGTAAGAAAAGTTCCGATATTTTTTTATTTCAATATGTTTGTTGCGCTTCGTCTAAAGGGGTGGAGACGATTAACACCTATGTTAAAAACGGAACAACTTCCCTCAAGAGTCGGTGTTCTGGCAAAAGCGCTAAGAGCCCTTTTGCCAATAAATGGTAAGGTGGACTCATGTTTTAATATTTGTGGATGAATGAATCATCCGATTACTAAACTACGGGTTTCAGTAGATTGCTAGTTAATTGCATCTTGTGCTTAAGTTAATTCTTTCTCCTGATAAATGCAAGCCTCTTCAGCAGATTTTTCTCTACAAAGTGGTCATTTAGACGATACATGCAATTACTGTTTATTGCTTGTCTAAGCCCAGGTTTTAGGAGAGCAGGAATTCATTTTTTTGTCATACACTCGAGGGTACTGAAGCTGGAATCATACCCTATGCGCCAGATCGTCTAGCTCTTCAATACAGAGGTTGGCAATCCTATGGTCTTCACCTGAATGCATTATTTTAGCGGCATGGAAATATTCAAAGTGATTACTAGCTTGATCGTGCTATCAGCGATCTTTGGATTTATTAATGAGCGTTTTCTAAAACTGCCACATACCATAGGTCTGATGATCATTGCGATCATGTTCACTTTAGGTATTTATATTACAAGTTTTTTTAACCCCGCCTTGTACCAATATCTTAGCGATTTGGTGTTATCCATTGACTTTGAGACGGTACTTCTCGACATCATGCTGGGATTTTTACTGTTTGCAGGTGCACTGCACACCAATTTCGATCAGCTAAAGGTTCAAAGGTACCCCATCCTCATATTTTCAACCTTAGGTGTTATTTCCAGTACTTTTTTAGTAGCTGCCATGATGTACCTGACACTCATCTTGTTGGGATATCCAGTCGCCTTTATATACTGTTTACTTTTTGGAGCATTAATATCACCAACTGACCCAATAGCTGTGCTGGGCATACTAAAGAAAGCGCAAGCTCCGAAAAAGTTGGAGACTAAGATTGTTGGTGAGTCTCTCTTCAATGATGGAGTTGGCGTGGTTGTATTTCTCACCATATTCCAAATTGCCCAAAACGCAGGTGCAGAGATTAGAATAATGGACATCGGTGTCCTTTTCGTTGAAGAAGTAGTGGGAGGTATCATTCTGGGATTGGCCTTAGGTTATATCTCATATCGACTCATGCGGGCTATTGACGACTATGACATAGAAGTAATGATTACTCTAGCTGTAGTCATGGGTGGCTCGCTGCTTGCTCATCAACTACATGTATCCGGTCCCTTGGCTATGGTGGCAGCAGGATTGGTAGTGGGAAATGACACCATTCGGGGTTCGGTCATGTCAGAAGTGACCGAACAATATGTTGACAAGTTCTGGGAGCTGTTGGACCTCTTGCTCAATGCCATCTTGTTTGTACTCATTGGTTTGGAAATTCTGGTCCTACACTATGAAAACACATATCTTTTAGCTGGACTTATCGCCATTCCGCTGGTCTTGTTAGCGCGTTTTATCTCTTTACTGGGGCCGGTTAAACTTTTGGCCCGAAAGCTCGATTTTGTGCCTAATACTACAGTGATTATGACTTGGGGAGGTTTAAGAGGAGGAATATCCATAGCCTTAGCACTTTCTCTTTCATCTGCCATGGAAAGGGATCTTTTCCTGATGATCACATACATTGTTGTAGCTTTTGCAATCATCGTTCAGGGACTGACGATTGGCGGGTTGATTAAGCGCATCGGTGTCACATCATGAAGGAGAGGGACTATCAGGCACCTGGAAGGACGGGCCATACTTTCGTAGACGCTTCCACCAGTTTTATACTAACTCATGGCCGACAGACGTCATCTTAACACATGTATCAGTGTTTATTGAATAAGGTCTGTAGTGTGAGTGCCAGGCTCAGTTTGCTGGTATCGTTTTGCATCCTTCCTATCCTGCTAAATTGTCAGGTCAATCAATTCCAGATGTTTGGTGTTGGTGCGGGTCTATCTAGTAGCCATGTGTCCGCGATTGATGCTGATGATCATGGTTACATTTGGTTATCTACCTATGGAGCTGGAATTTCTAAGTTTGATGGTAACCAATTCCAAAACTTTACTGATCCACAGAAGATCGGCGGGCTTTATTATTTGGCAGTTTTTTGTGAGGGCGACACACATTTGTTTGGAGGTGAAAAAGTGCTCACTCAATACGCCAATGGTAGTTGGGACTATCAAAAAGCAGATTTTGATGTACATCATATAGCTAAATTTTCATCCGATCATTTCTTGCTTTGTACATCACACGGAGTGTTGATCTATGGCATGAAAGCCAGAGACTTTCTACCTGTCACTGAAGCTATAGGTGCCGCCTACCAAAGCGTGGTTCACGATGAAACCTATTGGGTCATTTCTGATGCTGGATTATGGACATATCATCAGGGAATTTGGAAGTTCTACGATCAAGTAGGATTGGATGTTGACGAGGGAAGTATACTAGCTGTTGACGCTGATCAAACGCTATGGCTTGCTACCAATCGGCAAGGACTTACCAGGTGGAGAGGAGATCACTTTCATACCGTGGCAAGTGCAAAAGATTTGCCTGGCAAGGTTATCCACACACTAACACCAGCTGCTTTAGGTGCCCTATATTTAGGTACCGATGCTGGCCTGATTGTATGGCATTCGATTGATTCTCTTTGGCAATCGCTATCTACGGATGCTTTCACAGCAACGGAGATTACTGGAATGACTTATGATGCTTGGAACAACGCTTACATCTCATCTAGCAAGAATGGTTTGATAAAGTATGCCGCTCAAGATTTTATTTTTCATCAAGGCTTTGGCACCCTATCTGGACAGCTAGTCGATCGCTTTGACAGAGGTCAAGGTCAGGCGATTATCTCATACACCAATGGGCTTGTAGATAAGCTGTCTGGAGAGATAAAACCATTTCCAAACCGTGGTAAAAAAACGTTGGTCAACGATGTTCATTTGAGTGAGGCAAAATTTGCTCATACAACCTGGCTTACTTCATCTGAAGGTCTTTATATATATGCAGATGGGTCGGTACAAGAAATTAGGGATACAATCTTTCATGGTCGAGACATTCATAGCATTGCCCAAATAGATTCGACAAGGTTATTTATATCGACGACGGAAGGAATTTCTCAGTTGAGCTTGGAGGAAGGCCAAGATTCAGCAAGGCATTGGAATATTTCCGATCGAAGATTGTTGGCACATTCAGAAGGTGCTGATATGGTAGCCTTTGAAGATCAGATTTGGTTCTATACCTCCGACCAACTTGGATGCATCGACATTACAAAACCTGAGGAGAAGGTGACTTATTTTGATCTTGAAAATAGACAAATTACGAGTCTGGCTCCAATGTTTGATCGCTACCTAATGATTGCGACAAGGGATGATGGAATATGGTACTTTGATCGAATGAGCCCTCAGAAATTAGCACCGATTCCAAGAAATGAAGTACTTCCCACTCAGCAAATTCGTTCTTTGGCCGTCAATGGGGAAGACTTATGGATAAGTACTCGCAACAAGATCATGCGGATGCGTTGTGAGGAAGATCTCAACTGGGAGATGGTTGTAGTGCTAAATCAAGCACGAGGGCTCCCAAGGTTGGAGTTTGTCTCTGGAGATGCTCATGTTGATAGGAGGGGCCACGTCTTTTTTGCCGCGAGAAGGGGAATACTAGAGTTGACTGCAGATCTGCCATCACATTTTCGCATGGGGCCTTTGCTGCATATACAATCAATAAAATCGCCTGCTGGTACATTTAAATTGCCAAAATCTAGCCAGGATGGCTTGGTCGTGTCCTATGATCAGAGTGATTTGACCATTATTTTACAAGCCGTTGACCAAAACTTTCCGCTGGGCATGCAATACGAATGGCGTCTTGCTCCTCTACGAGAAGAATGGTTGGTTACTGCCAATCCTCAAATCGATTTACTGTCATTAAAACCGGATGAATACCTGCTCAGTGTCCGAGCTAAAAACCGTTCTGGGGTGTATTCGGCCACCAGCCATCAGGCCATATTTATTCAGAAACCATTTTGGATGAGAAACTGGTTTGTAGTGCTTGGAATTGGAGTTTTGGCGCTAGGTCTGTATTTAATTTATCGCTGGCGCATGCGGGTTATCTTTGCAGAAAACTTGCAAAGAACACAGCAGCTTGAAGATCAAAACAGGTTGCTTAAACTTGAACAATCGGCTCTTCGCTTGCAAATGAATCCGCACTTTATTTTTAATGCACTGCATTCTATTCAAGAAAAGGTTATGCAGGGGGATAGAGATCAGGCTAGATTGGACATACAATCATTTGCAACATTAATGCGAAATTATTTAGATCAAGCTCGCCATGAATTGATTAGTCTAGATGAGGAGATTGCTGCCTTGCACCAATATCTTAGGATAGAACAGCTGCTCAACGATGGTGCGTTTGATTATGAGGTTGTTTTGCCAGATGATTTCGATCCCTCATTTTATGAATTACCGCCGATGTTAATACAACCATTTGTGGAAAATGCGATAAAGCATGGATTGCCGGTCGGTTCAAAAAAAGGCATCATTAAAATTTCTTTTTCGTGGAAAGGTAGGTTCTTGAGCTGTGCTGTCAGTGATAATGGCAGAGGCTTTTCGGAAAGAGTGACAAATGATCATCATAGATCAGCAGGGATGAAAATAACTCAGGAACGATTAGAGGCTTTTTTTAACGATAATAAAATAGACCCTATTTCCATGGGCAATCGGATGGGTGAAAATCAGGAAATTTTAGGTGCCTGGATAAGTATATTGCTCCCGATACAGAAATAATCGAATAAATAAATTAGATGATAAAAGCTGTCATAATTGATGATATGATCCATGCTCAAGAGATGCTCAAAGCAGATTTGGCGAAGGCATGTCCGGAGGTGGAGTTGGTGGGAACCGCCATAGGAGTCGTTACTGGAGCTAAACTTCTTAAGAATATTCAGATAGATGTGCTGTTCCTTGATATTGAATTGGAGGATGGTACCGGCTTCGATCTGCTGGAAATTCTGCCGGAAATTCAATTCAAAATTATTTTTACCACGGCATCAGATCAACATGCCATCAAAGCCTTTAAGTTTTCTGCCATTGACTATCTACTTAAACCCATAGACCAAGGAGAACTTAAGTCTGCAGTAGCTAAAATATCTCATGATAGCAAAGACAAGGTTAGCGTTTTACTTGATCATTGGTCTGCAGAAGACCAACCAACAAGATTGGCGCTTCACAATAGTGATCGAATTCTGATAGTTGAGATTTCAGATATCGTTCGCTGTGAGTCTGAGAATAATTATACGACTTTCCATTTTAGTGATGGATCTAACTTTTTGGTGTCGAAGACATTGAAATCTTACGAAAGAATCTTATCTGGACATGGCTTTTTAAGGATACATCAGTCTCACCTAGTCAATTTGTTGCAAATGGAGGCTTTCGAAAAGGGGGAAGGTGGTTATTTGTTGATGCGGGATGGAAGTCAGATACCGGTTGCTGTGCGTAAGCGGACGCTACTTATGGAGGCGATCGAGAAACTTGGATGAGGTGAACCACTTTGTCTGTTCGATGGATGTGTGTTTTAGAAAGAGGGAATTGCCAAATTAGCCTAGAATCTGCTAGGTAGTATGGCATCGAGATGTAACGACCATAGGTACTCAGAATTCCAATCGTCATTTCGATTTGCACCTAGGAGAGGGAGTAGTCTATTTATGTTGAATCCCCATCCCTAAATACATATTGCTGCATAGTAAATGCAGCAATATGCAAAAGAGGTCTGCTTTATTTAGTAATTGATAGTTTATACCAAATCATTATTAACAACCTGTAGTTCCCTTTGCGGTTATGACCAAGTGACCATTTTCTTTTAGCTCTAGGGAGACGTGATCAGGTCCTTTAGATTTCACCTTAAATATAGTGCCATTGTCGTCAGCTATGAAAACCAGTTGCCGATCGAATTGATATCGTGTTTCCCTATTAGGTAGCATACTGCGCATGACGTTAAGTAGGTCGCTTATTTTGACATTTGGTATGTCGATGCGGAGGTCGTAAGTAGACTCTTTAATGATCCGCCTTACTTTGATGTCATTGGCCAATAGGTATGCTTGCTTATTGTGGGTCGAATCAAGTGTCCGGATAAATTCAAAGTTTTGATCTACATATTCTCCCAAAGTATAGGCGAAGGAATATCCTTCATCAACAAGTTGATCTTGGCTTGAGGGAAATGGAAGGCCTGAGAGATAGCCATCGAAAAGGTAGCCTGCAATGCCCTGATATTCCACAAGTATCCAATGACCATCGACGTACTCAATTTGGTCACATTTGTCCTCTGCAAATTCAAAATTATTTAGCACAAGTATTTGATCACCATAGCGGACAATGTCGAGCACCTCCGCAGAAGTATTCGGCATCGCTCGTAGCTTGAGACCACTACTTGCAAAAACATTCAGTACCGAACCATTGCTATATGGCGTTTCCGCCGACAGGTATGAGCTAGTGATGCAAAAAATGAAACTTAGAAACAAAAGGAGATTTTTCATGAGTATCTTTTTTAGTGATTAAATGAGTACTCAAGTTAGGATGCTCCCTAAGCTATTGACATGGGATATGAAGACTTGTTGGGGGCTGTTTAGAATCCGCAGCCCTTTATTGAGGATTTGTGTTTCACATCGGAGATCAGACTTTTAGACCGCCAGGCAAATTAACTTAGTTTAGCGTGTACTCTTGCACCAGCTCTAAATGAGTTAGTCCTTGACGTGCAAGCTCTCGTTCACCAACCACAGCTTGACTTTAGGTTTGTAATTATATAAAGTAAGAGATGGAAACGGGGTGCGTAGTGTGTGACTACCTTTGGTAATACTTCTTCCGATGATCTGCAGCAATGGCGATTCGCTCTGGAGCAGAATAGCTGTTTCCAGGCTTACGTCTACTTGTTAATCGATGCATTAATCCATAAGTCTGACATTATATTGTCTGACCGTTGGGTGAAAGGGTTTGAGGTCCATCCAATTTTCCCTAGGAGCAGCGAAGATAAAGAGATCCTTATCCCAAGGATTATAGACCAGTACCTCCTCTCCATCATCGCCTGAAATATCAAGCGGTATACAATGGTACCAACCTTGTCGTTTAGGGCCACTCGGTGGCGTGGGTAGCTCCATGAAGCTTGCCAGATGAGTACCATTGCCTTGCCAATGTGCACCTCCATTGTACAAGAGGGCAGGCGCATTTTTGCCGTGCCAAAAAATAGCCTCCATGCCAGTATGGTTGGGTGAATCATTTAGGACAAATTCAGAGAGCACTTCTCCGGAGGTATTGAAAATTCGCACAGCTGGTTTATGCCCCTCATAGCGAATGGCCATTTCTGGACCAGTACTATGAGGATCGAAATTTGCTACTCGCAATTCCTGTCCGTGGAGTACAATCTCTGCACCGAGCATCAGTATAGTGTCACCTTTCTCATCCATTATAAACCCTTCGCCTGAACAAAAAGCCCGTTTTTTATTTGCATCGTCCCAATAATGGATGGTCACCGAATCCATATTTTTGCCGAGCTTTTTTTCCCAAAGGACTTTTCCATCTTCGTTTAGTAAATAGTAGCCACCATTTATTTCATTCCGACCATCACCATCAATATCTCCTAGAGATGGAATATAGGCAGGGCAATTTTGGTAAGAGTCATTCTCATTGTCGTAGGTCCACAACACGTTAAGATCTCGATCAAAAGCAAGCAACATCTTTCCCAGCTTGATGATGAAATCTTGGGGTCTTTGGGCATCGCTAAGGTGAGCCACTAAAATGCGTTGATGTACCCAGTTTGCTCCTTCACCGTTTGCAGAAAGGATTAAGGGTGGTCGGGCCGATTTAATGATCGATCCATCACTGCCATTTAATATTTGCAGTTCAACCCCCTGCATCGAAAAAGGATCTAGGTTTTTCCTAGTTGCGAAAAGACAAATGACCTCATCGTGGCCATCACCATCTATGTCATATAAGGCCACGGGACCCGGTCTATTGGGCTGATACCCTCCTTCACCTTTTTGCCAGAGTATGCTGCCATCCGACGTGAAGGCGCCTAGGAAGCAAGGTTGCACAGCACCACCTTCCACGGAGTTTTCGGAACGATATACTAAAAAATCTAATTGCTGATTTCCCAATAGATCTCCTACTGGCAAGTCTCCACCAAAAGAGCGATCGTCCTCTTGCTGGCGAAATTTCATAGGTATTTGAACTTTGTGGAGAAGGCGATAGTGTTGTGATTGGTTCAGCACTAAGGGCCTCTATAGATTAGTAAAGAACAAAATAGTGATCAGTTGCATCACAAAAGGTGGTTTAGATCTGAATGGGATAAATTAACTGGACGATGCTATTGGGCTGATGTTTATCAATTATGGTTTTAGCGATCTTTCCATATGAGGGACTGTAGACACGAGAAGCATGGACCAAATGCGGGATCATTCTAATGGGAGAAATGGGTTTAATTTGTGGGTGGGGCCAAGATGTTTGACCAGATGCGGCAGGTATCAGAAAATCGAGGGCTTTCTGCAAGCTAACCCCATGTATGTTTTTGTAATGCCATAAATCAATGCCCAGCTTCTCACCAATTAATGCCAACTGAAACAATCCAAGTAAGTTCATGGTACTGTAGCTAAAGGATCTTGTCCGAGCGATTTCTTTAGGTTGGCTTCCGTTCGCCTCAATATGAGCATCCAGTCTGGTTTGCTTGGATGTTTCAACAATGTTTTTAGCAATTGTTTCCTGCCCTGTAAATATGGCCAACATGGCTGCTTGCACATTGTACCAAGTACCATGATTATTTGGGTGAAGAGATTCATCTTGGCCTTTTTCGCTGGTCATAAGCCATTCGAGATAGGCTTTCATCCAAAATATCATGCCTGCATTCATTTCATCTGACCATCTTGATGATGCCCTTAGTAGTTGTACCGCATCTGCTATTTTTCCGATGTCACTAGTTTCGATAATGCCGATACCACGGCCACTAGTTCGCCCAGGGATGGCTTGGCCGAATTCTAGGTGGGGGTTCATGCTGGTTGCCGAGTCTAAGAACCAAGTTTGCAAGAAGTCGATGGCTTTTTGGGCATATTTTTCATCCTCGGAGAAAAAGTAGGCCCTGCTTAAAGTAGTTACTGAACTGATAAGCTTGCTTAGATTGGCCCGATCCGTAAATTTGGCACGCTCTGGATTCACCTCTCCATCCCGTCTAATATAAGGTAGGCCGTCTGCCTTAGTTGGATCAGGCCACCAATAGGGACCTTGACTCATATAATCATGCTTATCGCCACTTGGAGGTGTGAAGCCCTTGTCCATGACTGACGGTGAGGTTATATCTAAAATGGTATCAGCATCGTTGAGCAAGATTTGGACAAGTTGCTGCACATCTTGATCTATTGTCTGTGTGCTCTTGCATGTTTGCATATGAGTAAAATCACCGTAGAGCAAAAGGGGCTTGCTCGATTGATTGGAAGACTGAGCGAATAATTGGAATTGACACGATAGCAGGAGCAATACCGTCTTAGTCAGAATAGCAAACTTGGAACTGGATAATTTCATACGGGCGAAAATATTTATTATTGGTTGAAGGGAACATTGAATTTAGGAGGTGAAGCCATACCTTTAGATAAAGACATATTCATGAAATCTGTAAGTACTATATTTTTTGCCACACTATTGATATTTTTTAGCTGCAATAGTAATCAACATGAGGATACGCCGAAAAGGCCCAACATAATATTGATCATGTCAGATGACATGGGTTACTCCGATATTGGTTGCTATGGTGGAGAAATCAATACACCACATTTAGATGCACTGGCAGCTCAGGGATTAAGGTTTACACAATTTTACAACACGGCCCGATGTTGCCCGACGCGAGCCTCTCTACTGACAGGGCTGTACCCCCAGCAAGCAGGCATTGGCCATATGGTGAGCGATCGTGGTACATCAGCATATCAGGGAGATTTAAGCGATCAAGCGGTTACCATTGCCGAAGTATTGAAATCTGCGGATTATGCCACTTATATGAGTGGAAAGTGGCACGTGACTCCATATGAGCTAGAGAATCCGAAAAAGCACAACTGGCCAAGGCAGCGAGGTTTCGATCGATTCTTTGGGATGATTTCAGGTGCCGGGAGTTTGTATGATCCTCGATCACTGACCGAGGACAATGATTACATAGCCCCTAGAGAGGGATTTTACTGCACGACCGATTTTACCAATTATGCTTTAGAATGCATTAGTGAGCATCAATCAGATAGTCCATATTTTCTCTATCTATCCTATACAGCGGCACATTGGCCGATGCATGCTCCAGCCGATGCAGTTGCTAAATACAAGCGTAAATATGATGAGGGTTGGGACGAAATGAGGAAGCAGCGGTACGAGCGGATGCTGGAAATGGGTTTGATAGAGCCAGAATGGCAGATGACCGAAAGGGATTCTTTTGTAGAGCCATGGAGCGACGACATTGAAGATCGTGACTGGGAATTAGCAAATATGGAGGTCTATGCTGCCATGGTCGATTTAATGGATCAGGGAATTGGTCGCGTCATTGAAATGTTGAAGTCGAGGGGTGAATTGGAAAATACCCTGGTCTTTTTCTTGCAAGACAATGGAGCCTGTGCGGAGGAGTTGGGCTCGAGGGAGTCAAATCCTTCTGATGAAATACAGCCGATGGAAGCAGGGGCTCTGCAGACCAATATGATTCCTCTTTTTACACGTGATGGGAGACCCGTCAAAGTGATGCGGGAAGCTTGGCCTGGACCACCGGAAGGTTTTACAGCCTACGGTAAAAACTGGGCCAATGCCAGCAATACACCTTTTCGAGAATATAAACATTGGGTACATGAAGGAGGCATTTCGACACCATTAATCGTCCATTGGCCTGAGGGTATTGAGGCAAAGGGAGATTTCCGAACGGAACCATCGCATCTCATCGACATCATGGCTACATGTGTAGATGTCAGCGGGGCCCAATATCCGACAACCTACCAGGGAAAACCCATTACACCCTTAGCTGGAAAAAGTCTGCTGCCGGTATTTAGCGATGATCCATTGGAGCGCGAAGCAATCTACTGGGAGCATGAGGGCAATCGAGCTGTGCGCATGGGCAAATGGAAGTTGGTCTCCAAAGCAGATAAAGGAAAACCATTTAAGTGGGACAAATTGGACAATTTGCCTGCCGAACAATGGGAATTATTTGATATGGACGCTGACCGTACAGAGACGACAGATCTAGCAAGCGCAAATCCCGAAATCGTGGGGCGGATGGCTACTATGTGGCTTACTTGGGCAGAGAAAACAGGTGCCATTCCTCGACCCAACTAGTAGACCAAGACCCTTTAGATTTTGAGAAAGAACCTTTGTCTATACATAAAGTAGAGAAATAACCAGACCAAAGCGAGCGCACCTAAGGCTTCAATAACCTCATGCCATCGCTCGGCAGCTGGAGCATATAGACCGGAGAAAAGGAGATGGGCAGTATGTCTAAAGTCAATAAATCGGTATGCAAGATAAATCAACAGAGAATTCATACCGATCACCTTAAAGAAAAAAGCCCACTTGGTATAACCCCATATGTCAATTATCCAGTAAAACATGGCTAGGGCTAAAAAAGCCATGCCTCCCGTCAACAATATGAAGGAACTCGTCCAAAGGTGTTTGTTTATTGGAAAATGAAGACTCCATAATAGCCCCATTATGAGCACGACTCCGCCGATTCCTAAAAGGAGTTTTCCCCGTTCTACTGCTGGTCTCTTACTTCCTATGATATCACCGGCAAAGGCCCCCATCATGGTAAGACACATAGATGGCAGTTCAGTAAGGATGGCCAGCTCGTCATATGTTCCTTGAATCAAACGTCCGGGCATAAAAGTGCGATCAATCCATCCAACTAGATTTCCTTCAAAAGATAAGTCGCCAGCTCCATATCCCGGTACGGGAATCAGATACAACATTGCGTAATAGGCAAGAAGAATACCGGCAATCCAAATGATCCTACCTTTCTTTTTGAAATTTAAGTAGACCAGAGTGGTAACGAATACCGCAAAACCAATTCTACCCAGGACACTACTAAATCGAATCTGGGAAGGTTCGAAAAACGGTATCGGTGCATTTTTGTAGAGATAACCAAGGAGCATTAAGATGATCATCCTTAAGAACACCTTGCGATAGATTTCTGATTTTGACATGCCTCTTCCCAGCGCAGATTTAATGGAAAAAGTGAGAGAAACTCCCGCAATAAATAGGAACAGAGGAAAAATAAAATCGTAAAAGGTGAATCCATGCCAAGCTGGATGGGTCATCTGATGAGCTACAGCATCTACCCAGCCCCAGTTTGACTTTCCTTCCAGCAGTGCAAGGAAAGTACCAGCACCGGAGATGAAGAGCATGTCAAAACCACGGAGCGCATCAATGGATAAAATTCGTTTGGAGACGTTCGTTGCAGGCACTATAATTGGTTTCTCCGAGTAAGTTACAAAATGCCCTAGAATTGGCACTTATTGATCGAAGAGACTAAGCATTTACCGTTGTAAGTTCCTGCTCCAATTCATGGGTCTGCTTTTCGATCTTTGCCAGATGGGTGAACAGTTTGTCCAAAGCCTCCCTTTCGGATTGTAGCATTTGATCAAATTTTTCAAAGTTATCCTCGATTTGCTGCCGCACAAATTCGACATAATGTCTGAGGCGCTGGGTAACCTCATCCTGCAGTTTACTTCTTCCGGTTGCCACTTCAGCCTTGAATTTCTTCATAATTTTCCTTTTCTGTAGTCCCAGGCTTACACCGGCAAAAAGAAATCCAACGGCAGTCAACACACCACCGGTAATGTCGAAAACCATTCCATTGGTGACTATGGTTAAGATAACTCCGACAACCGCTATGCCACCGCCTGTGGCCAAAGTAGGAGACATCTTGTCTTTTTGAGAAAAAATCGCTTCATCTTTAAAATTGTCTGAATTATTGAGAAAGGTCCTAAAAGTTTCCTGGAGTTCAGTGAGGATGCTGGCCCTTTTTTCGGCTATGTCGCTAAATATTTCATGATCATTCTTAAGAATGGTTTCACTCGATCTGATTTTTAGGTCAATGATCTGACCCATTTGTTGAATAGACTCAGCTAGGTCTAGCACCCTGTCGTTCAATTTTTGCTGTAGTCGATTATTTAGATTTTCTTCCATCTCACCAGCAAAGTTTGTGAGCCAATCCTTAATGGAAGGATTTTTTGAAAACATCGAGGAAAAAGACCGGCGCAGCACTGCACCCAATGAAAGTACGGCACTGAGTTCGTCCGTTTTTTCTCGCATGGTTGTATCATATCCTGCCAATAGATTTTCTACCAGCATATCTACTTGGTCATGTGAAATTTGCATTTGTTTGTCAAGGGTTTCTCTAATATCTGATCTGAATGCCTCGTCCACTTCAAGCTGTTTTTTACGTAGATCCAATCCCTCTCGGATTTTTATCGATATACTGTGCGTGGTATCTAAATTACTTTGCAGCTTTAGCAAAGGAGCTTTGCCACCAGTGACTTTATCATTAATAAATTTTCTTAATTCTTGATAACCACTTTCAGACAATTGACCTTCTTGCTCCAGTTTTGCCGAAACAGCAAAAACTATAGGATCTGCTATTCCTTTTTCTTTCGCTTGTTTAGACACCCCCTCTTTATTAATCGCCAGGTCTTGGTCTGGCATCAAATCCTTTTGTTGAAGGATAAATATGATTTTTTTTCTCCAGTCATCATGGATAAAATCAAAAAATTGCCAAGCTGATTTTCGGTATGGATTTTTTGCTTCAAATACAAATACAATAAGGTCTGCTCCGGGTATAAACCTTTCTGTGATTTCCTGATGATGCTCGATGATGGTGTTTGTGCCAGGCGTGTCTACAATGGCTATTTCACGTAGAATGTCAACAGGCTGATAGATTTTTTTTAGATAGGAATTAATGATCTCCTCATGAGCGGTTTCTCCATATAGGATCTGCTGGATGGTGTCTGTCATTGGAGAAGGAGCCACTTTACAGATATCGGTCTCTGACTCTAGTAGGGCATTGATAAAGCGGCTTTTTCCAGCCTTGACTTCTCCGACGATCACAAACATAAAGGGTTCCTCAATGCGATCCTTCAGATCCGTTATCGTAGCCTCCAACTTCTGATGGCCAATGTCTTTACTCAGATCCAATAGGTCATGGACGAGACCTGAGATTTTGGTACGCAAGGTAACTATCCTTTCATCTAGCACTCCTTTCATGCTCCAAAAATACGAAAGCCATAGTAAGGTAGTAAGTAGATATCCTACAACTCAAGCGTGGCGAAGATCGATCTATCTAGTCCAGACCTATTTCAGCGCGCAAGGGCATATGTTCTAAGTCATGCTTTGACCAATAGGGTGATTTAATGGTGGATACACGGCGATAGACGGTGGTTAACTTCTCTCCACTTACAACCGAGGGATAGGCATCTTTCCACCCCACGATGGCATGCGGGAATTCAGCTTCATAGATGAATGCTAGGGTTCGATCGAAGGAATCAAATTGCAAGACATATTGCTGTAGATTTGCACCGTGCATATCCCTACCTGAGTATTTTCCCTGAGTGGCCTCTACTGTCACTGGTTCTAGTGGTACATGTTTAAGAAGGGAAAAGATGGTGCCGGGAATGATTTCGAATTTGCCCGTTGGGAGTGTATTAGGATTTAAGCGAATGCGGTTTAGCAGCTCATCTTCCGTCACTCTGTTCTCCACTTTGTAGTTGGCATCTCCTTCCTTTTCAAAATAGGAGAGTAGTTGCACTTGATATTTATTTCCCTTATGGTTGAGTTGCACAAAGCTCTGTCCACACCAATCTTGCACGGAAGTTGTGATTTTTAATGTGTTGGGATGCTTGCGCTGGTCTATAGGAGTGAACACGGAATTCATTATGTTGTAGTCATAAATCCCTGTGGTGAAGTCCAGAGCAAGATTTGTTTTGAGCACACTTGCACTATTTTCTTGCTGGCCGGATTCATTCTTAACCTGTTCGTCAGTGAGAAAGTCTTCGGTCACAAATATCAAGACGGCTTTTCCTGGGTGCCTCTCTGAGTAGCGAGTTTGATCACCTTCGTATACACTGATCTCAGCTTCTCCGGCATACCAGTATTCCGACCATTGGTCGGAATCCATCATGGACGTATGAATGGCTTGACTTTGATAAGGGTTAATGTTAGTCTGACAAGCCGCTAAAAAAAATAGCAACATGGAAGGAAGTGCGTATTTCATCAGCATTAAATATTGAATACGAAATCTAAAAGGTGTAAAAGCCTCGGTTAAAGTATATTGTTCGTATGATAAACGCCACCTAGAGAAGGTATGTTCTTGAAAAGGGTAGAAGATTAGTGCACGACTAGACTCATCATGTTGGATCAGCAAATTGTTACTTTAAATTTCGAGGTAATTAAAAGGCCCGTCCATTTGAAAGGACGGGCACTTTTACGTGATTAAAACGCTAAATACTTACTAACTAGTCTTTTGTTTATGATGGAATCTCCGCTGGCACCTTAACCTCTGCCAAATTGGCCTGAGCGGCAACTAGTCGGGCTATTGGCACCCGGTAGGGGGAGCAGCTAACGTAGTCTAGCCCAACACCTTGGAAAAAACGGATTGATGCCGGGTCACCACCATGTTCGCCACAAACCCCGACTTTTAGATCAGGACGGATGGATCGGCCTCTTTTTGTACCGATTTCCACCAATTCCCCAACACCATATGGATCGATGCTTGTAAAAGGATCAAATTTGAGTATGCCTTTCTTTAAATAAATAGGCAAGAATTTAGCAAAATCATCCCTAGAAAAGCCGTAGGTCATTTGCGTCAGATCGTTGGTACCAAAGGAGAAGAAATCCACCCTCGTGGCAAATCGATCTGCCACAAGTGCTGCACGTGGAATTTCGATCATGGTGCCTATCTTGAAATCAACCCGGTCATTCGCTTCTTCGAATACTTTTTCGGCTGTTTCATTGATGATGTCGATCTGTAGAAAGACTTCCCGACTGGTGCCAGCAAGTGGAATCATGATCTCTGGAAAGACAATTTTTCCTGCCTGTTTGAGTTTTAACGCTGCCTCCAGAATTGCCCTGGCCTGCATCATGGAAATCTCCGGGTACGTGTTGGCAAGTCTACAACCTCTATGCCCGAGCATAGGATTCAACTCGTGCAGGGTATCAACTTTCTCCAAAACTTCCTCGTAGGTAATGCCCATTTTCTCTGCAAGCTGCCGTTCATTTTCCTCATCCTGAGGTAAAAACTCATGTAATGGAGGATCTAACAATCGGATGGTTACCGGTAGACCTTCCATAGCAGATAAGATTTCTTCAAAATCCTGACGTTGAATCGGTAGCAATTTGTCAAGTGCTGCCACTCGACCTGCTTCATCATCGGCCAAAATCATCTTGCGTACCAATTCAATGCGGCCTTCCTGAAAGAACATGTGCTCTGTCCGGCAAAGTCCGATTCCTTCGGCGCCAAAATTCCTTGCTACCGCTGCGTCTTCAGGTGTGTCGGCATTGGCCAGGACCCTCATTTTCGAGTGCTTCGTTGATAGGTCCATAAGGGTGGCAAAAGAATCCTCCATGGTGCTGATCATCGTGTCGATCTTGCCTTGGTAGACGATGCCTGAGGTGCCATCCAATGAAATCCAATCTCCTTCCTTGATCTCGATTCCATCCACTTCCATCTTTCGTTGTTGATAGTTTATGTGCAAACTACCTGCTCCAGAAATACAACATTTTCCCATTCCTCGGGCTACCACAGCTGCATGGGAAGTCATTCCACCTCGGCTGGTTAGAATTCCTTGCGCAACATGCATGCCCTGGACATCTTCAGGTGAAGTTTCTATTCTTACTAGTATGACTTTTTTGTCGGCGTTCGTCCATTCTTCTGCATCTTCAGCAAAGAAGACGACTTGACCGGTAGCTGCACCAGGGGATGCTGGTAGACCCTGCGCAAGAAGATTGGCTTTTTCCAAAGCATCCTTTTCAAAAACTGGGTGCAACAGTTCATCAAACTTGGCTGCTTCATTACGATTGATGGCTTCTTCTACTGATATAAGACCTTCATCTAGCATGTCCATGGAGATGTTCAACATGGCTTGACCTGTTCGCTTGCCCGTACGCGTCTGGAGAATCCAAAGTTTTTGATTCTCGATGGTGAATTCCAGGTCCTGCATGTCCCGATAGTGCTGTTCTAAGGCATTTTGTGCTGCAAAAAGTTCCTGATACATCTTCGGCATTTGTTCTTCCAATGATGCATATTTGGCCAATCGTTCTTCTTCTGAAACGACTGCCCTTTCAGCCCATCGTTGAGATCCGATTTTGGTGATCTGCAGAGGTGTTCGGATGCCAGCTACCACATCTTCACCCTGTGCGTTGATCAAATATTCTCCAGTAAATTGCTTTTCACCCGTAGCTGGATCTCTAGTGAAGGCCACGCCTGTTGCAGAGTCATCATTGATGTTGCCAAATACCATGGCTTGAACATTGACCGCTGTGCCCCAGTCAGAAGGAATGTTGTTGATTTTTCGATATTGAATGGCACGTTTTCCCATCCAACTATCGAAGACTGCCATTACTGAATGATCTAATTGCTCCCAGGGATCCTGAGGAACGTCTTGTCCTATGCGCTCCTTTATCTTATCTCTATAGAGTTGGCATAGATTCTTGAGGTCAGCTGTTGTGAGCTGATTGTCTTCTTGAATGTTTCGCTCCTTTTTTAACTTATTGATGATTTCTTCAAAGGGATCTGGATCATCTTTTAATATCGGTTTCATGGCCATGACCACATCTCCATACATATGGATGAATCTGCGGTATGAATCCCAGGCTAGTCTTTCCTGGTCTGGGTTTTTTGCCATTCCTTCTACTACTTCGTCATTAATACCTAGATTCAGGACGGTATCCATCATTCCGGGCATTGATATTCTGGCCCCAGATCTGACCGAAAGAAGTAATGGGTTGCTCACATCACCGAACAGCTTGCCAGTCTTAGATTCCAATGATTTGACCGCGCTGGCCATTTCATCTCTTACCAATGCCAATAATTCCTCTTTACCCTTTGAATAGTAATGTGTACAGGCTTCCGTGGAAATGGTAAATCCAGGGGGTACGGGCATCCCAATTAGACACATCTCAGCTAAATTGGCACCTTTTCCTCCTAAGAGGTTTTTCATCGTACTGTTGCCATCGGTTTTTGGAGCACCAAACTCATAGACATATTTCATGTTCATTCCGTTTCTTATGATAATATTATTATAGTCTTACTTTAATTATCCGACCTCACTAAATCTTCGTACCGCGTCCATATTCAAAATCTTGATATGGCTGCCTTTCAATTCTATGACATTTTCATCATGAAATTGCTTTAGAATTCTTATGACACTTTCTTTGCAAAGGGCCGTCATATCTCCCAATTCTCGTCGCGTAATATCAATCTTGAATGGATTTGTTTCATAGATGGAGTCGTGCAAATACAACAGTGCATCCGCAATGCGACCACTCATCTGCTTCTGTGTTAAGCTTAAGAAACGCTGAAGGGTATTGATCTTCTTTAGGTTTTCAAATTGATGACTTTGTTTGGCGAAATCGTGATTTCCATGCATAATTGTCAAATAGTCGTGCAAATCAATAAAGCATACGGTAGACTTTGCCACTGCTGTTACCGTATGGTGATGCATGTAGTCGGTGAAGATGCCTGGGCCAATAATTAAATCACCTTCCTTCATCAACTGTAGAATGAGATTGTTACCGTTGAGGCCCTCGAGGTATACCTTGGTGAGGCCCGCATATAGGCAGGCTAAGTGGGTCATGGCTGAACCCTGTTTGACAATGGTTTCTCCTGGATTGTAATTAACAATGTACTTTTTCTTCTGCAGCAGCGCTAACTCATCATTAGAGAGACTGGAGAAGGGTTTCCGCATTGCTAGACAGTCGATGCAGTTGCAATCAATTTTGTGTTCTGACATGTGAATGACACGATTCGTCATGTGGATATATATCCCTTTTTCTGACCCGTAAGATTAGGGTGATTTTTGACTGTTTTTTATGACCAAAGTCATTCACACTAGTGCAAATCGTCATTCAGGTATCTGAATGAGCAATTTACATTTACCCTGGTTTTTGTTAGAAACGACTTAACTACAGCCATGTCAAATCAAATATTCACTGCCATACGCATCCTCACTCTTTGTATCACAGCCTCTGCCATCGTTAGTTGTGAATACGAATTTATTGAGCCTGAAAAAGTCATTCTGCCTGAGGTGATCAGTTTCGCAGATGACATTCTGCCAATTTTCGATCAAAGTTGCAACATCAGTGGTTGTCATGTGAGTGGATTCGGTGCCCTGGACTTATCCGCGGAGAATGCTTACGCAGATTTATTCCGTCAAGGATTGATCAATGTAGAAGTACCAGAAGAAAGTGGACTTTATACAAAACTGATTGATAACAGTGGCACGCATCAAGGCCGCTCAACAGCGAGTGAGCAAGCCATTGTTTTAGAGTGGATCAATAAAGGAGCGCAAAATAATTAAGCCATGTCAAGAAAAACGAGCCTAAGGTTTATTGTATCTCTTTGCTTATTACTGGCATTTGGACTTCCCAATGTAAAGGGACAGGAAGCTGCCGACAAACCGAAAGAACAGCCCGTTCGATCACCCTATGAGGCAGTTATGCTAGTCGATTTCCCAACGACCAAGACGCCTGCGGGGGGAGCCTTTGAGTATTACATTCATCACCGTTTCGGGACTTTCGAAAATGGCTGGTCAGATCTACAGGGAATCTATGCCCCTTCCAACATTCGAATGGGTTTGAATTATGGTTTGACGCGCCGGGTTAGCATCGGCTTTGGCACGGAGAAGAACCATAAGATGCAAGAATTCAATCTGGCCTACCGAATTTTTGACCAAACAAGATCGAATAAGATGCCCGTAGCCATCATGTATTATGGCAATGTGGTAATAGATGCACGAAATAAATCCGTGTTTGGCGTAAACTATGAGGGATCAAACCGACTTTCCTATTTTAATCAATTGATTGTTTCGAGGAAGTTTTCAAAATCGATCACCTTACATACCGCCCTGAGCTTTTCTCATTTTAACTCAGTCGATTCATTATTGGAACACGATAAAATCGCCTGGCATTTTGCCGGACGTGTTAAGCTCTGGAGTGATAATTCCTTCATATTTGAGTACACTCAGCCCCTGGAGCCAAAGAATTTTGCTGAACATCTTGAACTGACCAATCCACCGAAGGCTGGACTGTCACTAGGTCTCGAATTGGGTACCAGTACCCATGCCTTTCAGGTTTTTGTGTCGAACTATCAGGAAATCATTCCTCAGCAGAATGTCTCCTTTAATCAGCATGATTTTTGGGATGGACAGATCCTGATCGGATTTAATATGACGGTACGTATTTAATATGGCCTTCTTCAACTTTATAACTATTCATTAGATGGAAGAGAAAAATATTCAAGGCAGAAGGAATTTTTTCAGAAAGTCACTGGCTGCAGGACTTATGTCTGCCGGTGGTCTGTCGGTGCTAAATGGTTGCACAAAAGAGACCAGTGAAGGAGGCGAAAAGATAAAAGTCATGACCACGGATGGTCGGCTGGTAGAGGTAGACAGCACTTCTCTAAAGTCGGTTTCTACAGAACCTGCAGTGGGCGCTGAGGCGAGGAAAGGTATTCCTGGGCGGAAGTTTGTCATGGTCATCGATTTGGGTCGATGTAAAAACGCAGGAGCTTGTACGACGAGTTGTCAGAAAGGGCATGATTTGGCTGCCGATCAAGACTGGATGAAAATCCTGCTGCTGCGCAATACTAAAGAAACAGAACCTTATTGGTTTCCTAAGCCCTGCTTCCATTGTGACAATCCTCCTTGTGTGAAAGTATGTCCAGTGGATGCAACTTTCAAAAGGGATGACGGAATTGTACTGGTGGATAACGATCGATGTATTGGTTGTAAATTTTGCATGTCTGCTTGTCCTTACTCGGCAAGAATATTTAATTGGGAAGATCCTCCGGAATCGGAAATCGAAGATGTCGAATATTCTCCGGAAACCAGCGTACCTGCTAAAGTCGGTACCATTGGAAAATGTGATTTCTGTCCTGACTTGAGCAGAAAGGGTGAATTGCCCCATTGTGTTACCGGGTGCCCCAATGGAGCCATCTATTTTGGTGATGCCAATGAAGATGCGGTATCTAATGGAGAAGAAATGGTCAGACTACAAACACTATTGACAGATCGATCGGCTTATAGACATTTGGAAGAACTAGGCACCGAGCCCCGGGTGTACTACCTACCACCAACCGAGCGCATGTTTCCTTATGAAAGGGGTTTAGAAGGGCTTTCGGAAGAAGAGATGGCCTTATACGATGATATCTTATAAAAATGTATGGCATGGAAAATTCAGTCTTCGACCAATTGCTTGCAAAATTCAAAGATCCGATCAGTAAACCTTCCAGCTCCTGGTGGATACTCCTAGTAGCTATGCTCATGATAATTGCCGTGGGACTGTTTGCGCTGATACAGCAGATAGTGCATGGTCACATCGTGACGGGTATGCGTGATCATGTGGTCTGGGGAGTGTTCATTGTTAATTTTATTTTTTTTCTAGGTATCGGATACGCTGGAGCAATCTTGGCGGGGATTTTTCATTTGACCAGACTCCAGTGGGCAAAACCACTACATCGGATTGCAGTATGGTTCTCATTGATCGGGCTCTGTGTGGGCCCCATATTTATCTTTCTCTGTGTGGGACGGTTGGATCGCATCCATTACCTGTTCACCCATGCTAGAATTCAGTCTCCCATCACCTGGGATGTTATGGCCATCTTGACAAATCTTATCCTCGTTTCCACCTACTTATATATTGCACATATTCGTGATTTCGCTAAGTTGAGGGACACAGATGTCTTCGACCTGCCCAAGTGGAAAAGGAAGCTGTATAATAAATTAGCCCTAAATTATCGAGGCACACATGAACAAAACCACCGTCTAAACCGGGCTCAGAATGGGTTGGCCGCGACGATGATTCCTGCCGCTATTGTAGCTGATTCTCTACTAGCATGGCTATTTGGCATGAGCCTAAGGCCGGGTTGGCACAGTACTCTATTTGCACCAGAGTTTATTTTGGTAGCCATCTATTCTGGCGTTGCCTTACTGATCGTTTTGATGTGGTTCTATCGAAGAAAATATCAGCTAGATAACCTAATGACAAATCAGCACTTTCAATATGCAGGCTATCTCCTCCTATTACTTTGCCTGGGATTTGCTTATTTTACTTTGAGTGAATACATCACCGAATGGTACAATATAAACGAGACTCACGAACGCTGGTTGGATAAGTTTTTGACGATCGGAGAATTTGGCATCATGTCCTTTGCTGCGATCGGATTTGCCATTGTGATACCATTGATAATATTGATTATTCCCAGATTTCGAAATGCCGGTAGTATTACTGTTGTTTCCGGTTTGATATTGATTGGTCTTTGGCTGAAACGCTACTTAATTATCGTTCCAACATTGGAAACACCCCATTTACCGATTCAAGATATTCGTCCTGAGTATGTCAACTACCAAGCTACCTGGGTCGAATGGTCACTTTCACTTGCTGGATTTGCGCTCGGGGTAGTTTTATTGCTCTTATTGAATTACTTGGCTCCATCGATACCGGTAGCTGACATAGAACGTGATGACGAAATAGTCGTCCCTAAACCTTTTTATAAGACCTCAAATGAATAAAAAAATGATGAGACCTAACATACACACTTATGGTTGGTTGAATTGTCTATTTATCTGTTTGGTCGCTACTGCTGCGATCAACCCTCTGACAGCACAGGACAGCCCCCTTAGAGTATATATGTATCTGGACTATTTTAAGACGGATGATAGTCAATATCTTCAGGCTGAGCTCAAATATCGTGAGGATGGTGGCTTTAAACAGTTGAAAGGTGTCGAGGTCGTTTTTACAATGACGGCTGATACAAGCATCATCGATTTGGGCAAAAAGACTACGACGGCTGATGGATTAGCCAGGTTGGACTTGTCTGAAGTAGCTATCGTAGCTGATACGCTCGGTATTACTCAATATGAAGCATCTTTTGAAGGCAATGAATCATACAAGTCTTCATCCAAGGATATTGAGGTTGGAGTTGTGAATATCAGCATGCAGACAGAAGAAGTGGATTCGATACGGCGTCTGAATATTATGGCAACTAAGCAAGTTGGAGGTAATAGCTTAGTCGTGGAGGATCTTGATATCAAAATTGGGATCGAACGTCTATTTGGTTTGTTAACCCTTTCGGAGGTTTCAACAGACGAGGATGGGCTTGTCCAGTTTGATTTTCCGATTGATCTTCCAGGTGATGCGCTTGGAAATATCAATGTTATTGCCATGACAGATGATGATGATGATTTCGGTACCGTGAAAACTCGCACAAAAGTAGGATGGGGGAAGCCTGTCTATTACCATGCCAATGAGGCACCAAGGACCTTATGGAGCCGTGACGCTCCCTTGTGGATCATCATCACGGTGTTGTTTTTATTCTTGGTGGTTTGGTATCACTATTTCTTGGCAGTAAACCATCTCATTAAGATTCGGAAACTATAACTCAGGAGTTGGCGTTCATTGATATGTAAAAAAAATGAAAATGAATAAACTTACTTCAATTCTATTGCTGCTGCTGCCGATTAGCATAGTTCTGTTATCTATGAAATCTTATGAAACTCAGGGTGATCCTTGGGATATTCCAGAGGAATACAGAACCATGCAGAATCCGACCAGTGCGGATGATGATGAATGTATGGATGTGGGAGAATCACTCTATGATAAACATTGTAAATCCTGCCATGGTGATGAGGGCTTCGGTGATGGAAAGAAAGCTGGTGAGATCGATACTGAGATGCCAGATGTCACGACGGAATTATTCAAGAAGCAAGCTCCTGGGGTCAAGTACTATCAGTCTTTTATCGGACGTGATGATATGCCTAATTTTGAGAAAAAGATACCCAGCGAAGAGGATAGGTGGTGCATCATAAACTACATGGATACCTTCTGAAAAGAGTGATGATGTGTGTCGCTATCAATGGTGACACATGTCACTTTGTTTCTGTCCAATGTCACTCCTTAAAAAACCCCTATTCCGAGCCTAATGTCATATCTTTGTCATAATTGATCGATTCTATTAGGAACGAAAATTAGCTGACATGAAAAAACCAATCGTCTTTACCACATGGATCACCCTCTTTATCCTGGCACTATTTGTGAGTTGCGCTAAAGAAGGCCCGACAGGCCCTCCTGGTACCAGCGGAGTAGATGGAGTAGATGGGGTAGATGGTGTTGACGGTACCGATGGCACGGCAAGCTGCATTACGTGCCATTCTTCTGGTACAGATCTTGTCGCTAAGCAGGTACAATTTAGCAGCTCTGTTCATGCTGTGGGCGGTAATTTCGAACGCAATCAGACCTCATGTGCAATTTGTCACACGCATGAAGGATTTCTTGAACGTCTGGCCAATGGTGGGACAAGCACAGCAGCTACGATTGCGGATCCTTCTCCGATCAACTGCCGCACTTGCCACATGATCCACGAAAACTTTGATGAAACAGACTACGCCTTACGCGTTACCGAACCGGTAGAACTAATCAATGGAGGAACGGTAGATTTCGGCAAGGGCAACATGTGTATCAATTGTCATCAATCCAGACCTTACGAAATTCCAGATATGGCCAACGACAGTACTGAAATCGCTCGTACTCGTTGGGGCACACATCACGGCCCGCAGTCAACACTGGTCTTTGGTCGAGGTGGATATGAAATTCCCGGAAGTGTTGAATATACCAATTCACCTCATAAGGATCTCTTAACGGACGGCTGTATTTCTTGTCATATGGCCACTGCCTTTGGCAATAGTGCAGGTGGACATACGTTCAACATGACCTATGAATATCATGGTGGAATGACAGACAACATTGTAGCTTGTACACAGTGTCATGCAGGTGCTGAAGACTTCAACATCAATGGAACCCAAGACGAAATTGTGATGCTAATGGCAGAACTTGAGGAGTTATTGATAACCGAGGGAGTGTACAATACAGACACTGAATTGTGGAACACAGGTACTTATCGGACCGATGTTGCAGGAGCGGCTTTGAATTATATCTTTATTAAGGAAGATCGCAGTAAGGGAGTGCATAATTATGAGTATGC
>JABDMH010000121.1 GCA_013001595.1 Saprospiraceae bacterium | reverse complement strand
TTAAATAATGTTATCATTTGTTATATGCCCAAAGTGCTGATTACTGACGATTTTGTTTAAAGCCCAATGTCAGCATCGTCAGTACTAAATAATATTATCGTTTGCCATATCCAAAGTGCTGATTACTGACGATCACCCTTGGGCGTGATGTCAGCATCGTCGGTATTTATTTTGCCGAGGAAGGTGAGCATGGATTTACTCCCTGTGACATCGTGCAGCGATCTTCAGCAAAGATAGGAAAGCACAAAACCTTCAAAGAGATACCAATACGATTATAACTTCTCAATACCCTGCGGCATGGCCATCCTTCCGAGATTCAGATGCTCCATAGTACACTCCATTTTTTAACATTATTGCCTGATAACCTCCAAATCGTTCAAATCCGAAGGCAACGGTATGTCCCATCTTCATAAGTTCCCTTATGACTTCGTAGTCCAAACCAGACTCCGCGCTGATCACTTCGGCCCCATCAATGTACTCGTGACGTAACCGGGGCGCATCACCTGCTTCCTGCAGGTTCATGCCGAAGTCGATGAGATTCATAACAATCTGAACGTGCCCCTGAGGCTGCATACCACCACCGGTCAGTCCAAAGCTGACGAAGGGCTCTCCATTATGTGTTATGAAAGCGGGGATAATGGTATGGAAAGGACGCTTGCCCGGGGCATAGCTATTGACATGGTTAGGCTCTAGTCTAAAGCCTGTTCCCCGGTTTTGTAAGGCAAAGCCAAGACCAGGTACCACCACAAGAGAGCCGAACAGCCAGGAATTGCTCTGGATCAGTGAAACCATATTACCGTCCTTGTCTGCTACTGTGAGATAAATTGTGTGATTGTCATCCTCCAATCCTGGTCCGTAGTTGCCCTTGTGATTATCGCTGATCAGCTGACGCCGACGCTCTGCATAGTCTTTGGAGATTAGTGTTTCGACCGGCAGATTATTTACATTGGGATCACCATAGTATTTGGCCCTATCGGCGTACGTCAATTTTTTAGCTTCTGCGAAGTAATGGATGTGCTCTACGCTCCCGAAACCGTATTTGGTCATATTATACTTCTCGAGGATATTCAACATCTGTAAGACAGAAATGCCTTGCCCGTTTGGTGGAAGCTCCCAGATGTCGAAACCCCGATAATTGGTGGATACAGGGTCGATCCAGTCCGAGCTATGCGCAGCAAAGTCCTTGTTGCTTAAAAATCCTCCGTGATCTTTCATATATGCAGCTATCTCCGTAGCTATATGACCTTTATAAAAGGCATCCCTACCATCCGTTGCGATCTTCTGCAATGTGTTAGCAAGATCGGGATTGGTGAAAATATCTCCCTTTATAGGAAAATGACCGTCTTTCCTGTACACTTTGCAGAACTCCGGGAAATCTTCGAAGGAAATATCGCCATCCGCCGAATAGGAAGGGAGTAAATTGCGCTCCAGATAGGCCATCATATCAGCAACTTCCGGGGCAGTTGGAATTCCCTGTCGTGCATAATCTATTGTCGGTTGAAGTAGCTGTTTTACTGGCAGCTTCCCAAATTTTCTGTGTAATTCAAACCATGCATCGACACAGCCGGGCACAGTTACAGGTAGTGGACCAGCAGGTGAAATTGTCCGCATGTTGCGAGAGCTAAAATAGTTTTTACTAAGACTTTGGGGCGATTTTCCACTGCCGTTGAGTCCGTACAATTTCTTTTCATCGGCATTCCAAACGATGGCGAACAGATCACCTCCAATTCCATTCATGGCTGGATCGGCAAATCCGAGGAAGGCATTGGCGGCAATAGCAGCATCAACAGCTGTCCCACCCTTTTTAAGGATTTCCAAAGCGACTTGAGTTGCTATTGGGTGGTTTGTTGCCGCCATCCCGTTCACCGTCATCACTTCAGATCGTGTGGCGAACTTTTTGCCAGACAGCCGGTCTTGGCCGGAAATGCTTTCATTCCTGATTAACAAAAATGTGAGAAGGTAAATTAATGGGAGCCAGCGATTAATATTAGTCATAATTGGAGGAGAATAGGATTGCCGTTAAATTATTGGAGTAAAATATAATGATTATATCCCAAGGGTTGGTAGCCGGTGAAAGGCACATTCCTCAGCAAAGGGCTCAAAGCTCCTTCGTTTCAAAGAAATTTGAATAAGACATTTCAGTCTATATTCTGAAATCTGAGTCAGCTGGATGCAACCATAGGGCAAGCCAATATGGCGTTTGGCCATCCTCGGCAACTATGCTATCTTGCCCCTACAAATAAATCAGACTATGAAAGCCTTCTTTACCCTCGTTTTTCTTTCTCTTGGACTATTGATCTCAGCGCAACCCGCAGGATTCTTTACCGCCAACCAGCAAGCGCAATTGGACATCGAAAAAATGTTTCTTGAGCTGCCGAAGTCAGATCGATTCAAAAAGCATCTTAAAGAACTGACAAAAGTGCCACATCGAGCCGGCACACCTGAAAACAAAGCAGTTGCTGACTACATTCAAAAGGTAATGGCTGATGCCGGAATGCAGTCTGTCCAGCATCCATACGATATCTATCTTCCGACCGGACCAGGTGATATTGCGGTAGAACTGGTAATGCCTATCAGAATGCCACTCAACAATCAAGAATATTTACTCTCAGAAGATCCCTATTCACAGCAGGATGTCGGCCCAGGTTGGAACTCCTACAGTGGTTCTGGGGATGTCACGGCCGAAGTTGTTTATGCCAACTATGGCACCAAAGAGGATTTTGAAAAGCTAGCAGAGTTGGGTATTGATGTCAAAGGAAAGATCGTGATCGCTAGATATGGCGGCAACTTCCGGGGATATAAAGCCAAATTTGCTGAAGCTGCTGGAGCCGCTGGATTGATCATGTATACAGATCCTGAGGACTCCGGATATATGAAAGGACTGAGTTATCCAGAAGGAACTTATTTTAGCGAGAGTACCATCCAAAGAGGCTCAGTGCTGACCCTGGATTATTCAGGCGATCCACTGACACCATTTGAACCTGCGCTGCCGCTGGATGGAGCAGTACAAGTTGATCGATTGGATCCAAAGGATGTGGCCTTCCATACAATACCAGTGACTCCCCTGCCCTATGGATCAGCTAAAGAAATTTTGAATCGGATGACTGGTACAGTCGTTCCCCAGGCATGGCAAGGAGGATTGCCACACACCTATCGTATTACCGGGGGTGCTGACCTTAAGGTGCGGCTAATGGTGCAACAGGAAAAAGCTTTTACCAGGGTGCAGAATGTCGTAGGAACTTTTGTGGGAAGTGAGCACCCAGATGACTGGATCATTATGGGCGCCCATTTTGATGCATGGGTACATGGTGCGAGCGACCCCAATAGTGGTACTGCTATGCTACTATGTTTGGCAGAGGCGATTGGTGAGATGATAAGACAGGGACATACACCCAAAAGAACGATCAAGATAGCCCATTGGGATGCAGAAGAGCATGGCATCATTGCTTCCACGGAATGGGTGGAGCAATTCAGCGAAGAATTAAGTAATAATACTATTGCTTACTTTAATGCTGACGGAGCTTGCTCAGGCTTAAGATTTGGTGGATCATCAGCACCTTCTCTTAAAGGACTCCTTATTGAAGCCACCAAGGCTGTACCTTATATAGATCAGGACTCCACGGTCTATGAGCACTGGTTGTCACAATTGAAGGATCAAAGCAAAGGACCTAAGATTGGTAATCTCGGAGGAGGTTCTGATCATCTTGGATTTTATGCACATCTTGGTATTCCGAGCCTAGGCGCAGGTATGGGTAGCCCTACCTTATATCATTCTGCTTATGACAATTTTCATTGGTACAAGACATTTGCTGACCCGAAATTCCAAAGCGGGCCCACAGTGGCAAAGGTATTTGGCATCATGGCATTGAGACTAAGTAATGCAGATATTATTCCACTAGACGTCCATCGAATTGGCACAGATCTGAAGGTTCATATATTAAATGCAAAAGAAAAGATTCAAACCTACGCTCCCGAATATGAAATTACTTCGCTCATCACAGCAGTTGATAGTCTTGCTGTAGCAACTGACCATTACAACGCGTTGGTAAATGAAAAACTAAAGATGGGAAAACTAAAATCCAGGCGTATTAAGAAGCTCAATAGTTATCTAATACAGTTGGATCGTGCTTTTATTGACGAAGAAGGAATGGCATATGGTAAGTGGTTTCGGTCGCTATATGCCTCTTCCGATCCCTACAGTGGATATGCCTCATGGATGCTGCCCGGTTTACTATATGAAGCATCACTCGAATCAACAGAAGGACTTCCCAATCTAGAAAAAAGATACCTTGCCGCTTTCAAGAAAATTAGTGGCAACATTGAAAAAATGATTGCATTGTTAGATTAATTGAAATAGAGATTTATCCCTGGCCAAAAGCAGCAAGTATCAATACACCATTTCTAAAAATGTCAATAAGCATGTGTATGTGATTAGTCCACCATATACATATCAACTTTCTTCTTGCCTTTTATCTCAATTACACCCCTATGTGTGCAAGAATATTTCTGTTTTATAAGCTCAAAAGTGTCCCTCGAGATGTTGATTTTATTTGGCATTCCGGCGCTTTCCATCCTGCTGGCCATATTGACCGTATCACCCCATAAATCAAAGCTTAAATTTTGACTTCCAATAATCCCTCCTACAGCTGGACCACTATGAATGCCTATCCTCATATCCCACTTAATCCGATTGTATTTATTCCTTTCTTCAAGGAATTCAATCATTTCCTTTGCTGTCTTTACGGCCCGCACTGCATGTTCATTTGGATTATTAATGCCACTGGCAGCCATATATGAATCACCTATTGTCTTTACTTTCATCATCTCATTGCTATTACTCAAAGAATCAAACGCCGCAAACACTTCGTTAAGTTCAGCGACTAGTTTATTTGGATTAATGGTAGAAACAATATTGGTAAATCCTACAAAGTCTGTAAACAAAATAGATACTGCTTCATAAGTTTTAGGCTCTTCAGTACCGGGCCACCATTGTCCAGAACCTTTGTCAGGTTCTGATGAATGAAATTGGATAAATTTCATTTCATCACCGATAAGTTGGAGTAATGCAGTAATTCTGAATGGATCAATAACAATATTTTTTACAGGTAATTCTATTGTAATTTTGAATTCACCCCACAATGCCACTAAGTGCTCATTTATCTTATACGCCTCTATCCAAGTGGTATCCAATTTCATACCCCCAGGATTCTGTTTAAACATTTCCTTACAAAAAGATTTAAAATCATCCTGTCCGCGCCATATTTCTAATGCACTGGATCCAATACCTTTTCCGTCAGTAGCCCATGTTGAGTAACTTTCCTTTATTGAGTTATCTGTAGGATGATTCCATGTATCCCACAATTGATAAAATGTTGATAGCGCTTTTTTTTCAAGATCAATCATTTATTGTAATTGATTATTTCTACAATTTGCTGAGGCATTATTTCGAAATAAAGTAATCATCTGCTGATATTCCAAAGTGCTGAATACTGACGATCATGCTTGGGCGTGATGTCAGCATCGTCGGTACTTATTTTGCGGAGGAAAGTGAGCATCAATTAAAGATAGCATAAAGCTTTAAGT
>JABDMH010000118.1 GCA_013001595.1 Saprospiraceae bacterium | reverse complement strand
GTATACGACATAACGATAATTGGCATTGACCACTTCACCTGAGGCCTCGTCATATTTGCCTTCCTTCCCCTCCAGTAGATGTAGGGTAGTCGGCTGCTCGGGCATGGTCAATGTCCCAGCCTTTGCCTCAACCTCACGCATGTCGAAGATTTCCTGACCCGACTTGCCTTCAGCACGGAGGGTTCTGCCCCTATCCATAAATTCCTGAAGATCTCGGTGATAACATACACATTGAAACCGATCTCGATTGGGGTCATCCGCTACACAAATTAAGCTATTGGTGCCTTCTCTAATCAGCACATATTTACCATCTGCATCATAACCATAGACCGTTGCTTCGGCACGGTCCTCCTCAGGTGCGGCCATGACCGCAGAAGCAATTTGCATTTCTTTATTAGGAATATTATCCTGGGCACAACTGGACGCTGACATAGCAAGACAAAGTGCAAAGATGTAGATTGGTGTTTTCACAATGATGACAAGATTAGTTGCACTTAATATAAGGAAAAAAGTGCGCTTACGGCAGTACAAAACAGTAGTATTTGTTGCCTGACTTAGTACCTGGTTTTCCACCTCCACCACCAGCAATCACGACAAACTGTTTTCCATCAACTTCGAAAGTGCTTGGAGTGGCATAGGCCCCTGCTTCCAGTTGATGCATCCAAAGTTGTTTACCAGTAGTCTTGTCAAAGGCACGAAAGCGCTCATCCATGGAGGCTCCAATGAATACCAATCCACCAGCTGTAACGAGTGGACCTCCCATATTGAATGTGCCGGTAGCGGAGAGACCACGAGCTTCCAATTCGGGATAAGTGCCCAAAGGTACTTGCCAAGCAAGTTCACCCTTATCCAGGTCAATTGCATTGAGGAGTCCCCAAGGGGGTTTGTTCGCGGGAAATCCTTCAGGATCTTTAAACTCATTGTGACCCGTGGCTACCCAGGGAATGTCTTCGGAATAACTAAGCTCGAGATCTTCTAGCTTTAGGAGTTCATCCTGCCCATCTTTATTCAGGAAGGAGACTATGGCATCCTCTTCATCATCTGTGAGGCTACTAAATTTTGGCATCTGACCTTGTCCTCGATCCAGTACATCCGACAAGCTACTCTTGCCCCTATCTGACAGGAAAGAACGTAAATGCTCTAGCGATGGGGCGCCCGGATTACGTGGATTTGCATGACCATGACATACGGCACAATTGGCTTGATATGTTCTTCTGCCAAATTCAAATCTACTGATCTCTGTGAGTGGCTTTGCAGGGACCATGGAAATCCATTCCGCCTCATTGCTTGCATTTACAATAAGGATTCTATCGACCGGATCGTAAGCTGCCCCACCCCAATCTGTCCCGCCATTGAATTGTGGGAAGGTAACTGCCCCTTGCTGAGAAGGAGGTAAAAAGACGTCTCCCGTATCCATTGAATCAAGCCTGCTACGCACAGCCTGTGCCGCTGCTTCACTAATATTGGTGACATTTTCTTTGGTAAATCTTTGACCAGCATATCGCAAAGATGCTGGTGGAAAAGGTTGGGTGGGTGAGGTCACTTCACCGGGAATTAAACTCTGTGGAACTTCCTTTTCCTCTACGGGAAATATCGGTAGTCCAGATTCTCGATCGAGGACAAATAAATGTCCCATCTTGGTAGGCTGTGCCACCGCATCTACCAGGCTTCCGTCAACTTCTACCTGCACCAGATTTGGAGCACAGGGGATGTCATAATCCCAAACATCGTGATGCACCACTTGGTAATGCCAAATGCGCTCACCGGTTGCAGCATCCAAGGCCAAAATGCAGTTGGCAAATAAATTATCTCCTACCCTATTTCCACCCCAATGGTCATAGGTCGATGATCCTGTTCCGCAAAAGACCCATCCCCTCTCGACATCCAGGGAAAATCCACCCCATGTATTGGCTCCACCTCTTTCTTTCCATGCATCGGGAGGCCAGGTTTCATAGCCGTATTCACCGGGATATGGAATCGTATGAAATATCCAAACCAGATCGCCGGAATGTACATTGTAGGCCCGAATATGACCAGGTGCAGCAGCCGAAGGGCCTTCTCCCAAAGTGGTACCCATAATGATGAGATCTTGATAGATGATACCAGGAGTGGCTGCAGTAACCCATAAGTGTCCAACCTCTCTGCCCAATCCCTCGTAGAGACTAACCATCCCACCATCACCGAATGTGTCATCGGGCAATCCCGTCAGTGCATTGACGGAATACAGGTTAGATCCGGCTACAAAAAAGATCCTTTGTTTTTCTTCATTTCGGTAAGACACCACCCCCCTATTAACACCTTGAGCAGGCATCCCTTCAAATGGATCAAAGCTCCAGCGTTCGGTTCCAGTACTTGCATCTATAGCCACAAGTTTGAGACCAGGTGTGGTCAAATACATCACTTCATCGACAATGATGGGATTGCATTGAATGGTAGAAGCCGGCTTTTCTCTTGCATCATCCATCTCATAGGTCCATGCGAGCGTAAGCGTACTTACATTCTCTCGATTTATTTGTTGATTGCTCGAATACTTAGATCCAGTCGGATCACCACTATACATATTCCAGGTATCAAATTGGGACTGCTCTTGCCGGTTCGTACATGACATAGTCATCATCAAGCTAGACAAAATTAGGGCTGACTTTATGGAAATTGAAGTATGCATGGAGGTAAATATAAATCATGACTATTAAACAACACGCTATTGAGCAGGCTCTATCACAATTAATGCGACCAAATATTCGCATCGCATATCCGTTGAGTGTGCAGAGTTTTATGCCAAATGGCAAATGGATGATCTAGTTGAGGTATAATTACAGACCAACCCAGTGCATTGATCTTCGATTAAATTTAACTTAGCATTTGATCCCAGGATCTGAATTCTATAGTGGCTATTTTCTTGATGAAAAAAACACCTAAAAGCCAAAAAAAAACCGACAGACACTCCCGTCCCGGAGGTACCATACAGCGACGGGTATCCCCATTTTTTGCATTCGCCATCGTCTGCGGAATCATTGGTTCCTTTTACTTCTTTACTTTTCTATCTGAGCCTACTTTAAGGACTTTGGACGCTACCTTGCGACCGAAGGTTTTATGGACTCATCTTACTAGCTATGTATTGCTCTGCTCTGCATTCCTATATTTTAGCTATGCTTGGATTTACAGTGTGAATCGGCGCAAAGTAAATTGGTCCATTCTATCGGTAGCATTTTTGGGAGTTGCCATGCTCTACTTGGGCAGCTTCAATCCTATCTTGGCACCCAATGGTGATAACGCTGAATATCTACTGACCACCAAATCACTAGTAGAACGTGGCGGAGCGTATCGATTGCATACACCAAATGAAACAGCAAATGGACTTGCTTCCCTAGGATTACCAGTAATCCTTTCTCCAATTTATGCTACCTGGGGTATGGATCTATTCAAGATGAAAGCCCTGATTATGCTTTTCGGTATTTTGATTTTCCCCGTTGTGTTCTTCTTGTTTCGGCGGGAACATGGTTTAGCATATGCTGCCATCTTATCCATGCTGATTGCCTCTAGTCCTTATCTGATTAGCATGTCTACGACCATCATGACAGAAATACCCTATATTTTTTGGTCACTCCTTGCTGTGCTGTTGGCACATCTATACTATCAAAGAACCAAGGCGTATTTGGGCCTGGCTATCTTATTGCTGCTCAGTATACTTGCCGCATTTCTCACCCGGGCAGTGGGAATCACCTTGGTGGGTGCATTCATCTGCTACTTCTTAATGAAGACAAGGGAGCAAGGGCCATGGCAAGCTATTGAAAAGAAGATACGAGCTCAGACTTTGCTAAAGTTTGGTATTGTCATTGCACCCATGGTAATTTGTTTTATCATCCTCCAATTGACCTCCGCTTCACAAGGTGTCTCACAAATTCAAGTGTTTTTCAGCAGCAACGCCTTTCAGTTTCTTAGGGAAAATGCCATTGGAATTTTGAATGTGGTTGGACACATGCCTGCTAGTGAAGCGCTTTTTTCTTGGTGGAAAATCTTACCAGATACCAGTCTACCGGGCATAGACATAATCTGGCTTTTGATTACCAGTCTTACAGTCCTGGGTGTAATTGCATGTTTTACCAGCCGACCAATGTTGACCAGCTATATGCTGTTGGCTTTGTTGGTCATTATGTTGGCTAGTAGGACACCTCAAGAAATGGTACTTATCAGGTATCTCATCATCCTGCTGCCGCCAATGCTTTACTTCTCTATCGAGGGACTAAATGAGCTGTTGCTTCAAATGAAGAAAATTCGGTTGCTCTCACGCATAGATCCCCGATGGTCTCGATTAGTTTTCATCTTCATACTATTCAACATTGGCATGGCGAGTAACGTAGTAAACATCACTCTAGCTAAGAAAGGATACGGTGCGCACTATGAAAGCTTCATTCGGGCATCGGTGTGGTGTGGATTAAATCTGCCTGCCGATGCCTATATTATGTCGGTAAAACCAAGGATAACCCACTTATATTCTTTGAGAAAAGCTACCTCCTTGAGTGGAACTCGAGATGTCTACTCTGCAGATTATGATCAACAAAAAATACAGTCTATGATTGATGGGGGCATCACGCACCTGATTGTCGATGCCATCAGCGAGCGCACAAAGGAAACCATTTATCCTCTTGTTCATAACCATCCAGAGCTGTTTGAAGCATACGATATTCCTGAACTTGAAGGCAAATGCACGGTGCTCCGTTTCCTTAGGAATCCATAGTTTCAATCGAACTACAATCGATTTTATTTGCCATGTGTTTAGCTCGTTGTAACAATTCAATTAACTAACTGAAATAAAAATCGAATATTCGCCGAATCCATTCACATGATAGAAATACGTAAAGTATTAAATGCTTACCTTAGCACAAAGGTCGCGATACTTAAGATCCCAACTATGACTGCGTGAACGGGATGATGTCTTTATAAAAATCGTGACGCTAAGCAAACTTGTTGTACCGCTGCCCACGCTCGAAAACAAATGTAATCGCGATGTTCTTTACCAACATTTCGATTGAAAGCGTGCTTAGAAATGTTGATTGATCTTCGAGATCGATCATTTGTGATGGTAGTGAGGGGCATGATCACAATTGTGAATCTAATAACAGTTATGCATGGCGGTAAAAAGCCAAAAAAGAAAAAAAGTTAAGAAGAAGCAAAGGGGTAAAGCCCCTGCTCAAGTATCCAATGTTCAAAGTGGTGCTGGCAAGTGGGGCTTATCTCAGCCTCGTTGGTATCTCTTGGGCTGGAGTCTGGGCACGCTGATTTTCCTAGCACAATTTATTGGTAGGTTCTTCGAGCACCCCACCCTTAAGACAAGATTCATCACGGGTGGACTGGAGTATCTCAGACCACTCGAGGTTTTGGTGTTTGTGCTGATCGCAGCGGGTTTTATCTACTTTTCATATCAGGTATTGCTCCAAAAAAGTGGTGATAAACGCACAAATCTAATTTTTACAATACTCATAAGTGTTGGCTTAGTGGGACTTTATACTTTGGGCTTTAACCCTCAACTTCTACCCAATGGAGACAATGCCGAATATTTAATGAATGCAAAGTCCTTGGTAGAATACGGCGGTGCATATCGCTTAAATATGCCATCAAATACACCGAATACCTTGGCATCGTTGGGATTGCCACTATTGCTTGCGCCCATCTATGCGATCTGGGGCTTTGATCTGGTCAAAATGAAGATTTTAGTTGTATTGCTAGGTCTGGCCTTGTTCCCCCTGCTTATCCGCTTGTTTTCGAAGAAAATAGATAAAGCACAAGCCATTATCCTAAGCACTGTGGTACTTGTTTCTCCTCATTTGGTATCCGCTTCATCTGCCCTTATGACAGAAACAGCATACATCTTTTGGTCTGTTCTAGCCATTCTGTTTATCATCCAATATGCCGACGACGCTTACAAAGGTTGGAAATTACTCGTTCTGTTATTGCTGGCCACCCTAATGACCTATCTCACCAGGGCTATAGGCATCACCCTTTTTGCGGCTATGATGCTATACCTATTCTCAAGGGTGAAATGGCTGACTTTTATCTCTGGTAGAGACTGGAAAGGACTTTGGACAAACCGGCGTTTTAAGAAATTCATATATATCTTCCTTCCGCTGTTGGTAGCAGGGGTGGCTTTTCAAATCAGACAACAGGCCATTGGCGTTTCGCAAGCCAAAGTCTTTCTTGCAGATGGGTTGCTAGAACGCCTCTTGCTCAACTTTGACTCTTCGCTGCGTGTGATCGGACAAATGCTATTTAGCGTAGATACCTTCTTGTGGTATATTTTCTTTGGAGATTACCAGTTGGTACCGCTCACTTTTTGGTGGACTCCAATCCTTCTAGCCATTCTGGCAGGTTTTCTGGTTTACCTCTGGAAGGTTAGCATCATTGCATTTTATGCAACCATCTCTTGGATAACTATTCTTTTTGCCAGTAGGACTCCGGCCGAGATGGTCATAATGCGCTACTTGACAGTCCTGATCCCCTTCTTGACTTTTTTGGTATATGAAGGCAGCAAGTATCTACTGAAAGGCTCCGCGAAAGGATTAAATGTTGAGATTAGCAAGTACTTTGTCCGGATGAGCTCGCTACTGATCCTATCCTATTTACTCTTCTCCAGTTTTTCCAGCGACATTGCTGTAATCACCATGAACCGATCTGGCCAGGGGCCCGCCTATGAAGACTATATTGAGGTGGCACAATGGTCCAAGGACAATCTACCGGAAGATGCCTTTGTGGCTGCTGTCAAACCACGCATATTCTGGCTATTTTCAGACAAGCATTCGATCCGAAGCTCTTCGATTAGTGAAGACTATTCCGAAGAATTCGGTGCTGAAAAATTAGCACATTTTAGAGAAATCGGAGTGACACATATAGTCATCGATCGCATCAGTGCGGCATCTAGAGAAAATATTTACCCCATCATTGAAGCTAATCAGGAATTATTTCAGACCTTATATGTAGCTACAAAGTCAGGAACTAGTGCCATCTTTGAAATAAAATACGAATAACCACGAGACAATATGCACTTTTATCAATGGCTCGTACCCCTCATCGCCATTTTCTATATGGGTCGCATAGTGCGTCAATACCTCCAGCAGAAACGTCTCGTTGGCAGTATGCTGATTTGGCTCCTCTTTTGGATGACGGTGAGCCTTCTGGCAATCCTTCCTGACTTTGTTTCCATCAATATTGCAGAATTCTTAGGATTCAAATCAAACATCAATGCCGTAATCTTTGTAGCCCTCGGATTCCTGCTCATCTTTATGTTCTATTTAAGTGCTACTGTAGAAAAGCTTGAACATCAGGTTACGGACATCGTGAGAAATCTAGCTTTGGAGAATCATCGACTAAAGGAGGAATTGAATGAAGTAAAAAAACTTCAGAATGAGGATTCTCCTAGTTCTTGAATACTACCATCCAAACATTGGCGGACTCGAAAAATTGTTTAAATCCCTGGTTGATGAGCTCGATGCACAGGGACATGAGATCACCATTCTGACCAACAAAATCAGAGCAGGGCAAAACAAGGTGCAACGAGCAGGTAATGTCACCATTTATCGATATAATTTCTTCAACCGATACCTGTTCACCATCTTGGCCTTTTTCCCAGCTTTGCGACTAGCCCGACAAGCAGATTTAATCCAGACTACCTCTTATAATGCCGGAGTCCCTGCCTTTTTTGCTGCGCGATTGACGGGAAAAAAGGTATGCATCACCTTCCATGAAGTATGGCTTAGTTTATGGCACCAATTGCCCTTTTTTGGCCGAATATCTAAATGGCTGCACTATGGCTTTGAATGGTCGCTTCTACGCCTTCCCTTTGATAAATTTATTGCCGTATCAGGGAGTACCAAAGAAGCGTTGGTTGAAGCCGGTGTACACAGAGAAAAGGTAAGTCTGATTTATAATGGCATTGATTATCAACAATTGAAACAAGTGCTGGCTGATCCGATTCCTTCCAGTCAGCGTGACACCTATACCTTTCTCTACTTTGGCAGACTCGGTATTTCTAAAGGGCTCGATGTACTAATCAAAGCCCTACATTTTCTCAAACAGCGGCAGACCCAATTTCGGCTTATGCTCATTATTCCACCAAAGCCCGCGTCCCTTTCCCGGCGAATCCATGCCATGGTTGATGAATGGCAGGTGGGTGTACACATTCAGTTTCTCAGTGAATTGACGGAAGAACATCTTTTTCAGCAAGTGCTACATTCAGATGCGGTGGTCATTCCCTCTTACAATGAGGGATTCTGCTTTACAGCGGTGGAGACTGTTGCCCTTGATAAGCCCATCATTTCTTCTGGAAGGGGCGCTCTGAAAGAGGTAGTTGGTGGAAAGTTCCTGACTTTTGCAGATCAGGATCCGAAGGCACTAGCCAACAGCATGGAAATGGCCATGCAGGGCAAATGGCAATGGAAGGAGAAAAAAACTTTTCATCTATCAGAAACCGTAGCTGCATACATCGCCTGCTATGAAGATTTACTTGGGTAAGACTGTTGATCAGGTCCTGCTTCCCCTAAAATGGTAAGGCCACCTTGATTCACCATTCATAAAACCGTCCGTAATACACCATATTTTGCCCTAGGATATTTTGCTCTGCAGATCTTTATACTCGGTGCATTTTTGCTTGGAGAATCGCCAAACACAGCCCCATCAGTGACTTGCCCTTTCAAGCCAGGCGAAATAGATTTACATACTCAGTTGGTCACGTTTAGGGACCGGCCTTATTTCTTTTAGGGAGTAGGTGCTCTAAATCCGTCGGGAAATCTAACCCGTTTGAGCCAATTGGAGCTGATCTAATCGCACAAGCTAGTTCTACCAATGAGGTATAGATCAAAGACAGACCTTAGTGCGAGTTTTTAGATTTTTAGTGCCTCCGAGCGTCAAGAAAGAAATACAGCCTTGACTTTTGGATTCTTTGCACAAGTGCTAACAGGCAGAGCCTCGAACAGTACCCAGTGCTGACAGGCGGAGCCTCGTCAGTACACTTCTAAAATCTTCCGGAGTAGAGCATATTTTGCTCTGCGGGAAGATCCTTATTTTACGCCAATGCTTGACCAAAGGAAAAGTGCACTACTTTACCCAATGCCCACCACAATAATTTTTTCATGAAAATCATCTTTCTGGGAGACAGCATTGGCACCCAACGTGCTGGAATTCACTACTACGGCTTACAGCTTGTCCAAAAAATAGTGGAATCCCTTCCTGCGCATGAATTTGGGATCGTTTTGCCTGAACATAACCCAGAGATCGAAATGGAACAGTTCATAGTACCAGTTCATAACTGGATTCCATATCACCTCCGATTTCGGCAACTGGTGACCATCCCCATGCTTGTCAGAAAGATCGCGCCAGCTGTAGTCATTGAATTGGCACATTTTGGTCCCTTCTTTCTACCCGATTCCATAAAACGCATCACGGTAATCCATGACTTGACTCCGATCAGTCACCCACAATATCACGATAAGCTCAGCACCTGGATGCATAGGTGGCTACTTCCTGGTATCCTAAACGCAGCCCATGGCATCATCGTCAATTCCGCCCATACTAAAAGGGACCTTGCAGCGACCATGCAAGTATCCACAGAATGCATACACGTAGTCCATCCACAGATCAGTGAGCCTTCCTCAAAGGAACTCACGGCAGAGGAGTTCAAGCCACCGAAGCAACCCTATTTCCTGGTGGTAGGTACGATGGAAGCGCGTAAAAACCATGAATGCATTCTACAGGCTTTTGATGTCATTGCTGAAAAACACCCCAAACATATCCTCGTTTTTGCCGGTCAACCCGGCTGGAAAACGGAGGCCTTTTCTACAAGATTATCAAGTTCGAAGTATCAAAGTCGCATGCTGATCACTGGCTATCTCTCTCGAGGCAATCTTTGGAAACTTTATGAACATGCCTTCGCCTTGATTCAAGCATCTCACTATGAAGGATTTGGTCTACCTGTCCTGGAGGCGCTTCACTTTTCTTTGCCTCTACTCTTGAGCAATACGGCTAGTTTGCCGGAGATCGCCGGTGAAGCGGCGCTGTACTTTGCACCTAGAGATCACCTTCAACTGGCAACACACATGGATACCCTTATTCAAAATGACATCATTTGCCAAGACTTGCGTAAGAAGAGTTGCAATAGGTACCTGGAATGGACAACGAATGTCCGTTCAGATTTTTCCTTCATTGTCGATTTAGAAAGGATTTAGTAACCGTCCCAGCATCATCAATCCCTGACGAAAACTTTGACCTTTGGCCAGTGTCTCCTTAGTGTACGTCACACCAACAGGCATTTCCGCAACAATGGCCCCGCCCAACCTGGCCTTTTTGATAATATCGATGCAAAATTCAAAGCCATTTTGATCAATATTCAGTCGTTCAGCAAAAGAGCGGGTCATAACCTTAAGTCCAGATTGGCTATCTGAAACAAGCAATCCTGTTTTCACGTAACTTACTAAGTTCCCTATGAGGTTGTAAAAAATGCGCCTTCTAGGCATAGTGTTCTGCTGCAAAAAACGAGAACCGATTAGTAAATCCACTTCATTTTGCACAATGCCCACCATCAACGTTAATAAATCTCGCGGATCACTTTGATGATCTGCATCGATGGTAGCTACATACTCTGCTCCGAGTTGCAGCGCCAGGGTTATCCCAGTCATGGTAGATGCCCCGGGTCCCATATTGGTGATGTGAGTGATCACATGAGTACCCATTGATTCTGATAGTGTGGCCGTCTCATCACTACTGCCATCATCAACAACGACTATGTGCTCAAAACCGCAGGAGTGTAGGCTGCTGATGACCCTACCAATACGTTTGGCTTCATTCAATGCTGGAATCACCACATAAACGGCAGACAAGTCCAGCCCATTTTGATCATGGGTGGCAATACCAATCTGTAAGTCAACCGTTGTGAAGTCCATGAAACAAAAGTAGGCAATTCCAATAGGTTATGCTTAACCGGTGCACAGCACCTTACATATTACGCAAAATCTTACTGTAAAGGACCGTATTCTCGCCATTGGAACACAAGTATCGATTACAAGAGCTATCTTTATGCCCACCCCATATAGACTATCATTCGATCATCGTTTCAACTTTATGCTACAACAAATCATCGATCCCATTACTGAGCACCTTCCAGAAAACAACCGCTTGGAGCGGATCTGGAAACTTGCACAAATTGATTTCAAGCGCCGCTACTACAATGACAGGTTGGGGTTGCTCTGGGCTCTAATCAATCCACTTTTTCGGATCACCATTTACTTCATCGTATTCAGCAGAATTTACAATAACAATACAGACAACTACATCCTATTCTTATTCAGCGGTATTTTGTTGTACGGTGTATTTAGTGAGATTTCTAAGGGGGGTATGACCGTCATCAAGTTCAAACGGTATTTGATCGAAAACATCCAATTCGAAAAAGTAGATCTTTTTATTAGTCAAGCCATCAGTGTCTTTCTTGGCTTCATCTTCAATATGATTGTCTTCTTTTCTGTAGCCTTGGCCATGGGGGCCAATCTGAATGCCAACGTGATCTTCTTTATTCCGGTCTTAATTTCTCTGTTCCTCATCTCAAGTTCGGTGGCAATGATTATGGCCACCATTGTACTCTACATCGACGATATCCGTCACCTCTGGGACATGATCGTTTTTCTTGGTTTTTGGAGTTCTGGAGTCATTTTTAAGGTGGACAAGCTTGTCGAATGGATCCCTGCCATCTTGTATCTGAATCCTTTCATCGGTCTCTTGACAAATGCACGAGCCGCCATCGTCTACGGCACTCCACCAGACTATTTCATGATGATTTACACCTTGCTGTTTAGCTGCGCTATGATGGCGTTCTCTGTTTGGTTGTTCCATCGAAATGAACACCTGATCCTCGAAAAATCCTAAAATGTCAGAGAACGAGACCATCATCCGGGTTAAGAACCTGAGCAAGACTTTTCATATCCGTGAAGAATCGGTTAAATCCATTCGACATCTGATCCTCAACCTCCGTCGCCTACGTAGTAAACAGCATCGAATCCAAGCGCTTCAGGATATTAATTTTGAAGTGAAACGGGGAGAAGTGATCGGCATCATTGGCAGAAATGGCAGTGGAAAATCTACCCTCCTCAACCTAATCATGGGATCACTAAAACCAGACAAGGGGAGCACCATTGAAACCAGCGGTCGCATCATTCGCATGGCCCTCGGCATGGGTTTTGATCCCAACCTCAGTGCACGACATAACATATATGTCAATGGCAGCATCCTGGGACTTACCTTTAAAAAAATTGGCAGCATCTTTTACGACATCATCGATTTTGCCGACTTAAATGATTTCATCGACACACCCCTGAAGTTTTATTCCAGTGGTATGCGTAGCAGACTCGCTTTTGCCATTGCCGTCCATGCTCAAGCGGACATTTTTCTCATGGATGAATTTTTTGGAGGGGTCGGAGATGCTAATTTTCAAGCTAAATCAAAGAAAGTTTTCGAGAGTGCGTTTCTGGATAAAAGAACCATACTTTTTGTCAGCCACGGTTTAAAAAACATTGTGGATTTCAGTGACAAAGTCTTGTTGATAGACCGAGGAAAACAACTGGCCTTTGGACCACCCAAGGAGGTCGTCAAACAATATCAGAAATTGATGAAGTGATCAATGTTTATAGTCAGGGATGACGAAGCCACCTAGCAACTTTAGGTTCTAATCCTACTCACCGATATTAGTTCGTTATACCTAATTACTGAATTGTCTGACGGTGACAGAACCATCCTTACCAGGAGCAATAAGCAATATTGTCTCAAACTTTCTTGAAAATCCGGGTCATCCGCCGGTTCACAGCGTACCTTAATGTCAAAGAGACCAGGGATCTCATCACCAGGAGAAGCGTCGTAGGGTTAATTCCTAGCAGATTCCTTTACCTGCAGTACTACATCTATTGACACCTTCTTTAACTAAGATAAATACCCAGACAACTGCATCTCCTTACCAATCCTTCTTCTTTAGCAATAGGTAGCTCATAAATACATTGAACACCAGCCAGGCCACAACTATGAGCACCTCCTTAATCAAGATATAATGCTGGATTTCCATGAAGAAGTAACGTGGAAAAGGTATGGGAATCAAATAATAAATACTCATGATGGGAAAATACGTTGGCACAGGTCGCAACCAGTCCCAGGTACCTTCATAGTATTGTATAAATGTGGACAACATCGGTTCAAAAAACAAGGTGTATAAGAAGAGGCCCACAATGATCAATCCAGCCTTTGGAACCAAAAAGGTCAGCATCATTGCAAAAGTCAAATAGGTGATAAGACCCAGGAAATAGGCAGCAAGAAATGAGGTGGATTGAAACATATATTCCACACCATGTACATGAGAATATATACTTGCCATAACCAGACCATTCAGCCAAAGTAGCATGGTAGCTCCCAAGGCCAGCACAACAATGAAGATCAATTTGGATTTGAGAAAATCAGTAAAACTTAATCCATCGATAACGTTTTGCCGTAAAGTCCGATAGCTATTTTCATTGGCAATAGAAATGATAACTATAAAAGCTAATATCACTTTTAGAAATGAAGCCAGATAAGTCAAATTTTGCCACACATCGGGATAGTCATAGAAGGGAATCATGGTGGGGTCTACCCCATTAAAATCGGCACCTTTACTCTTGATGTACTCAAAAAAGAACATCACACTTGAGCACACTAGGATCACACATGTGGTGTACATACCTAACATAATCCAGAAAGGTCTGTAGTACCTTAGCTTCAACCACTCTATTTGTAAGAGTCTAATCATCCTCAGCCAGAATATTTAAGAATTGTTGTTCTAGACTACCTTTCCTTTCTTTCAGCAAGGTTACAATTACTCCTCGATCGATCAAATAGGCATTCAAATCTGCAGTAGTGACACCCTGGGCCACCGAAACTACCAATCTATCTTTTTCATGCTCAATAACTGTGGCTGATTGAAAATCTCGGGCGATGGCTGCCAATTGTAGTAGGTCTTGTGATGCGATCTCAAAGCGTATGTCTTCATTGAGTGCATCAACGACACTACCCTGATATAGTTTTTCCCCATTGCGTAGGACGCAAAAATCAGTACAAATCTTTTGGACTTCATCCAGTAGATGGCTAGCCAAAATGATGGTCTTTCCCATACTTGCAATGTAGCGAATGAGGTGCCGGATCTCCACAATGCCTTGGGGATCCAATCCATTGGTAGGCTCATCGAGAATGAGAGCATCTGGTTCGGCAAGTAAGGCAGAGGCAATGGCTAAGCGCTGTTTCATACCCAACGAGTACGTTCTGAAGGGATCGTTTCGACGATCGAATAAACCAACTATTTCTAAGACTTCCTCCCTGCGACTCATGCTACATTCTTTGATGGTGGATACCACAGCAAGGTTCTGCATCGCTGTCATATAAGGATAAAAGCAAGGTGACTCCAAAATAGCGCCCACCCGCTTGCGGGCATCGGCCGTAGGTGTCTTACCAAACCACTCAAAATAACCACTTGTAGGTTTTAGCACTCCCAGTAATAGTCCGAGCGTTGTAGTTTTTCCACTACCGTTCGGGCCTAATAGCCCGAATACCATACCTCGATCGATCTCAAGATCTAGTTGATCCAAGGCCTTTGTCCGGCGGTAGTGCTTGGTTAATTTATGAGTCCGTAGAATCAAGGGTACAAAATAGATGACATTTGAGAATCCATCAGCTGCGGTCCTTTTCCTCAGTCTGATTCGATTCTTTGCCTTTTGGATCTTTCTGAGGTTTATTCCGATTGATCAGTTGAAAAATATTTAAAAAACCTTGTGAAAATGCCGTATCTCTTTCGGCAATTTTTTGATATAGTTTTGTCAAATGAAGTAAGTTAATGCTTCCCTGCAAATCGGCGGCATAATACTGCCCATCCACTCTTGCCAATGCCACCGTCTCGTAGGGCTTAGATTTTCCGCTGATATACAATTTGGCACCATCCGCAGCTTCCACACTGAGATACTCCTCAAAATTTTCCTCTTGTAAACTGTGAACACCCGCACGAAATGCCCCTTCATCAAAACGATCTTCTTTAAACGGAAAAAAAACCAACTTTTCAACATGCCTAATCATCTCATAATATTCAGCATCCCCTTCCAAATTAAGCATGCGTAGCGTGGAAGGATAAAAGTAAAAGCGATGACCTGTTCTATCCTCTTCGATAAAACGCTTGATGGTGGTACTCTGAGCATTGACTACAGCAGTAGCTAGGAAAACTAAAAATAAGAGCGGGATTGATTTCATCACCTAGTTGTTCCTTTTGTGGTGATTATCCTCACCTTCACCCAACATACCAAATTTGTCAAAACCATGTACCCGCATCACCCGTGATAATTTACTAATGGCACTCAAATCAATATCACCATACAGCGTCATAATGATAAACTCTTTCTCAGCACCACGAACCATGGTGAGTTCATGAATTTGATCTCCATCGTCCCTAATCATAAATCGCACTTTCTCCTTGACATTATCGAACGTCATGAGTTCGTCGTAAGAACCTCCTGCTTCCATGCGCTGAATCGCGTCTACATACATCGCGTTGCCATCTTCTGCATGCTGCCTTACCAATCCCTTAATCCCTTTGAGTTTACTTATGGCTTCCAATATAGCCTGCTCATCTTCATCCTTTGCATCAAGTTCAGTAAACAATGAAAACATTTTCCCTGTTACAGAAATTTTTGTGAAATCATCACTACCTAGATAGTCTGTAAAATACGTAGCGATGGCATTTTCTTGTGCTGCTACCCCCGCTGACAGCAGAATAAGTACGGCTAAAAATCCATATACTTTTTTCATGTAAATTCTTTTTTTTGTTTAGCAATTGTAGCTGACCATCTATTGCACCTCACTTGATCCATCCTTGGATTTAATCTTATCGATGGTTGCATCGAAATTTTCCAACTCCATGGCAAAAGAGGCGCCTCGATTTAATTCCGAAGAAAACATATATAAGGCTTGCTTGGTCAATTCAAAAGCTTTTTGTGCATCCTGCATTTCCGCCACCTCTACTTTTTCTGTAGCAGGCATTTGCCATATGGTATACCCTCCTGCAAGCAGTAAGATGATCACCGCGGCTGCTTTCCCAAATCGAAGAGCTGTATTTTGCTCAACTGTAGCCTCTATTTGTTCCAATATCTTCTCATCGAAAGATTCCGGTAAATCTGCATGGGCATATCTATTTACCGCATCGAAATACGGTCTTTCGTGATCTTCCAACTTAGCACCTCCATCGCGGAGGAGCATAATGCGCATTTCCTCCTCTTCAGATGAATTGGTTTCGCCTCTCCAATATCTTTTCAGAAGTTTATCAGCTCTTTGAAATTCCATAGTTTATTCTTTGCTCTAGAGAAGTCCTGATTTTCTGCCTTGCCCGATGCAAGTACACTTTCACCTGTCCTGGACTAATACCTAGTATTTCACCAATTTCCTGATTATTATAACCCGCCAGCTCTCGAAGGCGAAATATGTCACGCTGATCTGCCGGTAAAAATTCCAGAATCTGTTGCATCTGGAGGATCAAATCTCTTGACTCCGCCACCTCGTAAGGCCTTTGCTCCAAGTCGTGAAGTCCTGAGACCAGTGTTAGTTCGCTCACTTTATTCCCATGTGACTTGAGTTTGTCCATGGCCAGGTTACTTGCACACTTCAGACACCAGGCTTTCTTATTCTTAATCATGTGCATCGTGTCTCTTTTTTCCCATACCCTGAGAAAAACTTCCTGAATAATGTCCTTAGCCAATTCCTCACGATGTACCAGACTAAGCACATAGCGGTACATCTTCACTTTGAGTGGCAGAATTTCCTTTTTGAAGTCATTGAGAGACATCATCACCTAACAGACGATTGAATAAGCTTTAGGTTACAGCAAGAAAGCAACTTATTCATGGAAAGCTACGAAATCTGGATTATGGAGGTCAGTATGCAAATTGATCGTAACAAATTCAGCACCACACCAACAATAGCAACCAACGGATCGAATCAGAGATTCCTATGCGAAAGAATCGGTAATGCCCTCGACGTAACCCTCTTTCTGGAACAGTATCCACCGCTAGCGGGGGCTCTGGGGGTGGTCTTCTTGCTCACAATGCTTGGAATTACCTATCGATTATTTCGTGTACATTAGTATTCCTTCTTCGATCATATGATTAAAGCATCTCGCTCCAACCTTTTTTATTACAACCCAAACCTGAAGGACCGTGCCCGCAGCCTGCGAAATAATATGACCAAAGCGGAGGTATACGTCTGGAAATATTTGCTTTGTGACCGAACAATGAAAGGATATCAATTTCGGCGCCAGCGACCGATTTTGAATTACATCGCTGACTTTGTCTGCTTAGACCTATTGTTAGTGATCGAAATCGATGGAATTTCTCATGATAGTGATGAAGCTTTTGAAGCGGACCAACAACGAGATCAGAATCTGGCTGCCATAGGCTTCACCGTGCTGCGATTTTCAAACTGTTAAGTGCTATATCGGATGGAAGAAGTAGCAATCGAAATTAGTAATTGGGTCGTTCACAATGCAATTGCACCTCCACCAAGCCCGAGGAAAAGAAAGAGAAAACACTAATCCATGCATGTGGCATTTTTTCCACCCCCACAACAGCAACCAAATCATACTGACGAGGCTATGGCCTGTCAGCAAAAGAGATTTGGACTGTTGTGCCCCCGCCAGCGGGGGATATATTTCTTCGTAGCCCAAAAAAATTCACTTGAAAAACATCCTATTCGACATTCACTCAAATGTTGATACCTACAAGCAAAATCTGGGCGAAGATCGAGATAATGGACTCATAAAAAGATCACACTTATTGGGAACAGTGTCCACCGCTAGCGGGGCTAGGGGGTGCCTTTGTGTTCAATCTCGGAATCAATCAGACATACATGGTCGTTATTAGCATAGTCATTGGTAGGCTCTTTGACCAAAAATCATGACAATGCACTAATAGATTGTCAGAGAATAATAGGCCTGTTTCAGTCTACGGGCATCCGTCCATAACCACATCTACCGTACCTCCAAGTGAGATCTCAAAACCTGATTCCAGCGTTACTGCATTACCGGCGGAAAGGGTCACTTGTCCATTATTCATGATCATGCCATCAGCCATTATTTGGCTGGTTGCTCCGTAAGTGCCTGAAGGTATAGGCACCTCAGAAAGCTCAACCACAGCGGGACAGTCACCGCCAACAGAAAATGCCTTCGGACATGAGAAGGCTCCCCAACCACTTGCACTACAATACAAGACTACAATAAATTCATAATCGCCATCTGAAAGACCAGATATCGTATACTCGTTGCTGGTAGTGGAGCCCGGCGAATATGTATATGAACTGCTGCCCAAAGATCGATACCCCCAATAATAGTAGGAAATCCCAGAGGTCATACCGCAATGTAGCGTAACGTCCTGCCCAGAAAAACTTACACTTAGATCATTGGCAGGTGGTGTAGGGCAACTGGTAGAGCCATTAGACAAACATCCGGCAAACTCAAAAATTTTATCCGCTACTTGGCTATGAAAACCTGTCGATAAGTCTATCCCATTACCCGTACCTAGGTGGCAGTAGCTCATGATCGTACCCTTAGGAGGTATGATAGGTGCACTTGGAGTGTAGCAAGAGCCAGGATTCGAAATATAAGCGTTGCCACAATCGTCAATTTGTGTATTGTTTCCATTCCAGGAGCATGCATGGGTGTGCGGTGAAGACATATTGTGTCCCAATTCATGTGCGAGCACATTTACCGACCAGGAATATATATTCAAGTTGCTGCTGTAAGTAGTACTGATGTTGCTGAACCCATGGATGGTGCCAGTATAGGATCCTCCATTACAACTTGGCCTATTTGCAATTCCCCCCAAATTAGCTGAAGAGGTGGATAGTAGATGGGCAATATGGCCATTGTAGCTGCAGTTTTCACTTTCGAAAGCATTTAGCACCTCAAGGGAATTGTTGCCACTGGTGGCACCATATGGATCCGGTGAGTTCCACACCTTGATTTCAGAAATAACTACGGTGACATTAGCATCATCATAAATTCCGGCAACTACATTAAATAGACCGGTGACATAATTACTCGCCCCTGTAGTTCCGCCCTTATCTAGGTATGTTTTATAGTCACATTCCAGATAAATGCTGATGGGTGCTACAGAACGAGCATGAGTAGGTTGTCGATCAGCATGTACGCCTGGTGGCAATTCGATCCGACTTTCAAAATCATCGGTGTGGCAGGTAAATGAAGCAGAAGATTGGGGCTCGGGATACAATACATAGGGAGCGGTCAGATCATTTTCCTCGAATTGTATTTGTTCAAGGTTGTAATTTAATCCACGATAAGCAAAGGTAACATTTACCACCCCGTCAAAAATACTCAATGCAGCCACTGTTTCATCTTCGTCGACCACCTTTCCCGCGAAATGATCTCCCAATGCGACCAAATCAAATTCCTCCAATCCATCTGAAGATCTAACCTTGGCCCCGGGTGCAAAGATCGAACGTCGGGAGAATGCAAGTGATACACTTTCCTGTTTGCTAACGGGCACGTCTAAATAGATAATATCGTCTGGAGCCTTTGTCAAAGCTTCCATCGTTGACCGCGAGGGGCTTAAGAATTGAATATCTTCAGGTAGCTTCTCTGTATTGATGTCTAGAGAGGAGCGATCATAACGTTCATCCAGGGATTGGAACGATAGGGTCGTTTGCCCAAATAAGGAGGCGCTACAAAAAAGAATCAGTGTTGTAGCAATAGCCCACCAATTAGGTGTCCATACACGTTGTGCTCCTTGACGCCAGGCAAGGGCACCCAAAGTACATATAGTCATCACGGTCTTAGTTGCTGATGCTATGAGCTTTCTCAAGCATCAGGGTTGTTCAAATAATGTGTTGTTCAATACGTATGAAGGGGAAGACTACAAATAGGGGATCAACTACATCTATCCTGTACCATTCTAAAACAATGCCAAAAATTCATATGCAAATGATTAAAGGTCTTGGCATCGACTTGCTATTGGAATGCAGGCCAATCCCAAGCAGGCCATTAATGGTTTCTTGATATTTTTCAGAAGAGTACAAGGATCTTAGGGAATATGTACCTTTCAGGACAGAAATGATTTCTGTTGGCTGTCCTTTATCTACATACGGCTCCGCCTCCTAAACTTGCTCAGACCGATGCAGGATACCAGGAGACTTCCATGCTAAAATCTCGCTTTGGAGGTGTGGAGCTCAGTCTATTTCCGTTCCGGCATCCCTCTCGGCTGCTCCCCCGTGCAGCCTATGGATGGCACCTTCGCGAACGACTACAACTGCATGAGGCTAGGCTACTGCTGAATCATGTATTCATGCCGTCTGTTCAGCATTATCCAATTCTCAAAGTGTTGAACAATCCTACCATTTTGAGTATTCAGGCTGGCATTGACCATATGACAGAAAGAAAATGTAGGCATCTTGAGAAAGTAGCAAAAGTAGTGGTTAACAATCCGCGGGATGCTGCCATCTTAGAAAAATGGGGCATTGATCATCACGTCCTTGTACATCCCGGAGTTGCTACTGATCACATCTCAACCGTTCCTGCTGGTAGAGCACAGCCATTCACCCTCCTGATGGCATCTGCTCCCTGGGAAAAAGGTCAATTTGCCAGCAAAGGGATCGACTTTCTCTTGAAAGCCACTTCCAAACGTTCAGACCTGAAGCTGATATTATTGTGGAGAGGCACCCTCTTCAACGAATTGCAAGAACGGATAAGACGCTGGGGAGTGGAGGATCGCGTACAAGTCATCAATGAAGTCATCGACATTAACCAGATCATGCCCGAAGTCCATGCGGTAGTGCTCCTTGCTTCAGCTACCAATCTTGTCAAAGCATATCCCCATTCCCTGGTTGAGGGATTGGCAGCTGGTAAACCATTGCTCACTTCACCGGCCATACCTATGAGTGACTACATTCAATCACACAATTTGGGTGAGGTCCTTTCGAAGTTCACCCTTCAATCTCTTCTCGAAAGCATTGAATACCTCCGACAGCACTATGATCAAAAGCGTTCGGCTGTGCTAGCCAAGGGCGCTTCAGACTTTGACTCCCAGCGCATGCTCGATGAAATGGACCACATCTA
>JABDMH010000051.1 GCA_013001595.1 Saprospiraceae bacterium | reverse complement strand
GGAAAGGTAGCGAAGCAACAATGTGTAGGACCGTTGCAATTACCACTCAATGATTGTGCAGTCGTTGCCCTAGATTACGATGGCCAGGATGGCATCGCCACCTCTATGGGGCATGCACCCTTAAGTGGTCTGATAAGTTCACCAGCTGGGTCTCGCAATGCCGTTGCCGAAGCATTGACCAATGTGATCTGGGCACCTCTACAGAAAGGGATTGGTTCCGTTTCTCTGTCGGCAAATTGGATGTGGCCTTGCAATAATCCGGGAGAGGATGCCCGGCTTTATGAGGCTGTCGAAGCACTTTCTGATTTTGCCATAACCCTAGGTATCAATGTTCCAACTGGCAAAGATTCGCTGTCTATGAAACAGAAGTACGCTGACCAGGAGGTGCTTGCTCCAGGTTCAGTAGTGGTCTCTGCAGTAGGACATTGTGCGGATATCAATAGGGTAGTGGAGCCAGTACTGCAGAAAGATGGTGGTCCGCTTTATTACATCAATTTTTCGAATGATCAATACGCACTGGGAGGTTCCTCTTTGGCTCAGACCCTAAATAAGATTGGTGCCAAATCACCAGATATTGTCAATACTGCCAGATTTGTAAGTGCCTTCGATACCATCCAAGACTTGATTAAGGACGGTAAGATTTTGGCCGGTCACGATGTCTCTGCCGGTGGTATACTTACTTGTTTGTTGGAAATGTGCTTCTCCGATATTGACCTGGCTGCAGAAATCGACCTGACACCATTGCAGGAGAACGATTTGGTCAAACTGCTATTTGCTGAAAATGCAGGCATCATTTTCCAAGCAGTTGATCAGTCAGTTGAGGAATACTTTGATCGTACCGCGGTGAGCTATGCGAAAATTGGAGAAGTCGTGTCGGGCGATAAACTGGTTATCAAGCACCATGGGGCAGACTACAACTTTCCCATCCCCAAGTTAAGGGATGTGTGGTTTGAAACTTCATTTTTACTCGATCGTAAACAAACGGCTGGAACTTTGGCTAGGGAGCGATTTGCCGGATACAAAGAACAGCCCCTAAAGTTTGTATTTCCCTCCACCCATTCTGGGATGGTACCTGTTACTTCCAAGGATGTCTCGCGACCTATAGCTGCCGTCATTCGGGAGAAGGGTAGCAATTCGGAGCGGGAACTGGCCAATGCACTGTACCTCGCAGGTTTTGCAGTGAAAGATGTGCATATGACCGATTTGATGGAAGGACGAGAAGATTTGAGCGAAGTAAGGTTTTTGGGAGCAGTAGGCGGTTTTTCCAATTCTGATGTTTTAGGATCAGCGAAAGGCTGGGCTGGCGCATTTAAATATAATGAGCGTGCCAATAAGGTGATTTCTGATTTCTTTGCCAGGACCGACGTACTTTCAATTGGTATCTGTAACGGTTGCCAGCTATTTATTGAGCTCGATTTGATAAACCCAGTGCATGACCTCAAGGCATACATGGATTTTAATGACTCAATGAAGCATGAATCCAGTTTCACCTCAGTTAAGATTCCAAAGAACAACTCCGTAATGCTGTCGACTCTGGCAGGCACCAAATTGGGCGTCTGGATCTCTCACGGAGAAGGCAAGTTTAACCTACCTTTGAGCGAAGATCAGTACAATATCGTGGCGAAATATGGTTATGCCAGCTATCCCGCAAATCCGAATGGGAGCCACTACAATACGGCCATGATGTGTGATCCAGCAGGCAGGCACTTGGTGACCATGCCACACATCGAGCGATCCATCTACTCATGGAACTGGGCGCATTATCCGAAGGAGAGGGGCAGCGAGGTTTCTCCGTGGTTAGAAGCATTCATCAATGCCCGTGAGTGGATCGAGCAGCACTAACGCGCACCTTTTCTCGGAATGAGCTTTTCGGCCACTGCTTAGATCTATTCGGGCGCTGTATAAGGAGGTAAAAATCGCGGATTTTCGATCTGGCGATAAAATGCTTTTACGTACCGGGTGCATGCCTTTCGTTCCTTATGGTCAATAAGTTCGAAATCATCAATGGTGTTGATAATCTCCTTCTTCTTTGCTATAAATCGATCTATTACAGCCGGTAAATGCGACGAATTTTGCTCAAATCCTAAATAGACCCTAGGTATCAATTTGTTATCAAAAACCTCAGGATGTACATAGGGTGCGTTTACAAAACCAGAAAAATCGAAATCATAAGGAATAGGAATTAGTCTTTTGTGCTCATTATCACGGACCAACGTGACATTCCGCTCCACCATGTAGTTCATATCACTATTTCCAATCATGTATTGAAACATGGCAACCAGTTCGAATTGAAATGGATCAATGCTATCTGGTTTTGTCCCCATGCATTCACACAATGTACCCTCGTGTTTCTTCGCAAAACCTTCTTCACTTTCCAGCATGATGGCTTTCGTTTTATGGACTTTACTTCCACCGATATCTTTATAAATGATGTCAAAAAGAATCGTACGTAAACTCAGTGGTGTGACGATCTCATATAGTTTATACACTAAATACTCCTTTAGCATTGTAGGTAGTCCTTTGCTGTCATCAAGACAGTGAGTAACGATCTTGAAGTCATCATGTTTGTCTAATCCCCAGTCTTTTAAGAAGCCTTTCTTAAAGTCAAACTTTAATGGAGGGAAATCGCAATACCTACGACGCGACTTACTGCGGACCTGAATGTCAAGCGGAAGATCAAGTACTTCATTATCGGTAGTGCGCACCGCTATCATCGCCTCTTGTTCGCGCTTAGTAAACTTGTTAGCTAGAATGCTGTCAATATCCACCAATACTTGGATCTCTGCTATATCCAAGGCATACAGTGAATCAAACAGGGTAGACTTTGGGTCAGAGGTTTGGGCTAGTGAGAAAGAAATACAAAACCCCAATATGACTATAGAGAGTACAGATGATTTGGAATATTGCTTTCTCATCATAAGTATGGGTAAGATAGTGAATCAACGGGACACGTGAGCAGCGCTACTGAATGACAAACCTGGCAACCGTAGTTTTGGTCTCGCTAGATATTTTGGCAAAATAGCTCCCTGGCTCCAGGTGGGTGAGGATGAGTTCTTGTGGTGATAGCTTCTGGTAGGTTCTGACCAATTTACCATCGATGCTGTATATGTCTAAATGCAACATTTCTGCAGCGTCTGTCAAAATACTCAGACGCCCATTTGGAGACGGATTTGGAGCAATCAAAAAGCTGGGTGCTTCATCCGTAAAATGAGTAGATGTAGTACCGAGTTGGATCACCATAGTGTCGGACTCACTTGTATGGACTATGTGCTCCTCTACGTTTCCATTGTGTTCAATGGAGATTTTGTGCTGTCCCTTAAAGGGTCTGAAAGTTACCGTGCCATCCGCTGAAGTATTTTCTTCTTCATTAGTCCACCATTCTTCGAACACCTTATCGATAAATGCTTGGCCGGAAGGTTTAATTGACCAGTCTTGATTGAAGATCGGTGCATTATCGAGCCAATGATTTCCATCCCAGAAACCCCACATCAGAAAAGCATCCATTCCCGGGTGACTAAAAACAATGGTTAAAAAATCGGACATGTAAGCGGCTTGCGTTTTCGGAGCCACTTGCTTATTGATATCATATTCAGTGACTTTCATGCGAAGTGTATACCTATTGTAGAAATCATTTAGTGTTTCTTCGACTTTAAAAATGGAGATGGGCGACATGCCAATATGTGACTGAAATCCAATGCCATCCAGTTTGGCACCGTCTGTGGCAAGGATTTCTTCGATGTAGGAATGATATCGCTCCACCGTGGCACTGAGTCCACCTGCTCCGGAAAAGACAACGAAATCATTGATGTAGTTTAGATGGTTGGGCTTTAGTTCGGTGACACCTTGCAATATAGCAGCATACAACTCTCTACCTGTTTGATATTCGGGTGACATACTGAAGGCCATTTCGAGATCTCGGACCAAAGTAATCTCGTTGAGCACATCCCACTCAGTAATAAACTTGCCGATGGTAGCGTCTGTCAACATAGTCTCGATGCGCTCGTTTATCCGGTCGGTCAAGTAGGCCAAATTGGTCCTATTTTGTTGCATATCGTCGGGCATATGATCCCAGCCGGGCCAAATAAGGGTATGACCCCTGGTTTCAATATGGTGATCGTTCAAGCACTCAATGGCATTTCGAGTTTCATCCGGAGAACCTATCCACTGCTCTTCCCAGGCATCCCACTTAAGTGCATTTTCGGTTACGGCCACGTTAAATCCATGACCGGCACCGTCTAAGTCAAGGAGTTTGTCCAGATAGTTTTGATTGAAACAAT
>JABDMH010000049.1 GCA_013001595.1 Saprospiraceae bacterium | reverse complement strand
ATGTCTGGAAGAAATAAATAATGGTCCTGCTAACGGTTTGTGGACAATTACTGTGGCTGATATTACGGGCAGCGGTAGTGGGGTGATTGAGTCTTTTGACATTTCCTTTTGCAATAGTTCAGGGCTAACTTGTTCAGACTGTGTGCTTAATAGCGGAAGAATTGACGCTAATACTGAATCCTTTTGTGGCAGTGATCCAATGTTGTCAAGTATACGCATTTCTCCAACAGTGACAGGATTCGAGCCTGATCCCGCATTGTATAGTTACAGATATGTGGTGGTCTTTAAAGGTAATATCATCCAGATATCAGAGATACCTGATCTATCTGGACAAGCGAAGGGAGATTATCAGATATATGGTCTATCCATAGCCAATCAGGATTTGGGACGATTGACCGGTATGTTAGGTAGACGAATTGGAATCTTAAGAAATGAACTCAATCCTAGAAGATTACTGATGTGCGGACAGCTTACTAGGAATGCTAAGGTGGTTAAGATACTTTCAAGTCCCGGTGTATTTCACGTACTTGATACGTTCGTTTGTCTTGCTTCACCCATCCAATTTGGCAGTAGATTGATCACAGAAGCTGGCATCTATGTCGAGACACTAACATCTCCATTAGGATGCGACAGCATTGTTGAACTGCGAGTGAAGGAATTTGAGGCAACGATTCCAATCGTACCACCCTCAGTACTAACGTGCAATAATAAGCCGCTCAATCTAAGCTGGACCAATGAATATGTTAAAGAGCCAAGTTATCTGTGGTCCACTATAGAAGGCAGTATTCTCTCCGATCCAAGGCAGAACAATGTTGAGATTGACCTTCCTGGGAATTATCAACTGGCGATGAGCTTGGAACAGTGCAAAGATACTTTGTCGGTAGTGGTCTCCGATGACGGGTCACTACCTCAATTAGATCTAAGAGATGTGGTTATGGACTGCTCACAGAATGTCGGACTGCTCCGTCCCGTATCAGATGCCACGTCTTTCCAATGGAGTGGACCTTTTGGATTTAGTTCCTCAGACAAGAACATAGATGTGCTTGAACCAGGGCCATATACATTGGTTGCTTCTGGCACCAACTGTGCGGTCAGAAAAACAATCCAAGTCTCAGCAGATTTTGATGCACCGGAGGATGTCGTTGTCGAAGGTGCTACCATTAGGTGTGCGATGGATACTGTGCAACTCTCAGCTTCTTCAGCAACGCCAGGTGTTTCATATGCTTGGACCGGTCCAAATGGATTCAATTCCAGCGAGCAGAATCCCATGGTGTTTGAGGTGGGCATATACATCGTTCGAGTGATTTCGCCGACTGGTGGTTGTGCCATTCAAAGGCAGGTGGAGGTTGTTAGTATATTTAATGAACCAGCGGTTACTATCACGGGCACAACTCTGGACTGCCAGGGTCTGCGTAAGCGGATCCAGACTACGGTTAATGATCCGTTTGCTTCCTTCCTTTGGACCGGACCGGGTGGATTTACTTCCACAGATAAATCACCACTGGTAAGCACTCCGGGTGCCTATAGGGTGCAAATCACTGATGGCAGACAGTGTGTTTATGAGCATGCTGCTACAGTGACCATAGATACAGTACGTCCCGTAGTGACAGCATCAGATATTGATCTGGCTTGCACCCAACAAGATTTTATGCTGACAGCAAATATATCGTCCCTGCATATGGTAGATATTTCATGGCAAGGTCCGAATAATTATACTGCTAACATACAACCTGTGCCAGCCTCCCAGGTAGGTTCCTACAGCGTTAGGGTGCGAGACCGTATTAATGGATGCTCAGATATGACAACGTTAGAGGTGAATCCTCACCCCATGCAGCCCGTCCTAAGGACGGAGAATGGAGTCATCAATTGTACCCTAGATAGAGACACCTTAATTCTAAATGCATCCTGTTCCGGAGGTTGTGATATTGAATGGACCGGACCAGCTGGTTTTTCTTTCACCGGTGATTCTGCAGAAGTACAGGTGGGAGGTAACTATATTGCAACCGTAACCGACTTATCATCTGGATGTAGCACCAAAGGCTACTTTACTGTACGTACAGATACGGTGCCATTGAGGAGGGATGCAAACGTCAGATCTATCGGTTGCACCACTTCAGGGGAAGTCACACTACTTAATAGTGCAAGTTTTACCGATTTTTTCTGGATCGACAACAATTCCACGGATACGTCTTATTTGCCTACGTATACTTCCTCAAGTCCAACTACTTTGGACCTTCACACCCTAAGCCAGAATGGCTGCGAATTTGTCGATCGCTATGAGATTGATCAAATGGACGAGGTGCCGGAATTGACCATTGATGCCGATGCAATTGATTGTGCCAATACATCAGTTAGCGTAAGGGCTTCCATTAGTAATTATCCTGGTTCTCAGGTCCAGTCTTTTGATTGGACTTTGCCAGGGGGGGTAAAAAGCACCGATGCCACACCCCTGGCGCTACAACCTGGAAACGTCTTTTTAGAGGTCATCATGAGAAACGGATGCAGGGGTTCAGCCCTGGGACTGGTCGATACCAACTTCGCCAAACCCCTGTTGACAGCCATTGGTGGAGGATTTAGGTGTCGAGATCCAGGGATGGTCCTGGATTTTGTATCAGATAGTGATCCCATATTCACGGGCTGGTCTGGACCAGATGCTTTCGCAAGCAGTACCACTAATCCAATGGTGACGACTACCGGCATATATACGCTTGACATCTTGGGCGCTAATGGTTGTGTAGCCAGTGATACAGCTACTGTGTATTATACAGATCCTTTGCCAGAACTAGCATTATCAGGTGATACCATTACATGCCTAGAACCATCGGCAGACCTTGATTTTGTGACGACAGCCAGACCTGGGTACAATTTTAAATGGCTCGATCCTGGAGGGCGCATTGATTCACTACGACCCATGTTTCAGACAACGCTGGTAGGCACTTACCAGCTAGAAATTGTAGATGAAAATGCCTGTCGAATCGTGCAGCAAGTGAGGGTAGAGATAGATACCGTAACGATAGGACAACGCATCTCCTCGCAGCTTATCTCCTGCGCAGAACCGACAACACAACTAATACTGGATACACTGCATCCTTCATTACAATACAGGTGGATCTTTGACTCTGTCATGATCAGTACAGATCGACAACCTACTGTTGATATAGGAGGTACCTATATCTTGACTACCATAAATGCAAATGGATGTGAAAGAATGATGGACCACTCTGTTCCGGCTGATACGGTACCCCCCAAATTTTCATTGTTGCCAGATACGCTGGATTGCTCAACTACTCGTCTGACCTTGCGTCCAACAACGACAAATGGTAGTTGGAACTATGAATGGCAAGGACCCAATGGACTTAATGCATCAAGACCTGTATTGACCATTGACGAGGCTGGACTATATACGCTGAGGGCTACTGCACGCAATCAGTGCTTTACTGAAAGGCAAGTCTTGATAAGTGCTGATGTGTCATTCCCCGAGATAGCAGTTGAAGACACCTTCCTACCTTGTAGTCAAGATTCTGTAAGACTTTCTTTTCAGACCAATACTCAATTAGCAGAATCAAATTGGTTTGGGCCAAATGGCTTTTATGTCGGTGATTCTGTGGCCAATACCAGGACTCCTGGTATTTACTTTGTGGTTGTTAAAGCACCCAATGGGTGTCAAGCCATTGATTCACTTTCCGTTGCGGCAGATCCACAGCTGGTCGAACCTAACATTGCAGTACAGCATATTGATTGCGTTCATCCAACAGGTTCAATCGAGGTGTTAAATATAGACGCAGAGTATGACTATACCTGGTCAAGCCAGGGGAATATGGTTAGTGAGACGGAATTAACTGTCACTACTCCGGGAACTTATCGCTTAGAAGCCCTACATAGACCCAGTGCCTGTTTGCTAACCACTCAAGTAGATGTTCAAGTTGATACCACTGCTCCGATGATACGTATTCTCGAAAATGATTCGATCATTTGCGAAAATCGTGAGATTATCCTCGGTTCTCAGGTTGACACATCGGTACTTTATCGATGGAGAACAATGGATGGTAGTATCCTCACCCTAGATACACTATCTACAGTTACCATAGATATGCCAGGAAACTATACGATTGAAGTCACTAGTCTACATAATGGATGTTCTGCTATTGACAATGTACGTGTAGATGAGGTCTTCAGTGATTTAAATGGCCTCGATCTCCAAATAGGTTCTGCTCACTGCGAAGGTGCCAATGATGCTTCCATACAGATTATGGATGTGATTGGTGGCAATGGGCCCTATCGATTTTCTTTAAATGATACTTTTTATACCGCTCAAAGTGCATTTGATTTTCTCGCTCCCAGCGTCTACCAAGTCTATGTAGTTGATGTGCATGGCTGTGCCTATGACACCATGGTCGTAGTCGATCGCGTACCAGACTACGACCTTAGTTTTACCGAAGATGAATACCTGGTCGAACTTGGTGAAGAAATCGATTTGACATTCGAAACCACCCTAGCCGAAGGGGACTGGTTGGAAGTTTTCTGGTCCACACAACCTTCCATTGATATTGATTCCTGTACACTCTGCAGTAGTGCAACCCTTACACCTTTGCAAAATACGGAAGTACGGTTGAACATGGTATCAAGGCAAGGGTGCATTAAGCGTGATAGTGCACTGATCAGGGTGTCTGATCGGTTGGGATTGTTTATACCCAATGCATTTACGCCCAATGGCGACAACACGAATGACTTTGCTGAGGTCTTTAGTGGCAATAACATTGAGCAAATTTTAGCCTTTGAAATCTTTGATCGGTGGGGAAACAATGTTTTCAGTGCTTTCAATTTTGAACCTGGATCTCAGGAAGGTCGATGGGATGGGACTTACCGAGGACAAGAGCTGAATCCAGGAGTTTTTGTATACCAAATCAAGGCACTTGATATTAGAGGTAGATCCAAAGTAAAAACTGGCGATTTGGTATTGTTACGTTAGTTGCTGAGATCGGTACTGCACGAGTGCTCCCACTACTTCCAACTGTTCCGCCCTAGATAAGTTGCTATTATCAATCACCACTGCATCTTTGGCCTTGGTCAAAGGGCTTATCTCTCGAGTCGAGTCGATTCGATCTCTTTCAGTCAGATTTTGGGCTACAATTTTCCTTGCCAGCTGGTTTTCAGTGGTACCTAATTCCAAATAGCGACGATCTACTCGGATTTCCAAATCAGCTTGCAGAAAGATTTTGAGCTCTGCGTTCGGAAAAACAACAATCCCAATATCTCTTCCATCCATCACTACCCCACGATCTCTAGCGATATTTTGTTGGATTTCCACCATTTTTTCTCGTACAAAACCATAACTGGCAACTTGCGACACCTGATCATCCACAGCTTTGGACCGCAACGCATCTCCGGGAGGGCTCCCGTTCAATAGTAAAACGAACAGACTACCCTCCTGAAGAAATCTCAAATCTATGTCATGCAAGATCTTTTTTACTTCAGCGGTCTTTGATGGATCAATTTGATGCTTAAGCAAGTGATAAGTGACAGCTCGATACATAGAGCCGGAATCGACATGGATAAGCCCAAAACGTTGAGCCAAGTCCTTTGCCAAGGTGCTTTTCCCACATGCTGAATATCCATCAATGGCGACCGTTATCCTTGGAGTCATCGTGCATTAAATTGTAAATGTGACAATTCAAAAGGGGGTTGTCAATCTTTCGGTTGACAACCCCCTCATCTGTGTTTTGATGGTGTACTTAGTATTCATCTTCATTAAAGAGAAAATCGTCTTTTCTCGGATAATCTGGCCAGATATCCTCAATAGACTCATAGATTTCACCCTCGTCTTCCATCTCTTGCAAATTCTCAATTACTTCCAGAGGTGCGCCAGATCTGACGGCGTAGTCAATCAGTTCGTCTCTCGTAGCAGGCCAAGGCGCGTCTTCAAGGTTGTAAGCAAGTTCAAGTGTCCAATACATAAATAAAAAACTAATTCAGTAAAACAATCCGTGTAGGCCTCAGTATTTTGCGCAAAACTATCAAATACTAGTCGATACGCAAATAACTTTTTCTGCAGCTTACACCTTTTCAAGACCAGAATCTACCTTGAAAAGTTCCCTGGTCGCGATGAAATCTTAATATTCTTGGAAGTGATTATATACGTGTGAGTTACATATAAGATCCAAACATATATAAAATGTCTGCTTTTCACAAAAAATGCGAGCAGATTAGATAATCATCATCGCATCGCCGTAGCTAAAGAAGCGGTACTTCTCTTTGATGGCCACTTGATAAGCTTCCATTATCAATTCATATCCGCCAAATGCACAAATCATTATGAGGAGACTTGACTTTGGAAGGTGAAAATTTGTGATCATAGCATTGGCTATATGGAATTCGAAGGGAGGATAAATGAATAGATTGGTCCATCCTTCGGCATGTTTCAACATAGATTCGGCAGATACTGCAGATTCTATTGACCGCATGGTAGTCGTACCTACTGCACAGATACGACGGTTGTCTTGTTTCGCCCGATTCACTACCTCCACAGCTGAATCACCAATGCGAAAATACTCCGCATCCATTTTGTGCTTAGATAAGTCTTCAACTTCAATATTCCGAAAGGTGCCGAGGCCCACATGTAGTGTGACTTCACCAAAGTTCGTTCCTTTGATTTCTAATCTTTTGAGCAATTCTCTGCTAAAATGCAGTCCTGCCGTAGGCGCAGCAACTGCTCCTTCCTCTTTGGCATATACGGTTTGGTATCTTTCCCGATCAATATCCTCAATTTCTCGGCCGATGTATTTTGGTAGTGGTGTATTCCCCAGGTCAAAAAGAACTCTTTTGAATTCGTCGTCCGGTCCATCATAAAAGAAGCGGATGGTACGACCTCTCGAAGTCGTATTGTCAACTACTTCGGCCACGATCACATCTTCATCGTCGCTGTTCTTAAAGTACAACTTGTTGCCTACCCTAATCTTACGTGCAGGATCAACCAGTACATCCCATAGCCTAGCATCTGAATTTAATTCTCTCAATAGAAATACCTCAATCTTTGCTCCTGTCTTTTCCTTTCGTCCATACAGTCTGGCTGGAAATACCTTGGTATTGTTATAGATAATTGCATCACCATCATCAAAATACTCAAGAATGTCTTTGAACGTCTTGTGCTCAATTTTACCCGTGTCTTTGTGAATGATCATCAGACGGGAATCATCACGATTGGGCAAAGGATACTCTGCGATCAATTCCTTAGGTAGATTAAAACTAAATTGGGACAGCTTCGACTTCATTGACCTGACATTTTCTGGAAAAGAACCACAAATGTATAAAAACTTAGCTTGCTGCATGCTAAGTACATGGACTGAGCAGCACCCGATTCTTAGTGTGCAGAGAAAGATGGCTGATCAAGATCATGACCAGAGTTCAATAGAAGCTAACTGGAGCCAGAATAATGTAAGAAGTTAGGCAAATCAACTCCTATCTTTCTGAGAATGGCACTTTATTTAATCGGTTGGGGTGTAGATCAAATGATGCGTAAGGGACTCCCTAGGATCCTGTCAGTTTAAAATCTTTTGCAGTGGTTTTTACCACATTGATCGAAGTAATGTCTTTCTCTGGATTTTTGCCCTTAACTTCGAAGTCCTGATCTAGTTTAAAGTATGCGTATTGTCCTCAGAATTTTAAGAGAGAGTGTAAGCCAAGCACTGCATCAGCTATGGGCCAACAAGCTCAGGAGCTTCCTGTCATTACTTGGGATCTGCGTCGGTATTTTTTGCATCATAGCTGTGATGTCAGCAGTAGATTCCTTGGAGGATAACATTAAGGGTAGTTTCGAGCAGTTGGGCAATGATATGCTCTACATCAGTAAGTTACCCTGGGCTGAGGATCCGGGGCAAAGTTATTGGAAGTATTTTCAGCGACCTGTACCTAGTATTGAAGACTATACAGTGTTAAAAGAACGTGTTCAATCTGCTCAGGCAGTTTCATTTCTTGTTAGAATCGGATCACGCACGATTAAGTATCGGTCCAACAATGTGGAAGGTGCATTTGTGATGGCTTCGACCTTTGAGTATGGAGATATGTTTAGCTTACCCATCGAGAAAGGTCGTTACTTTTCACCTCATGAATATGAAATGGGAAGTAATCGGATTATAATGGGATCAATCATCGCACAAGAACTATTTGGTAGCCTGGATCCGATTGGCAAGTCTGTCAAACTGATGGGGAAGTCCATGCTTGTGATTGGAGTTATAAGAAAGTCAGGCAAGGCTTTGATCAATCCATTCGATTATGATGAGGCAGTTATGATCCCATATACGTTGGCTAGGCAGGTTGCAGATGTGCGTATGCGTCGAAATCCTTGGGGTACCCAGCTCAATGTTAAAGCAGCTGCCGAATCTAATCTGGACGATTTGCGAGATGAGGTCACTGGAACTTTGCGGGCTCACCGGAGATTGAAACCTCGAGAAAAAGACGACTTCGCCCTCAATGAAATCTCGATCATTACCAGATTCCTCGATAGCATTTTTAATGTGCTTAACCTGGCTGGTGTTGTCATTGGATTATTTGCCATCCTCGTGGGAATGTTCAGCGTTGCCAATATTATGTTTGTCAGTGTGAAGGAGCGTACCCGATTCATTGGTATCAAGAAGGCTTTGGGTGCCCGGCGTTACTTTATACTCTTGGAGTTTCTCGTGGAGGCAGTTGTATTGTGCATTTTAGGTGGTTTAATTGGATTAGGTCTCGTTTTCTTGGTTATGAAGGGGATCTCCCAACTGCTTGAGTTCGACATGTTTCTCTCACTAGGGAATGTCTTAATTGGATTGATCCTAAGTATCCTTATTGGAGTACTGTCTGGCGTCATTCCTGCATACCAGGCCGCCAAATTGGATCCAGTAGATGCGATGAGGAAGTAAATTAAAAACTCAAACAGGAAGAAGCTAGGTAATCAAAGACCTAGTGTCTATGAAGAAGTCTACCCCACAAAGTTAATTCTTCACCTTGTCGACCACAGCAGCAAAGGCATCCGGATGATTTAAAGCCAGCTCTGCAAGCACCTTGCGGTTAAGCAGAATGTTGTTTTTTGATAGTCTGTGCATCAGCGTAGAGTACGACATACCATGTAACCTTGCAGCGGCATTAATCCGTACTATCCAGAGACGTCGAAATGAACGCTTCTTGTTCCTGCGATCACGATAGGCATAAGTTAATCCTTTTTCTACCGCATTTTTAGCTACGGTATATACCTTACTCCTGGCACCGAAATAGCCTTTCGCCTGTTTTAGTATTTTCTTTCTTCTGCGACGAGAAGCCACCGCATTTACTGATCTTGACATTTTGGCATTTGTTTATAGAGTGCAGAGATCGAATGATACTTAGGGCCTGCAGCTCTTGATTAAATCTTAATACTTTCTAGATACAGAGTAATCGCTTAATGCGCTTTTTGTCTGCGTCGCTTATTAGGGCAGACGATACCAATCTGGTCTTGGCCTTCTTGCTCTTATTCCTCATCATGTGTGAAGTATAGGCCTGAAATCTCTTAATTTTGCCAGAACCAGTGCGTTTGAATCTCTTCTTTGCGCTGGAATGTGTCTTCATCTTTGGCATAACAAGAAGCTTTTTATTTAATTGTATCTAATTAAGGAGCGCAAAGGTACTAAAAGTTAAGTTTTGTGCAAGCTCTGAATTGCAATTGCAAACAGGGAGCAATTGCCTCAGTTAGGCTCTACATAATAGATGTTATCTGGGAACAAAGTAGACGGGATACATCTACTTCTTCTTCTTGGGTGACACAATCACTGACATTCTACGCCCTTCTAAACGTGGTAATTCTTCAGCAGCACCATGTTCTTCCAGCTCTTTCAGAAAGCGCAGTAATAGCAATTCGCCTCTTTCTTTAAAAACTATAGAACGTCCTCTAAACTGCACATAGGCGCGCACTTTTGCTCCATCTTCCAGAAACTTCTTAGCATGCTTTAGCTTAAAGTCAAAATCATGATCATCGGTATTGGGACCAAAGCGGAGTTCCTTAATTACCGTCTTGATCGTTCGAGATTTGATCTCTTTGTCACGCTTCTTCTTGTCGTAGACAAATTTCTTGTAATCAATAATCTTACAAACTGGTGGATCTGCGGATGGAGAGATTTCTACTAAATCTAGGCCCATTTCCAAGGCCCACTCTTTAGCTACATCGGTTTGGTAGATGCCGGCCTCAACTGATTGCCCAATGGTCTCACTTAAGGTTTTTAAATTGTCTCCCACGAGCCTGATTTGTGGTACTCGTATGGAATCGTTGGTACGATAGTGGTAAGTGTCTTTCTGCCTTGTTTTTTTCTGTCTTTTTGCCAAATGTTTGTTTTTTATTAATAAGCGTTCGCAACCTATTGTACGAAAATAGTCATAAATCCAGGTGCCTGTATACACCAGCCATCCTTTCCTGAAGAATATCCTGGTTCACTCCCTTGATCAGCAGGTTACTTGATATCTGATTTCATCTCTTTAGCCACGATGTTTAACTCTCCTGCCTCTTCATCCAAAACTGCCTCTAGAGATGCTCCTTCTGCAGGATTTTCGTTGAGAATGTACTCTGCGAGTGGATCTTCGATGTATTTCTGAATGGCTCTATGTAGCGGTCTTGCACCAAATTGTGGATCGAATCCCTTTTCGGCGACGAACTTCTTGGCCTCTTTCGACAGAGTGAGTTCATATCCCATTCCTTGTAGTCTCTTGTACAAATCTTTCAAGGTGACATCGATGATTTTAAAGATATCTTCTTGATCCAAGCTATTGAAGATGACCACATCGTCAATTCGGTTAAGAAATTCCGGAGAAAAAGTTCTCTTTAGTGCATTCTGAATGACCGTTTTAGAGTGTTGCTCCGCACTTTCTTGCCTAGTTTTTGTAGCAAAGCCTACTCCTTGACCAAAATCTTTAAGTTGACGGACTCCGATATTGGAAGTCATAATGATTAGTGCATTTTTGAAATCCACCCTACGACCTAATCCGTCTGTAAGTTGTCCGTCATCAAGCACCTGGAGCAAAATGTTGTATACATCTGGGTGAGCCTTTTCGATTTCATCGAGTAGGATCACTGAATAAGGTTTTCTTCTTACTCTTTCGGTGAGTTGACCACCTTCTTCATATCCAACATATCCAGGAGGAGCCCCGATCAGTCTACTCACGGAAAATTTTTCCATGTATTCGCTCATGTCCAATCTCACTAGAGCCTCATCAGAATCGAACATGTATCTCGCTAAAGCCTTTGCTAATTCGGTTTTTCCCACGCCAGTTGGGCCTAGAAAGATAAAGGAACCAATGGGTTTTGAAGGATCCTTTAAGCCAACACGATTACGTTGAATTGCTTTTGTGATCTTCTGAATGGCTTCATTTTGGCCAATAACCACTTCAGTCAAATCTTCCGTCATGTGGACCAATTTCTTACTTTCACTCTGAGCCACTCGCTGAACGGGAATACCGGTCATCATGGCCACCACTTCTGCAATGTCCTCTTCAGATACTGGAAAACGCTTAGTTTTTGAGTCCTCTTCCCAGTTTACTTTAGATTCCTCCAGCTGACGTACGAGACGAGACTCCTGATCCCTAAGATCTGCTGCTTTCTCGTATTGTTGATTCTTAACAGCTTGATTCTTTTGCTCCTTCAGGACCTCAATCTTCTTCTCCAACTCTTCAATATGCTTGGGAACATGGATGTTCTTTAAGTGCACTCGAGCACCCACTTCATCCAGAACATCAATAGCCTTATCCGGTAAGAATCGATCTGTAACATAGCGATCACTTAACCTTACACAAGCCTTCACAGCATCATCGCTATACTTTACATTGTGAAAATCTTCATATTTAGGCGCTATATATTGCAAAATATTAACGGCTTCTTCCGGTGTCGGTGGATCTACAATTACTTTTTGGAAGCGTCGATCTAGTGCACCGTCCTTTTCAATGTATTGACGGTACTCGTCTAGTGTTGATGCACCAATACATTGCAATTCACCTCTAGCCAAAGCTGGTTTAAAAATGTTTGAGGCATCTAAAGAACCAGTTGCACCTCCTGCTCCGACTATGGTATGAATCTCATCAATGAATAAGATGACGTCGCGAGATTTTTCCAACTCGTTCATGATGGCTTTCATGCGCTCTTCAAATTGACCACGGTACTTTGTTCCAGCAACCAGTGCTGCCAGGTCGAGCATCACAATGCGCTTGCCAAAGAGTGTACGTGATACTTTTCGCTGATTGATCCTAATGGCTAAACCTTCAACAATAGCAGTCTTTCCCACGCCTGGCTCTCCAATTAAAATCGGATTGTTTTTCTTTCTTCTACTTAAAATCTGTGAAACCCGCTCAATCTCATTTTCCCTGCCAATGATCGGATCCAACTTGTCCTCTTCGGCCAGTCTTGTAATATCTCTTCCGAAATTGTCAAGTACCGGTGTTCTCGATTTTGAAGTTCCCTTACGCTGATATCTACTAGATCCCGACTCCTCCTCCAGAGGCATGTCTGATTCAGTAGATTGGGAATAGATATCTGTATCAAAATCTTCTTGTTGCTCAGAGAGGTAGAAAAGTTCATTTTTAAAGGTATCGTAATCGATGTCAAACTGTCCCAAGATCTTAGACGCTCGGTTATCCTTGTGTTTGAGAATAGAAAGCATCAAGTGTTCGGGTGTGACTTCATCATTCTTAAGTACTTTGGCTTCAAGAAGAGAGACTTTCAACACTTTGGCAGCATACTTATCCAGACGCTCTTCGATCACTTTGCGATCTGACTCCTTGTCTGGGGCAAAATCGCTGGATTTGCTGCGTTTGCTTTCGATGTTTTGTTCAATGAATTCTCTGACTTCATCGATGTCCACTTCTAGAGATTCCAATACTTTATTGGTTAGATAATCTCTTCCGTGAAGAATTCCTAGGAGCAGATGTTCTGTGCCTACAAAGTCGTTACCAAGCCTGAGTGCTTCACTTCGACTCGTCTTGATTATCTCTTTTATTTCCCGTGAGAACTTGTTCATACCTTCATGATGCTTTGCCAAACAATAATACTATTAATTGCAGTAAGTAACAATATGTTTATCGCTTACATAAAAATGAGCCATAAAACCATGCCATACTTACCCAGCTGTGTTATTGTAAACACTTTCTGCAAGTCTATGGTTTTCCAAACAGAGAGCAGATCGCAATTGTACAGTCAAATACTAACACTAATAGAACGATAACAACTGTAATTGAAGCGTGCTCATGCAGCCCTGGATTCTGAAATGCTTCATCCTTGTGGACTGTCACCTTTTCTAGCCTTTGACGACGATTTGAGGGAGTGAGTTTATCTCATCATATCTTTGTACCTTCGCCGCACTCTTTTAAGAAATCGTACATGAAATATTCGATAGATAAGCAAGATAGGTACGCAGTAATGACACTGAATTTGGAGAATCTAAACTCAATTGTAGCACCAGATCTCAAATCAGAGTTTGTAATTCTTCGCAATGAGGGTGTACCAAATTTTGTTCTTGATTTGACGCATGTAAAATATGTTGATTCCTCAGGCCTTAGTGCCATTCTGACCGGAAATCGGCTCTGGAAAGGCATTGGTTCATTTATTGTAACGGGAGTAAAACATGACGCAGTTAAGAAACTTATTGAGATCTCCCGACTAGATTCCATCGTAAATGTTGTTCCGACTGTGAGTGAATCCGTGGACTATATCTACATGGAGAGTTTAGAACGTCAAATGGAGGAAGAGTAAATCCTGCCATCCCTTTTCATCCACCTTACATCAAGTCTCAATAATGTATCGTAATGCATTTTGTGGCTTGATAGGTGTCCCTATTGAATCCACCTAGGTCATTCGGTGTATCTTTGACCGTCAAATGCAATGGAAGCTGTTGGTTTTAGGTGTCAATGCAGCTGTACCCATGAAGGGTAGACACCCTTCTGCGCAGCTCTTAGATGTGGGCAATGAACTCATATTGATCGATTGTGGTGAAGGTACACAGCTGCGGATGTGCGAATGCCATGTCCGGCGTTCCCGCATTAATCATGTGTTTATCAGTCATTTACATGGAGATCACATTTATGGTCTGCCAGGTTTGATCACCTCTTATAATTTAGGTCGACGAGAGGAGCCACTCTTTATTTATGGACCCTTTGGGATCAATGACTTCATTCACAAAACTCTAGACGCAACTCAAATATCACTTCACTTTGATCTTCATGTGCTGGAGCATAATTCAATGGCAACCTCAACTATTTGTACATTACCTAATCTTCACGTCAAGACCCTTCCCCTAATTCATAGAGTGCCAACAACTGGTTACCTCTTTTTGGAACAAACGGCCAAGCGAAGTATCGATCCTCAAGCTGTCAAAGAAAATAAAGTACCTCATCATTTTTTTCCGGCATTACAAAAGGGTGAGGACTGGACACAAGGAGATGGAAAGGTGATTACCAATGAGATATTGACCCGTCCGGGGCGCAGGCCGTTATCTTATGCCTACTGTTCGGATACTGCCTATAATCGAGATCTAATACCGCTCATCTACAAGGCTAATTTACTTTATCATGAATCAACCTTCCTGCAAGATCTGCATGAAAAGGCAGTAGATCGAGGTCACTCTACTGCTATAGATGCTGCATCAATCGCCAAAGAAGCAGAAGTGGCAAGTCTTCTGTTAGGACATTTCAGTTCCAGATATGAGGATCTCAATGAGTTTGAAAGAGAAGCCAAAAAGGTCTTCCAAAACACGCAAATTGCAATGGAAGGACTTACTTACAACATTGCACATTAAAAAAGATCAAATTTTGATAAAACTATATGTCTACGATTAAATGTATAAATCGCAGATTCTAAGCCTTATATAGTTTACCCTGGTTCATATATTAGTTTATTAGGGCTAATGGCCTAGTCTTTGATTTTCCTAGAAGTGAGATAATTGATTGTGTACCCCTCAACTTTTAGGAATGCTAAGAGTTTTATTTACCCTTATGGGCTTGTGTATAGCCCTGGCCCCCATTAGTACCCTCTTTGCCCAAGGCAAATGTGGATTTGATCATCGATTACATGAGCGGCTTATTCAAGATCCGAGCTTAGAACGGAAGCTCATCCGTCAAGAGACCAGGATTGCTCAAAGGATGAAGCAACGAAGTATTTCGAATAACGTAATTACGATTCCCATCGTTGTTCACATTTTGCACAAGGGTGAAGCGATCGGAGTAGGTTCTAATATTTCTGATGCTCAAGTTGCTAGTGCCGTCCAACAACTCAACAAAGCATTTAATGGTGAGGATCACTATACCGGACCTCAATCAGGAATAAGATTTGCTCTTGCTGCTCGCACAGGTGATTGTTCTAGTGCCGGTGGTATTAACCGCATGAATGCAGCAAATATCTGTGTTCAAGGCGACTGCTACCATCAGGTGGGAATGACCGTTAAGAATGAAGCGGCCTGCAAAGCGTTGAGCTACTGGCCTTCAGAATCCTACCTAAACATTTGGGTCGTTTCTGAGATTGATGGTAACAATGGTCTCTCAGGGATCCAAGGTTTTGCTCAGTTTCCAGGTGGACCAAAAGAGATCGATGGAGTGGTGATCTTATATAATGCCATGGGCTATGATCCCATTCAAAATAAAGATCATGTCCTGAAGCAAAGTAGCCGACTTTCAGCCGTATTGATTCATGAAGTAGGTCATGCATTTGGATTATATCATAGTTTTGAAGGAGATGACTACAATCGAGACGGCTATGGCGACCGCTGTCCCTCAGAAACAGGTTGTGGACCCTTCAATGGAGATTGCGTCGCTGATACGCCTCCCCACCGACGATCACGAGGTACATGTGCCAATGCGGGAACAAATGTTTGCGATGGAGGATATTCCAATCAACTCTTCATTCATAACTTCATGGACTACTCTTCGGAAGCTTGTCAGACAGAATTTACACCTGGGCAGATTGCTAGAATGCGTTCAGTACTAGTGTCAGAACGGTCTTCACTAGCCAGATCTCATGCAGATCTGCCACTAGCAGGTGGTAGCCCCAAAGCTGCTACATGTATTCCTCAAACTCAAAATTTAAGCACAGACTTGAACTATGGAATTTGTGAATTTCGAATCGGTCAGTTTTCGCAATCTTCGGGGTCGACGATTGAGGATGGAGGTTACCGTGACAATTGGTGTACTGGTTTTGGTCTAAAATCTAACATTGCTTATGATCTTTCTGTACTACTCTGTAACAAGCAAAATGTGGCAGTTTTCTGCGATTTCAATGGCGATGGTGATTTTGATGACGCGCAGGAACGGGTGCTGACATCGGACAACAGCAAAACACATCTTGGCACTTTTACCATTCCATCCTTTGCCAAAAAGGCGGTTCACTTGAGAGTGCGCGCAATAAGTGGTTATCCTGGATATCCCATACCCAATGCTTGTTATGCCCCTTACTATGGTCAGGTAGAAGACTATTCCATAATAATCGATGGAGTAGCCCCTCCCATCAAAATCGTAGAATTTGATGGACAATCTCAAGATGGTGAAAACAAATTATTCTGGAGTGCCTCAGATCCTGATCAGCTCTACTTCTTGGAGCGCTCTGAAGATGGAACCAACTTTCGAGAGATAACTGCATTTTATCATACAGGGAGATCTGAGAAAGATAATACCTCTTTTATTGATAGAACTTTACCAGGTACTGCCTTCTACCGTCTTCGTATGGAAGGTGATGATCAGTCTTATCATTATTCTGACATCGTTGAACTCTATACCGATGCACGTGCTGAAAGTCAGCTATTTCCTAATCCGGTGGTTGGAACCTCGGTACAACTGACTTCCATTGCTCCTGATACGCAGTTTGATCGCATTGAACTTCTAGATGGAGGTGGTAGACTGATTCGTGAGATTGAGCAAGAATCGCAAATTTCTTATGGTAGCATGAGATTCGAACTTCCACAAATGCAACCAGGAGTTTACTATGTACGCATAGTATCCAATCGTCAAAGTATGGTGCATAAATTGACTAAGCTCTAAATTAACATGGGGACAAATCAGCCACTGATATTTATTCGAATTCAAAGTTGTGTAAAATTGTAGAGATCGTATCTTTGCACACCCAAATTCAATTGAGTGGCTTTCGCGGATTTATTTCGTGGGATCAACTCTTGATCGAGTAGCTCAGCTGGTAGAGCAACGGCCTTTTAAGCCGTGGGTCCTGGGTTCGAACCCCAGCTCGATCACAATCGATATGATAAAAAGACGTAATCCTTTCAGGGTTACGTCTTTTTTTATGTAAACGAACAAAGGCATATCAACTATTTCCTATCTTTAGCCATCTGCTGATCAATAGGATATACCTTCGATTTTGTCTAATACGACCTGCTTTATTGCCCTAATTGTCGGATTTTTGCCATTCCATACTTACTTAGATTGGTTTTCTTCAGGTCCTATTGAGCGTGTCCCAAATGAACTGACCGACACAATTCCGATAGCACCTAAATTTGCACTGACTGCGGTAACAGACTACACTGATGTTTCTGAAGATGTTGCGGTAAGGATACCGATCTTGATCAACGACATAGTGGGTGATGACCAAGGGTCAGATTTGCAGATGGAGATATCGCTCCAACAACAGGGGAGAAACGGGAGTGCAGAAGTAGATCAACAGGAAAACCATGTAATCTATCGACCTAATAGGGATTTCTATGGTTTGGATTCGCTAACGTATCAAATTTGCATTGGAGATACACATTGTGATGATGCAAAAATCCTTGTTACTGTCCATCCGATTAACGATATGCCATCCATAAATGACGATCAGATACATTTGGCCGAAGATACCTGGATTGAGTTTGACCCGATGCAAAATGATCACGATACGATCGACAATCAATCCATGGATGCGATGAGTCTGACGATATTGACTTCACCTCGATTTGGAACATTAGATAATGGAGAATCAGGTATGTACAGGTATACGCCTCGACCGAACTATTTTGGTGGAGATTATTTTACTTATAGAATTTGCGAGAACGATTCTTCATTTCCAGTACTCTGTGATACAGCAAACGTATTTATTCAGGTGCAGAATGTAAATGATCCTCCAATTGCAAATGCTGATTTTGATACCACTTTCCAGAATTTTCCAATAGTCCTTGATCTCATGGAAAACGATTTTGATGAACCAAATGAACAATCACCAGAGAATGAATTGAGCTTATCTCTGACCGATCTTCAAGGACCTATGCATGGTTCGGTTCATCTTGATAAATCCGTTGAGTTGGTCATCTATTCGCCCGCTGAGGATTATATCGGAATTGACAGTTTTTCCTATCGGCTGTGCGATCAAGGACCTGGGCTGCCTCTATGCGACACGAGTCAGGTCGTGATTTCTATTAGTCTAGCTCAGCAAACGGACTAAGAGCTATAGACAATCTGAGGCCTAGTCTAGGTTTCCAAGGCTTGTTCAATGTCAGAGGCAATATCATCAATATGCTCGAGACCAACGGATATGCGGATTAGCCCATCTGAAATACCCACAGAAGCCCGTTCCTCGGCACTCAACTTAGAATGGGTAGTGGAGGCGGGATGCGTAACAATGGTCCGACTATCGCCAAGATTAGCACTGAGTGAACAAAGATTAATTTTATCAAGAAATCGCGTTCCGGCCCTGATGCCTCCTTTCAATACCAAAGTAATAATTCCACCTCCCAACTTCATTTGCTTCTTTGCTAAATCATATTGGGGGTGACTTTCCAAGTGCGGGTATAATGTTTCAGCGACGTGTCGAGAATTTGATAATCTTGTGGCCAATTGCTGAGCATTCGAGCAGTGTCGATCCATTCGTATGGACAAGGTTTCTAAGCTCTTAGATAGCAACCAGGCATTAAAGGGAGAGAGGGCTGGCCCAGTATGTCTGCAGAAGAAGGTGATTTCTTCGACTAGCTGCTTTTTGCCTAAGATGATTCCACCCAATACCCGTCCTTGACCGTCGATATATTTTGTAGCACTATGTGTAATAATATCTGCACCATACTTTGTGGGTTGTTGGATGATGGGAGTCGAAAAACAGTTATCGACATTGAGCAGAAGTCCATGATGATGTGCAAAAGCCGAAGCTTTGTCTAGATCTATTAGTTGCAAAGCAGGATTAGAAGGCGTCTCTACCAGCAACATTTTGCTATTCGAACGCACAGCTGATTCCCAATTGTCGATTTCATTGCCGCTGACATAAGTATGTTCGATTCCAAATTTGGGTAAGATTTGAGTGAGTAGTTGATGAGTTGATCCAAATAGTGCCCTGCTAGCAACAATATGATCTCCAGATTTCAAAAGACCTACAATGCTGGCCCAAACAGCTGCCATACCAGAGGCAGTTGCAAATCCGGCTTCGGCTCCCTCGAGATGACACATTTTTTCAATGAATTCATTCGTATTGGGATTAGCATATCGAGAATACACGTCACCAGGGATCTTACCAGAGAACATGCCTGCCATCTGTTCAGCATTATCGAATACAAAACTTGATGTGAGAAATAACGGACTACTATGTTCTCGATGCTGTGATCGTTCGATTTGGGTCCTAATTGCCTTTGTGTCTTTATGCTCACTCATCTATCTGAATACTGAAGTCATAAGATATTTCTGCACTTTTCTTCAAGATCTGAGCGACTGAACAGTATGAATCAAGACTTAATTCGATCGCTTTCTTGGCCTTGGTTTCCTTAATGTCTCCGAATAGTTCGAAATGAAGATGAATATTTCGAAATTCAGAATGCTTATCAACGGAAACTCTGTCTGCTGTGACCACAATCTTTATATCCTCACAGGTTTGTCTCTGCTTTTTTAAAATCAGTAAGACATCTATGGCGCTGCAACTCGCTAAGGAGGCAAGTAGGAGTTCCATAGCCCGAAACCCCTGGTCTGAGCCTCCGATCTCTGGCGATCCATCTGTATCTACCGTCAATCCACCAGCATTGGTGCTACGTAGATGAAAAGTGCCAGAGTGCCGGTTGGTTGTTATTTTTACTTGGCTCATTTGATCTTCGAATCAAGTCCGTTTTGCAATAAAATGCAAATGTGGCAAATATTTGCAGCTATACTACATCTATTCAAGTTATTCTCTAGATCCTGCACCCGGTTTCGCCGCATAAAGGTAGATAGGTTTGTTGCCATTCAGGTAAAATGGTTAGCGCCAATGGATCAAAAGTGAAAAACATTGATTACCCAGTTATTATGGAGCTTTACTATGTGTATGATGCATATTCTCAATTATTTATATCAAAAATTGTACAATTGGTACTAGGATGATTAGAGAGGATGGCGGATCATAATTGATCATGGCCGTTTAAGATTTTAGAAGCTTGGTTATCTTGTGCTGTTATAAGGAGTTAACTGTTGGAAATATTTAAATATCAGCATCCATTTCACCTGGAGTCAGGAGAGATCTTAAGAGAGGTAGCTCTGGGATACACATGCTACGGTGAGCTGAATGACGCTGCAGACAATGTCATCTGGATATGTCATGCACTGACAGCTAACTCAGATCCAACCGAATGGTGGCCAGGACTAGTGGGTAGAGGCTTGCTTTATGATCCAAATAAGTACTTTATTGTATGTGCTAACATGCTAGGATCATGTTATGGCAGCACAAATCCAGGGAGTATTGATCCCTCCACAGGTGAACCATATGGCATGAAGTTCCCACTACTGACGATCAGAGACATCGTAAAAGCCTTGCAATTGCTGAAAATCGAACTGGGCGTAAGGAAGATTCACCTAGCCACGGGAGGTTCTATGGGAGGGCAGCAAGTTTTGGAATGGGCGATTATGGAGCCGAATTTGATCGAACATCTCGTCATAATTGGTACAAATGCCAAGCACTCACCTTGGGGCATTGCATTTAATGAAGCTCAACGGATGGCGCTCCTTGCTGATCAGACATTTGGCTCAAACGATGTTCAAGGGGGCAAGCGTGGACTTGAAGCAGCACGTGCCATTGCTATGTTAAGTTATCGTAACTATGAGGCATACCACCGTACCCAAATGGAAGAAGATGAAAAAGTGGATGATTTTCGTGCCAGCAGCTACCAAAGATATCAAGGTGTTAAATTAAGTAGTAGATTCTCACCACTCGCCTATTGGGTACTTGCGAAAGCAATGGACACCCACGATGTCGGCAGAGCTCGCGGTGGATTGAAAAAGGCTTTGTCCAGCATCATTGCAAAGTCATTGGTCTTTGGCATCGAGACGGATTTTCTATTTCCAATCAGGGAACAGGTTTTTCTTCAAGCGCATATTCCAAGGGCTCAACTTACTGTGATAGATTCGCCATTTGGTCACGATGGATTTCTCATCGAATTTGACCAAATTGCCAATAGTGTTAAATCATTTTTAAAAGGAAAATAAGTAATTCCATGACGTCAATTAGACACAATCGATATAAGAAATTGCTTGTTGCTAATCGAGGTGAGATAGCGATTAGGGTGTTGCGTGCTGCTTCGGAATTAAAACTTCGCACGGTAGCCATTTTCACTTATGAGGATCGATACTCTTTACATCGATACAAAGCAGATGAGTCCTATCAGATTGGCAAAGAAAATGAGCCACTAAAACCGTATTTGGATGTAGAAGCCATCATTAAGGTGGCCAAGCAGCACGGTGTGGATGCCATTCATCCTGGGTACGGTTTTCTATCTGAGAATGTGGATTTCGTACGTCGCTGTGACGAAGAAGGAATTGTGTTTGTTGGACCAACCGCCAAAGCTATGGAACGGCTTGGAGACAAGGTGAAGGCAAAAATCATAGCTGATGAAGTAAATGTCCCTACAATAGCTGATAGTAAAGTCGATCTTTCTTCACAAGAAAAAGTGCTTGAAGAGGCAGATCGCATTGGCTATCCGATTGTGGTGAAAGCTGCCGCAGGTGGTGGAGGTCGTGGGATGAGAGTGGTAAGGAACCCGGAAAATCTATTTGAGGCCTATGAAGAAGCTAAGGGTGAGGCCAAAACAGCATTTGGTGATGAGACCGTTTTCCTGGAAAAATTCATAGACAATCCTAAGCATATTGAAGTCCAGATCCTAGGTGATAAGTATGGTCATATTGTACATCTATTTGAACGTGATTGCAGTGTACAACGGAGATTTCAGAAGGTGGTCGAGGTTGCACCCAATGATACACTGAGCAAAGAGACCAAAGAGAAAATGTATCAGTATGCCCTGAAGATTGCTCAACACGTAGAATACGTAAATGCTGGTACGGTAGAGTTTCTCGTGGATGCTGATGAAAATATATACTTCATAGAAGTAAATCCTCGAGTCCAAGTAGAACACACCATTACCGAGGAAATAACTGGTGTTGACATTGTCCGGTCCCAGATCTTGATCTCGATGGGATATGAGCTTTCGCATCCTACCATCTTCATTCGAAGTCAAGATGATGTGCAAATTAAGGGTTATGCTGTACAATGTCGGGTGACCACTGAGGACCCTTTAAATGATTTTAAGCCGGACTATGGCACCTTGATTGCATACCGTAGTGCAAGTGGATTTGGTATTCGTCTGGATGCAGGAAGTGCTTTTCCTGGATCTGAAATCTCACCTTTCTTTGATAGTTTGCTGGTGAAAGTAACAGCTTGGGGTAGAACCCATAAGGGTGCATGTGAGCGGTTGCATAGAGCGCTTTCAGAATTTAGAATTCGTGGAGTTAAAACGAATGTGGGATTCCTCATGAACCTCCTAGAAGATGAGACTTTTAGATCAGGCAAGGCCACGGTAAATTACATCTCAGAACATCCGCATCTGCTTACCTCGCCCCGTCGTAGAGATCGGGGCACCAAGCTCTTGAAGTACCTTGCCAATGTCATCGTCAATGGCAATCCGGATGTAAAAAAGAAGGTAGAGGAAAAGTTAACTACTCCCAAAGTGCCGCCTCACAATGGCACCCAGTCGATGCCATATGGTTCAAAAGACCGCCTGACGGATCTTGGTCGTGATAAATTTGTTTCCTGGCTCAAAGAGGAAAAGCCGATTCACTATACAGATACGACGTTTAGAGATGCACATCAGTCACTACTGGCCACTCGTATGCGTACGGACGACATGCTGAGGGTAGCGGAAAGCTATGCCCATCATCATGGAGGCGATTTGTTTAGTATGGAGGTCTGGGGGGGAGCTACCTTTGATGTAGCCATGCGATTTCTTAATGAAGATCCGTGGCAGCGTCTGAGATCACTCCGCGCATCCATGCCGAATGTACTTCTTCAAATGTTATTGAGGGGCTCAAATGGAGTCGGATATAAAGCCTATCCCGACAACTTAATCGAATCGTTTATTGTGAGATCTGCAGAGAATGGTATTGATGTCTTTCGAATCTTTGATTCACTCAATTGGGTTGAGAATCTAAAGACGAGTATTCGGGTGGTACGGGAGCAAACCTCGTCTTTGGCCGAGGCGTGTATCTGCTATACGGGCGATGTAAGTGATCCTAGCAAGACAAAGTATGATTTGGCGTACTATTTGGATTTAGCTAAGGCATTGGAAGATGAGGGTGCCCATATGCTGGCCATCAAGGACATGGCAGGACTACTGAAACCTCAGGCTGCAACTATGTTGATCGAAGCATTGAAAGAGACCATTGATATTCCCATTCATCTGCATACGCATGATACGTCGTCCATTCAATCAGCCACATATTTGAAGGCAGTGGAGGCTGGGGTAGATGTTATAGACTTGTCCATTAGCTCACTTTCAGGACTCACGGCTCAGCCTAGTTTGAACGGGATGGTTGCCATGCTGAAAGGACATGAACGAGAAAATAAACTTGATCTGATTAGCCTGAATCATTTTGCCGATTATTGGGAAGATGTGCGCAAGTACTATCAACCTTTCGAAACAGAATTGAGATCTGGAACTGCTAGCGTATATGAGCATGAGATCCCTGGAGGACAGTATTCAAATCTAAGGCCCCAAGCAAGAGGCTTGGGTCTTGAAGGCCAATTTGAAAAAATAAAGGAGAACTACCAGCTGGCAAATGAGCTTTTTGGAGACCTGGTAAAAGTTACCCCTTCCTCTAAGGTGGTGGGTGATATGGCCATGTTCATGACCTCAAATAAACTGACAAAAGATGATGTATTGGCAAAAGCCAATGATCTGTCTTTTCCAGATAGCGTCAAGTCCTTATTTAGGGGAGAGTTGGGGCAACCTTACGGTGGATTTCCCAAGGAGTTGCAGAAGGCTGTGTTAAAAAACGAAGTACCTTTCAGTGAACGACCAAACAGCAAACTTGAGCCCATAGATTTAGATAAAACATTCCAATCCTTCCAATCCAAATTTGGTAAGTATGTGGATTACGATGATTTTCTGAGTCACCAGCTCTATCCAAAGGTGTTTGAAGATTTTTATACGCATCATGAAACTTATGGAGAAGTTTGGACCCTTCCCACCCCATCATTCTTCTATGGGCTAAAAGAAAATGAGGAGATACTTGTGGAAATTGCCCAGGGTAAGAATCTACTCATTGAATTTGTCAACCGATCCAACCCGAATGATGCAGGAGAAGTAGATGTATTCTTCAAATTGAATGGTCAGAGTCGAGTAATTTCTGTAGTAGATCACAGCTCAGAGGTTAAGAAGGTAGCTCGTAGAAAAGCCGAAACTAGAACTCAAATTGGGTCTCCATTGCAGGGTAGTTTGTCGACCATGCTGGTGAAGGAGGGCCAGCATGTGGCAGAGAATGACCCACTATTCATTATTGAAGCCATGAAGATGGAGAGTACCATATCGGCACCGATGTCCGGAGAGATAAAAAAAATACACCTTTTTCCCAAAGAACTGGTAAATCAGGACGATTTAATCCTTGAAATCGATCCTGATAAGGAATTGATATAATGTTCGTCAGGAATGATGCGATATGGCAATAAATCAACTTGAATCGCCAAATATTAGATCATTTTTTTTTGTCTAGTTAAAGTGGAATGCTCGCAATTTCTAAAAAGCTTGACATCTAAAAAAATTTGATTCCAACAATATCCCTGCATTTAGATTTGTACTTATTACTCCTTAATGGCATGTCTTTTGCAGCACACTCGAGTAATCGAGCTAGGTCTATCCCGATCCATACTCAAAATCATTGCCTGTGGATCAAACCTTACCTTCAAAGTCAAGGGCTTTTATTGTATTCTTTATATTGTTGGCATCAACAGCCATGTACAATTCGTATGGCCAGTGTATATATACCACGCTGAATCCAACGACTGGTTGTACTGCCAACGTACCTGCCCTAGCTGTAGACCTCACATCAGATCCCGAAGCTGTCTGGACCTCGTGCAATATCAGCCGGGGCAGTAAATTTGATACTTGCTGTGGGACGCAGCTGCATAACAATGATCGCTGCATCGAATTCCAGCTGACCCTACACCCTGAAGCTGTTGGAATTATATTTGAAGTCCCAACAGGTGCTATCCCATCCATCCTTTATTATCGCATTGATTGCGGGCCAGATCAGTTGGCTGGAGAGCCTATTTGTGTTAATAACACAGGTGGTATTGTGACCATCGATTTTTGCGAGCCGGGAAATAACCCCAATACTTATCGCATCACATCGGTGGCGGGTTTTGCTCAGGGCCCTGCAGAGGTGACTGTCTCTGGATGCAATGCACAGCTGCAAGTGACGGGTGAATACCACCTTCCCAGTATGACCTGGGATGCGGTAGACATAAACGGGAATCCGGTGACACCTGCGAGTTTAAAGAACTACTATGAGTCTTTCTTGAGCTGCACATCAGGGTGTGATAATCCCACTGCTACCGTACCATTTGATCCATCTCTACCTGATACGATATATTATGAGGTGTGCGCCGACGTAACTTCATCATGTTCCGGCATTTTTGACCCAGTCTGTACGATTGCAAAGCTGGCTATACTCCAACCACCTGAGATCATTATCCCTGACTATAATTTTTGTCCGGATGATCCCTATACAGTCACCGTGACGCCATTGGATCCAATGGGAAATTACGAATACACCTTTTATGATGCTACAGGTGGTGCCGGTGCTGTAGTCTGTGCGCAAAGTTCTTCTGCGTCTTGTACGTACTCGACCCCAGGTGCCAAATCGGTGGAGGTGTTGGATCTCGACTTGGTCGCCTACGGAGCATGCGCCTACAGCATTATGAATTTCAACATAGGTCTCTACGTCGAGCCTGTGGCGTCCATCAATGGGCCACCATTTATTTGTTACGATGTTGGTTATGATTTTACGGCAGATGATGCCGGTACTGGAAGCAACACCATTTATACATGGGATTTTGGTGCAGGGGCTTCTCCTTCCACTTATACCAACACAGGTAATAGCGGCAGGAACCCGCCGGACGTGAGTTATTCGACCTGTGGGGATAAGATGATCATTCTGACAGTAGTATCTCCAGATCTTTGCATTGACCAAGATACTTTGATCATCCAAGGTGATGAAGATCCACCGGTAGTTCCAGCCAATTGCCTGCCCTCTCCGACCGTGGAGTGCGGGGGAACTACCATGAATGATGCAGCCATCCTAGCTTGGCATCTCAACAATATTGCACTCCTGGAAGATCTCAATGGCTGTGTTTCCGACGATTGCCCATGGGTGGTCACCCATGATTATATGCCTGGCAACTTCAATAATGGTGGTTGTGGAGCAGGCTCTAATACCGGCTCTATCACCGTAACCTATACGGTCGATGATGGATGTGGTTCCCCTGCGACAATATCAGCCACTTTCACCATTGAGGATACTACCCCGCCAATGATAAATGATCCTGATCTTGAAGATATGAGCTTTGACTGTGTGCTAAGCATTCCGGCACCGTTGGCAAATGCGATCTTAGAAGATAGCTGTGGTGACAATACTACATTGACTTACATAGGAGATAGCCCTTCAGGCGATCCCTGTCTTGGCTTTGTTATCACCCGTACGTATGAGCTGGAAGATGTCTGTGGCAATGTGACTACTTACCAGCAACTTTTCACTTTAAATGATGATCAGGATCCAGTAATCGTATGTCCCAACCCGATCACCGTGGAAGCCTGCGGTGCAGAAGATCTGGCTACACACACCGGACTGGCCTATAGCCCCAGCTCTACCGTCATATCTGAAAACACCTTTAATAATTTACCTCCGGGTAACCAATCAGTATCTGACAATTGTGGCATTGAAACCATCGAATATTCAGATGTCCAAACCGGAACCTGTCCTGCTGCCTTCGTCAGGACCTTTATCGCGACGGATAGTTGTGGTAACACAGCCACATGTACTCAAAATATTACGATCACCGATCTAACTCCACCAACGGTAGACTGTGATGCTGCAGAGAACTTGGAGATGCAATGCGGTGATGATTACCAGGCGCTGATCACCCAATGGATTATTGATACAGAAAACGATATTCTGAGCAGTGTCGGTACCATGGATCCGTGCGGGGACGTACTAACCGTGACTGATGATTGGGATGGTACCTCTGTGCCCGATGTGAGTTGCGACCTAAGCACAGGGATGACGGTCAATTTTACCGTGGCCGACTCCTGTGGCAATGGGGTCATTTGCCCATTATTAGTGATCATTTATGATGATATTCCACCAAATGTCAACTGTAGTGCCTACCCGGGAGCGACGGCTGAATGTTACCAAGACCTGCGAGACATCATCGTGGCTGATAGCATCTTGCTCGCCTCAGGAACCAATGTCAGCGATAATTGTGACACCGATTTTTCCATTACCATCAGTGCAATCCCAGCTTTCGACAACTGCCCACAAAACAATATTCAGATTACGTACACGGTCATTGACGCTTGCAACAATTCCAGTACGTGTACCATCACCTACAATATAGCTAATGCTGATCCAGTTCCAACCTGCGATGGGGGCACTTCTTTTGAATGTTATAATGACTTGATCGATGAAGTGTCGGCAGATAGCCTATTTCTGCTCAATCCAAGCAACGTAGTCACTGCCTGCGACATGAGCTACACAGTCTCTGTGAGCCCTATACCATCTTTGACCAACTGCCCTGTTGATGTCACCGTCACCTTTACTATAACAGATAGTTGTGGACGTACAGGTTCCTGCGATGTAACTTACACGTTTACTCAGGTAGCACCTACAATCAACTGTCCAGGACTAGTGCAGGTGGAGGGATGTGGTGCAGAAGATCTACTCACAGCTACGGGGCTGGTTTACAGTACATCACAGGTTCCTATCACGGTTAGCACTTTTCTGGGGCTGTCTCCTGGATCGCCATCGGTTGGAGATAATTGTGGCATCGACAGTTTATACTACTACGATGTGCAGACCGGCACATGCCCAGCACAATTTGATCGCACGTTTGTGGTAGTGGATAGCTGTGGCAACAGTGATCAATGTACCCAATCTATCATTATCGAGGACAATACTCCACCAACGGTGAATTGTGTAGTCAGCGACCTCTATCTGGACTGCTCAGCCGATATCCAGGCTGAGATTAGTACTTGGATCACCAACACCCAGGCTGATATCTTGGCCAGTATAGGCACCACCGATCCATGTGGAGACAATCTTGACATCGGCAATGACTGGGATCCTGCGAATGTGCCAGTGCTGAATTCCTGTGATCCAATGAATGGGGGCATTCTTATCACCTTTACGGTCACAGATTCTTGCGGCAATCCAGCTACTTGCGATGGTAGTGTTTTCCTCCAAGATACCGTAGCACCGACCATTAATTGTGCTGCCATCCCAGGTGGAACATTTGAGTGCTATGATCTATTATTAGCGCAGATTTATGCAGACAGTTTATCTGTCACCAATGAAATTTCAGGTATCGCCTCTGATGACTGCTGGGATGATTTTAGTGTCAGTATTTCACCCATCCCTGCCTTGGACAATTGCCCAAATCCATTGATTCAATTGACCTATACGATCACTGATCCATGCGGAAACTTTGTCACATGTGTGGTTGACTATGCAATAGATAATGCCGGACCAGTAATTGATGCCTGTCCATCTGATGCGACAGTGGAATGCTACAGCGACATGGTAGCCCAGATTACTGCGGATAGCCTAGCGCTGAGTGCCGGAGGCGTAACCAGTGCCTGTGGCATGAGCTATGTGGTAACCAGGAGTGCGTTACCTGCGTTTGACAATTGCCCCAACTCTTATTCGATCACTTGGACGGTAACGGATAGCTGTAATCGCTTTACGACCTGTGTAACTACCTACACAATTGCCAATGCAGATCCAGTGATCGATGCTTGTCCATCTGATGCGACAGTGGAATGCTACAGCGATCTCTTGACACAGATTAGCATCGACAGCTTGGCCTTAAGTAATGGAGGAGTCACTACTGCATGTGGTATGAACTATTCGTTGATCAGGAGCGCTCTGCCAAACTTTGACAACTGTCCCAATTCTTATACGATCACCTGGACGGTAACGGATAGCTGTAGCCGCAGTACAACCTGTGCAACTACCTACACAATTGCCAATGCAGATCCAGTGATCGACGCTTGTCCATCTGATGCGACAGTGGAATGCTACAGCGATCTCTTGACACAGATTAGCATCGACAGCTTGGCGTTAAGTATGGGAGGAGTCACTACCGCATGTGGTATGAACTATTCGCTGACCAGGAGTCCATTGCCAGCCTTTGACAATTGCCCCAATACTTATACCATTACTTGGACGGTGACGGACAGCTGTGGTCGGTCGATTGACTGCACCACAGATTATACGATTGACAATGCGGGTCCGGTGGTTGATTTTTGTCCATTAGGTGGAACTGTTGAATGCTACAGTGATCTGGTGGCAATTGTAAGGATAGATAGCACAATTCTTTCTGGATTTGGTGTGACCAGTGCCTGTGGGATGAGCTATGTGGTGACCAGGAGCCCTTTACCAGCGTTTGACAATTGCCCCAATACCTATACGATTACCTGGACGGTGACGGATAGCTGTGGACGCAGCATCGACTGTACGACCGACTACACGATTGACAATGCAGGGCCGGTGATTGATGTCTGCCCAGCCGATGCTACAGTAGCATGCTATAGCGATATGGTGTCCCAGATCACTGCCGAGAGTCTGGCATTGAGTGGTGGTGGAGTGACCAGTGCCTGTGGGATGAGCTATGTGGTGACCAGGAGTCCTCTGCCAGCGTTTGACAATTGCCCCAATACCTATACCATTACCTGGACGGTGACGGACAGCTGTGGTAGAAGCATCGACTGTACGACCGACTACACGATTGACAATGCAGGTCCGGTGATTGATGTCTGCCCAGCAGATGCTACGGTTGCATGCTTTAGCGATATGGTGGCGCAGATCACTGCCGACAGTTTGGCGCTAAGTGGTGGTGGAGTGACCAGTGCTTGTGGTATGAGCTATGTGGTTACCAGAAGTGCGATACCTGCGTTAGACAATTGCCCAAATACTTATACGATCACCTGGACGGTGACGGACAGCTGTGGTAGAAGCATCGACTGTACGACCGACTACACGATTGACAATGGAGGGCCAGTAATTGATGTCTGCCCAGCGGATGCTACGGTAGCATGCTTTAGCGATATGGTGGCGCAGATTAGTGCCGACAGTTTGGCGCTAAGTGGTGGAGGCGTGACCAGTGCCTGTGGTATGAGCTATGTGGTAACCAGAAGTGCCCTACCTGCGTTTGATAATTGCCCAAATACTTATACGATCACCTGGACGGTAACCGACAGCTGCGGTCGTGCGATCGACTGTAC
>JABDMH010000023.1 GCA_013001595.1 Saprospiraceae bacterium | reverse complement strand
ATACAGGACAGGTTCACCGGAACCGTCCTGGGGTAGCTTAACCAGATTATTCCCATGTGGAGTTGAGATTTCAAGAAGCACTCCGGGATTTGTAGGTTCAACATCATCTTTATCTTGAGGATAACTATACTCTAAATAGAAATTTGGATAAAACTCCTTCAGCTTAAACGTAATATCATAGTTGTAGATTCTTCTGTTCTTATCAATTTCAAGTGGGAAAGTGGATATAATTCTTGCATTTTCAGAATTAATTGCAGCTAGATCAACTTCCCCCATCGTTACTTCACCCAGTTGTAACCTATGATCAGGGTTATATTTTTCAGTCTCAAAATTATTGAGGCGAATCACAAAATCCAGATCCATACTATCAACAACTTTGTTCGTGTTTCTTTGGTACACCCAAACTTTGCTCGATTCCATACCTTTCAGCAACTGTATCAATCCTCTGTAGCCGACATAGTAATCAGTCCAGAATCCAATTATTATAATGATAGGACCCAGATGTGAGAGGTGAAACCCTAAATTGTCATAGTTAAGGGGCCTAACCAGGCTAATCTTTAAAAGGCTAACAATCAATAACACAAACAATATAACATACCACCAAGCATGAAAGACATCATGAAGAACAAGGAGCTTGATAAGCTTGTATGCCTGTTGTCCGTAAAGTTCTTCGTAAACATTCGGTGAAGAATTCTGGACAATAAAGGTACCAATAGCTGTGGCAAGGGCAACTGTTACAAGTGAGGTAATAGCGAAATAGGGCGTAGCAATATACCGTCTTATTTGCTTTCTTGAAAAAATGAAAACAACACCGAATAATAAGCAAAGCAAGCTCATTGAAAGCCAATTTGCACGATCCGGCGCAGCTACCAACTCGTAAAGATTCTCCAAGATAACACCAAGCAAGATAAATCGTAGGAGAAGAAATATCACTTCACGAAAACCTTTGTATACCATCTAGCAGACTTTTTAAAGAATCATATTGCTTCAGGCTTCTTACTCAGTTGATCGCCTTTAGACATTAATGACCAAGTTTACTAATATCTTTCAATTTTTTATGTCTAATAATTACTTTGTTTCACCCGTTCCCCTGGAAAACTCTCATTAATGTGGAACGATCACTTGATCGTATAATGGACATCCAGCAGAACGAAGGTTTAGATTCAAATCATTTTCTTGATCTGAATCTACAGACTGCCCCTCAGGAATAGTTAACCAAAAATGGTTGGTACCTTCTCCCTGGATCAGTTGTATTCTCTGCTGACTGAGCATCTCCAGCATAGCCAGCAAAGTGACAATAGCGTAGATCCAGTTTTCCAACTACAAGAAGACATCATCGAAAGGCGTGCGATGACCACCACACAATCTACCCCAGAGGAATGAGGCCTGTGCTTGGATAGTGTAATCATATCGCGCAATCGTATGCACAACCCGCCTGTTTCAGCAAAGCGCAAATACCTTTCGCCAACGTACTGAAGACGGCCGTGTGCCCTAAAATCCCTTCCCACTTTGTCGGTGAGCTGAATGGTAATTGTACCTGTGAGACTGTCCATATACTCTCCACTCGGCATCCGGTCGGTACGAGATCTGATGGCCACCCATTTTCCTTTCTTGAAGTCAACCGTATAATCCCAATCACCCACTTCATCAGGAGAGAAATGTACTTTCCATTTATTTCCTGAGATTGCTGAGGTCATTCCAGCATTGCCATCAGCAGCAAAGTAGCCAGGCACAACGTATTTCTTTCCCGAGTTTCTGTGTGTGAAAGAGACATTCAATCGATAGTTGAGAAAGGGATTGTACGCATCATTCTCTGACGCTTGAGGACCATCAAAGGTCAAAGTGACAGTGTGCCATTTTTTTAGCTCTCCGCTGACTGAAACAGCATCATTGGTAACAGGGACATTGGCCACAATACGAAAAAAGAACAAACTGAAATGAGTAATAGGACTAATGGATTCATGTGATTTTTCATACCAAGCTCGATTTATCTTGTTGACGTTGTGCTAATTTTTGGCGTGACAAACTAATATGATTTCTCAATGCTCGATCGGCTGATTCCAAGTCTCTGTTCAATATCGCTTTGATGATAAGTGCATGCTCGATCATAGTTTCTTCCGGTGGGCGAATCAAACCATATTGATAGACTAGCTTGTAAATATCACTAACAGAAGACATTTTTTGTAAAACAGGATTTTTAGAAAGTTCCACGATCATATCATGAAATTTCTCGTCTGCTTTTCTATATTTTCCTGCATGAATATGCTGGGTTTTAGCAAAGGGTTCGAATATTTCTTTGAGTTTGCTCAATTCAGTATCGGTAGCCCTTTCAATGACTAATTTTACAGCTGTACTTTCGATTGCTTCCCGACAATCATATACATCGATCATTTCTTGCAAAGAAATTTCTCTCACATACATTCCCCGACGCGGAATGCTTTCGACTATCATTTCATGCTCCAGCATTTGCAATGCCTTTAACAATGGAGTTCGGCTTACGCCAAGAGCGGTCGCTAATCTTTCTTGAACTAATTTTTGTCCGGGAGCAAGCTCCCCCTTTTGAATCATCTTCTTGAGTCGGTCGTAAACAGGTTGGCTCAGGTTGTTATGCTGAATCACATTTTGCATAATGTATTTTGTATTCAAAAATAGAATTTTTTTTTCTAGCTTTACTTTCCAGTAGCGACAATAAATCCGAAATCAAATAAAGCACCCTTCTCTCACGCCTTTAGGCTGACGGAGACCATTTTATTGGGTGTTATTGCAGGTCGTTTTCCCAATCAAACCCTGCACTGGGATAGTGAGCAGGCAAGATTTAGAGAAGCTGCTGCCAATACGTTTTTGGATGCGCCTTATCGGGAGTTTTAATTTCATTTGACGACCCTAATTCGGATTGTTTCATCATTGGTATGCGTGTCAATGAAAGACATAGAGGCATCTTTCCCTATCCATTTATAGTTCAGACAGATTATGCACTGGCCAGTATGAGAGGTTTTTGCACCAGCATTCTCATTCGAAAATTTTGGATCATCAGTCAAAAAAATTTTTGTCTTCTTCCGCAAGATATTGTCTGGCTTCCTTGACTCTAAATGTTACTCCGAGACCTGGATTTTCCAGCACAGGAATAAGTCCGTCTTTAACAATGGGATCGGGAAGGCCATCAATGATTTCATACCACCATTTTTCTGCGGGAGCGGGGTATTCAAAAGCAATGTAATTCTCGGGCATTGCTGCACCTACTTGCACATGTGCTGCGAGACCGATCAGTCCATCGAAAACACCATGTGGGGCGATTTGGATGCTATGCAGATCGGCATGTTCGGCTATCCATTTCATCTCGGCGATGCCACCTACATCTGCCGGATCCGGCCCAAGTATCCTCACCGCATGTTTCTCAATCAATTCACGACAATTCTCCCGCAAGTATAGTTGTTCTCCTGTGTGAATCGGAGTGGTGGTACTTCTAGTTAGCTCAATGTAATCGTCAGCCATCACGTATGGTGTATAGTCACCTGTGAGCATATCTTCACACCACATCAGATTAAATGGCTCCAGTACATTGGCAAGTCTGATCGCATCAGACAACAACATGCCCGGACCGCAATCAAGGGCCAGACCAATATCCGCTCCAAGGCCCTCTTTCATAGCTGCCACTCGTTCGACTATGACATTTAATCCATGCTCCGTCATGGGACCCCTCCGCCCCCGGCTCTTCGGACTAGCAGAGGGTGTTGTATTATTGTAAGTGAAATTGGGTACGGAGCGATCGTAATGAGCATGAAATCCGATAGCTTGCTTAACGATCGTAAATCCTTGCTCTAGTTTTCTAATGTTTTCTCCCCATTCTATATAGTCCTTTGGATCTGTCCCATTCCTTGCTACCTTAACCGCTCCGTTGTAACAGCGCACATGGTCGCGAATTTTTCCTCCCAAGAGTTTGTACACCGGCACCCCGGCAGCTTTGCCAGCGATGTCCCAAAGAGCGAATTCAATGGCGCTTACCGCTGCTCCCCAGGGCTTAAAACTTCCCATGCGTCGAATCTTCAACATAATTCGAGCAACATCCGTGGGATCTTCGCCAATAATATAATCTTTGTAAAATAGCACATAGGGTTTCAAATAAGGTTTGTAGGACTCAGCTTGCCCATATCCGTCGATACCTGCATCCGTTACGATCCGAACAACTGGGCTGCCCCCCAAGATGGCACATTTTAGATCTGTAATCTTTATCGCTGGCCTAGCTAACTTGTCACGATTTCGCGTTGCTGAGACTCCAGCAGGGGCCACCATCACCGCAGTAGAGGCTACTACTGAATGCTTGATGAAAGATCGTCTACTGGCTGCATGCTGATGTACTTTTTTGTCATTGTTTTCACCATCACTCAGTTGGGTATGGCACGGTTGAACTTTCTTTTTCATGGACCTGGTTTTCATTATAAAATATTATTCACGGAAATTTCTAACGACTCTCAATAGACTTTAAATATGTTGCTGCATCAATTAGGATGTTGTTAAACTAATGGGACATTTATTAAGAGACTAATTTACTTTCATCCACCCCACTTCTCAAGCAATAGGAATATAGCTTTTCTAGTTGAGATGGAGTATACTAGTGTTCATCAGCGACCTCAGAAAACTTGACCACAATAATTTCATCAACCATCGAGATTGAAGCAGATGCAGGCCAGACTGGCATTTCGGTGGCTTCACCTTTAGCTTGATTTATTTGGGCAGTATTCGCCAATGTGAAGTAGTCACAGCCAATAAGTCTGAAGAGGGCCAAAATTCTGTGATTCGACCCCCTATCCCATTCCAACACAGAGCCTCCAAAGTGTTCTTCCCGCTTTTGAATGGGCAGAGGGGATCGCGTCGGGTGACCAATAAAAACGATGGGTAAGGGATTGTCTAGCAGTAGGTCGCCAAATCTGCTTTCAACGGCTGTGACGATGCGATTAGCCAATAGCTTGTCATTTTGCCAAGTGACATAGTCGCTGTAGAATAGTTTGGTATTGGATTGGACAAATCCAAAGTAGCAAAGTACTGCCATTATGCTCATCCATCGACGTGGGCCCCTTGGGATCTGCTGCAAGCCAAGATAGATGATGCCAGCAGTCATAATGGGAAGAGCCATCATCGTTCGTGCCGGCCAAAATCTGGATGTGAGTATGACAAAGATAAA
>JABDMH010000048.1 GCA_013001595.1 Saprospiraceae bacterium | reverse complement strand
GCTTACAAGTACGATCTGGGGTCGCAACTGGATCCGGTGATCAACAATGTATATTCTGGCCTGAGTGCTGGGGTATCGGTCGAAGTTCCATTCTCTCAGGATAACAATACAAAGTTTGCCATCGATTACGCCTATCGTGCCACCAGTACTTGGAATGGTAGTCATAATTTGACAATTAGGTTTACTATTTAGATATTTACCCCAATAACGCATCCCTTTATACGACGCTCGCGTTGACTTACGTTGTAAGTAACTGATTCAAAACATTATCGTAAAGCCATGCAATGGAAGTGCTTCATTGCATCTTTTTTATAAAGACAACATCATGTCAAACTATACTTATCTGACCCAGGAGGGTTACGATCGCCTAAAGGCAGATTTGGAGAAGTTGAAAACCGACGGCCGACAAGAGGTGGCCAAGGCCATTGCAGAAGCTCGGGAAAAAGGTGATCTATCTGAGAATGCAGAATATGATGCCGCCAAAGATGCACAGGGACTGTTAGAAATGCGGATCAATGAGCTGGAGAAGACCTATGCCAATGCTCGTGTATTGGACGCCTCTCAGCTTGATGATTCCAGAGTCACCGTATTATCTAAAGTGACCATCAAGAACAAAAAGACCAAGAAAGAAATTACCTATCAACTGGTTGCACATACAGAGGCGGATTTGAAGAACAAGAAGATATCAGTCAAATCCCCGATTGGAGAAGGCTTACTGGGAAAGGAAGTTGGAGATACTGCGGTAGTACATACGCCCAACGGGGATATTGAATTTGAAGTCATGAACATCTCATTAACCTGATCCGATGGCCTCCATCTTTACTAAGATCATCAACGGAGAAATCCCTTGCCACAAGGTTGCTGAGAATGATCGATGTTTTGCCTTTTTAGACATTAATCCATTGACTAAAGGTCATACTTTGGTGGTACCCAAGCAGGAGACTGACTATATATTTGATCTAGAAGACGATCTGCTGGCCGCCTTGATGCAATTTGCTAAGCCTATAGCAGGAGCCATCGAAAAAGTCATTCCGTGTTCACGTATTGGAGTCTCTATCATTGGTCTAGAAGTTCCACATGCCCACATTCATCTTATTCCGATTGACGGGGTAGCAGACATGGATTTTGGCAAGCCCAAGCTTAACCTGAGCCAGACTGAGCTCGGTACTATTGCAGAAAGAATCCGAAAGGAACTGGCTGATGGTTAGGTAAGTAGATTACCCCTGTCATCCCACTCGGCAATCACTTCTCTCTGACTTTGATCTACGCATTTAGCCAACCATTCTGGATCGTATGCCACATCGTGTTCTTTGAGCACCTCCTCGGGAACACCATCCCATACATTGGGAAAATTACCTACGTAACCCAGGTCATCGATTCCCATTTTACTGGTGTAATATCCAGTAAGTGTAAAATTTCTCATCAGATTAAAGAACTTTATACCGGGCGCCATATCTGCCTTACTTCCATCTGTATCAGGATAAGCTATGTCTTCAACGATCTCTATCTGCTGAGCATCGGTGGCACTGGCAAACTCCTTATTGAATCGCCGATTAGACTCGATGTCTAACCACATGAGTCCTCCGCGCATAGGCAGTTGATGGTACGGCATGTCCTTGACGATGAATTCAATAAACTCTGGAACTTGGGCATCGGTAGCCGACCCTGCCGTCGGTGTGGCTGGCAAAATAATGTCACAGAGAATGGCTATGGTCGTTAGTTCGTGTTCATTTAAAAACACCGCTCCCTTAATCCTCTTATCGCGTGTGATCTCCTTAGGTAGGCGACCATAGAGGTTATCGGCACTTTCGTCAGCTGCCGCTGCTTCTTTCGGGGCACCTGTATCGGTTTTGCAGCCTATTGAAGACGCTGCGGTTACTCCAGCTACTGTACCCACTAAAAGGGTCTTAAAAGAATCTCTACGCTTCATGATTGATGCTTTTCTAAATTATTCCAAGAATTAAATTGCTAAGGAGATGAACCCCAATTGCTACTAAATATTCTGCTGTTTCAATTGATTTACGATGTACTCAGAGGTCCGCATGGAAAGAGCCATGATGGTCCAGGTACAATTCTTATCAGCTTGTGAAGTAAATGGCCCGGCGTCAACTATAAAGACGTTATCTGCATCATGCAACTGACTGTATTTATTGGTGACAGAAGTCTTAGGATCATTGCCCATACGGGTAGTTCCCACTTCATGAATGATTTGGCCAGGTTTCAGCAGGCCATAATCTTCTTCTTTGGTAGGTAGATGTCCGGTGGGTGTACCTCCCATTGCATGGATAATTTCTTCGAAAGTTTGGTGCATATGCTTTGCCTGCAATCGTTCGTAATCTGACCACTTATAATTGAACCTTAACACGGGTATGCCCCACTGGTCGACCACATCAGGATCCAATTCACAACGATTATCTCTTAATGCAATGGCTTCACCGCGACCCGCCATATGGATGAATGCGCCATAGAACTTCTTGACATCTTCCCTAAGCTTATCGCCATATCCTCCGGTAGGCAATCCGAGAAACTCATTGTATTCGGTCACATTAAATCCGAATCCATATGATGGCATACCCATACCTCCTCCTACTTCAATGTGATATCCCCTTGGGAAATCGAGCTTTTTATTATCCAACCACCATGGAGAGTATATATGCATTCCACCCGTTCCATCTTGGTTGTATCCGGTCTTCTGATCCATTAATGCCGGCACGAAGCCACCACGACCAGCCCCAGTAGAATCATGAAGATATCGTCCCACATTGTCACTGCTATTGCCCAATCCATTGGGATGCTGTTTGCTTTTCGAATTGAGCAGTATGCGTGCAGAGCTGCACGCTGATGCACCAAGTACAACGACTCTTCCCTTTAACTGATACTCCTTGCGATCTTCTTTATTGATGTAGGATACTCCTGTAGCACGACCTTCATCATCAGTCAATACATTTTTGACCATACTATTGACGTATAGATCTACTCCACCACCATTAACTGCTGGAATACAAAATACCGAGCTGGATGAAAAATCTGCATAGGCACTGCAAGATCGACCGCACTGTCGGCAGTAGAAACAGACCCCTCGATCGTTATTCAGACGCTTAGTCAACATCGACATCCTGGAGGGTATCACATCTACACCGATCTTGCGAGCAGCCTTGATGTAGTACAGCTCATGCAGTCGAGGCTTTGGAGGAGGTAAGAAAAATCCATCTGGATCATTGTACCTACCTTCGTTGGTTCCGTATACGCCCACCATTTTATCCAGCCGATCGTAGTAGGGCTTAACATCTTCATAACCAATGGGCCAGTTTTCGCCAAGGCCATCAATATCTTTATGCTTGAAATCAGTGGGGCCGAAACGCAGTGAAATGCGTCCCCAATGATTGGTTCTGCCACCGAGCATACGCGCTCGCCACCACCTAAAATCAGTGTCTTCCTTTTGTGTGTATGGTTCCCCATCCACTTCCCAGTCGCCCCATGACATGTCAAAATCACCAAAGGCACGAGTGGATCCAGCCCCCCTTCTCGGAGACTCCCAAGGCCATTTAAGCTGTGTCTGAGTCACTGGATCTTTTGGATCAAAGTACGGTCCAGCTTCCACAAGTGCTACCTTCATTCCGGCATCAGATAGCATCCTGGTAGCCATACCGCCTCCTGCACCTGATCCAACTATAATGGCATCATATACTTGTGCGTTTTCCTTTATCTGCATATTGTGTTTTTGCTATTTTACCTCTGATCCAAGATTGTGGATACCGAAGAGGAGAGATGATAAGTGTTGGACATCGTAGCTAAATTATAGAAATTAATTGGAAAGTTGCATTGTTGTTTGTGTCACTGTCCAGAGGGAGCTGGATGCCTTTACTGCGGAGACAAGGAGGTAAAAAAAGATAAAATGGTGGAACGGTCGGTGGACCTACTTCGACCGGTGTTGCTTTGCCTGTATACGGCACCAAAAATTCGCTAGACGGAGGCTCTGCAAAGTCACCCACTCTGGCGGTTCGTTCAGTTATGCTTGATTTGAGTGCTATAATCACTGACACGTCCGTGCTCGTCTCTTCAAGGTCGATCACTGATGTTTTCTGGCTCTTCTGCGAACAGTATAACCTAGTGAGCCATATCGAGCCCGCAAACTCCCAGAGCTCCTAGGCACCTGCTCATCTAAATTAATATCTTAGTTTTGATATAACTTGAATTGCACTGGGATGCACATTTACCAATCCTTGTTAGAGGCAAAAGCAAATGGCGAAAAAAAATTCGCCATGTTGATTGATCCAGATAAAGTCCAGATAGGTCATATTGATGCACTGATTAGCGTAGCAATGGCTGCCAACGTGGATTTTTTCTTCGTTGGGGGAAGTTTGATTGTCAATAATAATTTAGATGAATGCTTGGCCGAAATTCGGCATCAATGTGATATTCCATTGATCCTGTTTCCGGGAGATTCGTATCAATTGAGCTATCATGCAGACGCCATTTTGTTTTTATCCTTGATTTCTGGGAGAAATGCTGAACTTCTAATAGGAAAGCATGTGATCACAGCTCCATATCTGAAGCTAAGCCAATTGGAGGTATTGTCGTGTGGGTATATACTGATTGACGGTGGGGTGCAAACTACGGTATCTTATATGAGTAACACCCAACCGATTCCTTCTGATAAGGAAGATATAGCAGTATGTACTGCTCTTGCTGGCGAGATGCTCGGGCTTAAAATGATTTATCTGGATGCGGGCAGTGGTGCCATCCTGCCAGTTTCGGAGGAAATGATCACTGCTGTGTCTGGTAGCATAGATATTCCTCTTATTGTGGGTGGAGGTATACAGTCTCCAGAGAAGGCCCTGCTCAACGTGAGGGCTGGGGCAGACTTGATCGTTGTAGGTAATGCCATCGAAAAGGATGTTTCACTCATTCAAGAAATCTCCGATGCAGTACATGCTGGCTGTGCAGTTACATAAGAGGACTTTTTTACTTTTTCTTCTGCTGTGTAGTTCCCTGGTGCAGTTGTATGGCCAGGCTTTTGGAAAGATCTCACCTGCCGTCAATTGGCTACAAATCGACACGGACAGCTGCAGGGTGATTTTTCCGTCGCATTTAGAAGCCCACGCGCAACGGATGGTAAATGTATTTCATCTTCAGCGGAAAAAGTACAGCAAGGATGTCGGTGATGAGTTCTATAAGATCGATGTGGTCTTAAATAACCAAAGCACGATTTCCAACGGATCTGTGTCAATGGCACCTTGGAAATCCCATTTCCTGTCCACCCCAAGTCAACACAGCTATAATCTTACTGCCCTTCCGTGGCTGGATCTGCTGGCCGTCCATGAGTATCGGCATGTAGCTCAAATATCAAATACCAGAAAGGGAATAACTAAATTGATGTACTTACTATTTGGGCAGGAATCCTGGGCGGGATCGATCGGACTGGCCATACCTGACTGGTACTTCGAGGGAGATGCTGTTGTGGCCGAGACGATGTTGACTAGCCAAGGACGAGGACGCATACCCAACTTCATGAAGGGCTATCGCGCTCTAGCTGTGGAGCGGTCAAATCTGTCCTATCCAAAGGCTAGAAATGGATCGATAAAGGATTTTGTGCCAGATCATTATCGGTTGGGATACCTGATGATGGAATATGGCAGAGCACGGCATGGAGAGCAGCTCTGGGGCGAAACACTTAGGGATGCAGCCAAATACAAAGGCCTTTTTTACCCTTTTTCCCAAGCACTCAAGAAGCGTACTGGATTAGGTACAGCAGCTATGTATGACCGCATGATCAGCAAGAAAAGTGCCGAATGGAATGCAGAGATGAGACAGCGCAAAGGAGGTATTCCTGTTGCACCTCTAGAGAAGAACCAGACCTTCACTGATTATTTGTATCCTAAAATTGCAGCTGATGGTTCCCTAATATACTACCGGGAGAGTTTCGACCAGATCGGAGCTTTCTACAGAAGGAACAAAGATGGTACTGAAAAAAAACTGGTCACTAAGGGGATTTCCTTGGATAAGTATTTTGGCTACAATGGAGATTGGTTGTCGTGGACGCAATACAACACAGATCTCCGCTGGACTGAATTGGACTACAGCAATATTATGTTGATGAATGTGGAGGGTAAGAGAGCCAGGAAAATCACACATCGCGGCAAGTATTTCGTCCCGCAGCCATCAAGTGATGGACAGAAGATCGTGGCCGTTTGGCATGGCTTGGATTTGGTAAATAAGTTACGGATCATAGGGGCAAGAAATGGGAATGTACTCGAAGAATTGAATCCAACTGAAGGATGGATCTACAACTATCCGCAATGGAGTAGTGATGAGAAATTCATTATTTCAGCAGTGCGCGACACCATCGGCCATATGGCGCTGGTTAAAATTGAGATAAGCTCAGGTCTGACCGAAAGACTATTACCTTTTGCAAACCGGCTTATAGGCACCGTGCAGGTAACTGGAAATGAGATCGTATACAGTGCTTATACCGAAGGGGTGGAACAGATTTTCAAAATAGGCCTGAATGCTACCACGCCACAATTGGTGACAGACGAACCTAATGGGGCCTTCCAGCCGTTCCTTGCAGGAGATACAGTGTATTATACAAGTTTTGGAAGCATGGGACACCACATCAAGTCTGTGGAGCTTCCGAAATCGACAGCTAGATCGCAGGAAAGTCATGGCGTTGGATCAGACATATCATATGATTTTGACATGATGAGACATGTGCCCAATAGGGTGCACCTCACCAAGCCTTATCGAACCGTGCCTAGGGCGCTCAACATACATACTTGGGGACTTGACTTCGCAGATCCGGTTGTGAGTTGGCGAATGTTGTCAACCAATGTATTGAACAATGTCCAAGCTAGTGCCGGGGTGGGGTATAATTATGACACCGAAGTTTTTGCTCCGTTGGCAAGGGTTGAGATCGCCACATGGTATCCCACCATTCAATTAGAGGCTACCACAAGAAAACGCTCGGAGACCAATGGTGCTGAGGTTAGCAATTGGCGAGAGACCAATCTACTAGCAGGGCTGGCGTTGGATTTGAGTTTTCCCTCTTCAATGTACTTTCAATCCTTGAGGCCATCTGTTGCCTATAAGCACAATTTCCTGCGAGGAGACTTGGATTTTGAATTAGCTTCGATGGTGGGACAAGTGAGCTACTTACGTAGGCGGATGCAAGCGAAGAAGAATCTCTTTACCAGGGATGGACAATATCTGACATTGCGGTTTTCTGAAGCTGTAGATCAACTGCGAGCCCGTCAGTTTCGAGTTAGATCAGGTCTGGCATTGCCTGGCATCGGAATCAACCACAATCTGATCCTACACGGTGATTACAAGGGTGATATCGATGAAAACTCCTATCAGTTTACCGGTGGTTTATCACAAAGAGGGTTGGGTCTAGTGTCTGGTCGTCAGGTCTTGAGGCTAAGTGCAAATTATCACCTGCCACTCTTTTATCCCGATTGGGGCTGGGCTGGGCTGTTCTACATTTACCGCATTCGTTCTACGCTTTGGTTTGACTACACGTCCATTGCTGTTGAGAATCTTCCAGTGCGACAGAAGACGGCAGGAGTGGAGGTGGTTTTTGATCTCAATCTATTCAATGCTACTCCAGCATCTATCGGCTTGAGATTTGCCAAATCGTTTGATAGGGCGGTAACACCAATTCCTTTTGAATTTTTTATCCCGATTTATCGTTTTTGAAATTATGGAGCAAGCAACGGTGATCAGGAGTACGGGTAGTTGGTATACGATTCGAACGGACAACGGCACTGAATATCAGGCAAGGATACGAGGAAAATTCCGTCTCAATGGATTGCACCTTACCAATCCAGTTGCTGTTGGAGATGCAGTAAAGTTTTCGGTGGAGGAAAATGAGGAAGGTTCTGCGATGATCAGGGAAATCCTGCCTAGGAAGAATTACGTGATCAGACAGTCTCCACGAAAGCGGCACCAATTGCACTTGCTAGCCAGTAATATCGACCAAGCGATGTTGGTTGCGACCATCATTCAACCTAACCTAAAGCCAGGTGTAATTGATCGCTTCCTTCTAATGACTGAGCCTCATGATATTCCCGTTGGGATTGTCTTCAATAAAAGAGATCTCTACACAGAGGAGCACCTAAATATGTATGCGTATTTGCGATCTGTGTACGAGGACATTGGATATCAGATTTTTTTGGTTTCAAGTCTGGATCCGCAAGACCTCGAACCCCTCAAAATCTTCCTAAGTGGGAAAACAACATTGATAAGTGGCCAAAGTGGAGTGGGTAAATCCACCTTAATCAACACGATTCATCCGGAGCTCAAGCTACGCACCTCTTCCTTGTCCGATCATTCTGGTAAAGGTCAGCACACCACCACCTTTGCAGAAATGTATCAGTACCAGAATAGCTTTATCATTGACACACCTGGATTCAAAACGCTGTCTTTCAATAACTTAGAGCCAATGGATGTGGCTCATAATTTTCGAGAATTTTTTCTCCTTTCACCTCAATGCAAGTTTCCAAACTGTATGCATCGCGATGAACCAAAATGCGCAGTCAAGGAAGGCATTGAGTCTGGTTCAATTAGTGAGTTGAGATATATCAATTATCTAAAGATCATCGAAGAGATTGAGGAGCAAAACCATTGGGAAAGACATACACACCTCTGACAATCTATAAGGAATTTTAGACATCCGTTACGCAAGAATAGCGCTGAGCTACCTATGACAGACCCTTATCTCCATTCAATCTTGGAAAAATGTTTCCACTCACCCTGACTTTTACTTGATTTGATTACGGCGCAATAGTATGCGCCTCTACCTTTGATCTGCGGTGACCATAAAACCTCGACACCTGATCACCCCAACACCCTGAGACAAGTTGTGCGGATCAATTGGTTCGACTTCGCCAAAGCTACGCTACCTATGACAGATTTTATAAGTTGCCGTAATTCAGGCATCTAACATCAGTAGTAAAACTTCAAAAAACACACCCACATACAAAGTCAAGCTGAGCGGAGTGCAACGCAGTCGAAGCCTTCTATCATGACCTACCCTTCGATTTCCCGTTGTTTCACTACCTATGACAGATTTCATAAGTTGCATTTATTCAATTGAATATCGGTAATTGACAGATTCCCGTCTTGCAAGCACCGAATTCTTCCTGAATGGAGATTTCAAAAGACCCCATTTGAGGTCTAATATTTTTTGCCACGGGTTAAACCCGGGGTTATTCTAAGGATCAACCCTCGGATTGGCGGGATTTTTGAACAAAATCATGACAATCCCTCATGCAGATTTCCATCGATAATCTGTCACTACCCTCTTTCCATTTTTGCAAAAAATGCCTGAACTCAGGGTGACTATTGGGTTGTTGTTTGATGATCAGCGGCTACCCTATGACAGACCATAATAAAATTCTGTTTTTCAGGTTGTATTAATATCATGGAAACCTATGAGCATGCCCCCCTGTCATTTAACCCTTTCCATTTTTGTAAAAAATGTGTGAGCTCAGCTGGGAATGTTTGACCACTTGGTCAAGCAATACTAAACTTCTAACTTGTCAGATTAAAATGATGATATGACCCTGAAGGAGTTTTTCGATCTGCTGGCCATGAATCCAGAAATTTTGATTTTCTTTTTTATTGCCTGTCCACTCACTGCGCTCCTGGCTTGGCTACTTGGAAGAGGTGAAGGTCATATTTCACCATGGAAGTACTTATACTCCTATTTGATTTATGTAGTATGCATACCGGGTATCTTTGCAGTGACACTCAATATCTATCTCTTTCTATTTGAGCGGCAAAGTGTATTTGAAGCCGATATTTGGACTCAGATCTTACCGATTATATCAATGATCGCCACATTGATGTTGATTAGAAAGAATGTCTCTTTTGATCAGATTCCCGGCTTTGGTAAACTTAGTGGATTGCTCTTGATCATCGCAGCCATACTCATAATCATGTGGTTCCTTGATCGCACTCACATCATAGCAATTACCTTTGTGCCGTTCTATCAAGCCGTCCTGGGCTTCCTGATCACGCTGGCGATTGCGATGTATGGGTGGCGAAAGCTGACTGCTGCAAAGTAGGGTGGGCACTTCAGTTTGAAATTGTGGATAAAAAAAGAGCTGATCTAGCTAGATCAGCTCTCTATTGGTTTATCAGGAATTCTTTGAGGAAGGTAAACTATCCTTTCTTCAACAGATCACGAATATCTGCTAGTAGCTCTTCTTGTGTAGGTCCTGCAGGTTCTTCAACGATCTTTTCCTCAGGTTCTCTGAGCTTGTTGACATTCTTTACAATAAGGTAAAGGATGAATGCCATGATTAAAAAGGCAATGACGGCATTGATAAAAAGGCCGTAGCCCAAGGCAATACCACCTGCTTCGCGGACAGCTTCAATAGAAGTCATGTTGACAGACGCAACATCAGCCGGATCTTTAAGAACAACAAAGAGATTCGTGAAATCTGGACTTCCTAGTACTGCGGATACTAGCGGCATAATAATGTCATCAACTAGGGATTTAACCACGGTACTGAAAGCAGCACCCAAAATAAAACCTATGGCTAGATCTAACATATTGCCTTTGATGGCAAATTCTTTGAATTCCTTTAACATAGTAAGATGGATTAAATTGGTTAACTAATGTTTTAATTGGAGGAAGATACCAAAAAACAAATTTGGAGTTGAGGACAAGCAGACGTCGAGCGCTAGGCAAAAAAAAGGCGGATTGCTGATCCGCCCTGTATGTTGATTCACTAAGCCTTGTTCTCTTCTCGAATCTTATTAAGCGCACTTCCAGCCTTAATCCAATCGATCTGAGCCTGATTATAAGTATGGTTGACCTTAAATGTGCGACTGGTACCGTCAACGTGATTCAACTTGATGGTAAGTTGACCAGCAGGAGACATGTCATTAAAATCCAAAATATCTACGGTATCATCTTGACGCACTTGATCATAGTCTGCTGGATCAGCGAAAGTAAGGGCCAGCATACCTTGCTTTTTCAGATTCGTTTCATGGATTCTAGCGAAGCTCTTTACGACGACAGCTTTCACACCTAGAAATCGAGGCTCCATGGCTGCGTGCTCCCGACTTGAACCCTCTCCGTAGTTATCCTCTCCAAAGACTATGGTGCCGATACCCGCAGTTTGATAGGTGCGGGCAGAATCTGGTACACCCATATATTTATTCTCCACGTAATTCAGCACATTATTCGCTTCTTCATTGAAGTAGTTGATGGCTCCAATAAAACAGTTGTTGGAGATGTTCTCCAGATGTCCCCTGTACTTGAGCCAAGGACCTGCCATGGAAATATGGTCGGTGGTGCATTTACCTTTGGCTTTCAGCAATACACGCATAGCGATTACTTGCGCCAAGTCTATGGGTTGAAATGGAGTCAATAGTTGAAGTCGGTTACTATCTGGATCTACCGATACATCGACGACCTGACCATTTTCTGATGGAGGCTGAAAGCCTGCATCTTCCACATCAAAGCCATTCGGGGGTAGCTCAATTCCTACTGGTGGGTCAAGTTTAACTTTTTCCCCATCCTCATTTACTAAGTAGTCTGTCAATGGATTAAATGTCAATTTGCCACCCATCACCATTGCGGTCACCAATTCTGGAGATGCTACAAAGGCATGTGTCTGAGGATTGCCATCATTCCTCTTAGAGAAATTTCGATTAAAGGATGTAATTATTGAATTCTTCTTTTTCGGATCATCGGTATGTCGGGCCCATTGACCGATGCATGGACCACATGCATTGGCAAGGACTACACCTCCAATATCTTCGAATACATCCAAAATGCCATCACGTTCAACGGTATACCGTATTTGCTCAGATCCGGGAGTGATGGTAAATTCTGATTTGACCTTTAGCTGCTTGTCTTTTGCTTGACGAGCCAACGAGGCAGCTCGAGACAGATCCTCATAGGATGAGTTGGTACAGGATCCTATCAATCCAACTTCAAGCTCCTCTGGATAATCGTTTTCTTTGACTGCATTGGCAAAGCTAGAAATTGGCCAGGCCAAGTCCGGTGTATAGGGTCCGTTGACGTGGGGTTCCAACGTTGATAGATCAATTTCTATCACCTGGTCAAAATATTTTTCTGGATCTTCATAGCACGCTGGATCTCCAGTGAGGTGCTCAGCTACCTGGTCGGCTAAGTCTGCCACATCGGCTCGATCTGTCGCCCTAAGATATCTGCCCATGGCTTCATCATATCCAAAGGTCGAAGTGGTCGCCCCTATTTCAGCACCCATGTTACAGATGGTACCTTTGCCAGTACAAGAAAGTGATTCAGCCCCAGGTCCAAAATACTCCACAATGGCTCCCGTACCACCTTTGACGGTCAAAATACCCGCTACCTTGAGAATCACATCTTTAGATGAGGTCCATCCTGACATTTTGCCAGTGAGTTTGACTCCAATTACCTTGGGCATCTTCAGTTCCCACGGCATGTCGGCCATTACGTCCACAGCGTCAGCGCCGCCAACACCTATAGCCACCATTCCTAGTCCTCCTGCATTAGGGGTATGCGAGTCCGTGCCGATCATCATACCTCCAGGGAAAGCATAATTCTCCAGGACTATTTGATGAATAATGCCCGCTCCAGGTTTCCAAAATCCAATGCCATATTTATTCGAAACCGATGATAAAAAATCATACACCTCCTTATTCACTTCATTGGCGGTACGGAGATCTTTGTCTGCTCCAACCTCTGCCTGGATAAGGTGATCACAATGGACGGTAGACGGTACCGCAACTTGATCTTTGCCCGCCATCATAAACTGAAGCAATGCCATTTGGGCCGTGGCATCTTGCATGGCAACTCGATCCGGTGCAAAAAACACATAATCCTTACCGCGACTATAGGCTTGTAGTGGCGATTCAGGGTGCAAATGCGTATACAGAATCTTTTCTGTCAACGTTAGTGGTTTACCAAGCACCTGCTTGGCTTTATTAACCTTCTGTGCCAGCCCATCATAGTAGGCCCTGATCATATCAATATCGAATGCCATATAAATTGGTTTTTGCGTTTAAGAATTTGGTGGCAAAAGTACTATAATTCAATGGGGAATATCAAACGCAATCCAGTCTCCTGGTCAGTGACTATCAACAGTCAATACTCCCTCCTAATTTGCAAACAAATGTGAATTAGGAAAGATAGATGTTACCCATTTCTCTTTTGCTCTTCCAAACTTTCCAGTAGCCGTGCAGTAATTCTGAGAAAATCCGTCTCTGTGATCATCCCGACTAGCTCCTTTTGCTCATTGACCACAGGCAAAGCGCCCACCTTGATTTCCTTCATAGTAGCCATTGCTTCTTTAATGTTGGTTTGTGGTGTAGTAGTCACCGGATCTTTGATCATCACGTCTTCAACAGACATACCTGACTTTTCACCGGAAGCCTCTTTGAGGAATTCACGTAGGATTTGACGACTTGAAACCAATCCAACCAGGCGAGCTTTGTCATCTTCAACAGGCATATATCGCAATCGCCTCCAATCCATCATTTGACCCACGAGTTCCAGGATGTCCTCTTTTCTGACAGTGAATAGATCCGTTGTCATACACTCACCTACGGTCAATGTCATTGGCTCATAGTCTTCGAGTGCCCCAATGCTTGGTTCAGGCCACTCATGTATCGGGGTTTCTTTTATCTGATTCTTTAGCATAGACGCGGTCAGGGCAGTCAGTGATTCATCTTTGCTTGCTTCTTTTACTAGACGTGTGTAGCCTCTTAGCAGCCATCTGGCACCATTCATATGTTTTTCCACACGGGAAGAAATCACCCCTAGATATTTGTCAATATCATTCTGGTCCACATTTCGCGATTGCAGACCCGCCCTGGCAATGGGCAGTAATTCCTCAAGTACTAAAGGTATGGCGCTTTTCTTGGTATCGTTGATCCAACTAAAGGTGCTATCGATGCCATATCTTGCTGCTTTGAAGAAATTATCCCTGGCTTCCGCAAATAGGATATGTTCGGTGATGTCACTGTATTTCTCCGCAAATCCGATCATCAGCCCTAACCAGAATGCCGCATTGGATACCTCATCTAAGACCGTTGGTCCCGCCGGTAAAACACGATTTTCAATGCGCAAATGTGGCTTACCATTATCACTGATACCATAACAAGGTCGATTCCATCTATATACCGTGGAGTTATGGACTTGCAAGGCCTTTAGCTTAGGTACTTCACCATTTTCAATCATTCCCAGTGAATCCTCACTTACATCACTGCTCATTAATACACGGTAGCGTGTAATGTCGTCCTTATAGATATCTAGGATGCTGTTTTCTAACCAAGCATTACCAAAATCTACTCGTGGTGCTCGCTCACGCATATGTTTGTGAGAGGATCTGGTATCTATAGACTGCTGAAACATAGCGATCCGTGATTCATGCCACAACCTTCTTCCGAAGACTATCGGTGAATTTGCTGCTACGGCCATGACGGGGGCAGCAAGCGTTTGTGCAATGTTGTACATTTTCACAAATTCATCTGACGACACCTGTAAATGTACTTGGAAGCTTGTATTGCAAGCCTCCAACATGGGAGAATCATGTTTGATCATCAACTCATCGATACCACTGATTCTTAACTCATATTCCGATCCGAGAAGCTGTTCATTGATGGCATGCATTAAAGTTTTATACCGTGTCTTAGGTGTTAGATTATCTAACGATAAGTGAAATTTGCGCAACGTGGGCAAGATTCCCGTCAGGATGGGGGCACTCTGATGTTTCTCCAGCTGTGCTCTAACCATATTTAGTCTATCGCAGGTTTCTTTTTCCAATCTACTGAGACAATCAGCTTCAAAGGTTTGAGGTGTGAGGGTGATTTCGAGGTTAAATAAAGCTAGTTCCGACTCAAGCCACGCATGGTCCTTCATTTGATCAAGTATGATTTCACCCAGCATCGCAGGTTTATGATCAGCGAGATTGATCAGAACCATTTCTTGTTCAGCTCCAATCCTTCGAATATCGTTCTCAAACCAATTGTTTTGGAGCATATATTCCAATGCTCGAACATCATCCAACAGAGATCGAATAAAGGACTTTAGGTCTTCTTTACTTTCGGGTAGATGTACTTTTTGTTCACCCATTAGCAGTCACTCATCTTTTGGTTTTGATATTTTAGACAGACTGTATAGTTTGAATATAGCAATAGTTTAGTTAGCATATGTGAACAAATATTTCCCTCTTTTTATCGTTGTTTCCTTATGCTGGTCCTAGTAAAGAGTTTCAGATGGATTGTAGTGCTGGCTGCGCTAAGTACGGGGTGTAGTAAAAACCCAGACATCCTTTTTGAAATACCCATGCAACTTGACTTTACGATCAGTCCGGGATTGAGTCCTTTCGAAAAACACTTCTACCTAGTGCAGAATGTTCCGACCAATATGGAAGTACTGAAGGAGCAATTCAGTGTCACCGAAAATCAGGAACTTGTGTTGCGACCTGGAAGTGCTGTGCTTCGTTCCTTCTCTAGGGTCGATTTTGATTTTGTTCAGGAAGTTACCATTTCGGTTTATGAAACCGATAAAGATGATGATACAGAGATTTTCTTCAATAACCAAATACCCTTCAATGCGGGAAGAAACGTCTTCATCAATCCCATTGATAGAGATTATCGAGATGAAGTAGATAGAGAGACACTCAACTTCAAGATCGGTCTGCGATTTAGATCGATCACGCCTACCTCGATCGATAGCAATATCGAAATCGTGTTTACTGCTGAGTAACTCCTACAAGCGAGCGAGAAACTTTGGCTGAGTTTTGGCAGTATCGAACTAGACACACAAAAAAACTTGAAGACACTAACCGAGAAGTAGAAAAATTCCGGTTTCTTTGGCATGGCATAGAGATTGTAACGTGCCATCAGCAGAGACTCTATTGGATAAGCACTGTAGTACGTTGATGAGAAGAACTTTATATATTATTTTAATCTTCATTTTATTGGCAGCATCTGCGCAGGTGATTGGTCAAGAAGGTGCACCAAATCGACTCGCCAAAGAGCTCATCTCAAAGAAAAATCAGCGAAGCAATTCGCCAATACCTATCTACCACCTTTTTAAGCTCCAGAACCAAAGTCCCCTTCATGGACGGGCGTTGGGAATTGTGGAAAACGCAACAATTACAACGATGGATGACCGAATCACTGCGAGGCTGATGCGAGCTAATCCGGAATTGATTGAGTTCGATTTTCCGATGATGGATCAAACCATCAGGTTGGAACTTTTTAATGCTGCTCCAGTTGCCAGTGATTTCAAAGTCCGTACCTCAGAAGGAAAGACTTATGAAGCCCAAGGAATTCATTACCGCGGCATCATCAAGGACGATCCTCAATCGATCGCCTCCATAAGTATTTACAAGGGGGAAGTAGTTGGTCTGATATCTGGTAGGGAGCATGGTAATGTCGTAATCGGCAAATGGTCGGATGAAGCTGGAAGTCATGTCATTTATCATGATCAAGATTTGCAGATTCTCCAGGACTTTAGCTGTGGTGCCATGCGTGTGGATGGAAAGAAGGAGAAAAGGCAAAAAACAACTGATCGATCTGCGGCCAAATGTGTCAAGGTGTACTTTGAGACAGGCTATGGGCTCTACCAAAACAAGGGTAATAGTGTTAGTAATGTACAGAACTATGTGACGGGTCTGTTTAATGGTGTTTCAACGCTATACGCCAATGAAGGACTAGGTGTTGAAATATCTGAGATTTTCGTTTGGTCTTCTCCGGACCCATTTAGTAACGGCAGTTCGTCGGCAGCGATGAGCTCGTTTATGAGCCAAAGACCAAATTTCAATGGAGACCTAGCCCATCTATTGGACTATACGGGTTCTAGTAATGGGGGCCTAGCTTATATAGATGTCTTATGCAGCAGTAGTCATAACTATGCCTATAGCGATATCGGTTTGTCTTATGCCAATTTTCCTACCTACTCTTGGACTGTCAATGTTGTAGCCCATGAAATGGGCCATAATTACGGTAGCCCACATACACATGCTTGTGAATGGGGACCTCAAGGAAATCAAGCACTAGATAATTGTCGACAGACGGAAGGTGGTTGTGATCCAGGACCTGAACCCACATCTGGAGGAACCATCATGAGTTATTGTCACGTAGGATCAGGAAATCCCGGAATAAATTTCAACAATGGGTTTGGTCCCGAACCTGGAGATCTGCTCAGGAGCAGTGCTTCTAGCGCCGGTTGCTTAACAGATTGCGGCTCTGGCGGAGGTGGGTCATGTACGCTGGCCATCACCAATGTCATAGTACAAGATGCCACATGTGGCCAAAATAATGGTCGAATTACCATACAGATTTCAGGAGCTTCTGGAGCTGTTACCTATGATATAGGACATGGAGCTCAGTCAAGCAATGTATTCAATGACCTTACTCCGGGGTCATATACAGTCACCGTCATCAACGGGGCAGGATGTGAACGCCAAGACGCAGCCACAGTTGGTGGATCGTCGACCGCTCCTACATTGGAAGCAGTGGTCATGAATGCAACTTGTGGGCAGGATGATGGCCAGGTAGAGCTCAGCGCTAATGGCGGTTCTTCTCCATATTCTTATCGCATTGGAACAAAGACTCAATCGTCACCCATTTTTAGCGATCTCGAAGCTGGAGATTATACTGCTGTAGTGACTGATGATAATGGATGCTCTGCAAATAAGCAGTTGACGGTCTTTACCCAAGATGCTGCGGCTATAGAGACTGATGTGACTCATACAACCTGTGGTGAAAACAATGGTGCCATTGTGATTTCTTCCTCGGGAGGTCAAGCGCCCTTTACCTACAAATTAGGTGCCCAAACATCCTCCTCAGGGAGTTTTACTGACCTTGCTCCAGGCGATTACTCGGCAGAGATCGTTGATCAGAATGGTTGCTCCGATGCGCAAAACGTCACTGTCGCTGCTAGCGAGGCCATGGAAGCAAATCTGACCATAGAAGGGACTACTTGTGGTCAGACAGATGGTTCTATATCTGTTAGCGCTTCAGGCGGAGCGGGAACACTTCGCTTCAGTATAGGCGAAGGTTTTGGATCTGATCCAGATTTTGTAGGACTTGATGCCGGTGCATACATAGTGCAGGTTCAAGATGCTGACCAATGTGTACTATCCATGGATGCTGCGGTCAACGCCTCACAGGCTTTTAGTTTGAAAAGTACGGTTTCATCCACATCGTGTGGTCTGAATAATGCTGCAATTGCCCTCAATATTGAGGGATCATCAGGACCCTATATCTTTAGATTAGATGACAAGGAACAGGAAACACCCTTGTTTGATCAGGTTGCTCCCGGCATCTACGAAGTTGCCGCCACCGATGCAGATGGTTGCTCACAAGAGGAGACAATCGAGGTTGCAGCTTCAATTCCGATCGAGGTTCAGGCGGATATCAATCACACCAGGTGTGCCATGGACAATGGTGAGGTCAATTTGTCAGTGTCTTATGCAGTCGGTGGCCTGACCATTGCCTCAAAAAACGTGGTTCAATCTGAGCCTAACTTCTCTGGACTTGCCCCTGGAACCTACATGTTTATGGTTCAGGATTCCCTTGCGTGTCGTGACAGCATCGTCGTGCAAATTGATTCCTCGATTGAGCTAAGCATGCTGCCAGAAGTATCTGACACCAAATGTGGTGCAGAAAATGGATCTGTAGTTTTTAAAGATGTACAAGGAGCTTCTCCGATCATCTATAATTTATCGTCTATCGAGGATAAAGAATTTGCAGTCGTAGGATCTGATTCCCTTTTTAAGGACCTTCCACCAGGTTATCATCACGTATTTGCGGAAGATGCAGATGATTGTGTTTTTCGAGATACTATTGAAATAGCACCCTCACCGGGCATTATGGTACAAAAGGAAGTGGATCATACCACCTGCAATCTGGCCAATGGGAAGATTGCTATTGAAGCAACTGGTGGGACAGGAGAGCTCACTATTCGTATTGATACTACTCAAGATGAAGACCTGATCTTTGAGGGGTTGACAGCTAATGTATATCTGCTCACTGTGCGTGATGAAGCGGATTGTATTCATAGGGATACGGTTGAAGTAAATGCTTCTACAACACCCCAAGTGGATCCACGCATCAAACACACCACATGTGGTTTGAACAATGGTAATGCCCAGTTACTAGTAACAGGAGGTATTGCTCCATATCACATATACCTGAACAGCGAAGAGGAATCCGAGTTTGTAAATAACTTACATCCAGGCAATTACCAAATCCGTGTAGTAGATTCATCAGATTGTGTAGATACTACTTCGTTCATGATCAACCCTTCCACTTCTCCAGATTTAGCTTATGATATTAAAGCTGCCTCGTGTTATCAGAATAATGGATCGGTCAGTGTCTCTGGATCAAATGGAACGTTGCCCTACCAATTTACACTAGATATGCAAAACAGCATCAATGACACTTTTTCAGCATTGGATAGTGGCAATTATGTCCTTCAGATTATCGATAGTGTGGGATGTAGTGACACGGCTCTAGTCACTGTTGCGTATGATGACCAGTACCAAAAACCGGAATTGCCTCCACTGGCTTCAATTTGCAATGGTGATCCCGCAATTTTAGATGCTGGTTTGCAAGACATTGTTAGGGGAGGTCAATGGTTTAGGGATGGAATCCCATCTGCCGATACCATTGCAACCATATCAGTAATGGAAGCGGGCACCTACATTTTTTCGATTGATTATCATGACAATTGCCAACTGAGTGATACGACTTTCGTAGTGGTAAGACAAAAACCTATCCTTAATCTCACAGCAAAAGATACGATCTGCCGAGATTCACCTTTCGTCCCTGGGCAGATCGATGATGCATTTACGTATCAATGGAGCAACGATTCCATTGGGCCAACCGTGGCCTTCGAACAAAGTGACAACTACGAGCTCACAGTGACAAACGAATATGGCTGTTCCACTAAGGACACCGTCAATATTGAAGTAGTTCAACCAGTTGTGTTGACCAGTTCTGCAGAGGCCTATTTTATCTGCGAAGGATCAACATTGACACTCTTGGTAGAGGGAGCAGAGACATACGCCTGGTCTGCTGACGACCCTACATTCGTGCCGACGCCATCCTCCAGCTTGCTAGTGTCTCCGAGTATTAAAACCAATTATAGGGTGCTTGGATCAAACAGCTGTTTTGAGGATACTTTGGATCTATCGGTTAGTATTCGTTCGAGGGAAGATGTGGTTACATCAGACACAGTGGTCATTGAAGGATCACCCCTTGCTCTCCAGGTTGAGGGAGCCAGTGCAGGAATATGGAACAGCCCTTTTGACGCCAGCTGCATCGAATGTATAGAAACAATTATTAGGCCAGAGCAGGCTGGAGAAGTATATGTGAGCTACGATGACCGGCATGGTTGCTCGTGGCGTGACACCGTACAGATCGAGGTCATCCCTTTAGCGGATATCTTTCCCAGGTTGATCAATGTAATCACTCCCAACTACGATGGAAAAAACGATCTGCTGGTATTTGAGGGATTAGACCAATTTAAATCTTCCAAACTGCAAGTATTTGATCAGCAAGGAATGCCGCTTTACCAAAATGAAGCATATGACAACGCATGGGATGGCCAATTTGAAGGAAGTATGCTTCCCGAGGGTGTGTATTTCTATATGCTTACGTTGGAGCTTGATGACCGGATTTTTCATTTCGATAGCGATTTAACACTCATACGGGATTGATGATGAGGCTGATTTTGGCAATAAGTCTAAGTATGGTTTACCAGTTGACGGCATGGGGCCAGGCTGATCAGGAATGGCCTTTGATCACTGAATTGAGTTTTATAGTTAATCCGGCATTGGTGTCAGAGGCTGAAGATCTGGCCATAGTGGCGAGCCATGGTAAGAAATGGAGGCGAATCAGGAGTAGTCCCAGCCAATCCAATATTGGTCTCATTTTGCCTTTTAGCGACGTGAATATGACTTGTGGCGCGCAGGTGTTTTCAGAATCTGTGGGACCATTTAAATCTGTAGGCACAAGATTGGCTTATGCGTACCAGTTTCGACTGAGTCGCATAAGGACTGACCAGTTGTCTCTGGGCCTTTCTACGCGCTTAATGCACATCAAATTTGATCAGGAGCACTTCATCAATAATGATGTCAGTGACCCCTTGGTGCAGGATATTGAGACCAATGGCTTTGTCCCACCGTCCTTTTCGGCTGGATTTCACTATCGCACTGGAGTGGCTAATTATGCTACGCCAGTACAGTTCACTATTTCGGGATCTGTGGGCAAGGTTATTCCTTTCGAAGATCGATTTGGATCCTTTAGTTTGGACAGAACCTTTCAATGGTACGGATCTGCAGGATTGGATATTGCAGCAAATGCAGATATGGTTGTGCAACCGGTGCTACTGTACAGTCACATTGCTCAGCGACCAGGAAATCTAGGTTTTCGTACAAGCGCTCATCATAGAAGGTTTGGTTGGGTCATGCTGCAATACGAACGGACGAAAATATTGACTTCGCAGATCGGGATCAATGTAAACCTGGGTCCACTAAACATGGACATTTTTCAAGTAAGCTTTAGTAATGGATGGCATGTCGGGCCGATCAACGGTCAATTGGGAAATAGCTTCACATTTGGGGTGGTATACAAACGTGGTTATCGATCTAGAACCGGTCAATGATCTTGGATTATCATTATACAAAGTGCTTTAGCATAATCACCTCCCTTGGGCTGAGATGTCTGAATTTACCACGAGGAAGGCCCTTCTTAGTAAGGCCAGCATAGTAGGTTCGATCCAAAGTTTTTACTTTATATCCGAGATGCTCAAAGATCCTACGTACAATCCGATTGCGTCCCATCATGATGGCAATGCGAATATGATTTAGTTGCTTTGAGTTAGCATATTCCAGACCAATCACCTTAGCTAAACCGTCCTCAAGCTGCAATCCTTGAAGAATTTGTTCGAAGTGTTCATCAGCAAGTGGTTCATCAAGCAAGGCCACGTATTCTTTGCGTACCTGGTGCGATGGATGCGCCAACTTGGTGGTAAGATCACCGTCATTGGTGATTAATAGAAGCCCTGTTGTATGGCGATCAAGGCGTCCTACAGGATATAAGCGTCCCCTTCCTTGACTAGGTATAAGGTCTAAAACGGTCTTTCTCCCTTTTTCATCTGCTGTAGACGTAATGACATCCTTAGGTTTATTTAGTAAGAGGTAAAATAGGTTGGTTTCGGGTTGAAGAATGTTGCCTTCGTAAGCGATTTGGTCATGCTCACTCACTTCGATGTATGGCTCTCGAACTACGATGTCATTGACTTTGATTTGCCCTTGTTTCACTAGCTCGGCAGCTTTACGACGAGAAGTGATCCCACATTTAGCAATGTACTTATTCAGTCTGATGGGATAGGATATAACCTCATCCAGCTTCTTACTAGGTGTCTTCTGGTGAAAGGGATTGCGATTTTTTTTACTTTGCTTGTCTTTCATCTAGAAAGGGATGTCATCAGCCTCATTCATTTTAGAGGGCCTGGTGATGATGTTGTCAGACATATCCATACCATCGCCATCCTTCAAGCTACTGAAATCAAATTCATCAAGGTTGGTGAATTTGGCAAATTGATCGATAAATTTCAATTTGACGGTATCCAACGCTCCATTTCTATGTTTGGCAATGATAATTTCAGCAATGCCTTTGAGGGACACCCCTTCACTTTCCGTGATGTCATAATATTCAGGGCGATAGATGAAAGAAACAATGTCTGCATCTTGTTCAATGGCACCCGACTCTCGCAAATCCGAGAGCATTGGTCGCTTTTCTCCACCCCTTGTCTCGACTGCACGGCTGAGCTGAGAGAGTGCGATTACCGGAACATTGAGCTCTTTGGCCATGCCTTTGAGTGCTCTCGATATAGAGCTAATTTCCTGCTCCCTGGTTCCGGATCTTTTGCTGTCGATATTTCCAGACATCAGTTGTAAGTAGTCGATTACCACCAATTGAATATCGTGCTGCATTTTCAGTCTCCGGCATTTTGCACGTAGCTCAAAGCTATTGATGGCTGGTGTATCATCGATAAATATGGGCACCGTTGATAGCTTTTCTACAGCTGTATGTAGCTGTTGCCATTCGTGGGCTTCCAATTGCCCATTGCGCAATTTCCGAGAAGAAATCTCCGCCTCCATGGAGATGAGTCGCTGAACCAACTGAATATTCGACATTTCAAGCGAAAAAATGGCCACAGGTTTGCTGTAGTCCATGGCTGCGTTTTTTGCTAAGGAAAGCGTAAAAGCAGTTTTACCCATACCTGGCCTCGCCGCTAAAATGATCAGATCTGAAGATTGCCAGCCAGAAGTGAGTCGATCTAGCTCCGAAAATCCCGAAGGGATACCTGTCAAACCTTCTGACTTTGAAGCAAGTTCTTCGAGTTGCTTCTGAGCTTTGATGGCCAGCGAACCAATTGACTCGAAACCACGATTGAGGTTTTGTTGGGTGATTTCAAACAGATTTCTTTCTGCATCATCCAACAGTTCAAAAACATCCTTAGTGTCGTCAAATGAATCTTGAATAATCGTGGTCGAGGCTCTAATGAGTTCACGCTGTATGTGCTTCTGAGAAATGATACGGGCATGATATTCAATATTAGCGGCTGAGGCCACACGATTGGTGAGATCGACCAAATAGTTTGGACCGCCCACCTCATCAATATGTCCCTCCGCTTTTAACTCTTCATGAACGGTCAGAATATCAATCGGGTGAGTCTTTTCAAAGAGACGTAGCATGGCCTCGTAGATGTGCCCATGTTTTTCAAGGTAAAAACTGTCTGGCTGCAATATATCCAGAACAGTTGGCAATGCATTCTTATCAAGCATAATGGCACCTAAGACCGCTTCTTCAAGTGGAATGGCCTGAGGTTGAATTTTACCATACTGAAATGCACTGTGATCCGCATCAGTGCGCATTTTCTTAAGCTTACTTTCACCAAAAGGTTGTGCCGGATTGTTGAACTCAGACATGGGTGCTTTTAATCATTCGTATGAGACAAAATTACAATATAATATCTGCCCATAGCTACCCAAGTTCTCTAGATCATGAATGACCATGTGAATGAATCACATTTTCTTGTTGGTAAGTTGTGGATAGAAAAACGGAATGGACAATAGCAAACAAATGACCATTAAAAAGTGAAAAATTCTCAGCTGATTTTTGCCAACTGGTAAGTTGATCCTCAGTAGAATCAGCCCATAGCTCTACCTCGAGGTGAATGTCAATTTTGAGTATGTAGGGAAGCGATTGGCTCCGGAAAAAAATTGGCTAATGTTGAAAAAAAGTCAGTTTTTAGCCTTTGCCAATTTCACTTCGACATCCTTTATTTCGCCTTTTTGATCTTCAATGGCACCTTGCATATCCTCCTGATCTTTCACATTGGTTTTTATAAGGTCTTCATTTTCAGCGATCTTCTGGTTCCAATCCTCAATCTCACGATGATATTTCTCATTTTGACGTTGCAGCTTCGACAGATTTTTCTCCAGGTCCTTCAACTCACCTTCCTCCATCTTCAGCTCTCTCTTGATCTGTTCTATATTGAGCTCCTTTAGGTAGCCATCCAGAAAAATAATCATACCTTCATATGCTTCCTGATGATCTTCAGAATTGAGAAAACTTCCGCCGAGATCTGTCCATAGTACGAGTTTACTACCACTTCCATTTGATTCTACAATGCTGTAAATATCTACTGTATTACTAGATACATAAGGTATCGAAGCATCATCTGTTAGGGATTCTTTGCTTCTTTTAACACGCTTAGTTTTTCCATCAAATCCTTTTATATAATCTTTCCAGACCCCTTCAGCCATCTTTTGATCATAATCCGGCAGGGTTAAGGAAATCGCATTGTTTGCGCCTAAGTTCATACCCCTCACTTCTTCAACAATGTCTTGAGCCATTGCAATTTGGGTAAAAAATAATGCAAGTGATATGTAAATTACGTTGGTCAAAAGTTTCATTTTTTTAAAGTTAAAGAGGTAAATGTAATGAGGCGATTGTACAGTCTAGTGATAAGACGTACGCCGCTATACATAAACACAATCGTGGGAAAAATAAGTTCGATTAGGCAATAAAAAAGGAAGTCGGCAAAAAAAAGTGCGGCGCCTCGAATGAGTCGATTTGCCGCACCTACACCCCAAAACCATCTAATCTTTAGAGAAATCGGTTATTGACAAACCTATCTCGCAAGAATTTATTCCTTTTACTACTCTAATATTAGAACAAATTGCCAGCAATGACAAGAATACCTTAGGTTTTTAGTGTCAAGTATGTGTCAAAAAGCAAAAAAGTAGCTTTTAGCGACAGAATTTATTGCAGAAGCACCTTGTGGGGACCAGGTCACTCCTTTCAGGCCATTCATCTATTCGCAAGGTGCATAGGCATATTAAAAGATGGTCGACTACCTAAAATAAATATCTTTAGTCGCTAAATGTGCTATTCATGTCCATTCTTTCAGTACGCAATGTAGTAAAGAAGTATCAAGACTTTCTCGCTGTTGATCATGTGAGTTTTGAGATGCCAAAGGGTAGCATTCTCGGATTGCTGGGACCTAATGGAGCCGGCAAAACGTCATTGATTCGAATTATCACGACCATTACGCAGGCAGATGCTGGGACCATCCTATTTGATGGTGAAGCTCTTAATTTAAACCATCCTGGCCAGATTGGATATCTGCCAGAAGAACGGGGCCTTTATAAGAAAATGAAAGTCGGCGAGCAGTTGATTTACCTGGCCCGGCTCAAAGGGCTGAAGTCCCATCAGGCTAAGGAAGAAATCGGCAAGTGGCTCCACGAATTTGAGATGGAAGATTGGTGGGATAAAAAGATCGAAGAGCTTTCAAAAGGGATGCAGCAGAAAGTACAGTTTGTATCAACCATAGTTCACGGACCCAAATTGATCATATTGGATGAACCATTCTCAGGTCTGGACCCCATCAATACCAATTTGATGAAGAAGCAGATCAGACTACTGAATGAGTCCGGTACCAGCGTAATTTTCTCGACACATAGGATGGAGCAAGTTGAGGAAATCTGTGAGTATATTGTATTGATCAATGGTGGCAAAAACATCTTAGATGGGATCGTCACTGATATCAAAAACGATTATAAGGACCATATTTTCCATTACCAATTCTCAGGAGAGTTTCCTGCCCACCTTTTGTCTCAAATCGATGTCAGGGAACGGAACAATGGGTCTCTGATCGCTCATCTCCCAGATACCTCGGTCGCCAATCAATTTATGAAGCAGTTGATGGATTCAGGCCTGACCATCACAGCCTTTTCAGAAATGCTACCAACACTAAATGACATCTTTATTAAAAAAGTAACGGAAGAGAATGGATAAACTTTGGTTGATCATCAAACGAGAATATTTGGTTAGGGTCAAAAAGAAGTCCTTTATCCTGACCACACTGTTGGCTCCATTGGCATTGGCACTGCTGATGATAGTGGTGGGACTAATTTTTTCCTACCGAGGTGATGATGCTAAGGACATCGTAATCATAGATCCGTCCAGTATTTTGGAGGGCAAGATTAAAGATGATCGAAATTTCTACTTCCGTTTTTCTTCAGAACCCTTGGAATCAGTTATAGCCCAACGTGAGCAGAATGACTTTGATGGTATTCTTGTGGTGCCCCCCCTTAAGGATTTACAGTCTACTAAACACACTATTTACTATCATTCAGACGATAATATAGACCTTGAGGGAAGTGATGCCTTACAACGAATGATCAGAGATAAGATAAGATCGTACAAGATCTCTGAAATGAACCTCGATGCTGAACAGCTTAAACATCTCAATACTCAAGTGACCCTGGATCCAGAGCCATTAACCAGGGATGCTGATGACGATGGAGATAATGACAACCCAAGTCCATTTACTTCCGTCATTGCGGCTGGCATTGGAGGGGCCATGGGCTTCATCATGTACATGATTGTCTTCATCAATGGCATGATGGTGATGCGCAGTGTAATGGAAGAAAAGATGAATCGGGTGGTTGAAGTTATGATCAGCAGCGTGCGACCATTTTATCTAATGATGGGTAAGATCATCGGTGTTGGTGGCGTGGGGCTCACACAAATCATCATCTGGGCAATTCTCCTTCCCTTGATTGCAGCGGGAGCGAATTTGATCTTTGGCTTTGATACCCAACAAACGATGCTTGATGAGGCATCGGTAGCGGTAGACCCTGAGGATATTGAAGCAATGGCTGCTCAAATCATGACTGAGCTTCGAGCAGTGAATTGGTGGTTGTTGGTACCCTGCTTCATTATTTTCTTCTTTGGTGGATACGTGATTTATGCCTCACTCTTTGCCGGTATTGGTTCAGCAATAGGTGATGATCTAGCTGAGAGTCAGGCACTAACCCTACCGCTTACCATCCCAGTGATTCTTGCATTGTATATAATGTTTGCTGCCCTGCGTGTGCCCCATAGTTCTTTGGCAGTATGGGCATCCTTATTTCCGTTCTTTTCACCCATCGTGATGCCTGCTCGTCTAGCTTTCAATCCTCCGGCCTGGCAGATTATTGTTTCGATGCTGTTACTCCTAGCCGCAGCGATTTTTTGCGTTTGGATTTCGGGTAGAATCTATCGCACTGGGATTCTGATGTACGGCAAGAAGGGTACGTTTAAGGAAATCTGGAAGTGGATGACCACCAAACAATAGGTCTTACTGAGGTTTCATCATCAATCCCAATTCGTCTAGCTGATGCGCATCGACGGGTGAAGGGGCGTCAATCATCACATCTCTACCCATATTGTTTTTAGGAAAAGCGATGAAATCCCTGATGGAACTGGTACCCATCATGACCGCACACAATCGGTCAAATCCAAAGGCGATTCCACCATGTGGTGGTGCACCATATTCAAATGCACCCATGAGAAATCCGAATTGATCTTCAGCTTCAGTTTCACTAAACCCTAACAATTTGAAGTTCTTTTCTTGAAGGGCTCGGTTATGTATTCTGATTGAGCCACCGCTTATTTCAGCGCCATTGATAACCAGATCATAGGCATCTGCACGTAGACTCTTCATCGTTTCGTGATCACCTTTGAGCATTTTATCAATATCCTCTGTTTTTGGAGCTGTAAATGGATGATGCATCGCATGAAAGCGCTCTACCTCGGGATCCCATTCGAGCAACGGAAAGTCAACCACCCATAAGGGCCTGAAGCTATGTGGGTCCATCAGGTCAAGCCGTCTCCCCATCTCCAACCGCAGCTCACCAAGTTGTTTTCGAGTAATGTCTTTTTCACCACTTAGTATGAGTAACATATCTCTAGGCGATGCACCAGCTATTTCACACCAGGTTCTTAATTGCTCATCGCTGTAGAATTTTCCTACACTTGACTTAAAGGATCCATCGCCATTCCACTTCACGTAGACCATTCCTTTAGCGCCTACTTGGGGTCGTTTCACCCAATCCGTAAGCTTATTAATGTCCTTATTTGAATACTGATCTGACAGTTTGGGAACACAAATAGCGAGTACCACCTCAGATTGATCGAATACAGCAAACCCATGCCCCTTCGCAGCATCACTGAGGTCTGAAAAGGTCATGTCGAAGCGTGTATCTGGTTTATCAGACCCGTACAGCCGCATGGCATCGTCATAGCTCATCTTGGGAAAATCGGGTAAGTCAACATCTATGAGGATGCTAAATATGTGTTTGGTCAAGCCTTCAAAAACATCAAGAATTTCGTCTCTAGTGACAAATGACATCTCGCAATCTATCTGAGTAAATTCCGGCTGCCTATCTGCCCTCAGATCTTCGTCACGAAAGCATTTTACTATTTGAAAATAGCGATCGAAGCCAGCGACCATGAGAATCTGCTTGAAGGTTTGCGGAGATTGAGGTAATGCATAAAACTGACCGGGGTTCATCCTACTTGGAACCACAAAATCTCTGGCACCTTCAGGCGTACTCTTAATCAGACAAGGGGTCTCAATTTCTAGAAACTTTTGCTTGGTCAGATATTGCCTGACTTCAAAGGCCGCTCGACTTCTAAACATGATCTTTTCCTTGACCGGCTTACGGCGCATGTCAAGGTATCGATATTTCATCCTCAGGTCATCACCACCATCACTATCTTGTTCAATAGTAAAGGGTGGCACCTTGGAGGCACTGAGTATATGCAGATTTTGCACTTCGATTTCGATATCTCCTGTAGAACGATTTGGGTTTTTGTTGCTTCGTTCACGCACAATGCCTGATGCCTGGATAACATATTCACGTCCAAGTTCTTGAGCATGCTTACAAAGTTTGGGGTCATCATCCATGTTAAAAACCAGCTGCGTGATCCCATATCGATCTCGTAGATCTATAAAAGTCAATCCTCCAAATTCTCTATTGGCCTGAACCCAGCCGCTAAGGACAACCTCCTGACCGACATGATCCATACGAAGTGCTCCACAAGTGAAATTTCGATACATACTGTGTGTGTTTTTAAGAGTGCTGGCAAAAATACAAGATTAACCCAAAGGTCTTATAGAGAAGCTTTCGCAATACTTATACTAGCGCTTTTGAGTTACTCGAACTCCTAAAAAAGGGACCTCCAATCTCCTTACAATATAGATCACCACTTCTTTTTGAGTCAAAATCTTACTGATCTTGTATTTGACCACTGGACTTTTTTTGAAGCATGTGCGTCATATTTCCGAATAAAAATAGCAGTAGTATTTTTTCAATATTGCCCAACTAAAACTATCCATGGAAGTCGACCTAGATGCTCTTGCATATAAAGATCAAATGTAGCAAGGTGAAGATGGTGCCTACTGAAAAGTAATGGATCAATGGGGCAAAAGAGTGTACAATTTCGCTAGGAGGTATGCCAATGACGATCATTTTGCAAACGAAGTAGTACAGCAGACGTTCATTCAAGCTTTCGAGAAGCTTGATCAACTCAAGGATCCTACTAAGTTGCAATCGGGGCTCTATCGCATCGCCAGCAACAATTGCATATCGCAAGGCAGGCGATTGGCTCGAAGGCGGCAATTGGAAGAAAACGGATTGATACACACCCCAGATCCAGCCAATCCCAGCCAGGTAGTAGAGCGGAAAGAGCTGCGTGATATGGTGTTGAAAGTTTTACAAATGATACCTCCTGAACAGCGTCAAGTGATCATTATGAAAGAATATGAAGGTTTGAAATTCAGAGAAATCGCCGGAATACTAGAGGCCTCTGAAAACACCATCAAAGCAAGAATGTATTACGGCCTGGATGCTAAGAGGAAAATTATGATCCAAAACAAATTGAACAAAGACCTTTACTATGAATAAGGAGCGAATAGTCGATTATCTGTATGGTGATCTTGATGATCAAGCACGAGCACTTTTCGAACAAGAACTGATCGATAATCCATCTTTGAGCAAAGAATGCAGAGAGACATTGAAGTTGCTGAGCAGATTCTCAGCACGTTGATCAACCAGAGTTATGATTCTCCGGTTGCCAAGAAGGCACACCTTGCGATGATTCATCAACCGCAGTCCATTAAGGGATCTTATCTTGAAGACTATGGCGTGACCTTTAATGTATCAAGAAATTTTGGTATGCCGGTTTCTAGGCAAAAGCACTTTATTCGAAATCAACGTAATGATCTAGCTGAAGAGCACGAGGTCGTAGAAATCGACCTTGAAGAAGGAGACGAAGATCTAGACGAAATCACAAAACCCATCTTTGCTTTTCTTGCTGACTATGGAAATTTAATTCATCAGCTCGAGTTAACGGATAAGATCATTGTGAAGACATCGCACAATCGCACACCAATGGTGCATTTTTTCAAAGAACATGGCCTCACTTCTATGCATGGTTTGGTTCTTAGTGTAGAAGCTGTGGTTGCAGATTTGCACGCTTATGAAGAGGGAGAGTTGGATAAGGATGAGCTCTACGAACGCATCATAGTGCGGGAGAACATTCATGATTCATCTAAAGAACCGCAGCTCGATGTTTTTGCTGCCATGTTGGAACGACTATACCAAAGTGATCTTTCTGACAGCTATTATTTAGCTTCTACCCCATTTTATGATCGGGTGGAGGGATTCGGTGTGACCTATCATCTAAAGTATTATTCTAGTAAGATCTATGAGAACGACCCTTATTCGATTCCTGCGATTGGTAAAAGAGACTTAAGTGCGGAAGAAAGAAATGAAATCGTAGAGTCAATGTATCCTACTTTTTTGGAGGGACTAAAATCAAACTTGCTAGATTATGCACACATCCTCAGAAATCTGGAGAATACAGAGATGCTCATTTTGAGAATAGAACTGACCCAATGCAATGGGTGTGCCATGCCAGGGGAGATTGAAGTATCCATCAAGAAGCAAATGATCGACGATTATCGCAAGGGAAGTCTAAGTAAGCAGGTAGCAATGGCTGCAATTAAGGTGAAAGATTTGCAATAAATCAGATTTAAGAATACAAAGGCAACTACAGAATAGCTTCTTTTGCTGCTTTCATAGGTATGCCAATACATTTCTTTTCCATATAATCCATCATACGCGTGATCAGCTCCTGAGCGTCAGGATCGATCGATTGCAGTTCTTTTTGGAACACTTCGGCATATGCTTTCTGCTTAATGGACTTGATCTGTGCAGGGATAAGCTGAAAAGCGCGCTCAATTTTTCGGTGATAAAGCGCATCAGTCAACTCTGTGAGCATCTGGTCAAGGACAGATTCGGCGTTTTGCACTTCGTCAAGTCGTACTTTAAGGTTTCCTTCTGACAACTTCTCCAAGGTTTGAAGATCAATGGCTCCATCAGCACACTGGCTAAGTAAGCTCCGTTCGATGTCTCCAGGCATACCTAGGTCTATCCAAATCTTCTCTTTGACTCGTTGGTTGGATATCTGACTGGCCAACTCGTATGTCACTATAGGATCGGTTGCTGCCGTGCAGGCAATGAGGCAATCAAAAGGTGAGCGATGGTTAGCAAGATCGACCAAGGAGCCGGCACTGCCCTCTACTTCTTCCGCTAAACGTTGGGCATTGCTGATAGACCGATTATAAATGGTGAACTGATTGAATCCTTTTTTAGTGAGGTGTTTGACCACAAGTCTGATCGTCGTTCCTGCTCCCACGAGGATGAATCTAGCATCTTTTCCCAAAGAAAACTCTGCAAGCTTTCTGATAGCTATAGACACCACTGAAATTGGTCGCTCGCTAATACTCGTTTCACGATAGACTCGCTTCGCACCTCGAATGGTATGTTCGATTACCAATCTCATATTGTCCGATGTCAGACCCCACTTAGCTTGCTGGTCGTAGGCTACCTTGATTTGTTTTAAAATCTCTCGTTCTCCCACAACCATTGAGTGTAGCGATGAAGCAACATGTAAGAAATAGGAAAGACAATCAAGGTCTTGTTTGTGTAAGATCGTACTATAATCGACTGAGTTTCCAAAGAGTTGCTTCACGAAATTCTGATCGACAGGATCTTCGGTGGAAAAAAAATAGAGAATTCGATTACAGGTATGTAGATAGTAGAGCTCATCTATCTTCAGTTGTTCCCTCACTTTAAGGAGCTCCAATCTAAGTGCATCACCTTGCCCTTGAATGGCATAATTCGCCAGGTCTTCAAGTGAAGTTTCCTTAAATGAGATCGTAAGTATGTGAAAGTTTGAGAGCATTCACAGTATAGATTAATGCAGGGCAAAGATAATTTTGAATCGCAACATGTATGTCAGGATTTTGTCAATGTTGACGGGATGCACTCGGCAGCACTCACGAAAGAGAGGAAACTACGGTACTCGATGCATAAAGACATAGGGTACAGGGCGCGATGAGAGACGAAAAACGTATGCATAACATTTGTTATATTGGCTTATCAGAAATCTTTCCCCCAATGCTTGCTAAAACTTATGCCAGTGCTGTGCAGGGTGTCGATGCGCAGACAATCACCGTAGAAGTCAATGCCGGAGGTCAGGTTCACGCTGGCAAAAAAAACTTTTACCATATGGTGGGTCTACCAGATGTGGCTGTTCGGGAAGGCTTTCAACGTATTGAGGCGGCGATTAAAAACATTGGTCATCGCATGATGCAGCTCAAGATGATCGTAAATCTTGCGCCGGCAGATATTCGCAAAGAAGGTTCGGCATTTGACTTGCCCATTGCCCTAGGTGTGCTGGGTAGCACCAAGCAAATGAATATGGATGAACTTGACCAGTACATCATTATGGGTGAGCTTGCACTTGATGGAGGACTAAGGCCCATCCGAGGCGCTTTGCCCATTGCCATTCAAGCGCGTAAAGAACGATATAAAGGCCTGATTCTACCGAAGCAAAATGCACGAGAGGCAGCCATAGTCAACGACTTGGAAGTCTATGGCATTTCAAATCTGAAAGAAGCAGTTGACTTTTTTAATAGGGAGCAAATACTCGAGCGAACCACCCTTGATACAAGAGACGAGTTTCAGGAGTATAACAACAACTACGAGATTGACTTCTCTGATGTTAAGGGTCAAGAGAACATTAAGAGAGCGCTTACATTGGCTGCTGCAGGTGGCCATAATGCCATTCTTATCGGACCTCCTGGTGCAGGTAAAACCATGTTGGCTCGGAGGCTACCGACCATTTTGCCTCCTATGGATCTTTACGAAGCTTTGGAGACAACGAAGATACATTCAGTGGCCGGAGCACTACCAGAAGATGCGTCCTTAATTACACAAAGACCATTCCGATCGCCTCACCACACGATTAGCGATGTTGCCCTGGTTGGGGGAGGCTCTAATCCTAGTCCAGGTGAAATATCAATGGCACACAACGGAGTGCTTTTCTTGGACGAGTTGCCTGAGTTTAAACGCAGTGTACTCGAAGTAATGCGCCAACCATTGGAGCAACGCAAGGTGACCATTTCTCGAGCCCGGATAACCGTAGATTACCCAGCCAGCTTTATACTCGTGGCATCTATGAACCCCTGTCCATGTGGCTACTACAACCACCCAGAAAAGGAATGTGTTTGTGGTCCAGCTGTTATCAGTAGATATCTGAACAAGATCTCTGGCCCTCTTCTAGATCGCATAGACTTGCATGTGGAAGTTACACCGGTTTCATACGATCAACTATCCGATGACGTGAGGAGGGGGGAGAGTAGTAAAGAGATTATAGACAAAGTGATAAAGGCGAGAAAAATCCAAACCGAAAGATATCGGGATGTGAAGGGGGTATATGCAAATGCTCAGATAACTAGCCGTATGGTACATGAGATATGTAAAATTAATCAAGCTGGAAAGACGCTTCTTCGAACAGCCATGGAGAAACTACAGCTCTCAGCCAGAGCATACGATCGCATCTTAAAAGTAGCTCGTACAGCATCAGACTTGGATGCCAGCCCTGATATTAAGATTGAACATCTCGCCGAGGCTATCCAACTAAGAAGTTTAGATCGGGAGAGCTGGTCAGGTTAGCGATGTTACATTTAGATGCATTCTGAAATGACCAGATAAAGAGAGGTCTGAAACTCTCCCGGAACTTCCAAGTTTATTATATTACACCGACTGATCAGTCGGTTTATGACAAAGAGGGAAAAAATAATAGAAGTTGCCACTCAATTATTTGCCGATGTTGGTTTGCGAGTACCTACGGCAAAGATTGCCAAGGAAGCTGCAGTAGCTACCGGTACATTGTTCCATCATTTCTCAACTAAGTTGGATCTGGTTCATGCGTGTTACCTGGATATTCATCGGGATTATGTATGGAGCATGATCAGATTTTTTGATGTACCAACCCGGAACCTAGAAAAGGGTATTAAGAAAGGAATTAGAGGAGCCATCAACTACTGGGCAAGGAATCCCCATCATTTTGCCTTTGTAAGACAGGTGCGGCATTCACATTATTTTGATGCGGAACTTCGTAGAAAGCTGTCTGAGATACAACTGTCGCTCCATACTACACTGAATTTGGCCGCTGATAAGCGGTTGCTGCGAAAAATGGATAGGGAACTAATGATTGACCAGATTTTTGCATGCATTGATGCGGGTACATTGAAAGTGATTGAGGCTAGGAAACCAGTTGAAGCAAACCAGTTGAAGCGAGATACGCTCCGATTTATTTGGAAGGCAATTGCACGATCATAGCTTTGCTTTTGACAGATCTGACATCTCGCTCGATCATCATGCGTCTGAGTCGTTGAAGATATTTACTTCAAGTTCTTTGCTGTCGCCGCATTCTGATATCCCATGTTGACGGAGATCTCGTTCATAGACAATTTGGCATTGTAGTAGGATTCTAGCGGTTCTTGGCATCGTCCACCCATTTGTTCCAGACAATGGATCATAAGTGAAATGAGCTCCTCATCGTTGGTATCTCCATCATTGGTTTCGATCACTTCAGCGATAAATGCTTCGTCTAATGCTTGATACTTCTGCTTTGCTCGTTGCCATTCCTTCCATTTGTTGACCTGTGTTGTAAGTACAAATTTTTGAAGGCCTCTTGGTCACCATTTCTTATTTGTTGTACGACCTACTGAGGGGCGACCGTGTTACTTTGAGTGTTCATCAGACGGATACCTTGGATTCTAGAAAAGCGGCACCTCTGACAAGATATTTGATGTGATGCTTTAATTTAACAATACTTTTCAATTTTGCCCAATCTCTCACAATTTCGTAGAAAGTGGACCGGTATAGTCAATAATGCCGATGGGGATTTGATAACCTTCTATCCACTATTTATACCACTCACACCGGTTGAACAACCACTTATATGCTTCATTTGCTAAATATCTATTGATTTAGCCTTGTGAATTTTTTTTGCGCGATCACTGAGCAAATACGTACCATACTGACGTAAAGACCCGCTATTGGGCGGAATCAGAAAATCACAGCGGCCTGTATATTGAAGAAGCGAGTAAGCTTGTAGTAGTATGAAACAGGATGATAAGATCGAAAATCACTTGGCTGCTCAAGGCCTATTTTAAGGGGACTCTAAGACCATCTGAATTGGAGGTTTTAAAGATGAGGGTAGAGACGGATCCGGCTTTTAGACTATTGATTAGCATCCTGCAAAAACTGCCGGAGGCGACAAGGAGGACTCACCTACGTAAGAACATGGAAATCATGCGGAATATTGAGATGGATCTTGAAAAAGAGTAGTGGTAGGAAGGATTCAGCATCATACCACAAGATCTCATAGACCGACTCTAGGTGTGAAAGGTTTATTTAGAAAGGCGATCTTAGCACCGTGAGATTAAAATTGAGACCGATGCACACATTGATTTTCTTGTCCATTTTTGTATTTGTCGTACAGGTATGCCCAGCCCAAGAGACTTTGGTGGCATGTGGAGACAATCAAGTATTGATCATTAAACATGATCCCTTTGATCAAGAGGACCAAGAGATCACCTGGCGATGGAGTGTTGAAAATGCGTATGAGCTTGATCCTGACTTCCGGAAAAAAATGATACCCACGGATGATTGTAAGCCTGTAGCTAACGATACTCAACTGTTAATTACGTCTTCTGGAGGGGGTGTTATACTACTAAATATTGAGGATAAGAAGATTGAATTTCATGCCCAAGTTCCCAATGCTCACTCTGCGGAACTGCTGCCAAATGGAAGGATTGTAGTTGCATTGTCAATTGCAAATGGAGGCAACGCACTTGAATTGTTCGATCCAAGACATTCCAATGAACCCATTTATAGAGACAGTCTATACTCAGGACATGGGGTCGTGTGGATGCCAAAACACCAGCGAATCTTTGCCTTGGGATTTGATGAATTACGTGCCTACAGTTTGGGCGCATGGTCCTCTGATAAGCCATTTCTAAAAAAAGAGCATTCTTGGATCCTGCCGGGTGAGAGCGGGCATGACCTAGTTGCGGTCTCTGAAAATTTATTGCTTCTGACTACACACGAAGGTGCCTGGAGTTTTCAAATTCCGGATGAGGAATTTACACCTTTTGCGCCACTGGATACGGTGCCAGATATCAAGTCGATATTCTATCGCCCAGAGGATGGACGAATCATTTATACCAAGGGAGAAACCCGTTGGTGGACCCATCGGATACATTGCCTGGAACCCAATAAAATTTTGGAGTTTCCCGAAGTGAAGCTATATAAAACCAGGGTCATGGAAGGTGCTCACTGAGCCCTGGCTTACTCTTCCCAGGGGAATAAGAACTCCTCTGACTTGGTGCGACTTTGCTGCAAGAGCTTGGCCAAATTAGCTTTGATTTCAGGATGGATTTTCCCAACATCTTCAGTCTCACCGGGATCTTGATCAAGATTGTAGACCATCAAGATCGTATCAGGATTGGATTTTACTCCCACCTTTATGCCCTTCCAAGGATGCTGGAGAATGGCTTGCTTTCCATCTTGTTCGTGAAACTCCCAGTAAAGAGGACGATCATGCTGAATGTCACCAGACCCCATCAGTGTAGGTAACAAACTTGTCCCGTCAATATCGTTAGGCGCAGTAATAGTGGCTATATCACAGGCTGTTGGAAAAAAGTCCCAAAATGCAGAAGGTGTGCTACTGACGGTTCCGGGTGTTATGGTTCCTGGCCAGCGTACGATGAATGGCACCCGTATTCCCCCCTCTGTAAGGTCCCGTTTAATGCCTTGAAAGGGGCCATTGCTATCGAAAAAATGGGGGTCATTCCGGCCTTCGCTATGTGGACCATTATCACTACTAAAAAAGACGACCGTTCGTTGATCTAATCCAAGCTCCTTGATCTTTTCAATGATTGATCCAATATCTCGATCCATTCGGCTGATCATGGCAGCGGTACTCTTCTGCACTTCGGACCAATTTTCATTTTCGTAGATCCCTAGATCGGGTACTTCTTGACCGTGATCAGACACTAGCTTATGCTGATTATTCGTGTGCGGTATGGTATAGGCTAGGTATAGGAAAAAGGGTTCCGACTGTGCGTGCTCGATAAAATCAAGGGATTCTTGAGTAAAGAGATCATGAGAATACGTCACTTTTTTTGAGGCAGCACTCCCGATACCTTTGGCATAGCCTTTCTCTTCATATACTACTTCATTGGGGAGCATCTCCTTTTCGTTGTTCCGCCACAAGTAATCGGGATAGTAGTTGTGTGCCCGTGTCTGATTTTGATATCCATAGAAGAAGTCAAAACCTTGTTGATTGGGGGTTCCTTCAGAACCAGTTTCACCCAATCCCCATTTGCCAATCAATCCAGTTTGGTATCCAGCATTTTGTAAGACCGAAGCAATGGTCGTGTCCTGGGAACTCAAAGGTACCCGTTTATTGCCTCGTATTGTTGCATGACCAGTATGATACCCAGTCATGAGTGCACAACGTGAAGGAGCACAAACTGTTGATCCGGCATAGTGTTGCGTAAAGCGCATGCCTTCAGCGGCCATCTTATCCAGATTAGGAGTCTTGATCATCTCCTGGCTGTAACATCCAAGATCGCCATACCCTAAGTCGTCAGCCAGTATGTAAATAATATTAGGCTTTATCTGGAGCGATGTAGCACTTTCATTTGCCTGGCACCCAAATAACATCGAGCCTAGTACTAGGCTAAATCCAATAAAATTAATATCAGTCATACTTCTTTTTTTTCGATTCGCTTGCTGGGCATCTCAAATTGCTATTGGCCCTTAACTTTATATATCTATTGCCACCCGACACTAGTCCTGGACCATACAAAAAAGTATGCCCATAGTCAGATTTTCAGCAGGGGCTTGAGCGGGCTCATCTTGATTTTCATTTGACAGTAGCAAAATAGCATTCTTGGGAACAGATATGCCCATGTCTCCAATATATGGCGCATTTTGCTCCAAACATGGAAAAATTGATGAAAAATGTCTGTCGCCGAGACTAGATAAACGGGTCCTGAACAACATGATCTCTTCGGGGCTGGACTTTGAAATATATATCTGAACTCGAGCGCAGCGTAATCATGGGCATTAAACCAGGATCTGATTTATTAACCAATTCGAAGTTAAAATGGTGTGATAGTCTACTCACGATGAGTTGCATTTCCATCATTGCAAAATTATTTCCAATACACATTCTTGGACCTCCTCCAAAGGGAAAATACGTGAATGGTTCAATCCCGCCCTTATTTTCGTGGGAAAACCTGGTGGGATCAAATGCATCTGGACTGGTCCAGAATTTGGGATTCCGGTGAGCTCCATATACAAACAGTATCATCAATGTGTTTTTTGCAATATGATATCCTGAGACCTCATCGTCTTCTAGAGCTACTCTGTCAATTACCCAGGCTGGAGGATATAAACGCATAGCCTCTTCAATCACCTGGGTGGCATACGACAGCCTTGGAAGCATGGAGAAACTCGGTATTTGATCATTGAAAATAGCATCGCTCTCTCGCTGTAATGCTGCGCATCTATCCTCATGTTGAGCCAATAGATAGAATGTCCAACTAAGCGCATTAGCAGCCGTTTCGTGCCCAGCTACAAACAAGATCAAGCTCTCGTCCAGCACTTGTTCTGCTGACATTTCCTCGCCTGTGTCTGCGTAGCGTGCATCTAGTAGCATTTGCAACAGATCATCTTCCTTTTCTGGTGTATGTATTCTCTCGTTAATCAGCTCTCTAATGATCGACTTGGTGTCATGAGCTAGTTTTTCATATCGGTTTCTTTGACCGGAGAGTTGGAACCACCAGCGTAAAAATGGTTGCCGGATTTCCCTAATGATGTAGCTTTGCAGCTCTGTGATCTGGTTACTCAGGAGTGCTAGATTCTCTTCTGAAAGGGCCTTACTGAATAGGGCTTTGGCTATGATCCTGAAGGCGAGCCGATGCATATCTCGAGACAGGTTTATGGTAGGTTGCTCCTTAATGGTTTCCTTTAACCTTCGAATATAGAGATCCACTTCAGTATTCATGTGGGTAAAAATGGCCGCTAAGCGCTCTCTGTGAAATCCCGGCTGGATTAGCCTTCTCTGTCGAAGCCAATAGGGTCCATCTGAAGTGAGCAGTCCACAACCGACGTAGTGTGCTAGGATACCGGTCTGAATGGCGGATTTGCGATAGTTACGATGGTTTTTTTGTAGCACATGCTGGATCACTTTTGGCTCAATGGTTACTAGTCCGGGTTGTAAACCACCAATATGAAATTGATAGGTTGGACCATAGGTCTTTAAGTTGCCGTCCAATATCGGAACCGGATTTGCGACGAATTTGGCTGCCCTCATAATCGAGGTCCATCTTGGTACTGCTGGCGGTCGACGGGGTAGTGAAGACATCCTTATACCCTACCCAATTTAATAGGGTAAGTATTTCCAGAATACCACTGGGGGACATAGAGGTTTTCATCTTGATCTATGCATACATCGTGAGGATTCATAAATGTACGACCATCATGAACGATCGATGAAAGATCATTGTCACGAAATAGCGTTTGATCGGCACCGGGAGCAGCTACCACCTTGTTCTGCTGATCCAGGATGAGCAATACACCGTCATAGTCCCACCAGCTTTTTGTTCCGATGGCAGCAAAGTATAGCAGATCACCTTTAATGACGGGTCTACAGATCCAACATCCAGGTAGTTTTATGGTCTCTAGATATTTGCCTTCTAAGGTGAACCGTTTGAAAGATTGCGCTGATCTGGAGGTGATCAACAAGGTGGGATTTTTGCGATCGCGATCATCTACAGTGATGCCGTGACAGCAATCAAATTGATCTGGACCATCACCTTTACCTCCGAAATGTCTGATATAGCGTCCTCGCTGATCGTATTGGATAATCCAATTTTCACCATAGCCATCAGCAACATACAAATCACCATTAGGCGCTATGGCTACTTCAGTGGGGACAAACTGTCTCGCATCTTGATATACCGCAGCTTCTTTTGGGTAGTTGAACGTTTGTATCACCTTTCCGGTGACGGTAGTCTTACAGACGATGTGTCTTTCCGTGTCTGTCAGATATATAAAATCCTGACCCCCTTCATTGGATAGTGTGAGTCCATGGATACCAGGATAGTCCGTTCCCCAAGTATCTAAGACTCGCCCTGATTTATCATAAATGATGACGTTATTTTTAATATGGGTAGTACTCATCAGAAGTCGACCCTTACTATCTTGCACCATTTCATGGCAATGACGCACAGGAATTTTGCCGGGATCTTGAATGCCCCAATGCTTGTCAACCCTATAGGTATGATCGCCATACCCAACGATTTCTCCCACCATAGGTGATTGGTGATGTATGGCATAGGAAGCGTGAGGAATAGCAACTGTTGCTGCTCCTACTAAGGCACTGCTTTTCAAAAAAGATCGTCGTGTTGAACGTTTATCCATTTCGTATACAATCAATAAAAGATAAAGGCTGTCCAACTGCAAATTCTGAGCCAGGACTTGTACCTATTGATTAAAAAGCGTTTTGTCGTGTGTTCAAAGAAAGAGAGATAGCCTCTCATAGCCATACCAATGGGCAGACTACAAGAGAAAGCCTCAGATCGGTCTTTGGAAATGGATCTATTGGGCGGGCTGGGCAAATGTATATCCTTGCACAACTTCCAAACCCGGAATCGATGACTGCAATTTTTCTGCAGCATCGCTACCAAAGTCTGTCTGCCATACAAAGAGTTTTTTCAGACTTTTGAGACCAGTCAAATAATCGGCGCTAATATCTGATATTTTTGTTGAATATAGATTTAGGGATTCCAGATGTTTAAGATTTTCGAGGTGCTTTACCCCTGCATCTGTCACTGGATTGTTGTCTACCTTAAGTCGCACGAGATTTTCCAGCTTACTGAGATGCATCATACCTGCGTCAGATAAGTTGGCGTTGCCCATGTCAAGCCATGCTATTTGTGTACTCGCCTCTGCCAGGGCTGCTGCTGCTTTATCAACCGAAAGAGAATCGATGCCCTTCCACTGTACATCAACAAAATTGCTGTTCATAGCAATTGGCTTTATCGAAAATCCTTCAGCTGCAATGCTCATCATCACTTCTTCTGGAACAAGTTCTACCTTTGTCTTTTCCAAGAAGGTCTTTGGTTTAGTGTCGAGTTCATGGCGTGCCAATAAGATGGCTTGGATGTTTTCAGGAACTTCCACCCCGGTAACCCTTTTATCAAAGCTGGCGCCTGTCTCGATCCACCACTCAAGCAGCTTCACTTCTTGATAGCTAAGGGGTGTTCCTTTGGGAGGCATATACTTTCTACGTGCTGGATCCATGGTCACACGCTTGAAAATTTCTGATTCTTCTGCCGTACCCTCGATGACTGAGCCGTTGCGACCACCTTCCAACAGCATTTCTTCGGAAGACATATTTAACCCACCCTTGGTCAAATTGTCGTCGTGGCAGGTCCAACATTTAGTCTCTAAAACAGGCCTTAGGAGATCATCATAAATGCGGACACTGTCGGGATCTGAAAGGACAGTATAATTTGCGCCTTCTTCATAAGAGGCCAGTTTTTTGACAAAGTCGGGTGCACTTTCCAGCAGATATTCAGGGCCGTGGGTCATTTCGCCACCTAGATGTCCAGTGTACATCAATCCTAGTACCAGAGCAATACCTCCCCAGCGCATCGTTTTGTGATTAACCTCGTTTTTTCTGGAGTTCCAGTATAGCCCAAAGGCGAGCACCACCATTAATATTCCGAGCCATCGATGCCAGAAGATTGTGTCTGCTTGGTATCCTCCCTCTTGCGCCAACATCCAACCTGCAAATGCGGCGACAAATGCGGCGACAAATCCGATTAGGTAGAGGTTGGAAACAGCTTTATCTAAGTTTAAAGTGGGTTTTCGATATGCAATAAACTGCATAATCACGCCCACTACCAATATCCCGATGGGAAAGTGTACCAATGCAGGGTGAAATCTCCCAAACCAGTCTAATAAATCCATCTACTTTCTAAATTAGCTTCTATATAAATTTCGTTAAGACAAAATTTCTTTCAGCACATGACCAGATACATCTGTCAGGCGAAAATCGCGACCCTGAAAGCGATAAGTGAGCTTTTCGTGATTGAGCCCTAGGCAATGCAAGAGGGTAGCTTGAAGATCATGTACATGCACTTGATCCTGTATACCATAGTACCCGATTTCATCAGTTTCTCCATAACTCATGCCCCCTTTGACACCTCCACCTGCCATCCACATGGTAAATGCATCGGTATGATGATCTCTACCCACGAACGGGTTGGTAGCACCTCCCCGGTTCTCCATCATAGGAGTCCTTCCAAATTCGCCTCCCCAAATTAATAAAGTATCGGCAAGAAGCCCTCTTTGCTTAAGATCTTTTATTAGGGCAGTCATTGGTTGATCTACCTCTCGGCAACGATCCATAAATCCATGATTTAGTGCTTCCGCTTTGCCGGCTCCATGACTATCCCAACCCCAGTGAAACAATTGTATGAATCTCACACCTTTTTCAGCCATCCGCCTAGCCAACAGGCAGTTGTTGGCGAAACTAGCCTCACCGGGCCTGGTGCCGTACATATCATGGATATAGGCAGGTTCCTTGTGGATGTCCATGGCCTCCGGTACAGACATTTGCATCTTAAAGGCCATCTCATATTGAGAAATGCGCGTGATGATCTCAGGATCTCCGACCATCTCATACTCTTGGCGATTGATGTCATTAATGGCATCAATAGATTTCTTCCTCAAGTTTCTATCCATTCCATCAGGATTGCTAAGGTAGAGTACCGGATCACCTTGAGATCTACACTGTACACCCTGATAGACAGAGGGCAAGAACCCATTACCCCATACGCTTTTACCAGCGGAAGGTGTTTTACCACCAGATACCAATATCACGAACCCGGGCAAGTCTTCATTTTCAGAACCCAAGCCATAGGTGACCCAAGAGCCAATGGAGGGCCTACCTAGACGTGGACTTCCCGAATAAAGCAACAATTGTGCTGGTGCATGATTGAATTCATCCGTGTGCATGGCTTTTAAAACACATACTTCATCGGCTACTTCTTGAAAATAGGGCAGGTGATTGGATATCCAGGTCCCTGATTGACCATACTGAGCAAATGTGGCTTGATGCCCCAACATTTTGGGCACGCCACTGATGAAAGCAAACTTCTTCCCTTCAAGTAAGCTCTGCGGACATAGCTCATCATGCAGCCTGTTTAATGTAGGTTTATAGTCAAAAAGCTCGAGTTGAGAAGGTGAACCCGCCATGTGCATGTAAATGACTCGCTTAGCTCGGGCCGCATAATGACTCAGTGTTCTACCTGAAGTAAAACGTACTGATTCATTTGTAACTAAATCCGCTTTCGCACATCCTGTTAGCATCCCCATAGCAAGAGCACCCATGCCCATGGTGCAGTTTTTTAAGAAATGCCTACGTGTATTTGCCTGGAGGTTTCTAAATCTTAATTCATCAAAGACTGTCATCTCGTGCCTAACTTTTATTTAGGAAAGCGTCTAGATTCATGATTGCATTGGCCACCACCGTCATTGGTGCCAAGATTTTCTTTTTATTTCTATCCATTGATACATGCATTGCCATCGGTTGTACCGATTCTTCGTGTAATCCGTGCAAGATCTCTAATACCTCCTCGTTGGGCTTTTTCAATAGGGCTTTCTCATATCCACGCTCAATGGCTTTTTTGAGATCTCCCTGCCCCTGCTTGGTCATCCAGGCACCCAAGCTTTCAGCTGCCTCTACATACACAGGATCGTTTAGGGTCACTAGTGCCTGTAAGGGAGTATTGGTAGTAATACGCCTTGAGACACAAAACTCACGGCTCGGTGTATCAAAAGCTGTCATAGAAGGATAGGGTGTGGTACGTTTCCAATAGGTATAAAGTCCTCGACGGTACTTGTCCGATTCATGTTTGGCTTCCCATTTTGCACTACTATATGTGATTTGCCACACGCCTTCTGGCTGATAAGGCATTACACTCTCACCCCCGATCTTAGTGTTTAGCAAACCACTAACTGCCAAAGCTTGGTCGCGAATTTGCTCAGCGGTTAATCTTGCTCGTGTACCTCTGCCATAATAGATGTTGAATGGATCGATCTCCAGTTGATTGGCGGAGGTTCTTGAAGATTGTTGATAGATATCACTGGAAACAACCTCCCTGATCAAGGCCTTGATACTCCAATTCCAATCGTGTGAAAATTGGTATGCTAGATAGTTGAGCAATTCCTCATGGGAGGGTGGAAAACCCTGAGTGCCAAAATCTTCCATGGTTTCAACAATTCCTCGACCAAATAGCTGCTCCCAAATCCGGTTTACCATAACCCTCGCCGTCAAGGGGTTTTTGTCACTGACTAACCATTTGGCCATATCCAATCTATCTACTACGATGACATCCTCATGATTGAGAATCTCTGGAATATTGGGCTGTACTTTGGCACCCTTCACCAGGTAATTTCCCCTCTCAAAGACATGGGTTGGTCTGCGTAGTGCTGCCGTTCTTTCTTTCATGACAGGCGACTTAATCCCCCCTTGATAAAGGGCCAGCAGTGTATCTTGCCAAGAACGAAGTGCCTGAGTAGTTTCTTCACCTTGATAGCCTAGCACCATCTCCTTGACGCTTACTACCCCATTCCTAAAGTCTCCAGTGGTATTTATAAAATGGAAAACCAGATCGTGGATTCCATTTTGCGAAACTTCCAGCGGAAAAGACTTCCACTGCCAGTCTTTGTCTTTTCCTGGAGAACTAGTCATTGAAGTACGGCTGATAATTGGCCCCTCGATGGAGTCAAGACTGATTTCTATGACGGCATCATCGCCCCGACAGAAGTAATGGTACCTTATTTCCTCTAAGTCGTTGAGATCTACGTCTTGAAATATTAGGTAGTATTTCTTGTCTTTCTGGTTATTTGAATTGTAGGAGGAATTGCTGAATTCACCATCGTTTGCAATCAGGACATGCTGAAAATCATCCGCAAAATGACCGAAGAGTCTTGGGTGGGCCAGGTTTTTAATCTCAGATTTGTCAATATAGTTGAGATCTCCAACTGCTTCTCCCTTTAAGGCTAGTATTTTAGCACGCACTTGCCGAAGGTCCTTTTGGACGGAATCAGTCTCCATTAAGAACGGGTACTCACTATCTAAGTCGGCATCTTGCGTATTATTAAACAGAGCATAGAGTTCATAAAATTCTTCTTGCTTGAAAGGGTCATAGGGGTGTGAGTGACACTGTACACAGGACATGGTGGTTGCTTGCCAAACTTCAAATGTGGTATTGACACGATCTATGATCGACATACTTCTAAACTCTTCATCTTCAGTACCACCCTCCGTATTTGTCATAGTGTTGCGATGGAAGATGGTAGCAATTGATTGGTCGGTTGATGGCACATCAAGTAGATCTCCGGCCAACTGTTCAATAGTAAATTGGTCGAAGGGCATATCATCGTTGAGTGCATTGATTACCCAATCGCGAAAGCGCCACACCGATCTACCCATGTCTTTTTCATACCCATTTGAATCTGCATATCGTGCTAAATCCAGCCACATGGAGGCAAAACGTTCTCCGTAATGTGGAGAGTCAAGCAACCGATCGATCAAATCGTCGAAATGAACGTTAGTGGGATTCTTCAAGAATTCTCCGGCATTTTCTAATGTCGGTGGGAGTCCGATCAGGTCAAAACTCAGCCTTCTGGCAAGCTCATCAGGAGTAGCTCGACCTGATGGTTGTAGTCCCTTTTCTTTCAACTTTTGGTAGATGAAGTGGTCGATGGCATTGCTTCCCCAAGCGGTATCCAAATCGGGGACATTCGGATTGCTAATCTGTGCATATGCCCAATGATCATCCCACTGAGCACCCTGATTGATCCATGTTTCGATGAGCTGAATGTCACCTTCACGCAAAGCTGGACCTTCCTTCGGCATCCTTAGCTCAGGGTCGTTTGACCGCATTCGTTTGATAATCTCACTCTTATCGGCGCGTCCCGGTACAATAGGCCTAAGACCAGATTCTGTTTGGGCTTCCATGGCCTCCTTTTCGAAAAGAAAACTTAGACCACCTTGGGCTCTGATACCGCCGTGACAAGACAAGCAATACTCATTAAGAATCGGCTTTATATGGCGGCTATAGCTGATTTCTTCAGATTGATTACAAGATAGACAAGTGAGCAGCGTCAAAAGGCACAGCATACCAAGCAGCCCTGTTCTAGCCATCAAATTGTTTTCCTTGATCATACGCGCAACAGGTCTTCGACAACGTGACCATGCACATCAGTGAGCCTGAACCTTCTACCCTGATACTTGAAAGTCAGTGCTTCATGGTCTAATCCCATCATATGCAAAATGGTAGCTTGAAAATCGTGCACATGTACGCCATCATTGACTACTCGATAGCCGAATTCATCTGTTCCTCCATAAGTATGGCCAGGTTTAACACCTGCTCCAGCCATCCAAACCGAAAAGCAGCTGGGGTGGTGGTCTCGGCCAAAATTTGTACTTGTGAGTCTGCCTTGAGAGTAATTGGTTCTGCCAAATTCTCCACCCCAGATTACCAAGGTGTCTTCAAGCATTCCTCTCTGCTTGAGGTCCGTGATCAATGCCGCAGAGGCTTGGTCTGTCTCTTTACATTGTGTCTTGATTGCAGTTGGCAAATTGCCATGTTGGTCCCATCCCTGATGATAGAGCTGGATGAATTTGACGCCACGTTCTGCTAATCGACGCGCCAGCAGGCAGTTTGCCGCATAGGTTCCCGGCTTTTTCGAATCCTCACCATACATATCATATATATGCTCAGGTTCATCTCTTACATCCATGATTTCTGGCACGGAGGTTTGCATTCGGAAGGCCATTTCGTATTGAGCAATACGGGCTTTGATTTCCGGATCTGCAATTTGATCGTATTGGAGCTCTTGCAAGGCAGATAGGTCTTTCAATTGTCGTTTTCTAAGTTGCGAACTAACACCGGGAGGATTATCTAAATATAGAACAGGATTCTTACCTGCCCTAAATTGTACACCTTGATATTCGGAAGGTAAAAACCCATTTCCCCAAGAGCGGGCATATAGAGGCTGTCCAGTTTTATCTTTGGTCACCAGCACCACAAACGACGGAAGATTCTCATTGTCTGATCCCAATCCATAACTCAACCAAGATCCCATTGAAGGCCTTCCCGGAAATTGAGATCCTGTCTGGATGAAAGTGACGGCTGGATCATGGTTAATGGCTTCAGTAAACATAGATTTCACGAAGCACAGGTCATCGACGACTTTGGCGGTGTGAGGCATCAATTCACTCACCCAGGCTCCCGATTCTCCATGTTGGGCAAATTCAAAAGGAGAAGAGACTAATGGGAATGAACTTTGACCAGAGGTCATTCCTGTCAAACGTTGACCCTGCCTGACAGATTCTGGCAGTTCTTCACCATGCAATTTCTCCAGCAAGGGCTTATGATCAAATAAATCGATTTGAGAGGGTGCCCCACTTTGGAAAAGGTAGATCACTCTTTTTGCCGTTGGTGCAAAATGTGGTCGGCCCACCTTTAGATCCATTGTAGATGACGCCCCAAAGCTCTTCAACGGATTGGTAAGGCTAGCCAATGCTGCAGCTCCAAGTCCGAGAGATGTCCTACCTAGGAAGTCTCTGCGAGAATATCGTGTATTTGATCTTTGACAATGCATCGTTCTTATCTTTTCATATAGGCTTCATCATGGTTGAGGATATTGCTGGTCACCAAAGTCATTGCTGCAGTTTCTATCATAGATAGATTTGCCTGCCTTCTATAGTCGCCCACCGACAATAAATCCCTGGCAGCGGCAGGTTTTTCTTGAAAATGAACCAACTGATCATCATAAGATGAAGCCATAAGTTCCAATTCTTTGGTGGTGGCAGTGCGGGTAATGACAAGTCTAAAGGCTAAGTTTATCTTGTCCTTAATTGAATTGGTTTCTTCTAGGAGAACGCGTTCTGCCAAGACTCGAGCCGCCTCTACAAATTGTGGATCATTAAGTAAGACCAAGGCCTGGAGCGGTGTATTGGTAGTTTCGCGGGTGAGGGTACAGACATCTCGACTTGGCACATCAAAAACAGTCATTGCAGGATGTGGGGATGTACGCTTAATAAAAGTATATAGACTTCTCCTGTATAGATCATCTCCTTCATCTTCTACATATCGTAGCAATTTGTGTGAGAAGGTTCCCTTTTCGATCCAGAGTCCTTCCGGCTGATAAGGTTTTACGCTTGGACCACCTACCTTTCTAACCAATAATCCACTGGCTGCGAGAGCATTGTCTCTAATTAGTTCGGCCGGAAGTCGGTATGTGGGAGCTCTAGCTAGATAAATGTTTTCGGGATCAATTTCTCGTTGCGGAGCAGTAGCAACTGATGATTGTTGGTAGATAGCTGACATAACCATTGTCTTTAATAAATCCCTGATATCCCAGCCTGTATCTATAAGTCTAGTGGCTAACCAGTCCAATAGTTCGGGATGCGACGGCAAAGATCCTTGATTGCCAAAGTCGTTGGCTGTCTTGACGATGCCCTTTCCAAATATCATTTGCCAATAGCGGTTGGCGGTGGCCCTGGCAGTCAGGGGATGGTCCGGATGAAAAAGCCACTTTGCAAGACCCAAGCGATTGTTTGGATATTCATCGGGGAATGGCAATATCTCAGGAGGTGTGGCTGGTGAGACCGTCTCCAATGGTGCATCATATTGTCCGCGATCCAAAATAAAAGTGGGCCTAGGTGAAGGCATTTCCCGCATGACCATGATCTCTGGCACCGTGTCCCTGATGGCGGTTGAGCGACCAATCAACCTTGATCTTGCCAATTTGAGTGCCTTTATTTTTGGTGAATGCACAGTTAGGTGTGAGGCAAAGATGTCAGGAGCCAAATTTTCTTGCTCTAGGCCTGCCATTAGCGCTACTTCAAATGGAGAGACTTCGCGCGCATAAATGCGTAGCTCGTCCATTAAACCCTGAAATATACCGTTATCACCAGTAAAGGATCGATAACTTTTACCCACCTGAAGTGGTCGGTTTTCAACTTCATTATCTCCTGATCTGACAGGTAGGATGCTGCGAGTAAGTTGGTTGTAGAGCACATCGACTTCAGCCTGCTTGCCATTTAAATAAAGTCGACACCCTTGAGCCTCACCGGAACCATCATAGCTAAATGCTACATGAGTCCAGGTATGCATCTGAATTGAATCCAAGCACAGAAGATGCACCATATTGTGCGGCAGTGAATGCACTAGGCGAAGTCCTAACTTATTTTGATCATCCAGATAAAAATCCCATCCTCGCCAATACTGATTCTTGTTACCGGCATTACCGACAAGTACTTGTGTTTTCCCTTCTTTTTTCTTCTTTGTCTTAATCCATAGTCCTACACTTAGGGCTTGGTTCGCTTCTATTTTACCAGCATTTTCTATGGCTAGGGCATGATATTCGTCTGTGAAAGAGATTGCCTGAGAAACCTTGCCTTCCACTAGGTCGGGCTTTCCGAAAGATGTGCAGTTTGTATTGGCATCAATGACCGTCGTTAATTTGCCCGAGACCATTTTTTGGCCGATGTGATCGAACGGGAAAAAGGCCTCCATACGACTATTGATATTACCTTGCCTACCTAGATTTTGAATAGCCTCTGTGGTTTGCCTAACTTCTTGTGAGGTCTTGTTAATTTCTTCATTTATTTGAAATATCTCTCTATCCAGGGAGGCAAGCTTCTGGCGGGTGGACGGTGATTCTAGTGACAGCATCGGCCCATAATTTCCATCATCACCTGTCATTCCCAACTCTCGTTGGTTATTGAAAAAGGCAGACATGGCATAGTAGTCCTTTTGAGAAATGGGATCAAACTTATGATCGTGACATTTTGCACATTCAATGGTCATTCCCATCAAGGCTGTGGCGGTGGTGTTGGTCCTATCTGCCACATACTCTAATCTAAATTCCTCATCTATCGCACCGCCCTCCGCAGTCATTGGATGATTTCGATGAAAGGCAGTGGCGAGAATCTCATCCTTGCCAGCATCGAGCAATAGATCTCCAGCCAATTGAAGTGTAATAAACTGATCGTATGGCATGTTCTGTTGGAAAGCTCGCAGCACCCAATCTCTCCATGGCCACATATTTCGCCAACCATCAGCATGCAGTCCATGAGAATCAGCGTACCTGGCTATATCCATCCATTCAAGAGTAAGCCTTTCAGCACAAGCATCTGATACCAACAGCCTGTCTACGACTTTTTCAAATGCATCATGACGATGGTCTGTTAAGAATTCTTCAATCTGATCAATCGAAGGAGGTAAACCGGTGAGGTCTAAGTATGCGCGACGCAAGAGACGTTCTTTGCTTGCTGGAGGTGATGGTGCAAGACCCTCTTTGATCATACGATTGACAACAAATGCATCAATGGGATTATATACCTCATGATCATCTGCTTCTGGCACGATTGGTGCAGTCGGTTTGATGAAGGACCAATGAGGCTCGTATGTTGCACCCTGCTCTATCCACTTTAGCAGCATCGCCTTCTCACTGGGTTCAAGTCTCAATCTAGAATCTGGTGGTGGCATCTGCATCTCCGAATCGTCAGACAGGATGCGCTGAGCTAGAGAGCTATTCCACCAGCTACCAGGCTTAATGGCTATAGAGCCACTCTCCAATTTGGCAAGTGCACTTTCAGGTACATCCAAGCGGAGATCTGCCTGGCGAGCCTCATCGTCAGGGCCGTGACAGGAATAGCATCGATCAGATAAGATGGGTTTGACATCGAAGTTGTAGTTGATCTGATCTGGAAGAGATTCATAAGCAGAGGAAACTTCCGAAGGAAGTGATTGCCGACAGGATATCAACCCGATCAGGAAAGCGAACAGGAAAAAAAGGCGCATCAAATTCTTCTAATTATTTATCAGGCCTTTAAATTACGAGAAAAAATGCTTCCGGTCAGATTGGTATAAATTTTGAAAGTAAGTTGTTGTGGCTATAAGAAAGACATACTGGATATTTTGCATAGTTGCCTTAACTACATGTGCATTGGCCATTGAATCAACCCATTATGGTCTTGCATCATATTATGCCGATTCTTTTCAAGGGAAAAAAACAGCCAGTGGGGTTCCTTATGATTCCGCTGCCTTGACGGCCGCGCACCGAGAATTTCCATTCGGTACAAAAGTTCGCGTAACCAATACGGTGAATGAGAAAGAAGTTTTGGTCACCATCAATGATCGTGGACCCTTCAATAAGAAGCGCATTATAGATCTTTCAAAAAAAGCTGCTAAGGAATTGGCAATGATCAATGAAGGTGTGGTGAAAGTTCAAGTGGAGGTGTTGGCCGACTAGTTTCTCTTCTATTTGCATCACACAGCTAGTGGAGGTATAATGTCATTGGTACGATGTAAACCCAAGATCTGTGTATTTCTAAAGACGAAGGGTCTTTGGTGTTGATAGATTTGGTCTGGCATCGTTCCGCATTCTCTAGCCTATTAAGATTACTGATCTCATGAGCAGAGGATATTGCGACCAAGTAGATTTGCTAAGAGTTCCGATTGGAACGAGCCGCTATAGTACAAGATATTTACATACCATACTGAGGTTCGAATTTGAGGATGTCCTTTCATCTCGTGAGAAATACTTTATCACGGAGATCGCTATCTAATCAGTTATGATTGCTTTTCAAGTCCCATCCTTGTAACTTCGCTCACTATGCATACCAGTCTCGTACAGATCTATCGTATACTGACCTTTGCATTGCTATCTCTGCTTTGTATACGTTGTCAATCAATAAAATCAGATGAAATAATTACTGCCGAGGATGAGATTCCTGAGCAAATCGACTATAATTTTCATGTTAAGCCCATACTTTCTGACCGTTGCTTTAAGTGTCATGGGCCTGATAAGAACCAAATCAAGGGAGATCTAAGGCTAGATCTAGCGTCTGGAGCATACAAGGCTGCCATCAATGATGCCAGTAAAGCGCCCTCAGTGATTGATCCAGGGAGTTTGAGAAATAGTGAATTGGTCAGGCGCATTTGTTCTCACGAACCGGAATATGTCATGCCTCCTCCGGAATCTCATCTAGCATTGTCTCCCAAAGAAAAAGCGATACTGTTACGATGGATAGAACAAGGAGCGGAGTACAAGCCGCATTGGTCATTTGTTGCTCCTACTGCACCAGCACTTCCAAATGTGGAAAACGAAAATTGGGCGCACAATGAGATAGACTATTTTGTCCTTAGTGAAATAGAAAATCGTGGACTCAGCGGTTCAGATCGAGCCAGTAAAGAAGCCTTATTGAGAAGAGCTACCCTTGATTTGACTGGGCTGCCTCCTGCAGTCGATGAAATCAATGCTTTCATTGCGGATCAATCATCCGATGCTTTTGAAAAAGTAATAGATGAGTTGCTGGATTCTCCACACTTTGGTGAGCGGATGGCACTGGATTGGCTGGATATTGCACGCTATGCTGATTCGCATGGGTACCAAGACGATGGTCTGCGTAATACTTGGCCATGGCGTGATTGGGTGATTGACGCATATAATAAAAACATTCCTTACGATACCTTTCTTCTCTGGCAATTGGCTGGTGATCTACTGCCAGATCCTAGTCAGGAACAATTGCTGGCCACCTGTTTTAATCGTAACCACCCGCAAACCCAGGAAGGAGGAGTAATCGATGAAGAGTATCGAGTAGAATATGTAGCTGATCGCACCAACACCGTGGGGAAGGGGCTCTTAGGGCTGACGATGGAGTGTGCCCGCTGTCATGATCATAAATACGATCCCATCACACAGCACGACTATTATTCGATGTATGCCTACTTCAATAATAATAATGATGCAGGTATTGTGCCCTATGATGGTGAAGCTTCACCAACCATGATTCTAGCAGACGACAAAACCCAGCGTTTACTGGATAGTCTAGAGCGAGAGTCGAAGTTCTTAGAAACGGCCATTGATGAGGATAACTTTATTGATGCCTTTGAAGCCTGGGTAGAGAGGGTAGATGCCCAAGCATCAGTTCAAGATGCTGCCAAGTATCAATTGATGGCTGATTTCAGTTTTGAATATGAGCAGAAGATCGATAAGCGCAGGATAAATCTTGACCTGAAACCACCAAAGGACAAGGTCAAGGGTGATACCTATAGTTATTGGAATACGGCTAAATCTGGCCTAGATGCCATGGTTTGGGGGCACAATGACGATCGTCCGAAAATAGTGGAAGGATACCGAAATAATGGTGTTCAATTCATAGGGGATGCTGGGATTCGATTTAATCGAGATTTGGATTTTGATCGACACCAGCCCTTTTCGGTCATGATTTGGGTGAAAATCCTAAAGGCCGGTGAGGCCGGCCCGATTTTTGGAAAGACGAATGGAGATTTTGAAGGATACCGAGGTTGGCTATGCAAGATTAATGAGGACGGGACCCTATCATTTCAACTCAATCATGTTTGGCCTGACAATGCCATAGATTTCAAAACTGTAGAGTCTGTTCCGATAGGTGAATGGGTTCATGTTGCCTTGACCTACGATGGTAGCAGCAAGGCATCTGGAGTTAATTTCTACGTAAATGGCGACGTGCCTGCTCATCGTCTTTATACCGACAACTTAAATAAGAGCATACTCCATGGTAGTCACGGCACCAATTGGTCTAACCAACCTTTCTTACTAGGAATGGAACTTAGAAAGTCGATCAAGGATGTGCTGATGGACGAACTAAAAGTCTATGAAAGAGAACTTGCACCTATTGAGCTAGCTCATTATTTATCTGACAGCATTCATAGGGTGCAGGAACAGGACCTACTGAAATTTTACTTGGTTGCCGGTCTAAACCCAACCTTTACGGATCAACTTGACCAATTGACAGCGTTGCGGAAGCAAGCAAATTTAATCACTACCGATTTGCCCGAAGTTATGATCATGCGCGAGCGCAAGTACCCTGAACCCACTTTTGTACTAGACCGGGGAGCTTACGACGCGCCTGCTGATAAGGTTGAGCCAACTGTACCCAGTTTTATGGCAAGTGACCAAGCGTACTCGCCTGATCGCCTAGGTTTTGCAAGGTGGATGATTGATCCCAAAAATCCTTTGACGGCCAGAGTTGCTGTCAATAGGCTTTGGTCAGCCTGCTTTGGTGTAGGTTTGGTCGCTACTCAAGAGGACTTTGGCAGTCAAGGAAATCTTCCGAGCCACCCAGAGTTGTTAGACTGGTTGAGCTTACGTTTTATCGAGTTAGATTGGGATGTCAAAGCGCTGCTTAAAGAAATTATGATGTCCGCTACATATC
>JABDMH010000006.1 GCA_013001595.1 Saprospiraceae bacterium | reverse complement strand
GGTCGGAGTGTTGGGAAAAGAGGGTGGTAGCGGTGGTTGGTCGCATCTTCACTTTGGCATCGTTAGCCGCCAACCATCCGGCAGCTGGGGAACACAAGAAGCCTATGCCTTCGTTTGGGACGCCTATGTACGTGAGCACAAACCAGACATTATTGCAGTAGCCCGGCCGCATCATTTGTTAGCAGTTGGAGAGCTTGTTACACTTGATGCGACAAAGTCCTGGAGTGCCACAGGTGACATCGCATCTTATGATTGGACCTTTACCGATGGTACAACAGGAAGCGGGTCCACCGTGGAACGCAGCTACGGAAAACCCGGAATGTATACCGAAACACTGCGGATAAAAGATAATCATGGAAATGTCGATTTCGATTTTGCTGTCGTGCAGGTAGTCGATCCCACAAGGCCCGATGAGCTTCCTCCGTCTATCCACCCCACCTACTACCCCACCACCGGCATTCTTGCTGGAGATAAAGTGACGTTCAAGGTACGTAGCTTTCGAACCGCTGATGGTGAAGAAGTATGGGATTTTGGTGATGGAACCGCTCCAGTCACCGTGAAGTCCGACGGCAATGCCGAAAAACTCGCCAAAGATGGCTACGCCATAACTGAACATACCTTCAAGAATGCTGGCATGTACATTGTCCATGTGCAAAGAACCAATGCACGAGGAGAATCTGCCATAGGATGTCTGGCGGTTCATGTAGAGTAGATGGCTCAGATATTTTAAAGAAGATTTAGCGTCACTGTGGTGAAGCAGGGTACCGATGGGACTAAGTCAAACCCAGTTTTAAACTTTTGAAGCCAAGGTGTAAAATTAAATTGCAACATCAGTTCCTCAGCTTGATGTACAAGACGATTTTGTTATTGAAATCCTTCGATTTTTCCATACTGCATCAGCTAATTGCACCTTAACATTTTCCTGAAAGACTTGCGACTCTGTCACGGTGTCAAACCCAGGGAGATCACAAACACCCTTTCTGATCCTCTCGCTGTTATCTCTTTCGTGATAATCATCAGTCGGCCACCAATATTAATGACAAATGAAAGGTATCTTATTGAAGATGTTTGGTTAAACCAACCCTTCTGTATTATAGGGCAAGGCATCTATACGCAGATAGCATTTTAACGTAAGGTGGCGCCGTTCAATATTAAAAGAATGATTTTTCCAATGGCACATATCTTCCATATCCAGACATGGTACAAGGGTGGTCGATAAATCAAGGAGTAATTGGCCACCATTGTCGGATTTCAAGCCCAGATAACCAAAAGCTACAGAAATCTAGTTAAACCAATAGGATAACTTAATCGCCAGTCCCCTGTTTTTGTTACTAAAATCACCGGTAGAGGAATTGCCGGTATAAATAATGAAGAGATCTGAAACTGGAGCAAATCGCCATTGCAGTCTAATGTTCAAATTAAGATTATCGATCTGATTGTTAAATTGAGCAAAGGTGGTGATGAAGAATTTATCGGTAAGGGTAAGGTCAAGTTTTGGTCCAATCAGAAAAAGCTTGGCGCTACCGTAGGGCTCAGGCAGAGAAATATCGTTATAGTTGGCAATAATCGATAAACTACCATATGGTTGAACCCGGTAATTAATTTCCGTCCCGAAAGTCAACCTCGTCCCATTAAAATATCCGCCATACCCACCGGCAAAAGTATAGTTAAGCAAACGACGTGAATCTGAAGACCAATTAACCTCTGCGTTTCTCCAGTGATGATCACTACCTGCTTCAAGTCTGGTACCACCGGTATTGGTAGGATCAAATGATCGATTGAGTTTAACAAACTGTTCATTCACCTTGAAAGTTAGCTCATTTCTACTTTTCCAACCAATCGAGTATAAAAGCTGGATCTGCCGGTCAGTCATTTTGAATTGCGGGTTGAAAATAAGGGAGAAATCAGCGCTAGGACCATGAGTCAGTATTTTACTATTGCTAGGGTAAAATGTATATTCCAAAGTGGGCGATGACTGCAAGTAGCCCTTTCGTCTAATGAAGCCTACCTCAGCGATGTAATCGGCTCCGACCCATGCTTGATCAAAAGTAGCCCTAAAGTACTTTGTGGAATATGTAATACTACCGGACGTGGCAGCTGCATTGCCAGAAGCACCAGGATAAAACGCCTGGTGGTAAAAAACTTTACCGGTCCATCTGTCATCCGGACTTGCCATGTTATATTCCAATCCAGCCACTGTATTGGACTTTTTACCCGCATACAATGGATCAATTTGATCATCTGTAACTAATTTATTGACCAGAAATCCTACAATATTGGACCTACTAAAGATGCGTCTTTGTAAAACTGCAGCTGCAAAGTTGGTCGACGGTGTCACATCCTGTGATGAAGTCTGCATGTCCATCACTCCAATTCTCCATTGTTTGCCCAGCTTTCCGCTTAACCTTCCACCTGCAATCACAGGTACATTGAGTCCGATTCTTCTTGAGAAGAAGGGCTGTATTCCACTATTTCCTAGGTTGGCAAACAAATCGGTGTTTTCAAGAAAAAACTGTCTTCTTTCAGGGAAGAAGAGTTCAAAACGATCAAGGTTTGTTACCTGCTCATCTACTTCAACCTGGGAAAAATCAGGATTTACTGTAATGTCTAGATTTAGCGAAGTCGATAGGATCATTTTGGCATCAAATCCAGCATTGCCACTCCACTTTGCTTCTCCGTCAGCTTGATTGTCAACAGAAGTCATTCCTGCGGCGTAAGGAATAAGTGAAAAGGCCATCCCAGCTTTTTGCAGAGGTTCTCCCCATATGAGTGTTCCAGCAAAAGCAAGATTGTTATGCTTAAACTGCCGTGGCATCGGTGCCCATGCCGATTTTTCGTTGGTTTTAAGATCCAGACGCCCAAAATTTATTCCCCATATCTTCGACCCATCAAAATAGCGGAGACTACGAAAAGGAATGCTTATCTCTGTTGTCCAGCGGTCATCATAACTTTTGACTACGGACTTCCACTTGGTATCCCATGAATAGGCTACTTCGTCTCCGTCTGATTCTATCCCGTCTCTTTGCACTCCTGCCTCAGAAACACCAAATGCGAAACCGTTTGTTAGATCGTTATAAGTGTCAAGAAAGAACATGAAATTGTCATTGCTACTGAAGCTCCAATCCCTCCTTAAAGACTGAATGGGCCGTTTCCCGGCTATGGGATCATAACAAATGGCAGCTACATATAAGTTATCTTGGTCATATGAGACCCTAACCTCCGTCTGAGCAATGGCATATCCAGTATCAGTGGGTGTCACACGATGGAAATTATGAGCAATTTCAGCTGTCTTCCACGCTGCTTCGTCAAAAACTCCATCGAGCTCTATTTGCTGGTCGGTCATTTTTATATGAATCTGGTACTTTCCACGATTGACACCGTTTGTTTGAGAAAATAGGAACATCTTCCCTCCAAGAAGGAATACAACTGATACCAGTATCTTATATACTCCCCTTTTCATAAATACCGACTCCATTTAGGCGAGGTTTTACCCTATTTGCTGTTCAACAATCCAAATTGCTTCGATCTACTATATTGCGACCTACCTCTTTAAAACAATACAAATCAACAACCCTGATCCTGCTCCAGCATGTTGTTAATTTGCACTCGGGACCTAATAAACTCCATTAACTTCCAGTAGTCTGATACAGATCTAATCAATGATTTCCCGATTTGGAAAAGTAAAGGGAATATTACTTAAAGATAACAAGAAGCTACAGGTCAGCGCATGCGTTTCGTATAATAGTCCAGTCTACTAGCAGACTAGCGATTACCAGCATACCATTTCGGCTGCTTCCTTATCTTTAGTAAATGCTGACGTTCTTTCGACGAATCTGAAAGGCTCTCTTGGACAATGACTCCCTGCGTACATATATTCTCTATGCCATTGGTGAAATAACATTGGTAGTACTTGGAATTCCAATCAAGTAATTGAAATGATGAAACAGCATCATTGTAAGCTAATCAACTACATATCTTGGTGTCAAGTAAATTTGGCTTATGTGTCTTATCAAGATCTGATGCCAATTATAGACCAAGGGAGGTTACAGAACATGAATGAAATCAACATTCCGCACCCACAATATCCTCTTTTTGTGAGATGCGTGCTCCACAAAACTGATTGAAGTCTACGTAGAAAAACGATCCTAAAAGTATTCAATCAACGAAAACTGAAAACATGACCTAAGTCATGTCAAATATTCTTATTACACCGTACATTAGGCCATATTGAGTACTTAATTTAAAACCAAGAATCATGACAAACGATAGTGGAAATGTTTTGTTGGCCTTTCTAGCTGGAGCGGCCATCGGAGCGGGAATTGGACTATTATATGCCCCCAACGAGGGCAGTGAAACCCGCAAGAAAATCAAACGAAGAGTGGAGGATACCAGCCATGACATCTCAGAACGTGTTTTGCACGCCAAGGATGAGCTGACAAAATCCGCCAGTGAACAAAAGGACAAATTGGACCGTAAATTGGATGAAGCCATTTTGACCATGAATCACAAGGCGGACAAAATCATTGATACCTTGGAGCGTAAACTTGAAGATCTGAAAAGGAAGAACGCTCAACTTCAGACATAAAAGCTCATGGCCTTTGAAGAAGTCAAACAGGATCTAATGAAGGCCGAGGCCGATGCTAGGTCCTATCTCGAAAATAGCGAGGAATACCTTCAACTGAAGGTTCTTAACATTCTGATGACCTATGTCACCAACTTTGCGCAAATTCTGTTGGTCGGGAGTTCTATTGTATTGGCCCTATTTATCTTATCCATAGGTGCATCCTTAGCCATAAATCAGGAGATGGACAGCCATTACCTCGGATTTATCATTGTCGGGGGTATCCATACATTAACTGCCGTACTTTGCTATTTTTTCGGAGAAAGATTAAATGGGACGGTAATACGAACATTCTCTAAAAACTATTTTGACCAAACCACGGCCAAACAATACAATTCATTTTCTGAAATGGACAAACGCCTTCAGATACTCAAACTTCAGCGAGAGATTAATTCTGAAAGCATAAAACTACACCTTAACATGGCAAAGAACAACCTATACCCAACTGAGCTATTGGTCGGGGCAAAAGGCATGGTACAAAAAATGCTATTGATCTTTGCTATTAAAAGACTTTCGAATATTTCAGGACTTTTAGGGAGTTTTGGAAGGAAGAACCAGGTTAAATTTTTGGAATGATTCGCTCTTTTTCATACTCCCTTCTAAAAGGCTGATGACCAACGAATTGGACGCAAGGCTTCCCTAACTTTTTTCACCTACTATTACTTGGGTCATGAAGTAGTATTAAATCCTATTATTAAATGGACCACTTGATGCCTAGCATCTGGATTTGTGCAGGATGGCCACTTTGGATTCGACATCCAATATCACAAACAAGGATTCAATTCAATCAATCAGTCAACCTAATGAATCTGGATTCTGTGGAATTCGTTCTTTGTCAAATTGCTATCAAAACGCCTTACAACACCATGATTAAATTTGATAATATTGGAAGCAGTCCATAGTGTCACATTAAATCTTCCATTAAGTGCATTCATGGTATTTACAAATAGTCCGATTGAATGCTATTTGGTCCTCTCCTAAATATTTGGATCTGGTGCTTTTCGTGTAAGGCTTGCAATTTTCGAATACCTAGAACTTGGTCGATGGCTTTCACTAATGTTTTCAAACACGATTCTCAAGTGTCATCCAGGAGAACCTTCAGATCTTAGAGTCGAGGCTAGGGATAATTTGCAATGAACCTTTAAAAAAAAATCAATACTGACTAAAGTCATTGTCTTTACATCTTTTAATCTCTACCTTTTGCATTCATCAATGTAATACATTACTGAAATCTCAACTTCAGATCAAAACTAATTAGTACTTGTGAAAAATAAATAAAGAAATGCATAACCTACCGAATTACTTGATGGTTTTACTCTTGGCATGGGGCGGATTATTTGTAAGTAGTTGTAATGAGCAAGCGCGTGGATTTGCGTTACCGGATGGCGACATTGAAGAAGGAAAAGCTGTCTACAGTATGTTTTCCTGCAATGAATGTCATCGTATTTCCGATATCGAGTGGAAAGGCGGAAGTGATGATCTTAATATACCGCTCGGGGGTGAAATATCCACTCAGAAAACCTATGGAGATCTGGTCACTTCAATTATCAACCCTTCTCACAAGATTGCACGGCGCTACAAACAAGAGACCTCCCCGGAAAGAGATGTCTCAAAGATGAAGAATTATAATGAAGTTTTAACTGTTCAAGAGCTCATTGATCTGGTTACTTTTCTTCAATCGGAGTACAAAGTAAAAACACCCCCAACAGATTACCATCTTTATCACTATTGATGATTAGGTTTAGGAGTGCATAAATTTAGGCGTGCATATAGGGCCTCAGCGAACCAATATCAAGAGACCGGCTCACGCTCCAATTAGAGATCGGACAAAACGGCTTACCGACAACCGCGCAGTTATATTGAAAAATCTACAGAGAAATTTTGTTGAACCAGTAAATGCGTTTTCACTGCTAGCCATCATCAGTGAAACTCGGGATATTTCAGTGATTAGATTTGATTTCATAATTCTGTTTCACGCTGGGCAAGTGGGTCACAATAATGATCAAAACGCCCAACATGGAATACATGAAGTGCAGCATGGCCCAACTTTTTAGAAACAGAAGTTGCATATTGATCCACAGGACCAACAACAACCCCAGATAGTAGCTAAATGTCCATGACCAGTGTTGGAGTTTGTAGGGGTTAAGTTTGTCCGCTGCTTTGAAAATTGATCTCTTCGTTAAGCCATAAAGAACTAAGATGGGAAAAATGCCAAGCATAGTAAACAGGAACAACCCCGGAATTAAAAAATTCGTGAAGGGGCTGCCATCCAACATGCTTAGTGGTGTACCTAATTTATTTCCTGTAGGATCGATGATCAGCAATAGTCCTGAAGGTACGGCACTTATGATTTGAAAACAGATCAAAATCATCAGAAAATATGTGGAGATGTTTCTTTTCATAATTCGGAGCTGCACTATCAATTTCCAATAGATATTTCCAACCAGGGCAATACTACCAAAGATTACTTTCGGGAAGGTTCCTCTGTTGCGACTTCCTTCTTAAGAATATTTCTGAAACGCGTAGCACTTATGTAATGATCTTCCAGCAACTTACCGTTATGTAAGAGACTAAATACACCAAAACCTGAGGGAGCATGTTTGGCTTCCTCAGGTATTTTCATTTCCTTTACTTTAAGTTCAATGCCATGATCCATAGCCACATTGAGAATGGCCTCTACTGACTTCTGGTGCCATGGACACTGATCGGCATACAGTAAATGCCAACCATGATATTTTCGCTGTTGGCTGGTCCAATCTAGTAATGCTGGGTCATCGACGGTAGTGTCCCATTTTTTAGCTGAGAGATCAAACCTGCCTCTGGTATCAACTTTCTGAAAGCCATTCTTCTTAAAAATCTCATTATTGGCAATCCAAGCTCCTCTACTGGCCATTACACATAGCCCAGCCATATCTTGCTCTTTCGCCTCTTTTTCTGCCTCCATAATAAGTTGCGAACCATAGCCTTTGTTGCGGTCTTGCTTTGAATATACATACATGCAGTGGATGAACATGAAGTTGTTCGCTTCAATAGGTCGCCATGCATGTTCAGCAGGAACGAATTCTATAAAGCCGATCATTTTGTCTCTGTAATCCTTCAAAATTTTCATTCTGAGCCCCTCCCCATATCGTTTTTCGAACCATTTCCGCTTAAGCTCAAAACCTGGATTGGTGATATCCTTGACACAAAAGAGTGTTTCCTCTTTCGCATTGTCAGGTGTGACTTCTACAATTCTTAGTTTTTCCATTTTTGATAGGATTGAATCAGTTGGCACTTGTTTTAAAGGTATTGATTCTAATATTAAGTGTAAATGATCTCCGTCATTCACAATGATGGAGTCTAGAGATTAGAAAAACATTGATTGCACCTGTGAAAAGAAGAAAAACAATGCCTCCTTGTTTATTCTCAGAGCCTTCGAAAACCTGACTCTGAGAACCCAAGTCTTATAACACCTTGAGCTTGCCCACCTGTCCTTATGAGCTAGATCATTGTTTACTGACATTCCTATGGTCAATTTTGCATTATTGCTATCAAAGTGAAGCAACCGTAGTTCATTTCAAAAAGATGCGAATCATGACTAAGCAAAAAGCAATGAAAAAAGGAAGCAATTCTAACCAGGTAACCGATGATAAGGCTCAGATCAGTAGTAATGGAGAGTCTCAAGTGTTCTCGGGACCGCACCGACCCTTGCCGCACGAAGCCATTGAAGTACAGGATGCACATCCACTGGACCGTATCATGCATGCCTGGTTGGGGAAGATTACGTCTGCCATCTCCCCCATTTCGTTAGCCATGGCATTTTTTGATTGGGCCTCACATCTCACCGTGTACCCTTCCCACCGAGAAGAGCTGGGTCGGGATGCTTGGCAAAAACTAGGTCTTTACTATACCTATATGTTTCGCAGTCTAATGAATAGGCAAACCCCACCCATTGCCGAACCGAGGTCGGGTGACAAGCGCTTCTTAAAGGATTCATGGCAACACTGGCCATTTAACTGGTACCATCAGGGATTTCTCCTTGCTGAGGGCTGGTGGAATTCTGCCACTAAGGGTATTCGAGGCGTATCTCGTCATCATGAAGACGTAGTAAATTTTACTGCGCGCCAGATTTTGGATGCTTACTCTCCTTCGATCGTACCATTTATGAATCCTCACGTGATTGAAACCACCGTGGAAACAGGGGGCATGAACTTGGTTCGGGGAGCTATGAACTTCATGGAAGATTCAACAAGATTACTCAACGGTAGTCCTCAGGAGGGCAGTGAAGACTTTATATTAGGCGAAAATATCGCAGTCACACCCGGTAAGGTTGTATTTCGTAACAAATTGATTGAATTAATTCAATATGAACCACAGACGGAGAAAGTATATCCAGAGCCGATACTGATCATACCTGCTTGGATTATGAAGTACTATATTCTTGATCTGTCACCACATAATTCTTTGGTCAAGTATCTAGTGGAAAAAGGGCACACAGTTTTCATGATTTCCTGGTTAAATCCGGGATCAGAAGATCGAGATCTGTCATTTGAAGATTATCTCTATCTCGGGGTTATGGATGCCCTAAAAGCTGTTCGAGAAATTGTACCTAACCAAAAGGTCCACACCACTGGTTATTGCCTTGGTGGAACCTTACAGATGATAGCCACCGCCTACCTGGCAAAAAAGAAATATGACGTTCTCAAGACGACGACCAACTTCGCTGCCCAGATCGATTTTGAAGAAGCGGGAGAACTCATGCTATTTATTGATGAAACTCAACTGGCCTACCTTGAAGACACCATGTGGGAACAAGGCTACCTCGACAGTTATCAGATGGCAGGAGCTTTCTATTTGCTGCGTTCAAACGACCTCATTTGGTCACGGGTCGTTCACGATTATCATATGGGTAGGAGAAGACCAATGATTGATCTGATGGCCTGGAATGCAGACGCTACCCGGATGCCATTTAAAATGCACTCTGAATATCTGCGAAGTCTATTTCTCAACAACGAACTGTCCGAGGGTCGCTTTATGGTAAACAAGGAAACCATTGCCCTGAGTGATATCCGTACCCCGATTTTTTCCGTGGGCACTGTTAAAGATCACGTCGCACCATGGCAATCTGTCTATAAAATCCACCATTACACAAATACCGATAATACTTTTGTTCTGACCACTGGTGGACACAATGCGGGTATCGTCAGCGAACCTGGACATCCCCGCCGCAGCTATCAGGTCACCACTAGTGATCGTAGTGAGCCTCACGTTTCTGCTTCCTCCTGGATCGAAACCGCACCACATAAGGAAGGATCATGGTGGCCAGAGTGGCAAAAATGGTTGGCAAAGTACTCAAGTGCTAAAGTTAAGCCTCCCCAGATGGGAGCTCCTCGCAAAGGATTCAAAGTACTTGGAGACGCCCCGGGAACTTATGTGATGCAGAAGTAAGTAATGGCTTGAGAGGAAAGGGTATTATGATTGTGCTTGAATTTACGCCATAGAGGGTAGCTGTTTGATAAGACTTGTCCTAGTCAATCACCTGACCCCCTTGAGTCGATCTCAAAATGCCAGTTCCGCCTCGTTCTTTAAGTCCAATTCCAAGACTGCTTCATCACCATATTGTTCTATTACAGAAAAACCTCGTTTTCCCAAGATATGGCTCATGTGGCTATTATTATTTAGCACTTCTGCAGTTATTTTATGGATACCTCTTTCCCTAGAAATCTCCAAAATGAAATCGGTTAAAACGCTGCCAAGTCCCTGATTTTGCCACGGATCCGCTACGAGTATGGCATACTCGGCCGAATTTTGCCATGCATCATTTATCGCTCGCACTACGCCTGCCATTTTTTTAATACCATTTTCTTCTACCTCAGCTACGATGGCCATTTCACGGTCATAATCTATCTGCGTAAATCGAGTGAGGGCATCGTGACTTGGGTCGAATGAATAGCTGAAAAAACGGTAGTACAGCGACTGTTTAGACACAGAGTCAAACATGGCTCTTTCTAATGGTTCATCTTCCGGTCGAATCGGTCGAAGTATGGCTACTTGCCCATTTCTCATTTCAAATTCCCTCTGATATTGTGTTGGATATGGAGATATCACCAGGTGACCATGAGGCGGCATAGAGTCATATACAAAATTTTCATCCAACACTACATGGGCATCCAGAGCCAAGCCACCTTTTTCATCTATCACATAGGGATTAATGTCGATCTCCTGGATTTCTGGAAGATCCATGAGCAAGTATGCAAATTTGACCAATAGAAATTGAACAGCTTTTATGTCAACAGGAGGCATTCCTCGATAGCCCTGCAACAACTCATACACCTTAGTATCCTCGATAATCCTTTTGGCTAAGGCCATATTTAGTGGAGGGAGGCCCATATTTGTATCCTTATACAGCTCTACCAAAACACCACCGCTTCCAAATACAATTACAGGTCCAAAGGTGGAATCCTTTTTTGTTCCAACCAGCAACTCATATTTTTTATCAATCATTTTTTCAACCCTGACACCTTCAATATGTGCGCCCGGGCAATGTGTACGACCATTAGATATGATTGTCCGAAAAGCTTCTTTCGATGCAATTTCAGATCCAATATCCAGAGCGACTCCTCCGACATCTGTCTTATGGCCGATATCCTGAGAGGCAATTTTCATTACCACAGGAAAACCGACCTCGGAAGCATAACTTGCAGCTTCATCGGCTGACTGAACCACCTTTCCTGAAGGTGTTGGAATATCATAGTAATTCAATAACAGCTTGGCTTCCTGTTCGGTCAATTGGAATCTGCGAGAGTTGATAATATTCCGCAGTAGGTCTCGCGCCAGCACCTTTTCAAAATGCATGCTTTCTGGTACATCGGGAGGTGTTTCATAGAGCAACTTCAGGTTTCTGGTGTACTGATACATGCGCAAGAAAACATCTACCGCACTCTCAGGATATCTATAGTTTGGTATATTACCTTCCTCCAAAATCTCCCGTCCCTCTTGCACTTCCTGCTCTCCCATCCAACATGCAAACACCGGTTTATCTTTCTCCCCGGCTATAAACACCTTTGCAACGTCAACCGGATCGGTCACATCTTGGGGTGTCAGGATAACCAGAATCGCATCCACATTGTCATCATCCAAACAAGCCTGAATGGCCTCTTGATACCTTCGGGGATCGGCATCCCCGAGTACATCGATCGGGTTGTTATGACTCCAATGACCAGGTAACACCTGATTTAAGCGCTCCATAGTCTCTGGAGAAAGAGGGGCCAATATTCCTTCATTGCCTATGAGAAAATCAGTGGCCAAAACGCCGGGTCCTCCCGCATTGCTTACAATAGCCAGGCGGTTGCCTCTTGGCAGGGGCTGCATGGCCAAGGCCTGGGCCATATTAAACAATTGTTGGATGGTGTCTACCTGCAAAATACCTGCACGTTGGAAACCAGCTTGATATGCAGCATCATTTCCAGCTAATGCACCCGTATGCGATAAGGAAGCTATAGCTCCAGCCGCGCTTTTGCCCGATTTCAATAAAATGATCGGTTTATTTCGTGCAAATGCCCTAGCTGCGCTCATAAACCTCCGAGCATCTTTCAAGCCCTCCAAATAAATAAGAATGCTGGTCGTACGAGGATCCTTGCCGAAATAATCAATGAGATCTGCAAAATCAACATCCACCATTGAACCAATAGAAACAAAGTGGCTAAAGCCTACACGCTGGTCGATTGACCAATCCAAAATGCTGGTGCACAGCGCACCACTCTGAGAGATAAAAGCGATCTTTCCAGGAATAGCCATTCCTGATGCAAAACTTGCGTTGAGCCCGATGGAAGGATTGATAAAACCCAGACAGTTGGGACCGACCACACGCATGTCATATACCTTGGCTAGGCGAAGGATCTCTTTGTACATGCGTTTTCCTGCCTCTCCCGCTTCACTAAAACCAGCAGAAAGGATAAGCAGGCCACCAACACTGGCTTTACCGCATTGTTCCACTATCTTTGGAACCAAATTCGCCCGGGTTGCAATAATAGCCAGGTCAATCGCATCCGGAATATCTTGAACCTTCCGGTAACTTTTGAGACCAGCTATAGAAGGATGTCCAGGATTTACAGGGTAAACCTTGCCTTTGAAATTACTTTGCAGTAAATTGGTGATCAGTGCATTTCCTACCGTCCTCTCTTGATCTGAGGCACCAATAGCAGCAATGCTTTTTGGTCGAAATATTTTCTCTAGTTGGTGTACCATAGTGGCTTGATTTAGACATAGCAATAGCTGCCAAAGTACAGCTGGCAGTGATACTGCAAAATTATTTGCATTCAACCGGTGCTGCCTTGATCTCGGTCATATTATATCATGAAATGCCTCACTAGCGCCTTAATGGCTAGTGATCAACAGTTAAGAGTTGTTGCCATTCGCTGGTGGGTAGCTTTTCACTAACTCAAGCATTTAAGACATGATTGGAAGCATTGGATTCCCCTATTTTGCCGCAAATAATTGAACATCTGGCACTTACTTTTTACAACGCCCTGATCAATCAACTGGAGTATTCCAGAATTGTAATCGCATTAAAAGTGATGCCGTCGTTGGCAACTCAAGAGATGTGACTTTTACAGCTGGAAAAAAATCGTCTTGCAACCACCCTTTGAGGTAGAACTGGGTGCTACTTTTACTGCTGAGATATAACCTGTTTAGAGGACCTCTCGAGCAAATGATTATGGAGAAGGTAGATTAACAAAGGCAAGATTAATAATAAGCGAATCCAGTAATAAGATTGACTGATGCCTGTGCAGGCTTCTGATTCTATACTGAATACACATCGCAGAAATGGATCGCCCGGTAGTAAAAAACTGTAATTAAAATGTATCTTGACTATAGATTGTTTAGGACCGGTTGAGGCGCCTTGCTTTTTATCGGCCCCGAATATTTATTCAAGAAACTAACTTACATGAACCGATACCTACTGCTTTTCTTTGGGATAGGACTTTCTTTGTCTACCTGGGCTCAGTCTCCAAATGTACCTGCAAATTGCCAAGATCTTAATCTCTCGGTAGGTGCGGATGGCACGGCGAGTTTCATGACTTTTGATTTTCTCACCAATGCTGCCTTGACTGCTGGAGAAATCACCATCACACGAAGCTTTGGTGAGATCATATACGGTCCTGCTCCTTCCAGCAATGCTATTCCCATCGTCATTTCTGCCTGTCCTTATTTGAGAGAAGAATTGAAGTTGACCATCACTAACCAAGCTGGTAGTTGTTGGTCGAAATTAACCTTCAAGCAGAGCAATGGCCCAGTCATAGAAGGCCGAGCCAAAGATGTCTACTGCTTTGATTCATTGGTTGCGGGTGGTCATATTGACAATGTCCCTCCGCAGGCCATGATACCATGTCGTCCCCCCGTTCCAGCAACATTTGTCGCAGACTGGCCAAGACTGGTTGAGTGTGGTACGGGAAATGATACCCTCAAGGTAATCTATCGAGAGTACGAAGCCTTTGATAAAGATGGGAACCGTGGTACTACTTTTGACACCATTACAGTCTTCAGGTTGCCTGAACTGATTCCTGGTGTAAACGCCTATTGTGCTGAGAAGGACACTTCCTATTGCGGAGTAGGTAATGCAGGGCCCTATATGGTCTACGAGGAGCGATGTATACCCGGGATGGCAGGTATGGACCAAGATGGTGACGGTGTACCATGCGACACCTTATACTTCTTGGTATATGATGACTCGCTAAATCGCTATGTAACGAATCCCCTTCTGGCAGACACTAAGTGTGGTTTGATACCTCATCTCGATTATTGGAGTTTTGGTAATGATGGTTGCAGTCAGCAAAGCAAGTACATCTTAGAGATAAAGCAAGTATGCACCCCCATAGTTAATACGATATGCACAGTTCCAGGCAGTCCACCTAATGCATTTACGGCTCTTTCACCTGGGTATATAAGTTGTGAATTTTGGATGGTCGATCTGGATACGGTACCTCCATTATTTGCACCCAAAGTATTTGGGGAGTTTCCATGTTTAACCATCGATACAAACATTATTGGTGGCTCAGATCTGGGCTTCTTGGATATTTTTCAACCTGTCGTTTATACCAATGAACACGATTGTGCCGCATACACTTACTTGCCACCGCTCTGCATATTTGATGATTGGAGTGGTGTGAAATCAGCAAAAGCAACGGTTGAAGGAGGCGGCACTTTTCTGCTGGAGAATGAAGGTGAGAAGTGCTTTTTACTCGGGCTTGGAGATGATGGAGAGACTATTGTCCTTGAAGATTTTCTTTCCCTTTTTGGAGGAGAATTGGATGATTTCGTTAATGATACTATCCTGCAAATAATTGACAGCTTAGGCTTGCTTGAAGAAGGATCTTGCTATCGTTCTCACGAAAAAGTAAAGCTTTACAAGTCAGATAGACCTACCAGGATTTTTTATGAAGTGTATGATAGTTGCCATCTGATTGCACGGGACACTGCCTATATCCATGTGAAAGATAATACGAAGCCAGTTGCTGTGGCTGACAAAGGGGTAACTGTTTCTCTTTCTGATAAGAAAGCCTGGGTTGATGCCGAAGTATTTGACGAAGGTAGCTGGGATAATTGTGGATTAAATATGATCCTGGCACGAAGGGCTGATTGGAAGGAAAGTTGCGTGGACTTATGCTATAATAATGGAGATGAAGACGGTCCGGACTCTATTGAATCCTCCTTATGCTGGCTGTGGACAAATGGTCATGACACCCTCTGGACCTTAGATCTAGAGCAAGATAAGCATGCAGATGAAGTAGAGGCACATTATCAGAAGCAACTGGATTGGTTCTGTGAAGATGAGACAAATTGTGGTCGACTACTCTATAATAGTTGGCAATATGACTTAATTAAATATGCAACAACCGTTTGCAAATCGAATGGATACTTAGATGACCATGGTTTTGAGGAACTCTTTCTTCGGGCAGTCGGTAATCCTCAGCAGGGAGACAAGGTCAGGGTAAAAAATGAAGATTTTAGGACGCTCATTGACACGGCTTTGGGAGGTGTCCTTGCCGATAGCCTCTTCACTGAGGAAAGGATCATAGAACTTGATACCAACTCAGGATTTTCCATAAGTTACGGAGTTGATGTGTTCAAATGTCAGCAGTTTAATTCATTGGCATGTGGAGACATTGGTGATAACTTTGAAGACTTATTCATACAGGTTCTTCTCCAGGTCTTCTTGGAAAATTGTTTTCCATTTTTCGGACCGAGTAACTCTGATATCGATCTATTCATACCTGCCATTTTCCCCGAGGACTTCCAAACTGAGTTATTTGCATCATGGAAATCAATCGGCGGTGGTTGGTCGGATGCGGTACCCTTCAGCTGTGAGGATGCTTGTGGTCCTGTAACAGTGGAGATCTTGGTCATGGACTACTGGTGCAATTGGAGTAAAGCCTGGACGAATGTGTGGGTAGAAGACAAGACCCCGGTCAAGGTGGAAAAGGATGTAGTTGCGGAAGAGCAAATTACCTGTAAGACCTACAAAGATGCACGCTATGATTTTCCCGGTGAAGACCATCCGGTAAGCATCGAATACATTATAGCGAGGAGTAAATCGGGAGACAGTACAGCCCTAGCACAATTAGACTACATTTTCGGTGGCTATGAGAAAGCCTGGAGAGATCCATACAACAATTATGTAGATATCGATGGTCATTTGATCGAATGCGACATCCCATTCTATGATAGCGTTTGTGATTGCACCACCGATATTAAGCCGGTGCGCGTATACGACGATCATCTTGGGTATATCTGGAAAGATTCGCTGATTACCGAATGCTTTTACGATCAGGATACGATAGACTTTCAAAAGGGAATCGTAGTGGTGAACTGTGCCGATAATGTATACTGCGAACAGGAAGTGTGGTGTGATTTTGATCACTGCGGCCAGGGATACATCTACCGGAAATGGAAGATATGGCAAGGATGTCCTCCCTCATTTTATGAGGATAAGAGCATACCCGATAGCCTGAAGCATCCAGTGGACACCATCACTCGTCATCAGCGAATTTGGGTAGGGAACGAATGTGAGTTGGACAAATACATGTTTGACGCACCTGGGGATGTGACGGTATATTCATGTGGTATCAAGTACGATCCAGTGGGAAGTGGTCAGATCGTGGGTTTAGCCGGACCTGATTATACCGGCTATGCGACCTATAAGTTTGATGACGATTGCCGCATTGTGGGAATTGCACATGATGATAAGGTCTTTAAGGTAGTAGGTGGTGAAGAAGCATGCTACAAGATTGTCCGCACCTGGTATTTTGCAGATTGGTGTGGCACAGGGGGCGTGCCAGCACAAGATAACTGGTGGTACGAGCGTGAGTTTGTTGTAGATTCCTGTGTACAAAAGATTATCGTCGTGGATACTGTTGCTCCGGTTTGTATAATCACTGGACCTGTAGAAGATGGTGCTAGTATTGAGATTGGCGGATGCAGCTATGATTTAAATGTAAAGGTAGATGCCAGCGATGCATGTGGTATTAACAAGTACTATTGGGAGCTCAAGGATCTGACGGACGGTAAGGAGCCCACAGTAGCAGATAGTGGCGATGGTGAGTTGAATATGGATACAGTTGATAACTTCACCATCAGTTCACAAGATCTATATCCAGGATACTATGTACTAAAAGTACAAGTTCAAGATGATTGCAGCAATGAGAGCTTTTGTGAGTACCATATCCAGTTGGAGTCTGGCAAGAAGCCGGCCCCAGTCTGTGTGTCATCTGTAACCGCCAGGTTGACGCCCTGGGATACGAATCAGGATGGAGAAGTAGATAGTGCACATGCGGTGGTATGGGCCGAGGAATTCAACAGCAGCAGTGTGCTTGCCTGCGATGATGACAGCATAGCTTATCGCCTGGAATTTATCAATCTGGTGGGAGACTCCACCTATGTCGATGATGGGGATAGTCTGGCATTAGGCTGTGATGACATCGGTACACATCTGGTCAGACTGTGGGTGCTCAGTTATCCAAGTGGTACAGCAGACTTCTGCGATGTGGTGCTGATTGTACAATCTGATTTTTCCGGCTGTGGCACCAATGTGGGGACTGCTAGCGATGGATCTGTCCAACAGATTGGTATGAATACCGAGCAACAGGATCAACCAAACGCAAGAAGTATGTCAGGAGATGCCAGCAATGTACGCATACCTGCCGATGCTGGCTATACACAAGTGTATGGGCTCGATAGTTATCAGCTGGGTCAAAACCGGCCGAACCCATTTAAAGAAGAAACAATAGTCGATTTCACCCTACCGGCTACCATGCGCGCGACGATCACGGTATACGATGTAACTGGTCGGGCATTGCGCAAAGTAACAGGTCAGTTTGCCGAAGGTGCCAATAGCATTGTGTTTAAGAAAGCAGAAATTGGCGCAGATGGTATTCTATATTATCAGCTGCAAGCTGGAGAATTTGTGGCTACCAGAAAAATGCTGTTGATTAAATAGTCATAGAAATCGTAACAGGTAAATAGGCTGCTTGGATAACCGGTAGCCTTTCCTTTCCGGATGACACCAGACTAAATAAATCACGATAAAGATTTTATTCTGAAATTTTGTAAATACATTACTTAGTACTGCCGATAAATCGACAGCTCTATCTAATCGAATTAATTTGAAGCATCAAAAAACAGTAAAGTAGGACGACGCATTATTGACAGATTTAATCGGCAGCAATTGATCTGATCAGATCTTTAAAGAAGGGCTTTTGCACTACCTTCAGTAAATCCAAGGGAACAACGTCAGCCTTCATTCCCAGGTTTGATCATTGAGTATGATTCCTTATCCGGTCTAGTTCTGGGATTACCCTCCGGAAAAGATTAAATCGCTTGATCTTGATCGCCGCCAAATTTCTAACAAGTAAGCTCCTTAGACTTCCGTCCGTATGGACCGAATTAAGAAGGTTTATAATCGTCATACTATCCAGCATAATCAGCTCATCTTGAATAACCTTTGAGCCATTAAATTCATCTCCATGATGATCTGCAACTTTCTCTGCTATGAGAATCTGTAAATCCAATTGTTGAGTTGTGTAAGAGCCTATTTCTTCCCACAATGTATTATATGCGTAGTTTAATCTGGCAACCACATTGTCAGAAATCAATCAATTTTTCCAGAATTTACAAGCGAGATATAGTTGTCGATTCTTGGATTGTATTTGATCATTGTTACTGTATGAATCGCCCAGTAGTACCAGGATAAAGAGTCTGTGGTTATAGATGTCGGATCCCTTGCTCTCCCATTGATTAACTATCCGAGCAAATAGATCTATTCTATTATCTAAAAGATGTAGTTGCCTCTCAGAATAACACTGAACTTCCACAAGTTCAACTTCCAATCCATTGCTTAGTGCTGGGTTTCTTCTAGCCTCTTCCTGTCTTCATTCCAATTGTTTATCTGCAGCGCCAGCAGTATTCCGACTACAAGCAGGATAATCTCGCCAGTAGCATAAAGTGCATATCTGGATATTGATTCTTTGGATAATAGGCTAAGGCGTATTCTTCTTAGGAACTTTATCATCGCAGAAAACATTTCCCAACAATACCAATAAAGAGGCAGTCGCTTGAAATATTTTTGATTACCTGCACTCTAGAAGAAACTTTCTTATAATTAATGGCATCTTCTTCATAATTCAGGATTTCATTTACCGTGCATCAGCATATAAATAGTCACAGCAAAGTATAGTAAGCCTGCCGAAAATATGATCCAAGCTATGCGATCACTCTTTAGTAGCTTAAACCAAAGAATTACGCCAGTCAGTGTAAAAATAATTAGACTGAGGCCAACTATGTCAAGGAGAAAGGCATAGGCAAAATTAGCAGGAGATCCATTGTACCCACTCTGTCGATGGATGCCGATTAGGGCGTGTGCCAGATCTTTGTCGTTGCGCACGATTGTCGTCTTCTTGGTACCAACATCATAGGATACTCGAGAAAATTGTTCAGCATTGGCATATTCCCGAATCCATTCATTTTCATTCTGGATTTCTTTGGTCATTCTTCCCTTAATTTCACCTGCTTCGATCAATCCCGTCCAGTCCTCTTCAGAATTAATTACACCCTCTATTTCAATGGTTGTTTTTATTGGTTTCTGGTCAAAAGTCTTGTGGTGGATCATGAGATAACTCGTAAAAACAAACATGATCAATACTGCTACTGTCGAGAGACAGGCGTACAGATGAATTTTCCTAATTAGCTGGTAATTCATATCCAATTCATAATCAAAATAGACAAGATAAATAACCCTCCAAATACGTATAATTCCCAGGTCTTATGACTATACCTCAACCAAAGCCATAAGCCGAGTATCAGTGATGCGAGTAGCACGAGTAGTCCTAACCATTGATAGACAATCCAGGTTTTGAGAAAAAAAGGGGCATTGGGAATTCGACCATTAAAGAAATGTAATCCGTGGAAAGTTGCCAAAAATCCTTTTGGCATAACATCTACGTGAGCCCTTCCTGAATTTAGATCTAAGATGACACGATTGGTCTTGGCAAGGTGGGTGGTCTCAAATTGAAATTTGTCTGTATCCCTTTGGTACTTCCATCTCGGCAGCCACCCCATCATTCCCAATTGCTCACGAGCACTTTCTGCAAGTTGTTGATCATCGAGGTTTTTGTCGACCGCTATAGTGCCTTGCCAACTTGATTTGATCGCATTCTGCTCTACCTGCAAACCATGATTCAATATGAGGGAGCTGGCACCAAGCGCCAGCAGGTAGAAACAGGTAAATAAGCCACAATAAAGATGAAGTTTGATGATTAGAGATTTCTTCAATGCCATTTCTTACGATTTCAGAAGAGAAGATATTTAAAATTTCAATAATCAGCTGGAGAAGAGCTGGCTAGTCTCAAGACCTGCAGTACCAAGCACCGTCCCATTTCATAAATTTACGCCGATCCGGCATTCAATATATCAAATCTTGTCCCAGCAAGAAGGCCATAAGGTCAGCGATTTCTTCCTTTGTGAGAAATCCGCCAAATCCTTGGGGCATCAGAGATACATTTGACTGATGAATGTCTACAATCTCCGTCCTTTCCAACCTGATGCTGTTGTGGGGAGCTAGACCAAGAATAATAAATTCAGGATTTTGCTCCACGATAATGCCCGTATATGATTGGCCTTTTGTCCTGACAATGTAACTTTCGTACTCCCGAACAAAACTCACATTCGGGTACAAAATAGCTTCCAAAATATCATGCTGAGACCGGTCTTTTTGGATGGAAGTGAGATCTGGTCCTAGGTCACTGCCTTCCGATCCCATGCGGTGACATGTCCAACAAGTGGCTTTGCCAAAGTATAGTTTTCGTCCTCGGCCTTCATCTCCTGCAGATATTGCTTCTTCAAGTTTTTCCAATCGTGTTAATCGGACGCTATGCTTAACCTTCATTTCTTCAATAAGCTCTGCAACATATGGTCTGATTTGATCAGGCATATTTTTAAATGCATTCCTGATCTGATCTTCACTGATGTTATCGAGCGCAGGTGAATCATGCAATAGCTTACACAGTGCCAAGCCTACATTCAGATCGTCTGATGAAGCCAGCAACGGCATTAGTTTTGGCAACATAAAGTCCTCCGCTTGAGGAAGGTACTCCATTATAATCAGTCTAGTTTGTTCCTTAGTCAATGACACCTCGAGAAACAGGTCGGTTATTTTCTGATGAACAGTCAGGTCTGTTTGTTCTTGCAAGCTTCGCCATAAATAATCAAATTGATTCTTTGGCAGCAAAGTTTTTGGGCTAGCAGTAATTTGAATGGCCTTCATTCGGAGTTCTAAGGGTGTTTTCGGACTGCTGGATATTTGCCTAACCTCAGTATCAAGATCTGCAACTTGCCGATGTTGCAGCAAGTCTAAGATCGCTAATCGCATTCCATAAGGATCACGGAGCTCCGCTGCCAGTAGCTTTTTCCAACCTATGGGAAAGTGTTCTGTGGAGCAGCTCTTCATAATATCTAAAGTGAACTTCTTGATGTCTGCTGATCCATGGGAAAAATGCTTTGCAAGTACCTGCTGCACTAAATCAGAGCCACAGAAGTTTATCAAAAGCTCCCGCAACATCTCTTCTCGAACAGCCTCAATGGTATCTCGGTGCAGCGATTTATCGATATAGGAATGCATACTTCTGGACCATTCTGGATGCTTTTGAGCTATGGAAAGTGCAGTAAGCTGCGCTGCAATATCCTCACCTTCCAGAAAAGGTAATAACTGGGCCCAACGCAAGTCGTAATTTGCATGTTCATCCAAGGCCTTGATCGCAACATTTCTGACTACAGCATTTTGATGGGACAGGCCTTGAGTAATTAGTTCAGGAGCGTTCATATTGATCAATGCGTAGGTGATGGCATGGATTAGAAAGGGATCATTCTCACCAGCTGCAGCGGTAAGTAAGTCTGGAATAGCACTGACATCGCCGATCTGTCCCAATGACGTTGCACTCTGTCGGCGACAAGCTTTAACTTCTGAACGAAGTAACTCCACTAGCCCTGAAATGGATCCTTGATCTTTTGCTAGTCCGCAAGATCTGGCAGCAGCAATACAAACTGCTACATCCCTATCAGATAAATAATTTCTAACAATAGATCTCGAGGACTCTACATTCAATTGATGCAAAATGAAAATTGCTTTGGCACGTGCTTCACCGTGAGCAGAATTTTCTAAAAAATCTCCCAAGCTCTCAACCGCAAGTTCTTCCAGCCCTTTCAATGCGCTTACAGCTTTGTCAACCACAAAGGGACGGTCATATTCAAGAAGTCCAACCAGGTCATCGGGAGACATGGTCCGAAAGTTTAGGTACTCACCATAAGGATCTTGAAGCAAGTGTTTATCATCTGGTGTAATGCGATAGATGCTGCCTTTGCGCTGTGGTTTTGATACCTGTGATAACGGGCAACCCAGTATGAACCAACCTCCGGTTTCTACAACCAGTAGACTTCCATCTCCTGCCTCTAATACGTCTGTAGGATGAAAATCTACGTCATCGCTCCAAAGGAACACTTGGTCTTCGGTCTCAAACGAAGCCCCGATCCTATTCAATGTATGGTTAAGCACACGATGTGTATTAAATTGAGCAGTGAATAGGTTATTTTGAAACGCTTCACCAAGTATACTAGAGCGATATCGCATTATTCCTGATGGGGCAACTCGAGAATAGCTGGAAACAACAGGAAGCAATTCCCCTGTTCTCGGAAGATTGTCTCGGGTGATGTTGCTGTTTTTCTTACCATACACTCCGCCTTCCACCCAGAAAGTCAGTGCATCCCTTAATCCCCGTTGTGGATTTACAAAGAAGGTTTGGGTGCCCAATACTTCACCGGCTGTTGTAAAAGTCAACTCAACAGGATTATTCATACCGCCTGCCGACACCCACTCCAACCCAGACCCATCTGGCTTGACCCTCCAAATCCGTGCGGTCTCACCGGTCAGGTGTTCACCTTCTTTGGTATCGACATCAAATCCCATGATTGCGCTGGTCATATAAAGCCAGCCATCAGGTCCCAGAAAAGGACCAATCAGACTGTTGGCATTGACATTCAGGGTCCATCCAGACAAGATCACTTCCTTTTGATCAGCCCGACCATCACCATTCGTATCTGTTAGTTTTAAAAGATCTGGAGCAGATGTTGCATATAAACTCCCCTTGTGGAAGACACCACCTTGGGGAAAACTTAGGCTATCCGCAAAAACCATGGCTTGGTCAAATAACCCATCACGGTCAAGGTCTTCCAATAGTTTTATGCGAAAACGAGGTGTATCTACAGCCTGTTGGCTCTTTTCATATATATTTCCAATGGACTCAAATACAAATAGCCTTCCGTCAGGATCAAGTGTGGCAAACATTGGGTAATCTACGAGATCTGGACCGGCAACCAATTCAACCGAATATCCATCTGGAACATGTAAACTGGCCGATATCTTTGCTGGTGGTTTGTGCTCGAAATTTGCACAATGAAAAAATGTAGCAATACTTATTAGTGCAAGCATTGCTTGAACATTGAATCGACCTATCTGCCAATTAAGGTCGATGATCTTATCTTTCGGCAAATTCAAAGCAATGATCTTTTGTCCTGCCCCAAGATACCAATCGCAAAAGAGAATCAACTCATCAGTTATATGTTAGCATCCATCAAGGGTATATACATCCAGCCTTGTTCATTAAATAACTTTTGATCGACCATTTCTAAATCATGATTTAGTATGGTCGATCTCGAGTTTTAATAGATTATTCATACGGTGGCAATGACCTTAAATGCATCTTTCGAAAGAACCAAGGAATGAGAGAAGCATCTACAGTGAGATGCCTCTCTGCTTAATTTAGCCTGCCTGTGCTGCTTTCACTCTTTCCAGTCCAATTGCACGAGTTTCCTCATCATCAAGCACAGGGGTCACTGTGCAGTCCATTATGCTGTTCCAATTCAAGGCCCACTTAGCCATGGCAGCAGCATCATCAGTCTCGTATATTGCCACACCGGTGAATGCAGCAACATCGTGCCATCTGCCAATAAGCTTGATATTACTTCCCATATCTGCAGCATCGTCAGCCGCAGTCATTTGAGAAAAACCTGCAAGCGCATTTTGTCTTTGAGCATCGTGAACTCTCCAAGTCAACATAAATTTCATAATTCAGATTTGAAATTGGTTAAAAAAATAGTTTTTCAATATCACTTAAAATCATGCTGTTGTTAATGCTCAGGGCACAACAAGCCGGTCTCAATTTCTCCAGTGATTAATTCACAGAGTTGGCTTTTACTAAATCTCAGTATATCAGCATTAATTCTCCCCTGTATCTGCCTTTTTCTTTCACGTAGCTAGGCAGAAAATATCTTACTCTACTTTTTTAGCAGACGATTAATGTTGTAGCAATGGGATGCTGCTCTTCTCAAAATAAACCAATCTTTTTTTCATCCTGCACCTCTGATACTCAATGCGTCACAGCTAAAAAATAGACAACAGTTAGATGGGCAAACTCACGGAACATTGCAACCTTACAAGTTTAGGGATATGGAAAGATGGAAGTCAGTGACTAACAAATCTGATTAGGGAACACTGTCCTGAACGTACTAATCCGATTACTCACTCCTGTTTACTTCAGAAAATATTCCACTGCAACTCATTTACATTCAAACTGAGGAATTTCCGAAGTATTTAAATATAGCAGAATATTTTAACAAAAATGAATACCATAAAAAATATCTTTTACTAGCTCTTGCTAGCTCGAGGCATCTTTTCAAGCCTCACGCTCATCAATCTGATAATCTGTGATGTCGCAGCATTTCCGATTCTGACTTTAAACATTAAGAACAATTGCATTCATGAAAAATCATGGTCGAGCCTGACAAGGTATATCAAAACACGAAAGCTCACAATGGTTGTAGAGCCCCTCCTACTCTACCATCATAATCCTATTTGTCTCAATTGGCTGTTTAACTATAGGTCCTATTCCCTCTCAATGGCATCGATCAAAAAGGAAATGACGTCGGTGGTGGAAATGATACCAACCAGTGACTTGCCTTCCAGAACGGGTATGGCATGAAATTCATTTGCGGTAAAGAGTTGTGCAGCTTCCTTTATTGTCTGATCACTTTGTACAGTGATCGGATCTACAGCCATCATTTCTCTGGCAGTCAACTTTGATGCAACCTGAGTGGATAGATATTCCTTTTTCGATTCTTCGAGATGATATCGCAGATCAATTAAGCTTATCATGCCAACTACTTCCCTGCCCTCACAGACCGGAGCATGGCGTAGATGGTTGATGCTAAAGATCCGCTCAACGTCCCAAATAAGGTCAGTGCTTTCCACTGTGACCACATTGCTGGTCATTACTTTATGTAAGCTGATTTCCGTGATCATATATATGTTAATCTCAATGTTTAGTAGCGTCAAATCTATCCCTCGTTCTTCCTTGTGGTCAAAGAAATAAAATTTTATGAAGTTTATGCCAGCTTATGATGGTCAAATAAAAGGATAAAGCCCCTTTTTATTTAGGAGAACATCTAGCAGATCGGAATGTCTGGTTTCTACCTGGCATGGGGAAAGTTGTATTTCGTAAGGAATAGTGGGTGGTCTTGTTCCACATCGAAAGTCTATCTCTATTAGTGCATAAATGACCTCACATAATATTTTAGTCTAATAAGTACAATAACAACAAGTAAGACCCGTTATAGAACCATCTTAAAAATCTGAGCTATTCGAAGCACGTCTATTGTATATTGCTACATCCTATGTTAAATAGGTTTTCAAGGTAGCTTTCCTTATTTATTGAGACTAAACTAATTTACCTATGAAACTTACACTTCATTTAGGGGCATTCCTATGCCTCATCAGTACTGCTTTTTTACATGTGGGCTGCGACAAAGAGTCTGATGTCGTTTCCATTCAAACAGGTCTTATTGACATCAGTGTTACTGATGCTCCCATTGACAATCCGGAAATCACTGGCGCTTTCATTACGATTGCAGGAATTAAGCTCAATGGTGACACGAACCTGCTGGTAAACAAAGTGACCATAGACCTTTTGGCCTACCAAAATGGCAATACAAAAAAACTGGGCATCTATCCCGTACCTGTAGGATCATATCAACATCTGGAATTAATTTTAGATATTCAACAAGATGCGCAGGGAGGTATTCCGGGTTGTTATATATCTACCGTGGATGGCAAAAAACACAATTTAGCGGCAAGCCCGGATCTCCTAAAAAATATCACGTTACCCAACGCAGACATTAACATCACTGAAGACGTGTCTGCTGATCTTACGATTGATTTTGACCTCAGAAAACTAGTTAAAGCGGATACTACCAATCTGGCCGTTAAATATCAATTGATTGATGATCGAGACATCCCCATGGCAATACGTGTCGTCAATGGGGAGCTCACCGGAACCATTGAAGGGGTCATTGACTTGGGCAATCACAGCAATGACAAAGTACTTGTTTTTGCTTATAGTAGTGGTTCATTTATTGCTGCAAGCGAAACCACTACCTCTGCATCAAACGGACTGTATTTTCAAAATGCCATAAATAGTTCATCTATAAAAGCTGATGGAAGTTTTACCCTAGCCTTCCTGCCTCGCGGCAGTTACGAACTAATCTTCGCCGTATATGAAAACGACCAACAAAATCAGGATTTAAGCTATTTGGGCCTACTTGATGCAAAGAGCACAGCCGGATATCTATTGAAAGATGTTAATGTGGAAGCAAAGAACACCGTTGCCATCGCTGTTAATACCAATGGTCTACTTCAATAGATCTCGATAATTCCAGCATTGCCAAAAAATCTGGGTGGTGCTGGATTTATCATCCTCAAATGACTCAAAATCACCCTATTCAGTCGAATGGCCCAGAAATGGAAGCAAGGTATTCTACACGCTTCGCCAATAACTTGTCCATAAATTGCCTCAGCGCATTGCTATTCAGCATTTTCGTCACTTTAATAAATTCGGCGTCCCCGTAGATTCGGTAGGTGCCTTCAGATTTATACACCGATAATTTTGCAAAAGGTATAGCCCAACCGTACATTTCGGCTCTATACTTGAAACGCACAAGCACACCCCTAGGCCTCAATTCAATGTTGCAATAGTTGGGCTGATCCTCATATTGCAGAAGGCCTTCTATCAATGGACTGGCGTCAACGATGTTCATTTTCTCCGAACCGATTCCTCCCATTTTCAAACGACTAAGAAGACCATAGGGTGATCCTAATGAAGCATCGATCTTCTCAATGTCCTCCTTTTTCTCATACGTTATATTGTAAATCATTTAATATGACAGATTTTCTTTTCTAACATCCTTTGCTAAAGAAAGTTACGTATTATCTCATCTGATGTCTATAAATTTCAAATAGCGCAAGTAACTGTTGATCCACTTCAGAAGTAGTCAATTGGTATGATGTCGACTCTTCAATAAATGGTGGATCTACCTTGAGCAAATGCCCAGGTTGCAAGGAGCCACCTCCATCCATAAAACTGACCAAAGGTTCTAGCGAAAGAAATTCTACCGGGTCTCTCAAGCATTCTGAAATAAATTCATCAAACTCCAGCTCAAGATCCTCAACATCCCCTGTTTCGCTCATCAAGTTCCACACCGTTCCAACACGAATGAAATATTGATCACCCAGGCAGTCTTGGGCAAATGGAATATCTGAAGGGCTTAACTCCGCATAGACCTCGTGCAAGGCCATATCTCCCTGCCAATACTTTGCTAGATCATGCCATGCTGGCTTTGTACCCAGTCCCCTAATATGTAGACCACCATTGAATGCTACAATACCATTGACGATATCATAAAACTGCTGAACATCCTTGGGCAGTAAGTTCCATATGCTTTGATCAATGCCTTGAACTGGATTGGGCATATATGTTACACCTTTAAACTCCATCATCTAAGGTTTATCTTCTCCATTGGCTAGAGATCGATTGGTAATGTAATTCAATACTCTTCGTACGGTCCGACGCTTGATCTCCTTTTCTATCTCTAAATCAATTCGCTCTAGCGTATATTGAAACTTCAGTGCTACTGCATCTTTTCGTATCTCCACAATTCTCAAAGTGAAAGAATCTTGAACAATTTCATCTCTATAAGCAATCAACGCCTTTTTAAGGTTCGATTCCAATTCTTCAATGGTACCAATCGAACTGGGATCAAGTTCAAAAGGAACACTCACCCTATGCAGGTCACCACGTGAATAATTAATAATCTCGCTCAGGTAGGCCTTGTCATTGGGGATATAGATCCGGTCATTGTCCTCATTGAGAAGCGCAATCTTTGTCAAGCTTAGGTCTACGATCTTACCCCGATGCTCCCCTACTCGAACAATATCACCAATACTTAGATCTTTGGAAATGGCTACGATTAGTCCACCAATGACAGGAGATACGAAATCTTTCGACACGATGGCGATGGCTGCAGCGACAATACTGAGTGATGTAAAAAGAGTCTTGAAGTCGATTCCCCACAGACTCAGTAAAAAAGCGATAAACGTGAAAGTGATGACAATTCCGTAGATGTTTTCCGCTCCGAAAGTCAGATTGTTTTCCTCAGTGAGTCCCATCTTTTTCCTCCTTCGGTAGATTAAAATAATGATGGATAGGGCCAAATTTAATCCCACCGCAAAGAGTAGAAACTCAACAATCCTAACACTGAATTGGCTAAATGTCGATGATGGATCTTGATATGGTTCGTACCACCATAAAAATCCCAATATGAGTACCATCGCTACTCGAAAAAGAAGCCTAACATAATATCTATTCACTGACTATCCATTTGGTTACAAAGCTCGACAAATTTCAATGGTTAATCGAAAGAAAAATATAAACTGGGAGCACTCATTATCGACCCTTTCCAATAGAAATAAGGAGTTTCGAATTCTTTAGGACAGGTGATGAACTTTATAATTCAGATGATATTAGAATATGTACTTTTAGCCCTCGTATAATCTGATATAAAACTTTGGCAGATGAATAAAGCACTTCCTTACATCGTTTTCAGTCTACTCATGCTTCCGATGCTCAGCTGCTCCCAGGATATTGATTTTCCCTCATCACCATTGCAGATTTCTTACGAGCCGATCAATACGGATTTCAATAATCCTTGGAGTTTCTTGTTCTTACCGGATGGTTCGATGTTGGTCACCGAAAAGACCGGAGAGCTATATCATGTCATTGACGGCGTAAAGAATCCTCAACCGATTGCCGGTCTTCCTGACATCTATGTACGTGGTCAAGGTGGTTTGATGGATCTTGAATTACACCCTAACTACGAAGAAAATGGCTGGATCTATCTCTCGTACGGTTTTTCAACGAATAATCAGAAAGGAGGTAACACAACGGTAGCTAGAGCGCGCCTTTCCGATCACACTTTAACAGACTTCTCAGTTATTTTTAAAGCCAGTCCAGTGAGTAGAAAAGGACAACATTGGGGAGGTAGGCTAGAATTTGATACCGAAGGATTCCTATATATCTCGGTTGGTGACCGAGGTGCACGCGATGAAAACCCCCAGACTCTGGACAACAGCAACGGGAAGATACATCGTATTCATGACGATGGAACCATTCCCACAGACAATCCATTTGTAGGGCAAGCTTCGGCAGTCTCCTCGATTTTCAGCTACGGACATCGCAATCCTCAGGGGCTAGCCCTCCAGAAAAGCACAGGACTACTGTGGTCTCATGAACATGGACCCAAAGGCGGTGACGAATTGAATGTCATTCGAGCAGGCAATAATTATGGATGGCCGGTTATCACCTATGGTCGAAATTACAGTGGCACGATCATTACTAAAGAAACTGAAAGAGAAGGAATGGAACAACCCAGCTATTATTGGGTTCCCTCCATCGCTCCCTGTGGGATGACCTTTGTAGACAGTGATATTTATCCAGAATGGCAAGGTAGTGTATTGATTGGTTCCCTAAAATTCAACTACATACACCGATGTACCATCGATGGAGAAACGATCGTTGCTCATGAAAAAGTGGTGGAGGACATAGGAAGAGTGCGTACGGTCAGACAAGGACCCGATGGCTATATTTATGCCTCTGTGGAGGGCAAAGGCTTGTTCAAACTGATTCCTGAAGTCAGGTAGGCCTATAATCGCTAAAATCCCATCTGGCCACCACCCACGCCCATTTGTTGCAATTGTTCCATGGACATTTCTTTGTAGTCACCACTTGGCTTCGCAAAAAAGTCATCAGCAACCTTTTCGGAAATCTCTTTTGCCTCATAGGTCATTTGCATCTGTCCTGCATCCAATTCCCACTGCAAAGGTGTGCCTTTGAGGTTAATGTGATTTACATTCTGGATGAATGCCTGAGGTACTTGAATATCGTCGGTCACATAAAAAGTCATTGAAAGCTTGTTGCCTTGTGCTGAGGTCTCCAAAGAGGCCTTGTGACAGGTGTATCCAAGGATTTCTTTTGTATCGGACTTGTCATAAACTACTTTTGAATCACCCATCATTTCTTCTGAAGCTTTTTTTTGCTTCTCCAATTCTTCTGAGGAAATCGAAGTTTTTATTTTCTGGCCCATCATATCCATATAGTTAACCATGGTCTGATCGTCGAAATCTTGATACATTTGAATTTTCATCATTCCTCCCATCATATCCATCACTACCTTTTGCTTGCTCTTATCGAAAGAGATTTCCTGTGTTGATCCCTTCATTGCCCCCACCATCTGTTGCATTTCAGGTTTAGAAACTTTAACATCCACCAGCTCCATTTTGATAACGCCCTTATCCATTGATTGGGCGGAAGTAATGTGGTAGGTGAGTAATAAGGCCAGGATTATGTACAATTTTTGTGGAAAAGCCATACTATTGGTTACTTGTTTATTAATCTTGAGGTGTGTGTCTTTTTTTTCAAATTCAACACATTCAATGCGTTGAGGGCACAAATATACGTGTATAATTTTCTCCTGGCATCGCCAGATTGATTTGGACCAACTACTTCAGGTTAGACACCCAGCGAAAAGCACTCGAACTTTTATCAGGAAATGCAATCGATCAAAAAAAAGGTATACACTAGAACGGCCACTCATCAATATACCGGCAAAAGATTTTGGCAGTATTGTATGCATCATCTATGGCACGGTGATGCTGTCCCTCGAACTCAAAACCTTCCTTATCCAGCGTCTTCAAAAGGCCAAAGGGTTTCTTCAAGCGTTTCAAGTCCTTGTATGATGCTTTGAGATCAAGGTGGGGTGATAACCAGTCAGTATGTACATCGTGTCGGGCACAATCATCCCTAAGCAGCTGCAGATCCTGCTTACCCCAAGTGACCAACAGAAAGTCGTCTACATCATACGCTGACCAGTCAAGAAAGCGATCAATGGCATCTGGAAACGCCTCTGCCCTATCTATTTGGGCCTGTTCGATATGGGTTAGATCTCTACAGAACGCAGACAATTGTGGATTGACTATGGGTTTTACAAATCGGTTGAAACTTCCGATTTCTTCACCATAGGCATTGAGCTTAAAGGCCCCGATTTCAATGATCTCCTTTTCCGCATTAGGAGGAGCACCATCCCAGCAAGTAGCTTCAAGATCGAGGATCAAATGGTTCACAAATAGTCCTGCTTTAGGGGTGAAAGTAAGAAATTGATTTTGAGCGAAAACCGGATCGCGATGTAAGGTCAAGATTCGAAGATCAGGGGACATCTATGGTCTCAGCGGCTAGGTGAACCGCATCAAAGCGAGTGATCACTTCATTTAGATTGTAGCCATCCAGCCGATTACTATAGTAAAGCAACAGCTTCAAATTATCGGTTGTTAAGATTCCATCATCTCCAATTATTAATGGTTTCTTGGCGTGATACAACCCCAATTTCTCCACTCCATCTGCAACCAACTCTTTAATATCCCATTTAATGGGCTCACAGGTACGGATACAATTTTCCTCCTCTAGGCGAAAAATCTGCTGTCGGACCTTGTCTACATATTTTTCAAAAACTCTAATCGGCAATTCAAAATCTTCAGGTGGCAATTTTAGGACACCGAAGAGGTCAAGTTGGGGATGTGACTTCACCAATAGCTGAAAGGCCGTAAAAGCAACCAAATGCGAGGTCAATACCACATTATCTTTTTTGAATCGTTCAACAATTCGATTACTCAGCAAACGGGTATACACTGACTCTCGCTGATGATTGGCAGACAGGTGATCATTGGTTCTAAAATAATCTTCAACTTCTACCTGGCGACCCTTGTCATCGAAGCTCGTTCCATCTTTATCCACAAAATTCCCTAAGACATCGAATGGCTTACCAAAGGACATGACAATCTCAGAACTTTCATTATAGTACTGAAATAAGAATTTTAGCAACTTGCGCTTACTGGTAGAATCGTCCCTGATGTCCATGTATTTCTCCTTGCCAATACTCCTGAGATATTGCTCAATCAAGAAGCGCGCTTCTAGCACAAAGTGATAATCAAGGATGAGTGGCACTACGAATACTTTATTCTTCTTGCCGGATTGACAAATACTGCGTTGAGCCTCCAAGACCGTATTTAGAAGCCCTAATTTTAAGTTACTTTCGACCTTGCCCGAACGAGATCTTGTACCTCCAGGAAAAAACAGACTGTGAATGCCCCTATCTATGGATAATGAAGACATGGACTTTAGGGTCTCCAGATAGATCGGATTTTTTTTCCTCCGGTCCACACGATAAGCACCCAATCGATTCATGAAGTAAGCAGCTGGTCCGAAGTTATAGAGGTTAAGTCCTGCACCATACGAAAACGAAGGAAGACCGACCTTTAGGTCGATCGCGTAACCGATCAGTACTGAATCTAGATTGCTGAAATGCGTGGGAACCATCACAATGGTGCCCTGCTTGGCTAAGGATCGAATTTGCTCAATCGGACCATAGATCTTTATTTTATGATACAACTGCTCCTTCCTGCCCCACCCCCTGGTTTTGCTGCCACGCTTACTCAATAGCCTTTTAAATAATGCAGTCAGTATTTTTCTCGCTTGCAAAAAGGTACTAGGGACAAAAGATCCTACGATCTCTTCAGCATAACGATCAACAATGCGGTACATCACCTCCTCATGCGCTTGCTGTTTCTCAGCCGTAGGTGCGTCGGGGTCAATGCCTTCGGCTCGTTTTCTGATTTTTTTCCAAAAATGCTTTTCATTGGGTGGATCAACACGCCACGGCTTGTCACGCATTCGTATCCGCTCCTGGTAAATCGCTTTAGATAGTAGTTCACTGTAGTCTCGGTCTTGCTTTTCCCTAAGCTTCGCGACGGTATGATGATTGATCTCCTCAATAAATGCCTTGCGATCAAGACTCAATTTATAGATGGGCCAATCTTCAAGTTTTGGCGTGATGTGTGGGTACAGCTGAATCTTCTCTTTCATACACTACTTCTTCATCTGAGCACTACTAAGGTCCGCAATATAGTTCAATATTGCATCTCTCCCCTGTTTAGTGATCGCTGAAGCCTGGAACTCGGGAGGCAATTTTTCCCAGTACTCAAGAAGGGATCTTCTGATCGATGGAATTTGTGATGGACGCTTTGATTTGCGAACCCGGTCAATTTTAGTGTATACGATGGCAAAGGGTACTTGGTTTGATCCCATCCAGTTTATAAACTCTAGGTCATTTGTTTGTAGAGGTATGTTTGAGTCTATCAGACAAAAGACCAACTGTAGTTGATTAGAACCCAATAAGTAGTTGCGCACCATCTTGTTCCAGCTATTCCGCATTTTTTTACTCTGTTTGGCATAACCGTATCCTGGCAAGTCCACCAGACACCATGCATTGTCAACTGCAAATAAATTGATCATCTGCGTTTTTCCTGGTTGTTTTGAAACCCTTGCCAGAGCTTTGCGGTCCGTCAACATATTAATCAGTGATGATTTACCTACGTTTGAGCGGCCAACAAAAGCATATTGCGGCATGGCATTTGATGGGATCTTTGTGACAGAAGGGTAACTCCCTATATATGCAACGTCGTTTATCATCGGCTTAAATATTCCTAAATTTTTTGCGATTTTCGCATGCATCTTTTAAAAAACTGTTAATTGACATAAACCCAAGGTGCGCAACTGAGCGATTCGTACAAAGTTTGCGTTTACAATGCAATATAAAAAGTGGCACAACCCGTGAAATCTTTTTTCCTTCTGGGCTTTACCTTTATTTTGGCGCTGTTTGCAGTCAAAGTAGATGCACAGATTAAATTTGGAGCGAAGGGCGGCCTGTGCACTTACGATCTCGGGGTAAATGAAGCCATTCGGGTGATTTACAATAGTGATCAGTTTGCACTCAACGTGCAAGATGCACGGTATGGCTACCATGCAGGCATTGTCATTCAAGCAAGAATAGGCTCCTTCGTCATACAACCTGAGGTCATCTTTAACTCCAATTCCGTCGACTACAGTTTCCAGGAAGTGTCTCAATCTACTCCCAGTAATGTTTTTACCGAGCGCTATCAGAACTTGGATATCCCCCTTTTGCTAGGACTCAAAGCCGGTCCACTAAGATTAATGGCGGGTCCTGTGGGGCATTACTTTCTAAGCAGCAGCTCTGAGCTATTCGAGTTCGAAGATTATGCTCAAAAATTTGATGATGTAACATTCGGATGGCAAGCCGGAATCGGTCTGGATCTGCTCAACCTTATGCTGGACATTCGCTATGAAGGAAATTTTTACACCTTTGGAGACCACATTGTCTTTCGCGGTCAGTCCTACGCTTTTGACAACAGTCCTGCACGTTTATTGGCATCGCTAGCAATTACCATTAAATAGGCAGCTCATCTGCAGATTAACTGCGCAAATATCAGCGCTTCGAGCATGCCAGCCCATCTTGGCTTTCTGTCAACTAGTTAAACCCATCCGCAAGTATTTATAAATGACAAATCAACTATGGGCAACCTTGGATTTTGATGTTTAAAGTGGCATTCCCCTCGATGGTGATATTAGGATCTTACACCACCTCACTTCCTGATCTAAACTCACGTTAGTGCCAGTAGCTATTGAGCCCATCGAAGTTGGTTCAGGTGCAAGAGCTTCATGTCAGATTAGCAATCCCCGTGGAGCTAGGTCAATTTATATGATCAACATGACTCTAGAAACAAACTTAATGGGCTACATCGCTTGATAATTTTATAGCGGCTTTGCTCCAACCGCAATTGGTTGACAAAGCCATGGAAACAAATAGGTGTATATCTGATTCGTATAGGTATCTGCACGCTTTTCCCGGGCAGCAATGTGTACTGCCGTTGATTCGCCAAATTTCACCAGAGCCCTTTTCTAACGCTTTCTAGGTTTTCTTCCAAAAAGATCTTTTTCTCGATCACCATTCAGAACCTCCATCTCTAGTGGTGGTGATGAAACAGTGTGGTGGAAGACCTTTTCTACAAATAACCACTGTCCCTCCTCATCTTGTTGATATCCAGAATAGCTGCCATCTGGCACCATGACCATTCTATTCTTTTGATAAGGACTCTTTATGGGAATTAGATTGTCAAAAACCAACATATCCAATTGCTGGTCAAATGTCAACCGTATTCCGACATCGGCTCCATACTGTAACACCAATCTGGATCTTGGATTCTGGTCGCCGTTGCTGGCAAATATCCCCGCTCCTAAGACCAACCGGTCCTCCTCAAAATAAATGACTTCTGCCACCTTCCTGTTTTCAAACATGCGAAAAGCATGAAAGCCACAAGCGAGATAGTACCTCCTACCATTCTGTTCAAATTGTGCCAATTGGTAGTACACAGCACCGGGCCAACGCTCTTGATCCAGCTGTTCTTCTAAAAGGTTTGGTTCGGACCACCCCACATCATTGAGCATGATGATAGGCAATCGCGTGTCTCGTCGCTGAATCAGTCCATAGTAGGTATAAGTATCTTCATCGATGTAAAACTGTCCGGTAAAGATTCTAAATGAAGAATCTGGTGGATATACAATCGAGGTTCTTTGCAATTTTTTGAAAGGATAATTCCAGGAGCCTGAATTTTCACTGAGCACTTGCTCTAGGATAGGTCCCAGCTGGTTATACGAATGTTGTCTCTCAGACAGCGATCCAGAAAGCATTAGTGAGTCAGTCAGTTGAACCAGCGAATCTTCCCAAATCTCAAACGACTGCGCCACCACTAGTGATGTCAGTGTTACACTTACCAGCAAAGTCAAGAAAGGTTTCATCTTTTTGCCACTTTCAAAAAATAGAAACGCAAATCTTGCGCCAAAAGATATCTCACCCGTGATTTGCCGTTCCTAAAAAATGGTTATGACTAGCCAATGATAAGTTAAGACTATGTTCTTACATTATCCCTGCCTGCGTTTGCCGTCTTTATAGTCCATAAAAATGAATTCTCCCAGACCATCCAAATTGCTATAAAAAGCTTTTCCATTATTGGCCTTGGTGAATCTATCGACAAATTGAACAAGATATGGGTCTCTGGCTATCATAAATGTTGTAATGGGTATATTCATTTTTCTAAACCTACCGGCAAGATTCAATGTACGATTAATTATCTGTCGATCTAGCCCAAAACTATTCTTGTAATACTTCTTTCCTTTCTTAATACAGGTGGGTTTTCCATCAGTGATCATGAACACCTGCTTATTGGGATTCCTGCGTTTTCTCAGCATCTTCATGGCAAGTTCCAATCCAGCGACCGTGTTGGTATGATATGGACCGACCTTTAAATAGGGCAGATCTTTGATTTCGACTGGCCATGCATCATCGCCAAATACCAAAATATCCAGTGTGTCTTTGGGAAATCGTGTGGTGATGTACTCTGATAGAGCCATGGCTACTTTCTTAGCGGGAGTGATTCTGTCCTCACCATATAAGATCATGGAATGCGAAATATCAATCATGAGTACCGTGCTGACCTGGCTCTGATAGTAGGTATCGCGTACTTCCAGATCAGATGTAGTCATGCGAAATTCATCCAGTCCATGATTAATCTGTGCATTCTTAAGTGACTCCGAAAGGGCTAAGTTTTCCAACGCATCTCCAAATTCGTAAGGTTTCAGATCTGAGGTGAATTCATCTCCTCTCCCACTACGCACCGTATTATGATCTCCTTTCTTGGATTTTTGGATCGAACCAAAAATATCGCGCAGTGCCCTCTGCCTCAGCGCCAACTCCATTTTCTTAGCAGGTCTGTAAGACTGCTTCTCTTCATCCTGCTGTAGCAAGCCCTTGTCAATGAGCTCCTGAATAAAGTCACCCAATCCATAGCTTTGATCCGTTAGCTGATATTCTTTATCCAATTCCGCGAGCCAAGCAAGTGCCTCGGCCACATCACCGCTGGTGTACACCAAAAGATCCTGAAAAATGGAAAGTAGGCGTTCGAATGGAGTCTTTACCTCACCGGAATCTGTAAAATCTTTAAATCTCCATCCACGCATGAACCACTAATTTAGGAGTTTAACCATCCTCGATGCGACAATGTTCCAGGATCTTCACGTAGTCTGGTCGATCAGACACCTGTTCGTGTATAAAGGCTGACACCAATTTACCCTGATTAAAAACAAATAGGCCGGGCATCTGAAATGCATCACCAAATGGCGCTCCACCAAACTGCTTCATAGAAATACCGGCAGAAAAGCCACGTAGCATAGTCCTTAAGCCAAACAATTGGCCCAATGATCCTTTGGTCAATCCAAATCGCCGGTACAAATCACAATCTGGGTCATGTACGTGTCGTACACCCTGAAGATTATACTTCTTAAAGTAGTCCTCTGCCAACTCATTAGATTCCATGTGGACTAGTACAATTGTATTTCCAAGCTCTTCAATTTGCTTCCTTTTCACAGCTATATCTTTCATTGCTTCTCGGCAGAAAATACAACCAAAATGTCGCAAAAAAACCAGCATGACCGGACCGTCATAGCTTAGGTCAAGTACTGAGGTACCATTGTCTGTGGTAATTTGCTGTATTTCTCCTGCAGTAATATCCATTTGATCCAGTATACGTTGGCCTTAATATGTAGAAATCAGTCCGTAGTAGAAAGCAGCAGGTCGGATGTGAACTATAAATTCATGTTGTCAAAGACTTCCATCACTTGCCTTACATGTCCTTCTGAAGTGCGTAAAAGAGCCATCTCATCCTCCTTCAACTTTAACTCTATCACTTCCTCGATACCATTTCTACCTAACTTAACGGGTACACCGAGAAAGATGTCCTTCATGCCATATGCACCTTCAAGTTTTACGCAGCAGGGGAAAATACGTTGCTCATCTCGCAATATGGCTTCCACCATTTGAGCAGCGGCCGCTCCAGGTGCATACCAAGCAGAAGTACCCATTAGTTTCACCAGCTCCCCACCCCCTTTCTTCGTACGTGCAACTATGGCATCAAGATCTGCCGAATCGATCATTTCAGTGACCGGAATACCTCCTACTGTCGTATATCGAGGTAGGGGCACCATGGTGTCCCCATGACCACCCATCAGCACGGCATGGATATCCTTGGGAGATACCTTAAGTGCGGTCGCTAAAAAAGCCCGGTAGCGTGCCGTATCTAAGATCCCTGCCATACCAAATACGCGCTTTGGGCTCAAGCCACTCATCTTGTAGGCAGCATAAGTCATCACATCCAACGGATTAGATACAATGATGATTATGGGATTTTCAGAATGCTCCAAAATAGACTTGGTTACAGACGAGACGATCTTAGCATTCGTCGAGATGAGATCATCCCTGCTCATACCTGGCTTTCTAGGAATGCCAGCCGTAATCACAACCACATCTGAATTGGCTGTATCCTTGTAATCTTCTGTACCCTTAAGTCTGGTACTATAATAATCTATGGGTGCCTGCTGCCAGCTATCCAGGGCTTTCCCACGGGCTAGATCTCCCACAATATCAAGCAATACGACCTCATTCAAAAGATCTTTATGGGCCAAGACATTGGCTACTGTTGCCCCAACATTCCCAGCGCCTACTACAGTTACTTTACTCATGAATCACAAGGTTTTTCTTAAGAGACACGAAATTACGACATTCTTGATGAATCGATCTGGTTTAGCCATGTTAGCCAAATATTTTTCCAAAGTAAAAGATGAAAATGCATACAACCCGCTCTTTGTCTTCTGCTTTAAAGGTTGGTGTCAAAATCAACAAGCAGTTCTACTGATACTTATACATCTTTTTATCCATATGTAAGACCCCAGACAATATTGGCTGTGGGTGTGTTCCAGTCGATTTTTTTGAAACAATTTTTGGCATGATTGTGTTGGACCATTATTCAGTACAAGGATCAGCAATATCATGCTTTTTTCGAGAGTTTTTGTTAAATTTGGCAGTTATATGGGAAGGTTTGCTCTACTAAAGCCTGTGAGTGCCGTCTACGCCATAGTTATAATGCTATGTAGTACTTTGATTCTGGAAGCACAGACTCATGCAGGAGCGCCATGTGCCACACCCGGAGAATATCCCGAATGGTTGGCTGGTTTTCTGGCTAATCCCAACAGAGCGAACGCTCGAAATACCGAAGAAATCATATATCTACCCATCACATTTCATACCCTAGGGACAGACGATGGTGAAGGACACTACTCCACTATTAAGATTTTTGAATCACTTTGTCGTCTTAATGCCGATTTTTCTCCCTATAAGATTCAATTCTACCTTAATGGTGAGATAAATAAGGTCAACAGGAGTCGCTACTACGATCATGATAGCTTTAGCGAGGGACAGAAGATGATGCAGAGCTTTAAGAAATCCTTGTCCATCAATGCCTTTATCACCAAGAGTGCACCTAGTGGAGCCTGTGGCTATTATCATCCAAGTGCCGACGGTATCGTGGTAGTCAAAAATTGTATGGGAGGAAGCGCCCACACCTTGACACATGAAGTAGGCCATTGGTTATCGTTACCACACACTTTCCAAGGCTGGGAAGGAGTGACATTTGATTCATCTGAACCTACGCCAAATTTCTTGCGGATTTCTGGTCGGGATACAACATTTGTAGAGAGTGTGTCAGGAGACAATTGTCGACGAGCAGGAGACCGCTTTTGTGACACTTCACCCGACTACTTAAGCGAAGGGTGGAGCTGTAATCGAGAATTTGAAAGTATAGCAATTCAGATAGACCCCAATGGAATTGATTTTCGCTCTGATGGAAAAAACTATATGTCCTACTCTTCAGATGCGTGTCAGTCTGAGTTCAGTACTGAACAGGTAGAAGCAATGCGTGGATATATTGACTTCGCCAAGAGTTTTTATAAAGTGGCTTCACCAAAATATGGTCCGGTCTCAGCAGAACCTGTTAATCAGGTATATCCCCTACGTAATGACAAAGTGGGTCATGAACAAATTCGTTTGGAGTGGGATCATCATCCCAATGCAACACACTATGTAGTAAATGTTAGTCGCTTTAGCTTCTTTGTGGATATTGATTATGAATTTATCGTAGAAAGCAATCACATCACAGTCGATCTACCTGTTGATAAGAAATGGTATTGGAGAATTAAGCCTTACAACCAGAATGATGTTTGTTCAGACTTCTCTGACTTTGGTGGTTTTACTACTTATGATATCACGGATGTAGAGGAGATACAAGACAACAATTACTTAGACGTGTATCCCACCATCATAAGTCCAGCTCAGCCTGTTGTAAATATAGATTTTCAATTCAACGACATTCTTCCTGCCCAAATTGAGCTCTTTTCCATAGCAGGTACGAAGATCACGCAGCGTACCTTGCCC